>JANORM010000077.1:0-62124 GCA_031415335.1 Sphingomonadales bacterium | reverse complement strand
AGTCGTTGGTATCTATTACGTGGCGCAGCAAGTGGCCAGCTTACCGCAAAAATTGAAAACCAGCTTTGATCCGATTTTGGGACCAGTTATCACCCGCAATTTGCAGACGAAACAATATGGCGAAATTGCCCGGCAAGTGGGGCAGGTCGGGTTCTGGATTATCGCCGCACAGGCGGGAATCGCGCTGGCTCTGGGCATTCCGGGTGAGGGCGTGATGGGATTGGTGGGGCCGCAATTTGTCGGTGGCACTGGCGCGTTGGCGTTCTTACTGGCGGCGGAGGTAGCAGCAGCAACGGCGGTGGTCAGCGAGGCTGCGCTGATTTATATGGCGCGGCTGCGCAATTTATGGATCTCGCTTGCGACGTTGGGCTTGCAAGTTTTGTTTAGCGTCATTTTGATCCACGCGGTTGATTGGATTGGCATAACCGGAGGCTCTCGCGGTTTGTTTCAGGCCGCTGCGGTCGCGTTGGCGTTGATGCTGGCATTGGCCGTTTCGTCGGCGATCAAGGCGCGGCTGCTGGAAAAATTACTTGGCGCGCCGATCAGCATTTGGCGTTGGCCGTTGGTTTGGGCAGTTACCGCCGCAACGGTTGTGGGCGTTGCCGCGACATATCTGCCGGAATGGGCAGAGCTAAGTCTTGGCATTCCGGCGATTTTGGGCGTCTATGGCTGGATCATTTGGACACGCGGTTTTGGCGCGGATGACAGAGCGTTATTGGGCAAGAAAAAGAAAGCGTCGACAATTTGATGCAAGTAATTTAACCAAATAGGCTCTAAATTAAACCTCTACGAACCGTTCGGCAACCATCGCCTTAATATCCGCCTCTGGCCGAGCGCCATAATGCGAGATCACCTCGGCGGCGCATATCGCGCCCATGGTCAAGCACGCGCCAATTTCGCGGCCCTCGGCAAAGCCAGACAGGAAGCCTGCGGCAAACAAATCGCCTGCGCCGGTTGTATCAACCAACCGCGTTACCGGTTCGGCATTCACTGCAAATCGTCGTCCAGCTTGCACGGCAATCGCGCCCTTTTCGCCCTGCGTCACTACCAGCAAAGGAACGCTTGCCGCCGTCAATGCAACCGCCGCTTCAAAATCATCATTCTGGTTCAGCGAGCAGATTTCGGTTTCATTGGCGAATAAAATATCGATCATGCCTTCAGCGATCAGCGCCAGAAAATCGTCGCGGTGCCGGTCGATGACAAAGGCGTCTGACAGTGTGAAGGCGACTTTGCGTCCTGCCGCTTTAGCATGTCCAATGGCGGCGCGCATCGCGGCGCGCGGTTCGGCGGGATCCCACAAATATCCTTCAAGATATAAAATTGCTGCGCTTTCGATCAGCTCTTTTTGGATCAGGTTTGCGGCCAGAAATTGTGACGCGCCCAAAAACGTGTTCATCGTGCGCTGCGCATCGGGGGTGACAAGGATCAGGCAGCGTGCGGTCGGCACGTCATTTTCGCGGGCGGGCACATCAAAATCAATGCCCGTGGCGCGAATATCATGCGCGAAAACCTGACCCAATTGATCGTCCGCGACTTGCCCGATAAAGGCACATTGCCGTCCAAGCATCGACAGGCCCGAGAGCGTATTTGCCGCTGAACCGCCACTGATCTCACGCGCAGGTCCCATCGCGGCATAAAGCTGTTCGGCGCGCTGTGCGTCGATCAACTGCATGCCTCCCTTGGTCAATTGTTCAAGCTCGATAAATTCTTCATTGGTCTCGGCAATTACATCAACAATGGCATTGCCAATGGCGAGAACATCGTAGCGTGCTTCGGTCATTCCATATTTCCTGTATAAGATTGCCCCGCGCCCTAATGCGCAGCGGCAATGGCGGCAAGCGATAATGCAAATGGCATAGGTGATTGACGGCGCGCCAGCCTGCCTTAAAAGAGTCGCATGGTCATCGGTTCATTCATGCTGTCGTTGCAATCGCTGTCCGACACCCGCGTGATCGCGGTCATGGCCAAAACCATTGCGCTTACTGTTATTGCTTTGTTGGCTTTTGGAGCCATGTTTTGGGCCGGGTTTGATTGGCTGTTTGCAAAGCTGATATTCGCACCACATGGCGCGGCGGTGGTTGCCGCGAGCGCGCTGATGCTGTTGATCGGCTGGCTGTTATGGCGGATGATTGCGGTGACGATATTGTGGTTTTTTTCCGACGACATTGTCGATGCGGTCGAGGCGCGGCATTATCCGGTCTATGCCATGGCAAGCGTTCGGCCCGGCTTTGGTCAGTCTGCAAAAATGGCGCTGAGTTCCATCGGACGTGCAATTGGGTATAATTTGCTCGCGTTGCCGATTTACATATTGCTGCTGTTCACCGGAATTGGCGCGGCGATTGCGTTTTTATTGGTTAACGCCCTGCTGCTAGGGCGTGATTTGCAGGAAATGGTCGCGGCGCGGCATGGGCGGGATAAGGCGGCGTTCGGCAAGCTACCGCGATTAATGCTGGGGCTGGCGGGGACCGCTGGCATGCTTGTCCCTGTGCTGAATTTATTTGTACCTGTTGTGGCAACGGCGATGGCGGTGCATATGGCGCATTATAAAAAAACAATTTAAGTGGATGACTATGCAACGAATAATATTGGCCGCCGCTGCGGCGTTTACATTATCGGGCTGCGCCGCAACTGCCATTCCGCCGAGCCGCAATCCTGTTTTGGATAAGCCAGCGCCGCGCGCGCCGTTATCGGTGCGGGGATTGGAGGCGGTGATGGGCAAAGACGTGAGCGCGCTGAAGCGGTTATTTGGCGAACCGCGATTGGACATTGCAGAGGTCAATGGCCGTAAGCTGCAATTTTCGGGCACAGCCTGTGTGCTGGATGCATATTTATACAATGAAGGCGGGCGCGAGGTTGTGACATATATCGACGCACGACGCAGCGACGGCGCAGAGGTGGACCGCGCCGCATGTGTGAATGCGTTGCAGCGGTAGGAGCGGCAAATCACGTTGTAGGCATTAAAAGCCCCACTCAGCCCTAACATCCACATCCTGCTCATGCTGCAATCGGCGCGCCTTTTCTGCCCCAAACCGCGCCGCATTAATTTCACCAAGTGCCCAAACCGCCGCGCCGCGCACGCTGGCATCGGCGTCGTCTAATAATGCAGCGACCTTATCTGATAACGCCGCATCGCGGCCATTTCCGGCGGCAATTAAGACGTTGCGTACGAAACGGTTCCGGCCCGTGCGCTTAATCGGTGATCCAGAAAATAACGCTCGAAACGCGGCATCGTCCAAGCAAAGCAAGTCTGCGATCCTAGGCGCGGCCAATTCCGCGCGGGGCAGGAATGCCTTGTGCGCGGCGGCGCTTTGCGCAAATTTGTTCCACGGACACACCGCCAAGCAATCGTCGCAGCCATAAATGTGGTTGCCAATTCCGGCGCGCAATTCGCGTGGTATTGGTCCCTTATGTTCGATGGTCAGGTAAGAGATGCAGCGCCGTGCATCCAGTTGGTATGGCGCGGGGAATGCGTTTGTCGGGCAAATATCCTGACACTCGGTGCACGATCCACACGCGTCGGCGATGGCGTTGGTTGGGGCGAGATCGGCGGTGGTGTAAATCGCGCCCAAAAAAAGCCAGCTGCCATGTTGGCGGCTGACGATATTGGTGTGCTTGCCTTGCCAGCCCAGCCCCGCTGCCTGCGCCAATGCGCGTTCCATAACCGGCGCGGTGTCGACAAACACTTTGACGTCTGCGCCTGCATTATGCGCCAGCCATCCGGCGATACGTTTCAGCGCGCCTTTGACAACATCGTGGTAATCGCGGCCCTGCGCATAAACCGAAATCCGCGCTTTATCGGGATGCGCCGCCAGCGTCATGGGATCATTTGGCGGGGCATAGCTCATTCCCAGCATGATGACTGAGCGTACTTCGGGCCACAAAACCGCCGGATCGCTGCGTTCATTGGCGCGGCTCTCCATCCAGATCATATCGCCGTGACGCCCATTATCCAGCCATGACTGCAATCGCTGCCCACATATCGGAGCCAAAGTTGCGGGTGCAATCGCCATAGCGGCGAAACCTTCTTCCGCTGCTTTGGAATATAATTGCGTTTCCAGCGTGCCGTTAACCATATTTGTCTTGTGTCTCTTCATGCCCCGACTCTATGTCACAACCAATCGGATTTAGGGCAGCGAATTTTATGGCAAATGCAATTGAAGCGCGTGGGTTGGTCAAACAGTTTGATGGATTTCGCGCAGTAGACGGAATCGATCTTAACATTCCCGAAGGCAGTATCTTTGGTATCCTTGGCCCCAATGGCGCTGGCAAAACCACGATGTTGCGTACATTATTGGGTATTATTGATCCGGATGAAGGCACACGCAGCTTGCTGGGTTCGACCAAACCGATCACGCAATCTCGCAAAGTTGGTTATTTGCCAGAGGAACGCGGGCTTTATCAGTCCATGCGCGCTGTGGACACGATTGCATTCATGGGCGCATTGCGCGGAATGCCGCTGAAAGAAGCGCGGGAAAAAGGCCGCGTTCTGCTCGAAGAGGCAGGACTTGGCTATGCCGCCGACCGCCAAATCCGGCAATTGTCAAAGGGCATGGCGCAAACCGTGCAGTTGATGGGAACCATCGTTCACGATCCGCGTCTGATCGTCCTCGACGAACCATTTTCGGGCCTTGATGCGTTGAATCAAGCAAAGCTGGAGCGGATGATCCGGGCGCAGGCGGAGCGCGGTGTGACCGTGATATTCTCAACCCATGTTATCGCCCATGCGGAGCGGCTCTGCGAATCCATCGCGATTATTGCCAAGGGCAAGATCAGTTTTGACGGGCTGGTTTCCACCGCGCGGGACCGGCTGCGCCCGCAAGTACATTTGGAAACCGAGACATTGGACGGACCGTGGCGAACCGCGCTGCCCGCCGAAACGAGGGCGGAGGGCCATTGGTGGCATTTCACCTTGCCCGAAACCGGGGTCGAGCCATTGTTGAAGGCGCTGGTCGAAGGGAAAGCTGGCGTGCGGTCATTGTCGATTGAGCGCCCCGGGCTGCATGATGCTTTTGTTGCGATTGCAGGCGAGTCGGTGGCCGCCGAAATGAATGAGCCCGTTGCAGGAGACCTGACATGAGAGAGATTATCCGCGCCGCATTCGTCATTGGCCGCCGTGATTTCACCGCGATCATCATGTCAAAAGCCTTTATCTTTTTCCTGCTTGGGCCGTTGTTTCCGGTTCTGGTTGGTATCGCGGCGGGCAGCCTAGGCGGCCAAATCGCCAAGGAAGCGGATAAACCGATTATCGGCATTGCGATGGACGCTGCTTCTACTAAAAAAATGGTTAAGACGCGGGAGGATCTGGCGAAGCAATTGGGGCAGGGATGGTTTCCTGAGATGAAGACGCTAGAACCAGCGGCATCGGGTGACGGAGCAGATCAAACCGCATATCTTGCCGATAAAAAGAATAATTTGGTGGCGGTGGTATCCGGCACATTGGCCAAACCAGTGCTGACCGCAACGGCCGGTAAAGCCGATCAATGGGATGATGAGATTGCGTTGCTGGCCGGATATGCGGCCAGCGGACAATCCACTGACCTGCCCAAGCTGGACATTAAATTGGTCAAAAAAAGCGCGGGCGATGTCAAGCAAACCCGGCTGCTGACGGGGCAGGCGGGGCAGGTGCTGGTATTCATGCTGACCATGCTGCTCGCCGGAATGGTGCTGTCCAATCTGGTTGAAGAAAAAGCCAATAAGATCATTGAGATTTTGGCCGCGTCAATCCCAATGGAATCGGTGTTCCTAGGCAAATTGTTCGCCATGTTGGCCATGTCGTTCGTTGGCCTCGTCGTTTGGACGAGCGTGGGTGTTGGCGCATTGGCCTTGCTTGGTGCTAATGTCCCCAGCCTGCCGACGCCGGCGGTTGGATGGGTACCGTTTTTGGCGCTGGCCACAATCTACTTTGCCTTAGCCTATTTGATGCTCGGCGCTCTGTTCCTTGGCATAGGCGCGATGGCCGCAACGGTGCGTGAGGTGCAGACCTTGTCGATGCCCGTGACGATGTTGCAACTCATCAACTTTTTCTTTGCATCCTATACCGTCACCAAATTCAATGAACCCATTGAAAAAGCGGCAGCGATTTTCCCTTTCAGCTCACCATTTGCGATGATTGCGCGCGCGGCGCAGGATGCAACGTTATGGTATCACGGCGTCGCGATTGTTGGGCAGATATTCTTTGCAATATTGTTGCTGCGGCTGGGCGTTTACATGTTCAAGCGCAATGTGATGAAATCGGGCAGCGGCGGGAATGAAAAGACGGCCACTAGCAGAAAGTTGTTCGGACTGATCCCAATGCGCGGTTAAAGCGTGATGACAAAAAGTGGGAACCGGTTTTGTCCCTAAATCACGCGACAACAAAAATTTAGAGTGGGATGACATTTGATTCAATCAAATGTCATCCCACTTTAAAGCGCCGGTTTTCCGGTCGATTCCCGCTGCACGATGCGATGTTCAAACATTATGTTGCGCGTGCTGTGATGCATCGGCGAAAGCGCGTCATTAAGCAGGTCCACCGCGGCCGATGCCAATTCAGAAATCGGTTGAAACACGGTCGTTAATTGCGGGCTGATGATGCCCGCGATCTGACTGTCATCAAAACCCGCGACTGAAAGTTCCCGGGGTACGTGAATATTGCGGCGGTAAGCCGCCGAAATGACGGAGGCGGCCATATCGTCATTGCTGGCAAACACGGCGGTTGGCCGCAATGGTAAATCGAGCAACGCTTCGGCGCATTTTAGCCCGGATACCCAATCAAAATATCCTTGGCCTATTATCATATCGTCGATTGCAATCCCGTGCGCCATCAACGCCGATTTATATCCCGCAAATCGCTTATTGGCCGCGCTGTGCGTCGGATGGCCGCGAATAAAAGCTATATGCCGGTGGCCCAGTGAAATGAGATGCTCCGTCATTTCACGCGCCGCCAATTCGTCGTCGATAGAAACAGACAGCGAAACGTTCGCGGGGTCATCGGGCGCGATCACGACATATGAGATTTTACGCTCGTCCAAAAATGCCAAAATGTCGGGATTGTCGCTCAACGGCGGCGCAATGATAATCCCTGCGGGTGAAAGCGCGTCTAACACGCGGCGGACACCATCAATGCCATCTTCGCATTCATCCAAAACCAGTTGCATGCCTAGGCGGTGACATCGCTTTAATGCCCCGAAATGCAGGTTTTCCAAATAGCTGCGGCTGGGATTATTGACCAGCAAGACGATAATCTGCGCGCTTCCGGCGCGTAAGGTTCGCGCGGCCTGGTTCAATCGGTAATTTAGAACATTGGCGGCTTCGACAACTATTCTGCGTGTATCTTCTTTAACGTAAACTTCGTCATTCAAAACACGCGAAACCGTTTTCAACGATACGCCCGCGGCCTTTGCCACATCGATCATCGTGGATCGGCGCGCATTTTTTGCACTGGTTTTTATCGCGTCTGGCAAAATCATCCTTTGAAGCGGCAGGTGCTTTTCAAAATATCACCAACGCTTGGCAGAAATATTATTTAGAGACAAGGTTGTCATGCGGACATAGCCGAAAGGTCGGGGCATAAAAAAGGCGTCCCGCAGGACGCCCTTTTTTTTGATCAAGTTACGCCGGCCTATTCGGCTTTTTCGTAATATTGCGGCGCGGCCTCGTTCAGGATCGCTAGTATTTTCTTGAGCGCGGTCGGCTCATCGGTTTTTTCCATTGCCGCCAACTCGCGCGCCAGACGGCTTGATGCCGCTTCAAAAATTTGACGCTCTGAATAGCTTTGCTCAGGCTGGTCCTCGGGACGGAACAGATCGCGCGTGACTTCGGCGATGGAAACCAAATCGCCAGAGTTGATTTTTGCTTCATATTCTTGCGCGCGGCGTGACCACATGGTGCGCTTCACCTTTGGCTTACCCGTCAGCGTCTGCATCGCTTCTTTCAGAGTTTTGTCCGACGACAATTTGCGCATGCCAACGCCTTCGGCCTTGTTAAAGGGCACGCGCAGAGTCATTTTTTCTTTTTCAAATCGCAACACATACAATTCCAACTGCATGCCTGCGATTTCAGAATTTTGGAGCTCAATCACACGGCCTACACCATGCTTTGGATAGACGACATAGTCGCCAACTTCGAACGACACCGCTGGGGACGTCATATTTGTGGACCCTTTCTGAAATGTAACAGGTGAACAACCAACGCGCCAACATTTTCTGTTGTGCGCAATTCGCTTAACAAAATTCTCCTGTTTGTTCGCGCCCCGCCAAATGGACAGGACAGCGTTCAAGCAACCATAACTCGGTTACATGATCTATAGTGTAACAGATTCGTTACAAAAATTCAACTTTGTGATTATGTATCCACTTGCGGGAGTTACCGATGCAAAACTATGCATAGGAAATCGCGCCTAGGCGGGTTTAAATTGCGCTTAATTTGCGAACGGAGCCTTGATTATCGGCGTTAGATGAGTCCGCAATGGTTTTGATTTCGCTAGCGTCAATCCAGCATAAATCCATCGGACCCAAAACACGGTCGTCGAAACTGCGGATGGAAACCGGCAGGATCGGCTGGCGATCTTGTTCATCCACCAAAACGGGATTGGACGGTATCCCCGTTCCCCATTTTTCGCCCCATTGCCGCAGCGCGATCATCGTCGGCAATAAATCCAGTCCCTTTTCCGTCAGGCGATATTCGACTTTGCGGCGGTCATCGGGGCAGGGGGTTCGATGCAATATTCCGGCCTCGGTCAATTTGGTTAGGCGGTTTGCCAAGATATTACGGGCAATTCCGATTTCGCTCAGAAATTCTTCGAAATGCCGGATGCCATTAAACGCGCCGCGTAAGATCATGAATGCCCAGCGTTCGCCCATTGCCTCCAACGCGTTGGGCAGGCCGCATTCATTGGCAATATCGATGAGTGGTCCTCTTAATTTCCCCATAATTTGTATCTTAACGCCTTTATGAGCCAAAAATCAAAAACTATGTCAGTTTTAAGTTGCAACTTAAAATCTAATATATTAGGTAGTGATTCGCAACTGATATTTCAGTGCTCGGGTACACAACCCGAAATTACTAGATATAAAGGAATGACTGATGACCCTCTCCCAAATCACAGCCCGCCTTGCATCAATGGCTGGCGCTATTGCGGTAAGTTCACTTTTGCTGTTTGTCGCGCCGGTGCATGCCGCGCCGACAAACGGATATTATTACCAAGCCGAATTGGCCCAATCGGTGCCCGCGCAAAAAGAGCAAGTGCGTGGTGTGTTGGTAAAATGCGAAGGCAGCGAATGCCGCGCACCAATCGCTAGCTCGTCTGCGCGAAATGTATGCATTTCAATTGCCCGTGAATTTGGCGAAGTATCGTCGTTCAGGGTCGAAGGACGTGCATTTGACGCCGAGCAAATCGCCACATGCAACGGCAAGGGCAAAGTGAAGGTGGCAAAGAAATAGAGTTTCAACAAACGTTCGGTTCTTCTCTCTGCTCTCCTCGCGGCAGTGTTTGTACATTGCCCCCAAGAATCGAACCCCTTGCGCCGAAAAGCCGCCCCCGCAACTCCCCCTGTTGCGAAATCGGCTTCTTCGGCGCATTTTTTTGTTGCATGCAAATGCTATTGCCTCAACTTAGACAAATATGATGCGGCAATATGAATTGGTGGACCGGGTGCGCGCTTATGCGCCCGATGTTGATGAAGACCGGCTGAACCGCGCTTATGTGTTCACGGTAAAGATGCATGGCGCGCAAAAACGGGCCAGCGGCGATCCGTATTTCAGCCACCCGGTTGAGGTTGCCGGATTGATGACCGACCTGAAAATGGACGAAGAGACGATTATCACCGCGTTGCTGCACGATACCGTCGAAGACACATTGACCACGATTGAAGATGTCGAAGAGAAATTCGGACCAGAGGTCGCGCGGTTAGTCGACGGCGTTACCAAGCTGTCGAAAATTGAAGCGCAGACCGACGATGAGCGCGCCGCCGAAAATTTGCGCAAGTTTCTGCTGGCGATTTCGGACGATATTCGCGTGCTGCTGGTCAAGCTGGCGGACCGGTTGCACAATATGCGCACGCTGCATTTCATCAAAAGCCCAGACAAGCGCCGCCGCATCGCGCGTGAGACGATGGATATTTATGCGCCGCTTGCTGAACGCATCGGCATGTACGAATATATGCGCGAGATGCAGCTGCTGGCGTTCCAGCAATTGGAACCTGAGGCATATGAAACGATTACGGCGCGATTGGCACATATCCGCGAAACCGCCGAAATCCGGCTTGAAACGATCAATGCAGGCATCGCGCAAGAAATGCAGCGTCACGGCCTGAAAGTATTGGTGTCAGGGCGGGAGAAACATCCTTACTCCATCTGGCGCAAGATGCAGGAGCGCCATGTCGCCTTCGATCAGCTCTCTGACATTAACGCATTTCGCATCGTCACCGAAAATCCAGAGGATTGTTACTGGGCGCTGGGCGTGTTGCACCGCAAATGGCAAATGGTGCCGGGCCGGTTCAAGGATTTCATCTCAACGCCGAAACGCAATGGATACCGGTCAATCCACACGACGATATTGTTCGCTCAGAATATGCGGGTCGAGGTACAAATCCGCAGCAATGACATGCATCAAGCGTCGGAATTCGGTTTTGCCGCGCACTGGGCCTATAAACAATCGGGTGAACCCGATGGACAGGCTGGATGGATCCGTGACCTGATTGAGATTCTCGACACCAGCCACGATGCCGAAGACTTGCTCGAAAATGCGCGGATGGCGATGTATCAGGACCGGATATTTGCCTTCACGCCAAAGGGCGCGCTGCACCAATTGCCCAAGGGTTCGACCGCTGTTGATTTCGCCTATGCCGTGCATACCGACCTAGGCGACAAGACCGTCGGCGCGAAAGTAAACGGCCGCCATGTGCCGCTGCGCACGCAGTTGAGCAACGGCGATATGGTCGAGATACTGAAAAGCGAAGGGCAAGAGCCGCAACCCAATTGGTTGAACTTTGTTTCCACTGGCAAAGCGCGCGCGGCCATACGCCGCCATGTTCGTCATCAGGAGCGCGGTGAGTTGATCGCTATTGGCGAAAAACTATACGAGGAAATCGCCGCGCGGTTGCCAACCAAGATCGGTAAGAAAGCGCAAGCAGCCGCGTTGGAGCGGCTAGGCTTTGACGATGCGGATGATTTGATGCACGCGGTTGGTGCCGGCAAAATCGGTGACCGCGTATTGATGAAGGCGCTCGCTCCGGGTTTCGATCCAGAGGGCAAGGACGGCGATTGGCCCAATCAGGAGCGCGCCATTTCCATTCGCGGTTTGACATCGGGCGTTGGCTATCATTTGGGCGATTGCTGTCACCCGGTGCCCGGCGACCGCATTGTTGGATTGCGCTTGCCCGATCAGCCTGTGGAGGTTCACACCATCGAATGCGACCGTTTGGCTAGCGGAACCGATATTGACTGGATCGATTTAAGCTGGGGTCAGGGCAGCGATGGTGCATCGGCGCGGCTGCGCGTTATCATCCACAATCGGCCCGGCACATTGGGCGAAATTGCTGGGATATTCGGATACCAAAAGGCCAATATCATCAACTTGCGAATGACAACGCGGGATCAGGAATTTCACACATTTGAAATTGACCTGGAAGTCCATGATTTGGGCCATTTAATGCGGATTATATCAGGACTGCGTTCATCCGAAGCCGTGGCGCAGGCCGACCGCGTTTATGGATAGCGCGTCTGGCCCCGTGCAAATGCCCTTGCGAATGCCCTTGCAAATGAAGGGTGGGTAACTAACCAAATGGGCTCTAAATGCTCCTAGGATGGCCGTAGGTGGCTATTGAAGGCGCCCGACTAGTTCACTTAGCCAAAATGTTGGAAACGCGCTCCAGCGCCGAAAAAGACCCACGTGAGCAAAGCGTAACTGTTTTGCGTGGGCTGCTGGATGTTGGCGTTAAATAGTGCGTGATGAATTCTGTTAGAACCTGTGCGTACTCCGGCGTTGGCCGAAGTGTTGGCCGGAGCGTCGGCGGGAGCGCATTTCTAATTCAAATTAATTTACCCTAAACGATTTTTAATCAATCAGTTACGCAACATAAACTGCGCCAATAATGCCTAAAATCTATTGTCGTTCTTGCCGCGACCGTTCGGCGGGTTTTACGTCGACACCGTCGCGGCTGATGGTTACATCCAGTGGCACGCCGCCCAATTCGGTCGACAGGATCACGCCCTTTTCGGCATTGATCCGCACATCTGTTCCCTCGATGCCGATTGGAATTTCGGGAATTTCAGGCAAGTCTATCGGTTCAATCGGCCCCTCAGGATCGGGCAGCGGCACTGGCTTTGGTTTGGGCCGTGCTGCGGGGCGTGCGCCCTTGACCGCTTCGCCCATGAATTCGCGCCAAATACGCGCCGGTAACCCGCCGCCGTTCATGCCCTTCAGCGGTGTGTTATCATCATTACCGATCCAAACGCCAACCACCAAATCACCGGCATAGCCCACAAATAATGCGTCGCGGCTGTCTTGGCTTGTTCCCGTTTTTCCGTAAGCCGGTATGGCAAGGCCAGCGGCGCGGCCGGTGCCGTTTTGCACGGCGGCGCGCAGCATATCTTGCATCATTTCCTGATTATCGCCGCCCAAGCTGCGCTGCGGTTTAAACAGCCAATCGAGCCAGCCGCGCTCTGCTTGTTTGAACGCATGCGGAACCACGGGGCGATTATCGGCTGCGACCGCCGCGTACGCCGCCGTCAATTCCAGCAACGTTACACCCGATGTGCCCAGCGCCAAACTGGGATCATCCTTCTCCAGCTTGCTTCTTATACCCAAATCGCGGGCTGCGCCAATAACATCGGCGCTGCCCAATATTTGAAACAGGCGCACAGCAGCGACATTGCTGGACCGGGCAAATGCCTCACGCAGGGTAATTGAACCGCGATAGCGATCGTTCGAATTTTTGGGGCGGTATGACCCCGTTTCAATCGCGGCATCGTCCACCATGCTGTCGGGAGTCATGCCGGCGCGTAACGCCGCCAGATATACGAACAGCTTGAATGTTGATCCAGGTTGACGCTGCGCCTGTGTAACGCGGTTGAAAGGCGATGCCTTGTAACTGCGCCCGCCAACCATCGCGACGACCTCGCCGTTTTTGCGCATTGCCACCAGCGCAATCTGCGCCTTGCCCAGCGGGGCGCGGCCAATGATCCGCCGCGCCGCGTCTTGCAGGCCAGCATCAAGCGTGGTTTGAATGGTTTGTTTGCTATAGCTTTCTTGCGTCAATTCGCGCGCTTGCGGCATCGCCCAATCGGCAAAATATGTACCCGTCGGTAGGTTTTCGTTGCTGCGCACATCGACGCGCGCCATCTTTGTTGCTGCGGCCTGTGCCTCAGACAAATATCCCGCAGCAACCATCGCCTTCAACACCAATCGCGACCGTTTTTCGGCGAGTTTGGGATTTTTCGTTGGTGCCAGACGCGACGGTGCCTGCACCAACCCCGCCAACATCGCGGCCTGCGACAATGTTAACCGTTCCGGTTTGCGATAAAAATAATGCAATGACGCGGCGCGCAGGCCGTAAACATTATCGCCAAAATAGGCGTTGGACAAATATCGCTGAAAAATCTCGTCCTTGGAAAGTCGCGCCTCCAGCCAAAATGCGATCAACATCTCCCGCGCCTTGCGGGTCAACGATCTTTCCGGTGTCAGGAACGTGAATTTGGCAAGCTGCTGCGTAATGGTGCTGCCACCTTGGGTCATGCTGCTGCCGAAAATGTTGCTCCATAATGCCCGGGCCAAACCACGCGGATCAACGCCCCAGTGCGAATAAAAACGGCGGTCCTCAATGGCCATAAACGCCTGTGCCACATGCGGCGGCAGGTTTTTCATTTCGACGGGGCTGTCGACGACCGCGCCGTTGCGCGCAATCGGTTGGCCATTATCGGCGGTCAGCGTCAATTGCGGCGGCGCAATCGGCTGTAACGATTTCGACAGAGGTGCCGTAATTGCCAGCCATAATATGATGACAATCAACATCAGGAATGACGCCGCCGCGCCGCGCCGTATCCAAAGCCATTTGCGCGACAGCGGCGGAGGTGGCGGAATAGATTGCCCCATCGGCGCGCCCGTTGGCCACGTCACTTGGCCAGCATCATCGATGCTCCATTGCGTGCTGTGGTCAGCGGGTGTAGAGCGATATTCGTGCATTAGCGACGCTGTATTATACAGCTAAGACGGCGCTGGCGAGAGAAAATATTTGGCAAACTCATTTTGGCGTCGTCGCGACAACCATCATAATACGCTTGGCGACCATGCCTGCTGCAAACAACGATGGATGATTATCGTCGAAATAGAGCATTTCTCCGGACCGGAAAGATTTGCAACTTTGTTCGTCACAAAAATCACTGGCTGGATCAATGACGATGAAATCCGATCCGGTATCAATCGCTTCAATCTGTGCGTCCAATTGCGATGTTGCATTGCGATGTTGTTTCAGCGACGACGAAATTGTTTGGTTGGCTTTTTCAAAATAGGCCATTCGCGCGGCAGCATGCGGAACGTTGAATGGAGCATGCGGGAAAGCTTTGACCAAAATCACCTTCTTTTTGCTATTACGCAGTGCAGTAATGGTAGCAGCCAGCTGGGGCGGAGATGAACGCTGGAAATGTTCATTTGACATGACCAATATCACATATTCAATTTGCGGGCTCGCTTTTATAAATTTGAGATTTTGTCGATTTTTCTCGGCGCAATTGGGAATTGTGGCTGGACTGAAACTAAGCGTTGGCGGACAATTGGAGCTGGTCAATTGCAAAACTGACTGACCCAGCTTTATTTGCGTTTCTCCAAGTGCATATGCCAATTCCACCCCGTGACTGTCGCTCCACACCGCCATTGATGGCGCAACTTTTGCGCCAAGAACGCAGGCTTTTTCCGCAGGAATAGCATTGCCCATTTCATACGAATGGCAGCGCGTGCGGTCCGGACTAAAGTTTTTTTGACCAGCAAGAGCGGTTTTAACTTGAGCCGATTGGCGTTTATCAAAACCATTATTTGCAATGATCCAGTTTGAGGCCAACACGATCAGCACGGTGGTTGCGGCCATTACAAATATTCCGGTGCGGCGCACATTGAGGGTTTTTGCGGGAATTGCGCGGAATGGCTGTTCAACATAACGCCAGCTAAGCCATGACGCTGCAACCATAGCCGCAAGAACCGCCAATCGCGCCAATTGACTGAGCGGCTCGATAGCCCAATATTGCGCGAACAAAATAAACGGCCAATGTAAAATATACATTGAATAGGAAATAAGGCCGATTTTGCGGACCCAACCTATGCTCAATAACGCGCCGATATACGTTGATGGCGTATTGATATTTACCCAAATCAACCCTGCGGTAGCTGCCACAGTGACAAGCGTCGCCAAATGATAAAGATCGGATGGCTCAGCAATAAAACGCGCACCAACCAATATGATACCGATGGCTGCCACCGAAATGAATTCTGCAAAACGGCGCGTCATTTTTATCGTTCGCGGCAAAACAGCGATTTGAGCGCCAACCAAAAACTCCCAGAAACGAGCTTGAACCAAATAGAATGCCGCCGATGGCGCGCGCAGTGACAAGGTGTACGCATAGACAAACGCCAATATCAGCGACACTGAGATGATCCGGCGCAACGGAATCTTCAGTGTGGACAGTGCCATCAATACAAACGGAAAGATCAGGTAGAATTGTTCTTCAACAGACAGCGACCAGTGATGCAGTAACATCCAAAACTGACTGGCTTGATTGAAATATTCGATTGTGCTGTGAAAATTGATATTTGCAAATAACAGCGCACTAGCCCGCGCACTAATCGCCGTTTGGGCAAGATCGGATGGCAGTAAAAGAAAGTAGCCTGCCAGCAAAACCAAAATCAAGCTGGCGTATAGCGCAGGTAGTATTCGGTAAACGCGGCGCTCAAAAAAACGTAGCAACGAGAAATTGCCCGATGCCAAGTTGCGCAGGATTAGGTCGGATACCAAAAATCCCGAAATGACGAAGAACATGTCAACGCCCAGAAACCCGCCAGGCAATCGCACCAGTTCGAAATGGAATAATACCACCAACGAAACCGCAACCGCACGAACACCGTCGAGAAAGTCATAATGTTCGCGCACCGCAGGTGGTTGGGTCAGGTCTGCGGGCATGGCTTGCTAATCCTAAATCGGTGAGAGTTCCTGCATCATTTTGGCGCGCCGACGACGCTTTCGGGTAGGTCTTGGCCGAAAACGCGTTGATAATATTCGGCCACCAACGCGCGCTCGGCCTCGTCGCATTTGTTAAGGAAGCTCAGCCGGAATGCAAAGCCAACGTCCTTAAATATCGCGGTATTTTGCGCCCAGGTGATGACTGTGCGCGGGCTCATGACGGTGCTGATGTCGCCGTTCATGAATCCTTGGCGGGTCATGTCGGCAACCTTGACCATATTTGTAACTGTCGCGGCGTCGGTTCCTGATTCCTTGGCCAGCACGATTTCGGCCTCCACCTTCGCAGGCAGATAGTTCAGGCCGACAACAATGTTCCAACGGTCCATCTGCCCTTGGTTGATCGCTTGCGTGCCGTGGTAAAGCCCGCTGGTATCGCCAAGCCCAACCGTATTGGCGGTGGCGAACATGCGGAAAAATGGGTTGGGGCGGATGACGCGGTTTTGATCGAGCAAAGTCAGCTTGCCTTCGGTTTCAAGGACCCGCTGGATTACGAACATGACATCAGGGCGGCCAGCATCATATTCGTCGAACACCAAAGCAGTTGGGGTCTGCAATGCCCATGGCAGCAAGCCTTCACGGAACTCCGTCACCTGCTGTCCATCACGCAGCACAATCGCATCGCGGCCGATCAAGTCGATCCGGCTGATATGCGCATCCAAATTGATGCGGATACATGGCCATTTCAACCGCGCCGCAACCTGCTCGATATGCGTGGATTTTCCTGTGCCATGATAGCCTTGCACCATCACGCGGCGGTTGTGGGCAAAGCCTGCCAAAATGGCCAGCGTGGTATCGCCATCGAAAACATAGCTGGGATCCAAATCGGGTACGCGCTCATCGGCTTCGCTGAACGCTGGGCACATCATATCGACGTCGATCCCGAACATCTCGCGGACGCTGATTTCTTTGTCGGGCGCGGGCAATATGGTCGTGCCGCTGGTGCCGGGGGTGATGTTGGGGATGTCAGTCATGGTGCCTCTAGGAAAATGCAGGTGAATTTTTCAAGTGCGTATAGGCTGCAATCACATCTTGCAAAGCCTTTTCATGGGCGCGGTTGCCACCATTTTTATCAGGATGATATTTCCGCACCATTTCGGAATAGCGTCGGCGCAGCGCTTTGCGGTCGGCATCTTCGCCTAGCCCTAACGTCCGCAGCATTCTGCGGTCTTCGGGGTGCAATATCCGGCCATCGGCGCGGGCATGCGGCGCGGCGTCCTTCACGCGGCCAGCAAACCGCGCCGCGATGGTGTCCAGCGGATCGTGAAAGTCGGACCATTTGGGCGGCGAATCGACGCTCGCTGCGGCGCTGAACGCCCGTGTTTCGTTGGGCCAGACATATGTCGGGCTTTGCGCTGCGGCAATTTGATCGGCGCTCATTCCGGCAAACCAATCATATCCCGCGTTAAATTCGCGGACATGATCGAGGCAAAGCAGTTGATAATCGCCGGGGCCATTGGCGGTTGGCGCAGCGCCATGGCTAGCAGGCGCGCGAAAATCGCCTGCTTCGCGGCACCCGGGAAAGGCGCAGCGCGCTGTGCCGTTGCCGACGCGGCCATGGAATCTATCTCGGTATGGACTGCTGCTCATGCGAAATGCTTTTGGATTCCCTATTGGCGGTGGCATCTTAATATGGGAAACAGGGGCCATGAATAAAGGCCCAATCGCAATCGAAATGGAAAAGCTGCTGACTGCCGCGTTTTCGCCCGCTTATCTTGCTGTGATTAACGACAGCGCCAGCCACAGCGGGCATAGCGGCGACGATGGCAGCGGCGAATCGCATTTTACGGTTGAGATTGAGGCAGATGCATTTGCTGGCGTAAACCGCGTGATGCGGCAACGCATGGTCAATCAGGCGCTCGGCGATATTCCCGGGCAGCGTGTTCATGCGCTGGCGATAAAGGCGCGGGCAGTAGGAGAGTAAAATGATGATTAAGAAAATCAATCTGGCCGATGCATTCGCGACTTTTTCCGACCATTGGAACCCGCGCATTGCGGGTGAAGTGAATGATAGTCTGGTAAAGCTTGTGAAATTCAGCGGTCAGTTTGATTGGCATCATCACGAAAAAGAAGACGAAATGTTCTTGGTTGTATCAGGAACAATGCGGATGGCTTTTCGTGACGGTGACATTGATGTTGGTTCCGGAGAGTATATTGTAGTTCCGCACGGCGTTGAACACAGACCCGAAGCCATAGGCGGCGAATGTCATGTCATGCTGATCGAACCAAACACAACCGTGAACACTGGGAATGTTGTCACTGAAAAGACGGTGACCGAACTTGAGCGCCTGAATTGAGACCAGGTATAATATTGTACGATCGCATCTCGCTCTCCACCAGCGTCGAACTTAACGTTTGGACACAGGGCGATCCGGCCAATTCGCCGATCATATTTCTGCACGGATTTCCTGAAAGCCACCGGACGTGGCGGCATCAAATGGCGGCGTTATCTGCGGCAGGATATTATTGCATTGCGCCCGATCAGCGCGGGTTTGCCGGATCATCAAAGCCGCCTGAAATGAGCGACTATACGCCAGATAAACCCGTGGCTGATTTGTTTGCGCTGGCCGATGCGCTGAATTTGCCAACTTTTACATTGGCCGCGCATGATTGGGGCGGGGCGATTGCGTGGATGGCGGCGCTGAAAAATCCGGCGCGGATTGACCGGCTGATGATGTGTAACAGCGCGCATCCATTAGTATTTCAGCGCACGTTATTTGACGACATGGCGCAGCGTGCAGCGTCGCAATATATGAATGTGTTTAAGGGCACACGGATTGATGAAAGCATTGCCGAAAAAGGGCTGGAATGGTTTTTCGACCATAGTTTCATGCGGCATTTGTCGGGCGATAGCATTAATGCCGCAGAACGCGCACTGTACCTTGCCGAATGGAGCCAGCCCGGCGCGATGGCGGCGATGCTGAAATGGTATAAAGCGACCAGCATGATCGTGCCGCCGATGGAGGGTGAAGTTATCCGTCCGGCATTTTTGGACAAACCGTTTCCAGTGATTGACATCCCGACGCTTGTGGTCTGGGGTGTGCGTGATCCTGCGTTGCTGGAATGCCAATTGCACGGCCTTGACGCATTGGTTTCTGACCTAACGATCAACCGCGTTGACGCGGGGCATTTTGTGACGTGGGCAGCGCCCGATGCGGTGAACATCGCGATGCTGGAATGGTTGGATACCCACTAAGCGAACAGAAACAGGTTTAGGCGCAATTAAACCATTCCACCCATTTGCCATGCGCTTGCGCTTGGCCCAGTAAATACTCCACACCGCTGTTATCCGAGCCATTCCAATAGCGGACGGTGAGTTCATGCCGGAAAGTTGCGCGGTTGGTTTCCAGTTGCAGCCACGCGAGGGGCTTTTGCGGAGTGGCTTTTACGCCTGCTGCCTCAATTGCTGCCGTGATGCACGCCCGCCGGTCTTCAGGGATATATTGCCACACAATGCTGTGATTGAAAACGCGGGTGGTGCCAGCGTCCTGCGGCGCGGCCAGGCGCTGTTCCACCCAATCGGCAGCATCTGCCTTTGCAACCTCAGGCCGCTTTTGTGATGCTAACAAAATCGCAGCATCCATTCGCGCCAAACGGTCATGGTTTTCAGGCCAGACATAGCTTTTGACGCGCAGCGCCGATGCCGGATCGGACAGATCTAACGGTTGCTGATCGCACGCGTGGATAGCCGTGATCTCTACTGGATGATCGGGCAGCGGCGGGCCGCGCCATTCCGGACATATTTGCATCGGCGTATCCACCGGCCCAGATTGCACGCCGCCCAGATCATAATGATAACGGTCCATCATGCTGTTGATGCCCGCACTCGCGCCCAGCTCGTTCAGTTCGAAACGCGTGCCCATCTTGCCAGACAGCCATTTCAACCCAGCCATGAAGCTTGCCGAGCGTCCCGCTTCGTTGGTTTGCGGCGGGCTATCGAACCAAGCAAGCATAGCGGCATCATGGTCAGCCACTATCGCGCAAATAAGGGCGTCGATGGGCGCTTGTTCGGTAATGTTGCCATCATAAATCGCGGCCAAGCGGCTGTCAGCGCCCGTCAGGTGCAAGTGATGTAGCCCCCCGGCGATCCTCAAGGGAAGGGCATCGGCAAGCACTGTGCCCGGCCATGCGGCAAGCCGCCGTCCGGTATCAGTATCGCTTTTGAGCAGTGCCAATTGTGCTAGGCAAATACGCGCGGTGACGGGCGCGTTATTCATCGCCACATGCTTGGCTTGTTCAGCTATTCCCTGCGCCACGTCTTGGATATCGAAAATGTCCATGTTGCCCTTTCGCGTGACTATCCCTAAAGCGCCTCGAGATATGGCAGATAACATCATCTTTGCAATTCCAAAAGGACGCATACTCGACGAGGCATTGCCGTTGATGCAGGCGGCGGGCATCGAACCGGAAGCCGCGTTTTTCGACGATAGCAGCCGTGCGTTGATGTTCGCGACAAACAATCCCGCAATTCAAATCATCCGCGTGCGCGCATTTGATGTCGCCACGTTTGTGGCGCACGGCGCGGCGCATATTGGCATCGTCGGCAGCGACGTGATTGATGAGTTTGACTATTCCGAACTTTACGCGCCGGTGGATTTAAACATAGGCAAATGCCGTCTTTCGGTTGCGGTGCCGCAGGGTGCGACTGAAGACAAAGCGGCGGGGCATTTGCGCGTCGCCACCAAATATCCCAGCATCACACGGCGATATTATCAGGCGCAGGGTATTCAGGCCGAATGTATCAAGTTGAACGGTGCGATGGAACTTGCGCCATTGTTAAATCTGTCGGGGCGGATTGTCGATTTGGTGTCGTCGGGCCGAACTTTGGAAGAAAACGGTTTGGTTGAGGCTGAGATAATCTCGCAAGTTTCGGCTCGGCTGATCGTGAACCGCGCTGCGTTCAAAATGATGAACGGCACGGTCCCTGCGATGGTTGATCGGTTTCGCGAATTGGCAGGCAAGCGTGCAGCGGCTTAAAGTTTCCGATCCCGGCTTTGCCGCCGCATTTGGTGCGTTGGTCAATGATCGGCGAGAGAGCGACACAGGCGTTTCGGCGGATGTTGCTGCAATCTTGGCGGCCATAAAAACTGGCGGCGATGGCGCGCTGGCGGCGCTTACTGCAAAATATGATGGCTTTGATTTGGGCACGGAAGGCTGGCAAATCAGCGCTCAGCAATGCCAAGCCGCGTTTGACGATCTGGAACCAAATTTGCGCGATGCGTTGCTGCTCGCCGCAAAACGCGTGTCTGATTATCATGCGCTACAAAAGCCGCAGAGCAATAGCTGGGCCGATGATGCGGGCGTTTCGCTTGGCTACCGTTGGGGCGCAGTGGACGCGGCAGGCATTTACGTGCCGGGCGGACGTGCCGCCTATCCCTCGTCCGTTTTGATGAATGCCATTCCGGCGAAAGTTGCGGGCGTCGGACGTCTTGTCATGGTTACGCCAACGCCAAAAGGCGCGCTTAATAATACAGTGCTTGCGGCGGCACATATCGCGGGCGTGGACGAAATTTGGCGTATCGGCGGCGCGCAGGCGGTCGCGGCGCTCGCCTACGGGACACAGCGGATCAAGCCCGTCGATGTGATCACTGGCCCGGGCAACGCGTGGGTGGCCGAAGCAAAACGGCAGCTTTATGGCGTTGTTGGTATTGATATGGTCGCGGGACCATCGGAGATATTGGTTGTTGCTGACGCGGGTAATCAGGCTGATTGGATTGCAGCGGACCTACTCAGTCAAGCCGAGCATGATCCTACGAGCCAAGCGATTTTGATCACTGACAGCGCAGAATTTGCCGATGCAGTGATTGCGGCGGTTGAAGAAATTATTCCAACTCTGTCCACCGCCAAATCAGCGCGAGCGAGCTGGGATAATTATAGCGCAGTGATCATTGTTGATGATTTGGATCAAGTCCCAGAGCTGGTTGACCGGCTCGCACCCGAGCATCTTGAGCTAGCGATTGAAAATCCCGGCGCAATGTTCGCACAAATTCGCCACGCGGGATCCGTCTTTTTGGGGCGGCATACACCCGAGGCGATGGGCGATTATTTGGCGGGTCCAAATCATGTATTGCCAACCGGCCGCCGAGCGCGTTTTTCATCGGGGCTGTCGGTGTTAGATTTCATGAAGCGCACCAGTTTTATTGGCATGAATATGGATGCCATGGGCCGCCTTGGCCCTGCCGCAGCGACGCTCGCCGACGCCGAAGGATTGCCTGCTCATGCATTGAGCGTAAGGAAGAGATTAGTATGAATGCCAGGTCAAAATCGCGTTCCGCCGCGCGGCTCGCCGCTGTTCAGGCGCTGTATCAACTGCATATGGACAAGATCAGTATTGCAAGGCTACTCGCCGAATTTCACGCTCACCGTTTGGGAGCGGAGATCGAAGACGTGCAATATGCCGAGGCGGAGGTCGATTTTTTCGACGATCTGGTTTCCGGCACTGCTGCTAGGCGTGACGAAATTGATGCGCTGATAGAAAGCAAACTCGGTGAGCAATGGAAGCTAACCAGGCTGGACAAAACAATGTTGCAGATTTTGCGCGCAGGAACATATGAACTGATCGCTCGGCCCGATGTTCCAACAGCAACCGTCATCAGCGAATATGTCGATGTCGCGCACGCCTTTTTTGACGAGAAAGACGCGAAATTTGCCAATGGTTTGCTGGACGCGTTGGCCCGAGAAAAGCGCGGCTAATTGACTACCGAGCCGCAATTCATCGCCATGATGCGGGCGATCGCGACGTCAACCGCCGCAAACGGTTTGAATGATGACGTCGCCATATTGGAACTGGGCGCAGAAACATTAATCCTGACCCATGATATGATGGTGCAGGGGCTCCATTGGTTGCCAAATGCCAGCCCTGCCGACGTTGCGTGGAAATTATTGGCGGTTAATCTATCGGATCTAGCGGCCAAAGGAGCGCAGCCATTGGGCGTGCTGTTGGGCTTTACGTTGGGCGATGATGACTGGGACATCGCCTTTGCCAGCGGCATGCATGATGCGCTCGGCCATTACAATGTAGCCTTGCTTGGCGGCGACACCGTTGGTGCCAGCGACGGCGCACGTACCTTTGGCATGACAGCCATTGGCCGGGCAACGCACGCGCCGTTGCCGTTGCGCAGCAATGCCAAGCCGGGCGACGCGCTGTATGTCACGGGCGCATTGGGCAATGCAAAGGCGGGTTTTGATTTGGAAAGCGGCGCGGTGGATGCCGGCGCGCATGATAGCCGCATGTTGCGCGCGGCGTTCAATCGTCCGGCGGCATTGCTCGATCAAGGGCAAAAGCTCGCGCCGGTGGTTAATGCGATGATGGACGTGTCCGACGGCTTATTTATCGATGCGCAACGGATGGCGAATGCCAGCGGCCTAGCGCTTAGTATCGACATTTCCCTGTTGCCGTTATCAGCCGACTATGCCGCGTTATGCGGCGATAATTTGGACAGCCGGATCGAGGCGGGCAGCTGGGGAGATGATTATCAATTGCTGTTCGCATGCGCACGCGATGTTCCGCCAACCGTTGCCGCGACCAAAGTCGGCGATTTTACAAAAGGCGGCAGTTTGACCTTGTTGGATCAGGGTCAAAGGCTTGACCTGCCCGCATCGCTGGGCTTTGAACATCGCTGAAAAGCGCAGTTTTAAGGTTGCGTTTACCAATAAAGCCGCCCTATAGCGGCGGCAGTTGTCCGTGTTTTTGCGGATAAATCTAATCATTTGTAACGAGAGAAAACGGGGAGGGACAGGTTTTATGTCATTGTCATTAATCGCCATATTGTGCGGCTTAGTTGCCGTGGTTTATGGTATCATTACCAGCCGCGTGGTTATCGCCGCGTCGGCAGGAACACCGCGGATGCAAGAAATTGCTGCCGCTATTCAAGAAGGCGCAACCGCCTATTTGAACCGCCAATATACCGCCATCGGCATCGTTGGTGTGGTTGTCGCAATTTTGGTTGGCTGGTTTTTGGGTCCATTGTCTGCCGTAGGCTTTGTGCTTGGGGCGGTATTGTCTGGCGCAACAGGCTTTATCGGGATGAACATCTCGGTTCGTGCCAATGTTCGCACGGCGCAGGCGGCGAGTGAAAGCTTGCAAAAGGGCCTAACCATGGCATTCAGCGCAGGCGCGATTACGGGCATGCTGGTTGCTGGCCTTGCGTTGATCGCAATCGCTGGCTTCTTCTATTATTTAACTGACATTGCGGGCAACGCTCCTGACAGCCGCGTGGTTATCGATGGCCTCGTTGCGTTGGCATTCGGCGCGTCGCTGATTTCAATCTTTGCGCGTTTAGGCGGCGGTATCTTTACCAAGGCCGCTGACGTTGGCGCGGATTTGGTGGGCAAGGTTGAGGCCGGAATCCCTGAGGATGATCCCCGCAACCCTGCTACTATCGCCGATAATGTGGGTGACAATGTTGGCGATTGCGCCGGTATGGCGGCCGATTTGTTCGAAACTTATGTTGTGACCATTGGCGCAACGATGGTGTTGATCGCATTGCTGGTTGCCTCAACGGGCGCGGCGTTGCTTGGCCTTATGTCATTGCCATTGGTTGTTGGCGGCATTTGTATCTTGACCTCGATTTTGGGCACTTTCTTCGTTCGTTTGGGCGGCGGAACCAACATCATGGGCGCAATGTACAAGGGCTTTCTGGTAACCGCGATCAGCTCAATTCCTGCAATCTATTATGTTACCAGCCAAGTGCTTGGCGATATGAATGCGGAAATCGCATTGAAAGCTGACGGCACGACCTTCACCGGCATGTCGCTATTTTGGGCAATGATGGTGGGGCTTGCAGTCACTGGCTTGCTGGTATGGATCACCGAATATTATACGGGCACAAATTATCGTCCGGTCCGTTCGATCGCCAAGGCATCGGAAACGGGCCATGGCACCAACGTGATTCAGGGACTGGCAATCAGCCTTGAATCAACCGCGTTGCCAACTTTGGTGATTTGCGTTGGCATCATTGTTGCGTTCAAGCTTGCGGGCCTGATCGGTATCGCGTTTGCGGCAACTTCGATGCTGGCTTTGGCCGGTATGGTCGTCGCATTGGACGCTTATGGTCCGGTAACCGATAACGCGGGCGGTATCGCTGAAATGGCCGAAATGGATGCATCGGTGCGTGAGAAAACCGACGCGCTCGATGCGGTGGGCAATACGACAAAGGCTGTGACCAAGGGCTATGCCATTGGCTCGGCGGCATTGGCCGCGCTCGTGCTGTTTGGTGCATATAATGCCGACTTGCTGTTTTATGCTGATCGGCTTGGCTTTACTGGCGGCGTCGATTTCACCCTTATGAACCCATATGTCATTGTCGGCCTGTTGCTCGGCGCGCTTTTGCCTTACCTCTTTGGAGCGATGGGCATGACTGCGGTGGGTAAAGCGGCGGGCGAAGTGGTTAAGGATGTTCGTGACCAGTTCGCCAGCAACCCGGGCATCATGGACGGCACATCGCGTCCCGATTACGCGCGCACCGTTGACCTTGTCACCAAGGCGGCGATCCGCGAGATGATCTTGCCTTCACTGCTGCCAGTACTCGCTCCAATCGCGGTGTATTTCATCATCAGCTGGGTCGCTGGCCGGGCACAGGGCTTCGCGGCTTTGGGCGCGTTGCTGTTGGGTGTGATCGTCGGCGGACTGTTTGTCGCCATCTCGATGACATCGGGCGGCGGTGCGTGGGACAATGCCAAGAAATATATCGAAGACGGCAACCACGGTGGCAAAGGTTCAGAGGCGCATAAAGCCGCTGTTACCGGCGATACCGTTGGCGATCCTTACAAGGATACAGCTGGTCCTGCGGTCAACCCGATGATTAAGATCACTAACATCGTCGCCTTGTTGTTGCTCGCGGCATTGGCGCACGGCTGAGTATAACCTCGGATCATTCCGAGCGTTTTGGAAATTGAGAAAGGCCGCCGCTCTTAAATGAGCGGCGGCTTTTTTTGTGGCCCGGCAATGATGGACCTGATGCCGGCGTCACGTTAGCAAAAAATTCGTTCCTTTGCGTTAAAGCCATGTCAGGCATCGTATTGCGTTAGGAAACAGTTTTTCGTGCTATCAAATGGGGCATTGCAACAGGACCATGTGAACGCGCCTTGCCCCGGCACGCGAGGCGCGGATGAACCGGTTATGCGTGTTGTTGACTGGAGCAAGGCCGAGCGCCCAGAATTTCTGGCTGCATGGGCGGAATTGGCACGTCAGGCCGCCGAACCAAACCCATTTTATGAAAGCTGGTTCTTGCTGCCTGCATTGCAGCAATTTGACCGGGCAAAAAAGGTTCGCATTGCATCGTTATGGCAGGGCGACATTTTGATTGGACTAATGCCGTTTTCGCAGCAAGCCAACTATGGCCGCTGGCCCCTTATCCATATTAGCAACTGGTTGCACCATAACGCGTTTTTAGGAGCGCCGTTGGTTAAGGTCGGCGCGGAATTGCTGTTCTGGCAGAACATTCTGGGCGAAATGGATAGACGCGGCGGCAAGGCGCTATTTTTGCATCTCAATGGCATTGTCATTGGCGGGGCGTTGCAAATGGCTTTGGCGCAAATATGCAGCGGACGGAACCGCACGCACGCGCTGGTCAACAAACAGGAAAGAGCATTTTTGGAAGGGCCGCTGACCGCTGAAGCCTATTTTGCTGACGCCGTGCGCAGCAAGAAACGCAAAGAGTTGCGGCGTCAAAAAAACCGCTTGGCCGAAATGGGCAATCTGAAATTTGGGCGTCAAAATGGCGGTATTGATTTGGAACAGTGGACGGATGAGTTTTTGGCGCTCGAAAGCCGGGGATGGAAAGGCAGCAATGGTTCCGCGCTGGGTTGTTCACCCGATACACGCACCATGTTTCGCGCTGCATTGCAAGGCGCGGCGCGAGCGGGGCAATTGGAACTGCTCGATTTACGATTGGATGGCGCGCCATTGGCGATGTTAGTGAACTTTATCTGCGGGCGTGGCAGTTTCTCTTTTAAAACCGCGTTTGATGAGGATTTTGCCCGGTTTTCTCCGGGTGTATTGTTGCAGATCGAAAATTTGGCGTTGTTGGAACGCGATGGCACCGACTGGTGTGATAGCTGCGCAGCAGAGGGTCATCCAATGATCGACAGCCTGTGGACCGGTCGCCGCCATATTGGCCGCTATTCCGTTGCCATTGGCGGGTTTGCGCGGCGCAGTGCGTTCGGCATGTTGGTGAAGGCTGAACAAACGCGCATTTCTGCCCGTTCGGTCAAGCCGCAACAGCAGATCAATTTAGAAAATCGTGAGGAATTATGACCGCCGTTTTTGATCCCAAAACCCGTGCATATTTTTCGGAAAATTACCCCGAAACGCCGCATCGCATTTCGCACCATTTGGCCGATAATCCTCTGCTTGGATTGGAAGCATTGGCGCAGCTCGGCGAAGCGCTTCCGGCGGCATCGGTGGAGTATAACCGCGCGGATACGTTGCCTGTGGGTGTTGATCCCGCTGACGTGCCAAGCAACGGCTTGACTATCGGAGAAACCATTCGAACTGCCGATGCGTGCGGCAGCTGGGCCGTCTTAAAAAATATTGAGCAAATACCAGAATATCGCCAATTACTGCTGACATTGCTGGATGAATTGAAACCGCATATCGAGGCAAAAACGGGGCAGATGTTGCGGCCGCAAGGATATATTTTTGTATCGTCGCCAAATGCTGTCACGCCCTATCACTTCGACCCAGAACATAATATATTGCTGCAATTGCGCGGGTCAAAGGTGATGACACAATTCCCCGCAGGTGATGCGTTTTATGCGCCCGATGAAACCCATGAGAGTTATCATATGGGCGGCCACCGCAACATCGTTTGGCGCGACGAAATGGCCGCAGGTGGCACGGCGTGGTCACTTGCGCCCGGCGAGGCGTTGTTCGTGCCAGTCATGGCACCGCATCATGTCAAGAACGGGCCTGACACCGCAATTTCGCTGTCCATTACGTGGCGTTCGGAATGGAGCTTTGCCGAGGCAAATGCGCGGGCATTTAACAAATTGCTGCGCAAAGCCGGGTTCCGGCCCAAAGCGCCGGGTCGGTACCCCGTTCAAAACAGTGTGAAATCATTCACGTGGCGAGTGATTGCAAAATTAAAAAAAGCGGGATGACATCAAAAACGCTTGCGAAAGCTCACTTCGTAAAAACGCCCTGTTGGGTCCAGATAACCAGGTTGATAGCTTAGCGGTACCGTGCCATTTTCATCGCGAACATCGATAATGTCATTGAGCGCGTTGTTGATGCTGAACGCCAACCTGCTGCCTTTTAGAAGCGGAATTTTTTTGGTTAGGTTGCCGCGCTCATCAAAATTGAGGAAAAATCGCAAGTTGAGTGTCGCCAGATCGCTGAACCGCAAATCGGTACTACCCGGTAATCCGCTGCCGTCTGCGCGCGTTGCGCTGCGGTAGTTTCCGGTGATGCGAGTGCCAAGACCCTTGTAGAATATTCCGCCGGATAATTCGGCCTGATGCCGGGGTGTTCCGCCCAAGCTGCTGGTTGCCGATCCATTCAGCAAATCAAGGCGCGGCACACCAGTGGCGATCAACACTTGATCCTGAATTTGGTAGCTATGGTATAACGAAAGCTGCCAGCGTCCGCCGCCGCCGCCCGGACCGCCGAATCCTCCGCGTCCAAATCCGCCCCCGCCACCATTCCCGCCACCACTCCCGCCACCACTCCCGCCAGTGCCTGCAGTGGCACTATTCGGACGCCCGCCGTTTGCTCCGTTGCCACTAGACCTGCCCCCGCCCGCCCTGTCACCGCCCGCCCTATCACCACCGGGGCCGCCGCCGCGCTGTTGCGGTCCAATACCGCCGGAGACGTTAAACCCGGTGCGAATTTTTTGAGAGCGTTCTTCGGCAAAATTGACCGGACGTTGGTCAACCCTTAGCAAACGTCCCGCACTATCACGGGTCACGCGACCAGGAAAAGCTGCCTCAATCTCAGGGGTTAACAAAGGAAAGCTGACGGTCGTATTTGTGCTGCGATTGCGGAAATATTCGGTTTGTAGATTCAATCCTTCGATTACCTTGGGTGCCCAGTTAACCGACAATTTCAAATCACGGCGCTGTTCGCCAATCAAAGCAGGGTTGCCGCCGCTGACCACGTTAATGAATCTGCTTTCGTTGCGGGCAAAATCGAAATAGGCGACGTTTGGAGTTGTCACCAGCGGATTGCCCAGTTGCGCAATGCTGGGCGCATTTTCGTCCCCAATCAACGACGCCTGAAAACTAAGTTCCTTTGTCGGCGACCACCGTATGCCAGCGGTATATTCGGTCAACCTGCCGAAATCCGAAACGTCCGACACGCCGTAATTGCCATTGATGGCAACCTCTCCCAAAAAGCCCAGCGCGCCCACATCGCGTTCAACCAGCGGAATTTCGATGTTCAATGCGCCGTTCACATTGCCGCGTTCCAGTTCAACTTCATTGTTGATGCCGGAACGGAAAGCTTCGCTGCTCAGCATTTCGCGGCCCACGCCGGCGCGCAGCGTGATGCGAACAGGACCCGATGGCAGACGCAACAGCTCTCCCGTCAGCGTGTTCGAAACATCAAATATTTGAATACAGCTGTCGCTGGTATCGGCAGGCAAAAATATCAGGTCATTGCCAAATGCCGGGTCAAACGGGTTCACGGTACCTGCGGTCAATCCAGCCTGTAGCGGCGAAAAATCAGCGCCGCGAACCGTACGTGTTTCATTGGTGGTATTTTCGTAATTTGCGTTCAATGCCAAACGAAATGCATCGATTAAGGTGTTAAAAGACAACCCGAATTTGGCGCTGCTCGTTTGCGTATCGCGGGTCAGCGGACCCGGCGTTAAAAAACTGCGAGAGATCACCGCATCGCTGCCTGCCTGCGAAAACGGGCTGGCTGCGGGCAGGTTTAGATTCGCAAACGGCAATCCCAATAATGCCTCGCTTGCGTTCAAACTGTAATTGGCGTTCAATGACAAGTTGGTTTGCGGCGCGAGCACTTTGCTCCAGCTGCCATTGACTTCAAACACATCGCGGCGCGGCAGCAACGTGCGGAACCGCGTGGCGTCATTGCCCGAACTGTCCAAGTTGTTGGCGATTATTATGCCGCGATTATTTTCGGTCAAGTCGCTGACATGCTGATATTCAGCGTTCAAATTGAGCCGCGTTGTTTTACCGATATTTGTCAATGTGGTTTCAAATTGCTTTGACGAATATCCGCCATCTTCGGGTGCGCCGCCCTCAATTTCAGACGTTACCGACGCAAAATTGTCCTTAAGAATAAAGTTGATGACGCGTTGATCGGGGCGAAACCCATATTGCAGCGCCACCTCTTCCGGAAATACCTGCACTTGCTTTATCGCCTCTGGCGGCAAATCACGCAATTCGCGAAATCCAGAGATACGTTGCCCATTCAACAAAACCACTGGCATTCCGCCGCCGCGGCCGCGCCCAGAACCGGTTTGCGGAGCGATGGCCGCGACCAGATCCGTAACCGATGACGCGCCATAAGATGCGATGTCTTTCTCGCTGATTTCAGCAATCGGCGGTACATCGGTAGTGACGGCACCGCGAATTCGTCCAGCGGTTACGACGATGTCCTGCGTGGTCCCGGTATCGTCGATGACTTCGTTTGTCACTTGTGCGGACGCACCGGCGTGACTCAGAACTACCGCAATCGCGATACAAGATACCTTGCCGCTTAAGTAGCAGCGCTTTTTCGTAAGCATGAATATGGGTCCAACAATGTTGTAAGATGGGAGATATTAGCAGTTGTTTGGCAAATCGTTCGGTAATTTCATAGCGGGTAATTTGTACCAAAATGTCGCAATATGCGGCGAACACCGTCAGAAGTATCGCAAGGCTTTCCTTTTCACGCGATTGCCGTTAAAGGCGCGGCTATTATTTTTCAAAGTAGAAATTAGGGGCCGAATGGCAAAAGAAGAACTTCTCGAAATGCGTGGCACAATCCGCGAATTATTGCCGAATGCAATGTTCCGTGTTGAGCTGGAAAATGGCCATGAAGTATTGGGTCACACTGCTGGGAAAATGCGCAAAAATCGTATTCGCGTTTTGGTCGGGGATGAGGTTTTGTGCGAGCTTACCCCTTATGATCTGACCAAGGGCCGGATCACATATCGCTTTAAGTAAAGCGCGTTGCCGGATTTTGGCTCCGCAGCGTCCATAATGCAGCCCGATTTACAACTGATATTGGCATCGTCCAGTCCGCGCCGCCGCGATTTGCTGGCGCGTTTGGGCGTGGTGCCAGACAATATCTGCGCGCCTGATATTGATGAAAGCCCAAGACCTGCCGAATTACCGCGTGTGTATGCGCTGCGTATGGCGACCGAGAAAGCCGCCGCTGTACCGCGCGCAAGCGGTCAAATCATCCTGTCTGGCGATACCACCGTTGCTGTGGGCCGCCGGATTTTGCAACAAGCGGCGGATGAAAACCAGCAGCGCGGTTTTTTAGAGCTGCTCAGCGGACGGCGGCATCATGTATTATCGGCGGTCTGTGTCGTGGATAGCGAGGGCAAGGTCCGCCGCCGGATAAGCGATAGCGTCGTACGCTTCAAACAACTCAGCGCGAGCGAAATTGATGCCTATGTCGCATGTGGCGAAGGATTGGGCAAAGCAGGGGGCTATGCCATTCAGGGGCGCGCAGAGGCGTTGATTGATTGGATGTCAGGAAGCCATTCGGGCGTTATCGGCCTGCCGCTGTATGAAACCCGCAGCCTGCTGATCGCGTCGGGATATAAAATTGGCTGAATGGCTGTATGAAGATGGCATTGGCGAGGAGCGCGCCATCTTGGCCGAAAATGGCCGCATCATCGAAGCACGCATCGCGCCGCATGACGGCATAAAATCAGGTTTGATAGCGCAGGTACAGCTGGTCAAACAGCTGATTGCCGGGAAACGCGGTATTGCCCGGTTACCAGGCGGCGCAGAATTGCTCGTTTTTCCGTTGCCCGCTGGGGTTACGGAGGGCGGTTCAATGACCATCGAAGTGACCCGCGCCGCGATTGACGAGAAATCCCGCTTCAAACTTCCCCTTGCCCGCCCGGCATCAGATAAAGCGCCGCAGCCCGCGCCGCGATTGCGCGAAATAATCGGCGATGCGGCGCTATGCCATGCGCACGGTGTTGACCGCTTCAGCGAATATGGCTGGCATGAAGTGATTGAAGAGGCGCAAAGCGGCGAAGTGGCATTTTCCGGCGGCAGCTTGCTGATATCGGTAACGCCCGCGATGACTTTGATTGATGTTGACGGCGATTTGCCGCCCTTTGCCTTGGCGCAAGCGGCGGCAACAGCGGCGGCGAGCGCGATCCGGCGGTTGGACATTCAAGGCAATATTGGCATTGATTTCCCTGGCGTGGCTGACAAGTCGCAACGCCAAGCAGTCGCAGAGGCATTCGATGCCGCAATGACGGGCCCGTTTGAACGCACGTCGGTCAATGGCTTTGGTTTTTTGCAATTGATTAAACGACGAACCGGACCCTCCTTGCTCGAAATGATGCAGCACCGCCGTATCATGCACACGGCGGCTGCAGCGCTTCGTTTGGCAGAGCGTGATGGCCGCGTGGGGCCGTTGACGTTGGCCGCGCATCCGGCAATTGTTACCGCGTTATCCGCTCGTCCAGAATGGATGGCGGAACTTGCGCGGCGCACGGGCAGGGCGGTATCATTGCGAGCGGACGCCAAACTGGCTATCGGCGGATATTATGCCGAATAGAATCAAGCAAAAATGCCCTATATGCAAACGTTCCGCCAGCGCCGAGATGTCCCCATTTTGCAGTCAAGGGTGTAAGGACCGCGATCTTTTGCAATGGCTGGGCGATGGCTATACGCTGCCCGGGCCAGCGGCAGATCACGAAGACAGCTTCAATACAGACGAAGACTAATTTTGCGCTTGCCAAGGGCGGCGTTGCCTCTCTATAGGCGGCCATTCCCAATGGCGCAGCGGCTTTGCCGGATCGCACCATTACCTGATTTGGTTCAGGGCCCGAGTAGCTCAGGGGTAGAGCAGCGGATTGAAAATCCGCGTGTCGGTGGTTCAAATCCGCCCTCGGGCACCATATTTTCAAAATTCCATAAAGAATTTTTGTTGGTGCACTGGGCTCGTGTTAACTTGGGGCCAGTGTTAATTAAGGGCCAGTGTTAACTTGATGGTCCGTCGTCGCCAAATCTGCGATAAACCGAGCTTGGTTGTGTTACAATTTGCGACAAAGAACCGCTCGTTGCGGCACATCGCTGCGACAAACTATCTCTAAATGGGCGATGATCCGGCAATCTGACCGGTGATTGGAAAATGAGGTTTGCTATGAAAAAGATTGCTATAATTGCTGGTGCTTCGGCTTTGATGCTTGCCGCTGCGGCTTACGCTGCCCCGATTGCGGGCAAAATGAAGATGGACGCCGATGGCAATGGCAGCGTTACCAAAGCCGAAGCCGCAAGCGTTTCTGATGCGCGTTTTGCCAAAATGGATGCTGACGGTAATGGTCAGGTCGATCAAGCGGACAAGATTGCCCGCGTCAAGGCACGCTTTGCCAAAATCGACTCCGATAATAATGGCGCTGTAACCGAAGCTGAGTTTATCGCAGCAGACGCAGCGCGCAAAGAAATGCGGATGCAGCGCAAGGGTGACGGCGGCGAAGGTCGCGGCGGACGCCATGGACGCGGTGATCTTGGACACGGCGGCGGGCACGGCGGCGGACGTGATGGCGGTGTGGGCAAATGGGGTCAAGCCGATACAAATGGCGATAAGGCCATAAGCCGCGCGGAATATGACGCGGCACAGCAAGCGCGATTTGCAGCAAAAGATATCAATAAAGATGGCGTTATTTCTGCTGAAGAAACCAAAAATGCGCGTCAGGAGATGCGCGGAAAATGGCGTGCAAGGCGAGAGGCAGCGGCAAACGCGGGCTAAAAATTAGGGCGATTGGGGATTGTTGGAAGAGCATATTTTTGTAAATCGCTCGCGGCAATCTCCAAACGCTTCAATTGCCGCACTGGTCAATTTCCACTAGAGCGGGATGATATTTGGTTGAATCAAATGCCCGCTCTAAACTTTTGTTGTCGCGCGATTTAGCGACAAAAACCGGTGCCCACTTTTTGTCATCACGCTCTAGGAACGCAATATGCCAAAATCTCGCCCTCATTTGTTGCTCGTCGATGATGAGGCGTCAATCCGTGAGCCATTGGCAAAATATCTTGAAAAACAAGGTTTTCGCGTAACCGATGCTGCCAATGCGTCGGCAGCACGATCTGGATTGATCGCGTATGATATCGACCTTGTCCTGCTCGACATAATGATGCCCGGAGAGGACGGCCTGAGCCTGTGCCGCCATATCGCCGCAAATGATGGCCCGCCGGTGATCTTGCTGACCGCAAAATCGGAAGAAACCGACCGCATAGTTGGTCTTGAAATTGGCGCCGATGACTATGTGGTTAAACCGTTTTCTCCGCGTGAATTGGTTGCGCGAATAAAGGTCGTATTGCGCCGAATGCAAAGCGGGAACCGGACTTCGCACACCGATGGCGAAAGCTATGCTTTTGCGGGATGGACGCTGAAAACCAGCGAGCAAGCCTTGTATGATTCGGATGGCGTGCTGGTTAGCCTGTCGTCGGGCGAGTTCCGTATGCTGGAGGCGTTGATTACGCGCGCAGGGCAAGTGCTCAACCGCGACCAATTGCTCGACCTAACCCGGGGGCGGGAGGGCGGCCCGTTTGATCGCGCAATCGACAATCAAATCAGCCGCCTGCGCCGAAAGATTGAGGACGATGCCAAAGACCCGCAACATATCAAAACCATCTGGGGCGGCGGGTATCGTTTCTGTACGCCTGTGCAAAAGGTTTAGGCAATGACCCGGGGCTTCGCGATCTGGCCGAAAAGCCTTTACCGGCAAATATTGCTGGTGGTCGCCTTGGCCCTGTTGGCGGCGCAGGCGGTGAACGCTTATTTGCTGATCGCGGGCGCACGCAGCCGATTTGATACCGAGGCCGCAGCGATGTTGATCACCCGGGTTGCCAACCAAGCCGAACGATTGGATGATCGTGGGCGCGGATGGGAGGAGCGGCCAGCCGGCAACCGCCGCCGAAAAAAATCGAACTTCGCAATAGTCGTCGGAACGCAGCCGCTGATTTTGCCGCAGTTTACTGCGAATGAAGAGCATAGCGCGCGGGCCAATGAACTGTTGGGTGCGCAATCGGGATTGAGCGATATCAAAATTGCATCGGGGCCGATCACGGCGTTACCCGATGATTTGCGCGGCCCATTATTGCAAGGTTCGTTTCTGGCGAGGATTCGCGCTGAAGGCGATAAAATGCCAACGGGTGCCTTGCTGCTTTCCGCCAAAACATCGGACGGCAACTGGATCAACGTTGCGGCATTGGTTAGGCCGCGAAACCGGGGCGCAGTGGCGGCTTTGTTGCTACAAACGTTGATCCTGTATGTTGCGGTAATGATCCCGCTGGCACTGGTCGCGCGGCGGATCGTGCGGCCTCTGGAACGGTTGAAAGAGCGCGTGGGCAGGGTGGGCTTGGTCGACGAGGCCGCGCCGCTTGCCAGCGAAGGACCAGCCGACATCCGCGATTTAATCGACAGTTTCAATAATATGCAAGCGCGCGTTTCGGCGTTGCTAAGTGAAAAAGATGTCATGCTGGGCGCGATTGGCCATGATTTGAAAACGCCGCTGGCCGCGCTGCGCGTGCGGATTGAATCGGTGGAGGATGATAGCGAGCGCGAGAAAATGGCCGAGAGCATCGACGAACTGGTGCGCATATTGGACGATATATTGACATTGGCGCGTCTGGGCAAATCGGGTGAAGCCATGCAGAAATCCGACATAGCGGCGTTGATCGAATCTATTGTTGACGAATTTGAGGCATCGGGCGCTGATGTAATTTTCACACCGCCAAACGATCGTATCATCGCCGGTGTGCGGCCATTGCTGATCCGCCGTGCGCTGCGAAACTTAATCAGTAATGCCATTAAGCATGGTCAAATTGCTGCGATTTCGCTGCAGCAAAATCGCAGCAATTTTGAGATTTTCATTGACGATTCCGGACCCGGAATTGCGCCGGAAAATATCGAGAAAATGTTCGAACCCTTCACCCGCGCCGACGCATCACGCAACCGCGCCACGGGCGGAACTGGCTTGGGCCTGACCATAGCCCGCGCCATCGCACGCAGCCACGGCGGCGATGTGGCGCTGGTGAACCGCTCAGACGGAGGATTGCGCGCGGTGTTGCGGATGCCGAGGTAGCGTAAGGATTAGGCACCTTATCTCACGTCATGCGAACCACGGTGAAAGTATGGCATAGAATTTCCATAAAGAGTCCAATGCAATGTCTGTTTTATCCCGTCCCTACTTTCACGATGAAGCAAAGGCTTCCGAGTATGTTGAAAGCATCAACTAGATTGATTGACCGTAACACTGGTCTGTCCGTCGTCAAATTATTTGACGACGGAAAGCGACGGCTCTGACGATTGCTGTAAGGAGTTTAGGCGTCTAAAAATGCGCAGGACAATCTTGTAAGCGCGGTTAGCAAGATAGGGTCATATTGCGAGTATTGAAATGTGTTTGCGATCTATACAATCGCCTAAATTCAACGCATGGAAAACTCTAACCTCAGCCTGTCGGCTGTGCTTTCCAGCTGCCACTGGCTTGATATTCGGGTTTGATATTGGTGGCGTCGGGCAATCGTTCGCCGGCATAATTTGCCTCTCCGCCGCGTTGTTTGGCTTCGCGTGAATATTCAGGTGCGGAATATGACGTTGATGCGCGCTGGCGTTGCGGCAATAATGCCGAATATGGAGCATATGGTACAATCGACGATGCCGCCTGCGCGTCATTTTCGGCTTTTATACGGGCGGCGGCATATTCACGCTCATATTGTTTTTGCAGCTGAATGGGATCAAGCAATGGAACAGTCGACGGACGGAACGCGCGCGGTTTGGGGCCAGGGAAAGGTTCATTGGCGGCATAGCTGCGAAAGAAAGCCGATGGCCGTCCGGCGCTACCCTTCCACCTGTAAAAACGGTGCGCGCCAATAGTGCCTAGGAAATGCAGGCTTGGCGCCCAATAGGGGTAGATGTTGACGGTGTGATAATGCGTTGCCATGCCAACGGGTGCGTGCACATATCCTGCCAGCGCGCTCATCGCCACGCGCTGCGCCCGCAACCAATGGAAGCTGGAGGGGGTGCGCGCCATTGAACCATCACAGCTATAGCTGAACTGGCATCCGGTGTGCCGTTCGGACCCTTGATAGATTACGCCACATACCGTGTTGGGATATGTTGGATGACGCATGCGGTTTAGGATAACTTGCGCAACGGCGCGCTGACCAGAATCGGATTCTGATGCAGCTTCGTAATAAATCGCATCGGTCAGGCATTTTAGCGCGCGGCTATAATTGATCGAACCTGCATTGATCGCGAAAGGACGGGCAATGCCGCCAATGCCATCGGTGTCATAAGGTGTCGCGGCATCGTCCAACGGAGCCAATATCGCGTTATCGAGGGCGGTTAACGCCGCGGCGCCTGTACCTTGCGCTGCTGCAATGGCTTCATTGCTGGGCGCAACGATGTAATCTTGTTCTTGGAAATAAAATGCGGATCCGGCGAAATTGGTTTCTGCGCGCTCTGACATTCCGAAGGAGGAATGCCGCGGCGGCCCTGGATCTGATATCCCGCGCGCGACTTGCGCAATTGACGGCGCAAGGGCCAGCAAGCTGAACGCAATCAACAATAGCAATATTTCGCGGCCCCCAATCAAGCGGCGGCGTGGCGCGGGCGCGGGTCTGCGCGGCCTTACCTGTAACGCTTCTTGAATGGGCTCTTGGATCATCTGGTCGCTTTGCAAAACGGGTGTAACATCTGCTAAGCACAGCCATATATACAATATCCGCCATTTTGCGCGCCCAAATTCGGCCATGTGCCAGCATGGGACGGACGCATGTCCGAGCATTAACGCAGTTGAAAAATGATGTAAATTTATATGGTTAGCAAAGCGTGGAGACATAAATCTGAAGCATTGTTATATACCAGTTTTGCGTTGTTTTTGCCAGAATTCCTGTGTCCATAATTTATCATATTCGGTTAACCAAACGACCGATAATTTCAACGAAGGTGTTTTGCTTGCGCGCGCCATACTCGGGGCAGTAGAAGCCCATTTTTGAACGAATCAGATGGAGAATTGGCTATGGCGATCAAATGGACGCCGGAAAGCTGGAGATCGCAAAAGGGCATTCATATGCCCACCTACCGCGACGAAAAGGCGTTGGCCGCAACCGAAGAAACCTTGCGCAATTACCCGCCGTTGGTTTTTGCTGGTGAGGCCCGCGATCTGACGGCGGACCTTGCGATGGTCTCGCAAGGCAAAGCATTCTTGCTTCAGGGCGGCGATTGCGCGGAAAGTTTTGCCGAGTTTCATCCCAATAACATTCGCGATACGTTTCGGGTGATTTTGCAAATGGCGGTCGTGCTGACATTCGCGGGCAAGGTTCCCGTCGTAAAAGTCGGCCGGATGGCAGGGCAATTTGCCAAACCACGTTCGTCCGATCTGGAAACAATCGGCGGCGTCGAATTGCCCAGTTATCGCGGTGACATCATCAACGACATCGCGTTTGAGGCGACCGCGCGGGAGCCTGACCCCGAACGCATGGTGCGGGCCTATAATCAAGCCGCATCAACACTGAACCTGCTGCGCGCATTTAGCGGCGGCGGATATGCCAATTTACAGCAAGTACATTCATGGACGCACGATTATATGGGTCGCAGCCCATGGGCGAAGAAATATAAGGAAACTGCGGATCGTATCGGCGAAGCGCTTGATTTCATGACTGCTTGCGGCGTGACGCCGGAAACGGTTCCGCAAATTAAGGGCACGAAATTCTACACCAGCCACGAGGCGTTGTTGCTTCCGTATGAGCAAGCGTTGACGCGGCAGGATTCGTTGACCGGCGGTTGGTACGATACCTCGGCACATTTGTTGTGGATCGGCGATCGAACGCGTTTTGAAGGATCGGCGCATGTCGAATTTTTACGCGGCATCGGCAATCCCATTGGGATAAAATGCGGACCTAGCCTTGAACCCGATGCGCTGCTGCGGATGCTCGATACGCTCAATCCAGACCGCGTTGCTGGACGGATTACGCTGATTGCGCGCTATGGCCATGACAAGGTGGAAAACGGATTGCCGCCATTGGTGCGCGCGGTAAAGGCGTCGGGCCATCCCGTTATCTGGTCGTGTGACCCAATGCACGGCAATGTCGTCAAATCCGCCAGCGGCTATAAAACCCGGCCCTTTGAACGCATCCTTGCCGAAGTACGCGGGTTTTTTGCGGTTCACCGGGCCGAGGGAACATTTGCTGGCGGCATCCATATCGAGATGACCGGACAGAATGTCACTGAATGCACAGGCGGTGCGATTGCGGTTACCGATGAGGGGCTGGCGGATCGTTACCACACCCATTGCGACCCGCGATTGAATGCGGCGCAGTCGTTGGAAATGGCGTTTCTGCTTGCCGAAATGCTCAATCAAGAGCTGACTGAACGCGCAAAGCAGGCCGCATAAACATGGCCGGCGTCGTCATCCAGCGCGAAGTGGTAAAATCAGGTGTCGGTTTCGGCAGCGCGCTTGCCATAGTCATCAGCTATACTGCGCATAAATCTGTATTATGGGCGGTGATCCATGGCATTTTTAGCTGGTTTTACGTCGGGTATTTTTTGCTCAAGCGTTGAGCCTGCGCCTTAGAGCGGACATTCGATTGAATCAAATGTCCGCTCTAAATTTTTATTGTCGCTTGAATTAGCGACAAAAACCGGTTCCCACTTTTTGTCATCACGCTCTAAGCAAAATTGCGCCCCCCTCAATTGCTTGCGTGCGGTGTCGAATTTGCTAAGTCATGACGATGTGGCTTAGGATATTTCTTGTTACCAGCGCACTGGCTTTGTCGGGATGCGCTCGCAGTATTGAGACGCGCATCAACAGTGCGGGGCAATCTAATATCGAAAAATCCGGCTTTATCCTCGCGCCATTGGATAAATCGCCGTCGGCAGAATTGATAGCCGCCCGAGATTTGATATCGACGCAGCTAGCACAGCGGGGATTTAACCCCAGCGAAACTGGCCGCTATTATTTGGAAGTCGGGGTGTCTTCGCGGCCTGCATCTATTGCGTTGCAGGAAGCTGGAAAAACGATTGCAACTGCAAGTCCCAAGCGGCCATCACGCAAATGTCTGCTAAAGGAATATCGCGTCGCAGTGGCGTTGACGCGAATTGCCGATGGTGAAACAATGTACCGCGCATCGTCGGGGGAATTTCATTGCAAGGCGGCATTAGCCAATACGCTGGAACCTTTGGTCGACCATGCTTTGGCAGATTTGGGCCAGCCGCGCGGTAGTTACGTCATAAAGGCAAAGGTCGAATAAAAACGGGCGAGCTAACCGTCCGCGAAAACCTCATTCGCCTCTGGCAAAACTACAGTGAAACATGTGCCCTGCGGTTCCAAACCTTCTGCGGCGATGCTGCCACCGTGCCGCTGGACAACGGCTCGGACAAAATTCAAACCAAGCCCAGTGCCTTTTACCCGCGCAGATTGGCCGGGCGTAGATGCAAAACGCTGGAACAAATGCGGCAGGATGTGCGCATCAATGCCCGTTCCACTGTCCGTAATGTTGGCCACAATCCTGCGGTCCTGCGCATCCACTTCGCGGTGAATGCGAATGGCGACCTTAGTGCCATCGGGGCTGAATTTTAGCGCGTTGTCGATCAAGTTTGAAAAGGCGCGGGTCAATATATCGGGTTCACCGATTACAAATCCGCAATCGGTTTCGTCGGTTATCTCAATACGAATTTCCCGTTCGTTTGCCAACGACCAGAAATTATCAGCGACATCGCGGATTAAATCGGCAAGCAGCAATTCTTCGCCCATAAATTTCGTTTCTGCCATTCGGGTCAAATCGATAAAATCTTGCGCGAGTTTAATGGTCAACCGGGCATTGCTTTCAATGCGTTTGCGTGCGGCGCTATCCAAATCGCCACTTAATGAAGCAATAATCGCAGATTGCGGTGCGCGCATGTCGTGCGACAATAGCTGTAATACATGCTCCCGCTCTAGTTCTGCATTGGCCAATGCGGTTATATCGGCAAAATAATAGATATAGCCTTGCAATTCGCCTGCCACATTTTCAATTCTCGATTGGCGCATTACAAATGTGCCGCCGTCTATTGTTTGGAAGCGAACGAACGCGGTTTGATTGGGCGCATCAACGCCAGCAACGATATTCCGGCCCGCTTCGCAATCGGCCAAATAATTATCAATAGCCTTGCGGTTTTCCGGCGATACTGTGACATCGAAAACCTTTTTCAGATCCCAGCCCAATATCGAACGGCCAACCCGCTGGTTCAGCAAATCGCTGGACAACGTCACGCACCCCTTCACATCGGTTGTAACCATGGGATCCGGCAGGTCGGACAGCGTATTTTTCAGAAACAACCTTAAATCGCGCATATGATCAATCGCGCTCGCCAACGCCGCACTTTGCCTGCCAACCAAATCGCCCGCCTTGGCGTGCGGCACCCTAAGCGGCAGCGTTTCACCTTCGCGCTCCAATTGTTGCAACTCGCTGCTCATAAAATCGCTCATCGATTGCAATCGTCGCCATCCCCATAAAGGGTAAACGAACAATAAAGCGAGCAGCGCAATTCCCGGCGGAAACCAGATTTGTGCGGAAAGCGCAGCGGCGCTGCTGGCCAAAACAAGGATTACCATTGCCGTTGATGCCAATAACGCCGTGCGCGGTAACCAGCGTAAGAATCCTATCATTAACAGCCACATCGGCAATATAGACAGGATTAGAACCAACGCGTCAGACAGTGGCCGAATGAAATTATCGTTCCGAATGGCGGTCAACATATTGGCCATGATTTCGGACCCCGCCAACAATGCGCCATCGGCATATGGCACGGGATAGCTGTCGCCCATGCCCGCTGCGCTCGCCCCGATAATGACATCGCGGCCCTTGATTAACTCGGCAGGAATATTGCCCGCCAAAACATCTGAATAGCTTATTTCGCTATGACTGCCGCGCTTGGCATAAGGGATCAGCAACGCTTGTCCGCATGGAACCGATTTGTAGGCCGCAGATGGCTTTTGATCTAACGTCCGGTAAATCAGTTCCATCATATGTGGCCAACGACTGCCCGTGGTTTCCGGATCAAAACATAATGCTGCTTGCCGGACCTTGCCGTCGCTATCGAATGTCAAATTGACGTGGCCTATACCATCCGCTTGGCGTGCAAATAACGGTATCGGCGGTAACGCATTATAGGCGCGGCCATCATCCCCCGGGGTATCAAAATGCAGCGGAAGGATGATTGGGCTGGATTGACGCCCAATCGCGCTGGCCAATGCTGCATCCTCCGCGCTATCGCCGGCCTCGGTTAACAAAATGTCGATCGTGATTGAACGGGGCTTCGCGCGTTGAAGCGCGTCCAATAATTTTGCGTGAACATCGCGTTTCCATGGCCATTTGCCAATGCTGTTCAGGCTGACTTGATCGATATTTACCAGTAAAATTCGGTCGTCGGCGACCTTCCGGTTAATGGAGCTTAACCGGTCATAAAAAAGAAAGTTGAACGAATTTGCCAGTTCTGCGCGCTGCGCAAACACAACCAGCAAGGTTCCGGCGATGCCAATCAATATCCATTCAATGGTCAGGCGCAGCCGCAAACTCATGATGCCGTGTTGCTAAAATATATCGCGATGGCAAGCGTCAGTGCATTAGGACGCAATGTTTAACTTCTCAAAACTCGTCCAATTTGTCGCCGTTTCACCGTTCAAAAACTGGACTGAGCCAACCCGCCAGTAATAGGTTCCAGGCAAAAGGTCGGATAAGCTGATCTGATTGGCGGTAATTCCGGGCTCGTCGATCAATGGCGTGCCTGCGGGGGTTCCGCCAAATAACTGGAAATGGAATTTGCTAACGCCTTGGCCGCTTTGTTCCCATTTGAAGGCATATCCGCTTTCGTCTTTCCCTGTGCTTGCATTCACTCCATTCAGGCGCCGTTTGAACGTAAAAGTGGCCGGTATCCCCTGAATTCCGTTTGCTGATATGGCACGGGCGCGGATGAAATAATTGCCATTTGCAATATTGGCGAAGTCCGCTTTCGTGCCTGTGAAATTCTGATCTGCGACTTGTTCGATAAATCCGGCGTCGGCGGCAATTGTGAAACGATAGCCCATTTCGTTGGCCGCTGGGTCAGCAAAAAATAGGATCGCCGGATCCACTTGAATTTTCCCCGCATCGATAAGCTTTGGTTCGGGAAGCAGAACCTCTGAAATAGCATTGCCGTTTGCCTTAACGGCAAGCCCATTGCCGGCTGGCACAGATAAATCGGCGTTTTCGCCAATGCCAACGGCCAAACCGCCTTCGACGACCTCGGCAAAATCTAGACGGGCTTGGTCGTCATAGCGCACTTGGAAATCGGTACCGCGCACCGCCGAAACAGCTTTTGGCGTGCGAATACGATAACTGTCGTCTTTTGATTTTAACGGTACAACCGAAGACCGAGCCCCGCCCCGTGACAAATCGAAATCATAATCGAGGGTTTCGCCCAGCACATAATTTCGCAGCGTCCTGATTTTCAGACCGCTGTTTGACGGCAACGACAATCGCGAGCCATTGCCCAGGCCGAGCGTTAGAAACGAATTAGGCGCGGTGGTTAGCTGCGCGCCCTCGCCAAATAACTGTTCTGCCGATACCGGACCTTTTTCAGACGTCACATTGCCGCGTACCGACAATACGCGCGCCTGCGAAACCGTGTATTTAATCACTGACCGCGGTATTGCGATGGTTGTGCCAACCGGCAGCGCATTTGCGTTGGAAATGCGATTTTTTTGCTGGACTATTTTATAGCTGTCCGTGCGAACAAAATATTTTTTTGCTAACCCAATTAACGTATCACCGCGTTTGATGACATAACGAATATCATCATTATCGTTGGGCGCTGCGTTGGCGGGTTGGATACCAATCAGTAAAATAAATGCCGAAATCCATTTTAATTTCTGCATTTTTCCAGAACCTTTCGCGTTAAAATCAAGACTTATTAAGCGATTCTAAGCGATAACCATAACCGAAAACAGTAAAGATACGAAACCCGTTTTCTGGTTTCAAATCCAGCTTTGAGCGGACCCGTGATATATGCATATCCAATGTCCGCGTGGCGAGTGTTGCCGTTGTCCGCCAGATCGTTTCCATGATGTAATTGCGCGATAATGTTCGGTCGCTGTTGCGGAAAAACAAATCAGCCAATTCAAATTCTTTTGCCGTCATTACAACCGTTTCGTTGTTAATCGTAACGGTCTGATCGATCCTGTTTAGCTGATATTTGCCGTAGGTTGCTTCGGTGGCAAAAGCTCCTGACCCAGCGCTGCTACGGCGTAGCATGGCGTTGATCCGTGCCGCAATTACACCGCGATCTTCGGGTTTGGTAATGTAATCCGCCGCGCCAGAGTTCAACGCCTCGGTAATATCTGCCTTGGCGGTGCGGTTGGTCATCATGATAACAGGTGGTTGCTCATCAAGCGAATTTTCCATCCACTTTAAAATAGCTATCCCGTCTTTACCCGGCATTGACCAGTCCACGATAACAAGATCAAATGTATCGCGCGACAACGCCTGTGTTAACGCGTTACCGTCTGAAAATGCCACCGCGAGATGGCCTTCTTCTTCAATAATTGTTTTGAGATAAACTCTAACGTCCAACTCATCGTCGGCAACTGCGATACGCATTTTTGGTAACTATCCTCCGCCTCGATATACTCTCGATTGGCATCATTGTTACAGGTTAGTTTTGCATACCGCTATAGTCCAAAAGTCGGAGTTACAATGATTTACATATGACCACAAATCCCTTGCTATGCATCAGGGAGAAAGTTTGGCTGGGGCGGCAGGGATCGAACCTGCGAATGCCGGCATCAAAAGCCGGTGCCTTACCGCTTGGCGACGCCCCACCAATATCGATGGTTCCGGTAAATAGCAGGCGAAAAACGGACCTGCTGGGCGCGCTTATAGCGCGTCGAAACGATAACGCAATTGCTCAAACGGGCCAATCCTATGTTTTTTAGACGGGCTGAACCCAGTCATAGGGATCGGGCGCTGTTCCGCGTTGAATTTCAACCAATGCATTGCGAAGTTTTTGCGTTATTTGGCCCGGACCGCCTGCGCCAATTGCGAATGTGCCGCCTTCACCATGAACGCTGCCCACCGGCGTAACAACCGCAGCTGTGCCGCACGCAAATACTTCGGTTAGCTTGCCAGATGCCGCATCTGCCCGCCATTGATCAATGCTGTATCGTTCCTCACGCACGGATAACCCCTGATCGCGGGCCAATTGCATCAGGGATTCGCGGGTGATGCCTTCTAAGATTGTTCCGTCGGTTGGCGGGGTCAACATGCTGCCGTCGTCAAACAAGAAAAACAGGTTCATTCCCCCCAATTCTTCGACCCATTTATGCTCGGCGGCATCAAGGAACACGACTTGATCACAGCCATTTGCCGTCGCTTGTTGCTGCGCGATTAAGCTGGCCGCATAATTACCGCCGCATTTTGCCGCGCCCGTGCCGCCTGGTGCCGCGCGGGTATAATCCTGGGATACCCAGATTTTAATCGCTGGCGCGCCGCTTTTGAAATATCCGCCTGCCGATGACGCGATGACCATATACAGATATTCAGATGACGGCTTTACGCCCAAAAAAACCTCGCTGGCGAACATAAATGGCCGGATGTAAATTGATCCGCCTTCGACATCAGGAAACCAGTCACGGTCAATCTCAACTAAGCTACGCACCGATTCTACAAAAACTTCGGGCGGCAGCTGCGGCATTGCCAGTCGCTTCGCAGAACGGTTAAACCGCGCGGCGTTGGCATCGGGGCGGAATAATGCCATACGGCCATCGGCAAGACGATACGCCTTCATCCCTTCAAAAATTTCTTGCGCATAATGCAGCACCGCTGTTGCTGGATCGAGACTGATGGGGCCGCGCGCGCCGATTTTTGCGTCGTGCCAACCGATGCCTTCTTTATATTTGATAGTTACCATATGATCGGTGAAAACACGGCCAAAACCAGGGTCGATTAGCAACTCAGCGCGTTTGGTTGGATCAACCGGATTGGGGTTATGTTCAATAGAAAAATTCATAATTTCACCAATAGTTGCAACTTTAAGAAGGTGGAAGACGACGAAAGTTTAAGGAAATGCTTGAACTCTTTTATGCGGTGCGCCAAGATACGTCAATATGGCTGTCCCATCTTCTCCATATTCTGCGCCGCGTGAAAGCGCGTCGGCATCGGCATTGTTCTTGCGCGAGGGCGAAGTGCGGCGCGGCGTTGAGCTGTTATATTTCGGCTACACACGGCTAACGCGCAGCATTGACACGGGCCTGAGCAAGCAGGGGCTGGGCCGAGCACATCATCGGGCGTTGTATTTTATTGCGCGGCAACCTGATTTGACGGTCAGTGAATTATTGAAAATTTTGGCGATTACCAAACAATCCTTGGGGCGGGTCATCAATGATCTGTTGGCGCGCGAATTGGTTGAAGCGCGAACAGGCACGGCCGATCGCAGACAAAAATTGTTGCGATTGACGGTCGCGGGTGAGGCATTGGAAGCACAATTATTTGATTCGTTACGCGAAAGTTTGGCGGCGGCCTATGGCGCGGCTGGGCAGGAATCGGTAACCGGTTTCTGGCGCGTTCTGGAAGGACTTATCCCGCCCGATGAACGCGATATGGTTACATCATTGCAACATGAAAGCTACAAATCGAGATGAATTCCGTGCAAAACGATATCATAAACCGGCTTGAGGCGATGATCCACGAACGCCGCGATAGCGATGCGGGCAGCAGTTATGTCGCCAGCTTGTTTAACAAGGGGCGCGAAAAAATGGCGCAGAAAGTTGGTGAGGAAGCCACAGAAACGGTGATTGCGGCGCTGTCTGGTGATCCGGCGAAATTGACCGGCGAAGCAGCGGATCTTATGTTTCATTTGCTAATCTTGCTGGCGGACGGCGGCGTGAAATTCGGAGATGTACTGGCAGAATTGGCGCGGCGAGAAGGTGTATCGGGCATCGCTGAAAAGGCCGGGCGAAAGGAATAAACATGCCAATCAATGCAATGCTTCCATATGACGAGACAAATATTTTTGCCAAGATTTTGCGCGGCGAATTGCCAAATCGCACGGTGTACGAGGATGAATGGGTATTGGCATTTCACGATATTGCCCCGCAGGCGCCCACGCATGTTTTGGTCATACCCAAGGGCGTCTATGTCAGTTGGGATGATTTCAGCGCAAACGGCAGCGATTTGGAAATCGCGGCGTTTGTCCGCGCCGTTGGAAAAATCGCGCGCGACTTGGGGCTGCCCGCGCAGGGATACCGATTGCTGGCCAACACCGGATTGGACGCAAATCAAGAGGTTCCGCATTTTCACATGCATATCTTGGCTGGGAAACCCATGGGGCCATTGCTTGCCCGTTAGCAAACTTGCGAAATTATGTTGCGCGGATGGGATTTGCGGCTAGGTTTACGGCCAAGAAGGATAAAAGGGAGCTTGTTATGATATTTGACCGCGTTAAATCGCTGGATGCAATTTTGAAGACGGCAGAGAAAAAGTCTCTGACACGAACTTTAGGGGCATTTCAGTTAACTATGCTTGGCATTGGTGCTGTTATTGGCACCGGCATTTTTGTTTTAACAGCCGAGGCGGCTCAAAAGGCAGGCCCCGGGATGATGGCAGCCTTCATCATTGCGGGCTTTGTTTGCGCCGTTGCCGCACTTTGCTACGCGGAAATGGCATCGATGGTGCCCGTTTCCGGCTCTGCATACACATATAGTTATGCGGTCATGGGCGAATTGATCGCTTGGATGGTTGGTTGGGCGTTGATCCTGGAATATGCGGTGGCGGCAGGCGCGGTATCCGTTGGATGGTCTGGTTATGTTGTTGGATTAATTGAGAACGCGTTCGGCCTCAACATTCCTGATGCCTTTGTGCTTGGCCCTTATGATGGCGGGATAATAAATTTGCCAGCAATGGCAATCGCGGGTCTTGTCACTTGGCTTCTTGTCATCGGGACAAAAGAAAGCGCATTTATAAATTCAATTCTTGTGGCAATTAAAATAGCCGCACTCACTCTTTTCGTAGTTCTAGCAGTTCCGGTCATGAATATGGAGAATTTTGAACCATTTTCACCATTGGGTTTTGGTGGTATTTCAGCAGCAGCAGCCTCTATCTTCTTTGCATATGTAGGGTTTGATGCGGTTTCGACAGCAGCAGAAGAAACAAAAGATCCACAGCGAAACATGCCAATCGGCTTGATCGGATCGCTCGCCGTTTGTACTATTTTCTATCTGCTTGTTGCTGCTGGCGTTATCGGCAGCGTCGGTGCGCAGCCAGTGATGGATGGGGCGGGCTCGGCTTTAGCGGCAGGTAGCAAAGAACTTTCAAACGCTTGTGCTGCCCTTGCGGCGCAAGGCAATGAGCAAGTTGTGTGTTCAAAAGAAGCTTTGGCTTGGACGATGCGCGAAATCGGCTGGCCGCAAATTGGTAATCTGATCGGTCTGGCGGCGGGCCTCGCGTTGCCATCGGTTATATTGATGATGATGTTCGGACAAACACGTATCTTTTTTGTGATGAGCCGTGATGGACTGTTGCCGCAGGCATTTTCGAAAATTCATCCAAAGTATAAAACGCCTCACGTTATTACAATTTTGACGGGCGCTTTTGTCGCATTGTTCGCCGCATTTTTCCCTGTTGGCAAACTGGCGGATATATCTAACTCGGGTACTCTGTTTGCATTTGCCGCGGTTTCGATTGCGGTTCTCGTGCTGCGCCGGACCGATCCGGATCGTAAACGTCCCTTTCGCACTCCTGCGATTGTGATCACGGCGCCTATTGCTATTGCAGGTTGTGTCTATCTGTTTTGGAGCTTGGGCGTTGACACCAAACTAATGTTTGTTGGTTGGGCGTTTATCGGGCTTATCGTTTACTTTTTGTACAGCCGCCGCCGCAGTCATGTTGGCCTCGGTCTTGATGAAGTGCATGAATTGGATGCAGACGCACCGCCAACTTCGGTGCCGCCAATCAATTGATGGTAACCGCCACGCTGCAATAGAAAAGGGGGCTTCGGCCTCCTTTTTTGTGAGAGCGGTTACATTGGCAAATGCTGGGTCGTGCCGGGCCGCGTAAACAGCCGACCGTTTTCGCTCCACAGCACCAGCAGCAGGCACGAAATACCGCACAAAGTGAAACCTGCCGCCATCGGAATAACGCTTCCGTTAAATTGCTGTCCGATGATCGCACCGACAGCCGATGCCAATATTGTTTTGGCAAAGCTTTGGAACGATGATGCCGCACCTGCCATGCCGCCAAATGGCGTCATCGCAATCGCCGAGAAATTCGCGCCGATGAAACCGACCATCGCCATATTGGCAGTAATCAGCGCCAAAAATACTGGTAATGAGGTCGGCGCGAAATATCCGGCCATCCATTGTAATGTTCCAAAGAATATCGACAGGAATACCGCAGCCTGCGAAACGCGGCGCGCGCCATAACGTTCGACAATTCGGCCATTGGCGAAGTTCGCGGACGCAATGCCGAGCGCGACAATCGCAAAGCCGATGGGAAAGAAATCGCGCGCGCCAAACACCACATCAAAAATCTGCTGCGAACTGGTCAGAAACCCGAACAGCGCGCCCTGAACCAAACCGGCCCCAAGCATATATCCGGTCGCATTTCGATTTGAAGCGACTTTTTTCCAGGTGCTTGTCAGTGCTCGCGGGGCAATTGGAATGACGTTGGCAGGATCAAGCGTCTCGGGCAGCCGCCGCCCAGCCCAAAACGCGACGATAATCGCCATAAAAACCATGAATTGAAAAATAGTTCGCCAGCCTGAGAACAGCAAAACAACCTGCCCAATACTGGGCGCAATGATGGGTACGACCATGAAAATTAGGAACACCAACGACATGCGTTTTGCCATTGCGTCACCGACAAATTGATCGCGAATGATCGATGTTACCAGCACGCCCAACGCCGCGCCAAACAGGCCGTTGCAAAATCGCATAACCAACAAAAAAGTATAGTCAGTCGCAATGCCGCATAACAAAGCGCAAATGGCATATCCCAATATGCTGCTCAACAATACGGGTTTGCGGCCGAAACGGTCGGATAATGGACCGAAAATAAGCGAACCGATGGCAGTGCCTAGCAAATAGATTGAGATTATATACTGGATCAAATTCGCGCTGGTAACGGAAAGTGATTTGGCAATATTGGGAAATGCCGGAAGCATTGTGTCGATGGCAAGCGCATTTAACGCCATGATCGATGCCATCATGGTAACCAGTTCACGGCCACCAATGCGAGATTTTTCTGTATAAATTGAATTTTGCATGCTGTGCCTATGGGACTTTACGTCCGCCTTTGCTATCCCTTGGCGATGCTTCCCGTTCGCAAAATAATTCATATTGATATGGATGCATTCTTTGCCAGTGTGGAACAGCGTGATGATCCGGCGCTTCGCGGGCGGCCCGTTGCCGTTGGCGGATCGTCAAAGCGGGGCGTCGTGGCGGCGGCAAGTTACGAAGCGCGAGCGTTTGGGGTGAGATCGGCAATGCCATCGTCGCGGGCACTGCAAAATTGCCCAGACCTAATTTTTGTAAAGCCCCGATTTGATGCATACCGATTGGTATCGCGGCAAATACGCGCGATTTTTGCGCGGCACACCGATCTGATCCAGCCGCTGTCGCTGGATGAGGCGTATCTGGATGTGACCAATGACAAGCAAGGCATCGGTTCCGCTGTCAAAATTGCAGCGATGATCCGCGCCGATATTGCCGCAGAAACGGGCCTGACCGCCAGCGCCGGGGTAAGTTACAATAAATTCATTGCCAAGCTGGCGAGCGATCAGAATAAGCCGGACGGCCTATGCGTGATATTGCCCGATCAAGGCGCGGCATTTGTTCAGGGTTTGCCGGTGCGTAGGTTCCATGGCGTCGGTCCGCGCACCGCGGAAAAAATGGCCGGACATGGCATAGCAACGGGCGAGGATTTGGCGGCAAAGGACGAGGCATGGCTGATCGCGTATTTCGGCAGCTCAGGTAGTTATTTATATAACGCCGCGCGCGGTATCGACCATCGCCGCGTCAATCCCAACCAAATCCGCAAATCATTGGGCGGGGAACTGACATATTTTGACGATAAGCGCAGCGACGAAGACTTGCGTGAGGCGCTTGATGAAATCATCGATATTGTGTGGGGCCGGATTGAAAAATATGAGGCGCGGGGGCGAACAGTGACATTGAAGGCGCGCTATGCCGATTTCCGCACCCTTACCCGTTCCCGCTCTCTCTCGCATATTTTGACGCAGCGAAATGAATTTTCCGCGATTGGCCATGGACTGCTCGATATGATCCTGCCTGTACCGATGGGGATTAGGTTGCTGGGGCTAGCCCTGTCGAATTTGCACCACGATTACGGCTATGATGACCAAGATGCAGATGGGCAGGCGCGTTTTTTGTTCGGAAATATTGAAAAATGAAAATATAATTCTTAATTCAGTGAACTGTAGTGAACCAGTAATACGGGAAACGAAAAATGGCACGTCCGCAAACCGATATTGATGCAGGTCGCAAATTGTTGCTGGCCACGGTCGAAACGATGGTGAAACAGCGCGGCGCAACCGATATTTCAATGACCGACCTTGCCACGCAAGCCGGAATGTCGCCATCCAACATCTACCGCTTTTTTGAGAGCAAAGAGGCGTTGCTGGAGGCCGTCGCTGAAGAATGGTTTGCCGATAAAATCGAGGTGATGGAACGCGTAACCGCGCAAGAATTGCCCGCACGCGATAAAATGCGCGCCTTTTTTGGTCAGCGTTTTGTCCTGATGCAAACCCGGCTGAATGACGATCCAGAGCTATTCAAAAGCTATTGCACATTGGGCCAGCAACATTTTGAGGTCGTGCGTGGCTATGTTGATTTAGGTGACCATTATCTTGCAATCATCGTCGCCGAAGCGATGGACGAAGGCTATTTTTCTGGGCTAACCATCGACTGGTGTGTTTCGCTGATAAACCAGATGGTGCAGCCATATTGCAATCCAGAACTGCTGGGCACGATGATGCACATGCTGTCGCCAGAAAAACTAGTGGCGATTATTGATACGATCTTCGCTGGTATGTCGTTGGCTAAATTGGAAATTTAACAGGTCCTGACCCTAGGTCCTGACACTAACTGCGTTTGCGAAGCCCCTTTGCCGGCGGGTCATTGGCCTGTCCGGCAAAGCATTGCGCAATGCTCATCCAATGTGCCGCCTTCGGCCCCGTCACCGATAAATGCGTATCGGCGACATTTCGGGTTTGCGTGACGACTTGGCAAAATTCGGTTGCAAGGCCCGCGATAACTTCTTGATCGCTGGCCTCACCATATTCCCAAATCGCCCCAGATGGCGCAATCAAGCGAACATAGGGCATGGGCTGCGGCGCTTCCAAACCGCGCAGCTTGAATGTCCAGCCATAGGTATTAACACCCAGCCGGACGATGTTGCCAACACGGTCAGTGTCGGTGCGTTCCACGCCAAGGACATCAAAAACCGCTTGCGCATGCGCCCATGTTTCCATCAGCCTTGCCGAAATCGACGATATTGCACTCATACCTGGTCCAGCCCATTTGAGCCGCGCCTTCGGGTCAGCATTTGCAAAATGTGCGGCGGTACTGCGGACCTGTATCATCCATTGGTGCAACAAATCATGCCCCGATATGCCATCCAAATAATGCGCCTCTGCCTCGGTAAAACGGATGCCGTTGCCGCCCTGCATCAACGCCGACAGCATCGCGGAAAATTCGTCAGGATTGGTCAACGATAAGTCCGCCGCGATGTTCCAGACATGCAAATGGCGCACGACATTGTTAATCGTCCAGCCTTTGAACAACGTCGCCTGCGCAAATGCGGCGTCATCCAATGACTGCAAAAGCGTATATAATGCCTCGCTTTCGTCCAGAAAATCCTGTGCCTGTTGCATCGCCATCACCCCATATACCCGAACAAATGCCCCGCGACTTTGCGCATTTGGATCTCTTCTGAACCCTCCGTAATGCGGTATCGGCGGTGGTGGCGGTAAATATGCTCGAACGGTTTATGCCGGGAATATCCCATGCCGCCATGAACCTGCATCGCGAAATCAGCGGCGTTACAACAAAGACGGTTGGCCTTGTAATTGCACATGCTCACCTTGTCCGACAAACGAATGGCAACCTCTGGTTTGGACATCGTGTCCATTTGCGCGGCGGTTTTATAGATCAGCAGCCGCAGCATTTCGGCGTCGGTTTGCAGCTCAACCAGCGGAAACTGAATCGCCTGATTGGTGGCCAATGCTTTGCCAAAAGGCTTGCGTTCACGCGCGTATTTTACCGACTCATCTATACAATATTGTGCAGCGCCCAGCGACGATGCGGCTTGCCGGATCCGGTTCTCGTGCACGAAATGCTGGGCCAGTGCGAGCCCCTCATCTAATTTGCCAAGTATCGCACTTTCAGGAACCCAGACCCCATTATAACGCAGCTTGGCGTGATCGGTCGGCATGTTGAATGTCCAGAGATACTGGCCAATCTCGAATCCTGGTGCGTCACGCGGAACAATGAAACAGGTTATGCCTCGCGCTTTGCCATCGTCGCCGCTGGTCCGGGCGAAGGTCATAATATGGCTGGTGACGTGCACGCCAGTGATCCACATTTTGTTGCCATCAATGCGGTAACCAGCGACGCCGTCGCGCATTTCGGGAACGGCCACTGTGTCCATATGCGTTGCATCACTGCCATGATGTTCCTCTGTCAAACCAAAGGCCCAGCCCATATTCCCCTCCAGCATTGGCGGAATATACGCTTCCTTTTGCTGCGGGGTGCCAAAATCACGCAGCATCAGCACCTGCACCAAATTGCCGACAATGCTGCTTTCATTCTGCAAATCATTGTGCAGGCCAAGCCCTTTATGCGCCAAATGATGCCGGATCACCGCCATCGCCAAGTTTGATCCATCCGCGCCGCCAAATTCAGCTGGAATGGCAAAACGATAATGTCCCGCCGCATCGGCCACACGCCGCATCTCGCCCAGCAATGCCCACCATTCGTCATTGGGCAGGCCCTTACGATCCCAATCGGTGCGTGCATCCTCTCGCCGGTGGTCAAAAAACCGAATATTGTCATCGCGGTTCTCAATCGGCTTTATCTCACGTTCAATAAACGCATCGAGCACGGCGAGATAATCAGTGATGTCCTGCGGAATTTCAAACAACATCTCTTGGTCTCTTCCTCTTACCAAACCCGGCAAAATCTGCGCAAGTTCACAGTCAAATCACGGTTTTGAAATCCAGCAGATTCCAACCCAATATCACGGCGCAAACTGGCAAGCCAAAGCCTACATTGCAATCCTATATTGCAGGGCGAATTGATCCTAGTTCACACCATATTGCGCCTAGTTGATAGGGGCTGTCTCTAATGATCCACTCCATTTGGCGCGCGCCTTGGCCAGCCGTGCATCTTTCGGGACATCATTGGCAAGTTTTGCCAGGGCCGTTATCCGCAGGCGCGCAAGCAGGCCCGGCGTTGCCAAGGATTGCCGTCCAGCCAGCAAATCGTCGCATAAAGCCTTTTCATGCACCTGCACTGGATTAGCGGCCTCTCGCGCCAGCATGCCCAGCGCATTCATCGCAACAGCGGCCATGAATTTATCGCGGCCTACTGCGGCAGGTTTTATGTCACTGGAAATCCATTCGCTGACCGCTTCGATCATTTCCACAAGCGACGGTTCCCCTTGGCGGCGCGGCGAAGGCGCTGGAGGGACATCGATGTCCCTACGCTCCGCGTCCGGCGCGTCTTCCTCTAACAATAGCAAAAGATCGAGCTCATTCTCGCTCGTCCGCCGCCCAATGACCGCGCGTTCCAAACTGCGGTCGGCCCCCTGCCGCCATATGTCCGCCATTTGCAAGCATCCCAATGCCCACCATAACGTTCGGTAAATCAGCCAAAACCGGAAACGTGCGGGATCAACCCGTGTTCCGCTCGCCGCCTCATATGCCGCGAAATAGGCGGCAAAATCGGCGCAACCAAAGGCCGGTTTATCTATATGACCAAATTGCCATGCACCAACGCAGCCCCAAGCCAAATCCTCGTGCGCGTCACCAATATGCGCCAATTCCCAATCCAACACTGCGCAAAGGCCCTTTGCGCCAACCATCAGGTTTCCCATGCGAAAATCGCCATGGACTAAAACGGATGGGGCGGGCTTTGGAATATGGTCTTCACAATATTTTATGGCAATCGCGATGACCGGACGGTCGCCGCCATAATCCATGAACCGCTGTTTTAAATCAGCAAGCGAAGTTAAAACGTCCATCGCAGGGATTCCTGCGGGATGAGGCAAGGCATGAATACGCGCCAACTGATGCGCAATGTCGGTAATCAACGACGCGGGGGGATCAGCCAAAATCTTTGCTGGGTTCACCTGCGCCTCAACGCGGCGCATGATATAGCCGGTGCCGATGCCATCCTGCGGCTCCAGCTCGCCCACAACCTCCGGTGCCAGCACTCCCCCTGCCCACGCTGATCGAACCAACGCGGCCTCGGTTATATGACCAAATGGCCTGCCCGCCATCATCTCAGCTGAGGGCGCGCGGCGAAGCACATAACCAACATCGTCATAATCAAATGACGAACTCTCCATATTCGCACCACCCGACAATCGCGTGAGATTTCGTACTTGCCCGCCACCGAAACATCGCATCATCACTGCGGCAAGCGCGGCTTCGTCCATTAACGCGATTGCCAGTAATCAAATGCCCGCTGCTGAATATCCTTCAAATATTTGCGCGCCGTATGACTTTCAAGTTCGCCAACAAAATCATATCTGCCCAGCCACCATCCCTGTCCCGGAATATTATCGCCCTCACGCACCACCAAAGCGGCCAGTTCCGGCTCGCCCCGCCTTGCCCCATCGGCGTCAATCGCATCCAAAACCTTGCATAAGGCGCGCATTTTTGGCCGCGTAAAACTAATCCCTAACTGCAACAATAACTCAGAATAGCTGTACGTCCGTTCTTGCCGTGCTGCATCGCGCAGCAATGCGGCGATGGCATCAACATCCATCAACGCCTTTTTAGCCGCAGGGTTTTCGTCGTCCATTATGCCGCAAATCCGGCGAGGCGTTGATGAATGATGGCATTGGCCTCTGCCATGATCCGGTCGATCAATTCCTTGCAGGTTGGAATATCGTTAATCAGTCCGGCAACCATACCGCAACTCCATGCGCCCGCATCCATATCGCCGTTCATCATGATGCGCGGGTAAACGCCAGCTACTTGCTCCATCACATCTGCGAATTGCAAATCTGCACCTTTTTCCTTTTCAATCTCTAACAACAGTTCCACCGCCGGATTGGTCAGCACGCGTTCGGTATTGCGCAATTGTCGCATCACCAGCCGCGTATCAAGCTCGCTTGCCGCGACGATCGCATCCTTCACATTTTGGTGCACTGGCGCTTCTTTGGTGGCAATAAAGCGCGTGCCCATGTTCATGCCGTCCGCGCCCATTGCCAGCGCGGCAACAAGACTGCGGCCGTCGGCCATTCCGCCCGAGGCGACAAACGGAATTTCCAGTTCATCGGCGGCGCGCGGCAGCAATATCATATTGGGAATATCGTCCTCGCCGGGGTGCCCGCCGCATTCAAACCCGTCGACCGAAACGGCGTCACAGCCAATGCTTTGCGCCTTCAAACTGTGCCGCACGCTGGTGCATTTGTGGATTACCTTAATCCCCGCATCGTGCAGCGCAGGCAGCACTTGCACAGGATTATTACCCGCCGTTTCTACAACCTTAACTCCGCCGTCTATAATTGCCTTCACCATTCCGGGGTAATCCGGAGAGTTAACAACGGGCAGGAAAGTCAGGTTCACACCAAATGGCTTGTCGGTCATGTCCTTGCACCGAGCAATTTCATTGGCCAAATCAGCCGCTGATTTCTGCGTCAATCCGGTGATAATGCCCAGACCGCCGGCGTTGGATACAGCGGCGGCCATTTCCGCAAAACCGACATAATGCATGCCGCCTTGAATAATCGGATGTTCGATACCGAACAATTGCGTGATGCGGGTTTTCATACATTATCTCCCAGATGAATCGTTGCCGTCACCTTGAAGACATTTACGTTTACGTCAAGGGTGAGCGACGCCTTCGGACATAACATCGCAAATACGAGATCAGGAAACCAGCCTAGGGTCAGGTCCTGACCCTAGATCATTTCACTGGCGGACTGGCCACGATCCGTATCTCTAGCAACGCCGCATCGGTTAAATATTGCTGTGCCGATACTTGCAGGTCAGCAGGCGTCATTTGCGTTAACAGGGCCATGCGATTGCGCCGCCGATCCAGCTTTTCCGGTTTCAGCTGCGCATTCAGGGTCAGGTCAACCCATGAGCCATTTTCACGCTCGCTTTTTTCAATCGATTCCAAAATTGGTTTGCGTGCGCGTAATAATGTGTCCTCTGAAACAGGTGCATCACGCAATACCTGCGTCACCTTTTTGATCGCTGCTGAAATAATGTCCATTTTGTCGGGCGCAGCGATCACGGATGCAGACATGAAACCATAGCCATCAAATTCATCTGCGGCATAGGAATTTGCACCGGGCGAATATGTCGCGCCCAATTTCTCGCGTACTTCATCCAATAGCAATAGCTGCATGACCCCTGATAATAGCCGGCGGGTTATATCAGATTTTTGATCCTTATTATCTGTCGTCGGCCAAAATGTTTGCAAATAACCCTGATCCTCTTTGCCCTTATGAAACAGTGTTAAGGTTTGCCGGTCCTGCGGAAATTTGACAGGTATTGCGTTGCCGCTGATTTGCGCAACTTTATCGCGTTTGGGCAGAGCCCCAAAACTCGCCGCAACCGCCTTGATCGCGGCGTCCTCGTCAATATCACCGATGATTGCGATGTCGATTGGGGCATTTTTTGCAATTGGTTCGATCATTGCCTTAACCTCGGCAATATTGCGCGCCGAAAGCTCCTTTGCGCTGCCAATGCCGAACCGCGTGTCGCCGCTGGCCAGCAATCGCGGAACGATTGTTTGAGCAACCGATTGCGGCAAAGCGTCCAATTGCGCCTCAAATATGCTGACATTATTTTGCCAGATACTATCGGCCTCGGGCCGGTATCCCGCCGCCGTCATATATGCGGCAAGCACTTTCATTTGTAAGCCAATATCGGCGGCAGTGGAAACGCCAGATGAACCGAAACTGTCACCGCCAACGGTCAAGCCGAAATTGACTTGTTTGCCAGCCATGATCCTTTGCAATTCTTCAAAGCTATGTTCCTTCAGCCCGCCAAGGCCCGACATGTTGGACATGAAAATGCCAAAGCTGCCCTTATCTTGCGGGACAGAAATCAAACCGGAACCAAAGCGCATGGAATAACTGACCTTACCTTTTTCAAAATCGGTTTTCTTGATATTCAGGCGGACATTATTGGCAAATTGTATGGTGCGAATACCCAAATCGGCGATCAAACTGTCCTTAACGATTTTGCCATTTTTGCCGAAAACATCATATGCGAACGCCTTGCTGACGGCTTGCTCTGGCGCGGTCACCGCCACTTTGCCGCTTTCCTGAAGCGCCGCAAAAACCTCTGCTTGCGGATTTGCAATCGGTGTTTTGGTGGTAATGTGCAGGAGGTTTGGAATTTTGCCAAATGCGCTGCGGAAATACTGGTTCACCGTGTCCAAAGTTATTTTGGCTTTCGCACCCTGATAAATATCCAGGTTGGTTTGCGGCGTAGTGATGATGGATTTATCGGCCAAGCTGCGCAAAATCCCATCAGCAAGGTCGCTGCTGCGCCGAGTTGATGCTTGCTTTTCGCTATCCGCATAAAAGGTATCGAAATTGGCCAGCTGTTCGTCAAGCTCGGCCTGTGTAAATCCATATTGCAGGGCGCGGCGTAATTCCTGTTCGCCCGCCATCAAACCGTTTTTCCAATCGCCTTCTTTTGGGGTAATATTTAACTGTGTCGCCTTCACCAACCGGAATTGATCGTAAAAATATACGATTCCGCCAACCAATTTGGCATCAGCGGCTTGTGATAATTTTTGGAAACGCTTGTTCAAAATGCCGCTGACGATTCCTTTGACATTGCTTTCGGTATAGCTTTCGATGCTGTCATCGGTGCGGACATAGGGCTGCGTAATGCTTAATGCGATGCTGCCGGTGATTGCGGGGTCGCTAAATGTGCCAATTGCCAATTGCCGGGCAGGGTCTATCTTACCTACATCCATCGGCGCACCAGCGGGACCAGTGCCTTTCCAATCCGAAAAACCAGCAGCAATTTTGGCTTCAATCGCGCTGACATCAAAATCGCCGACAATTACGAGTGTCGCGTTTTCGGGGCGATAATAACGCTGATAAAAATCTTTGATCCGCGCTGCGGGCGCGGTTTTAAGCACTTCTTCTTTGCCAATGGGTAACCGATTGCCAAATGGTGCATCTGGCAAACCGAATTGCATTAAACTTTCAAATTGGCGCAATTCGGCGCTGTTGCGAAATTGCATTTCTGACAAAACGACGCCGCGCTCGCGGTCTACGGCTTCGGTGGCAATGGTCAGATTGCTTGCCGTTTCCCGCATCAGCATCATTGCGACATCAACGGTGGCATCATCGGCTTTGGGCAAGTCGAGCTTGTATACCGTTTCGTCGAAGCTGGTGTAAGCGTTGGTATCCGCACCGAACGACAGGCCTTGGCGTTCCAATATCTTGACCATCTCCCCTTCAGGGACATTTTTCGATCCGTTAAACGCCATATGCTCCAAAAAATGCGCCAACCCGCGCTCGTTCTCAGCTTCAGCAATGGAACCGACGTTCATGTGCATCCGCACTACCGCGCCGCCCTTGGGCGTTTCATTGCGCTGGACCGCATATTTCATTCCGTTGGGCAGAATCCCGAAGCGAATTGAGGGATCACCCGCAATATCGGGGGACACATGACCCCATGCAGTTTGGGTTTTAGAAGCGGCCGCAGGTGCGGGTGTTTCGGCTGGTACATCAGCTGACGATTGCGCGAATGCGGCGTTTGGCAACGGACTGGCAATTGCCAAGGCCAGGGTTGAAACGATGAATAAACGGCGGCGCGTTGTGTGAATTTTCATAAATGCTCCCAGCAGGTGATGATGCCATATGCTGCAGATTTAACACGCTGAATTAAATTGCTATTCGACAAACGACAATCGCGCTTCGCCAAAATGTTTTTGCCGAATTAATGCGCCAAATCTTCCTTGCCTCTTTTGCTTTGGGTTCCAAGCTGCCACATAGAAAAAATGCAATGGCCCGATACTATTCACGCCGGTGAAACCGAACAGCACGAACCGTTGGTACGCCGCGTTCTTGCCCCTAATCCGTCGCCTTACACCTATACCGGAACGCAAACGTGGTTGGTTGGGGCAGGGGATGAAATTGCAGTGATTGATCCTGGGCCTTCGGGTAGCGGGATGAGCGTCGGCGATCCGGCCGACATCAACGGAGAAGGCCATGTCGAGGCAATCCTGCGCGCGGTGGGTGATGCCAAAATCACCGCGATCATCTGCACCCATACCCACCGCGATCATTCACCTGCCGCTGCACCGCTTAAACTAGCTACGGGCGCACCGATTATCGGGTGCGCGCCCTTGGTGCTAAGCGACTCTGGTCCACGCGCCGACAGCGCCTTTGATCCGGATTATGCGCCTGACCACATAATGCAGGACGGGGAGGCGGTATCGGGCGCTGGCTGGACATTGCAGGCCGTTACGACGCCGGGACATACCTCAAACCATATCTGTTATGCATTGCTGGAAAGCGGCGCGCTGTTCACGGGCGACCATGTGATGAAATGGTCGACCAGCGTGGTCAGTCCGCCCGACGGCGATATGGCGGCGTACATGGCGAGCCTGCAAAAACTGTATGAGCGCGATGATAAGGTGTATTATCCCGCGCACGGTCCCGCCGTTGATAAACCACGCCAATTGGTACGCGGCATGATCGGCCATAGGCGGCAGCGCGAACGCCAGATATTGAAGCTGCTGGAAACCGGTCCGCATGCAATTCCCGATATGGTCGCGGCAATGTATAAGGGACTGGATCCAAGGCTGACAGGCGCAGCCGGACGCAGCGTGCTGGCGCATTTGGTCGATTTGCAAAATCAAACACGCGTAAATGTATCGGGCGACGTCTGGAGCATGACCGCGTGAACAAGACGCTGGGATTATTGCTGGCGCTTTCGCTGGTTATCGCAGGCGGCATTTGGTGGGCTGTCCGGCAAAGCGAACCGCAAATGGGCAGCGTTGTCGCCTCGACATTGAACGCGTTGCAGGAACAGAACCGCCTGCTGACCTTTACCAATACCAGCACAGCAACCGTCACGACGACGCAAAGCCGTTACGGCCTGTCCGCCAAAAAGACGCTGATCGTCAAAGGCGTGATGCGGTACGAGGTGGACATGGCGAAGCTAACGGCAGACGACGTGCGCTGGGATGCGAAGTCGAAAACGCTATCGGTGCGCATTCCGCCGATTGAGGTCGCGCCGCCGCAAATCGATTTGAACAGCATACAGGAATATGGTGAGAGCGGCATATTGCGCAGCCTGACCAATGTGGATGATGCGCTTGACGACGCCAACCGTGCCAAGGCGCAGACGCAATTGGTAAGCCAAGCGCAAAGCCCAGTGCTGATGGATCTGGCCCGTGCGGCATCGAAAAAGGCCGTGGCGAAGAATTTCGAAGCGCCACTCAAAGCTGCTGGCATAGACGCCGTCATTGTACCATTTTTTGATGGCGAAAGAGATAAGACGGTACGGGAACGGTGGGATTTGTCGACGCCCTTG
>JANORM010000076.1:0-12810 GCA_031415335.1 Sphingomonadales bacterium | reverse complement strand
GCTTGCAAACCAGCCAGCTGCGTATCGGCGCGGTTGCCTTCGTCCTTGGCGATGGTGACTTCATGTTGCGTGACTTCTTTGGTTTCCTTGTTCATCACGTTCATGGTCGTGGTGACGGGGACAATCTCTGCATCGAAATATCCCGCAGCCTGCGCCGCGGCGGTGCGTTGCTGTGATTGCAGGGCATATTCGTCCATCGCATCGCGGCTGATATTATACCGGCTGGCAACGATTTCGGCAGTTTGCAGCATCGGCATGTAGATATTGGCGTGCATTTCCATCAGCGCGCGGTCGGGTGCAACGCGCATTTCGGGGGTTTGTACCAGACTGATCGATTCCTGACCGCCGGCGGCCATGATATCGACATTGTCGACGATGATTGTTTTGGCGGCGGTCGCAATCGTCATCAGGCCCGATGAACATTGACGGTCCATCGTCATACCCGATGTGGTGATAGGAAGACCCGCACGCAACGCAACTTGCCGTGCCAGATTGCCGGCCTGCGTGCCCTGTTGCAGCGCGCTGCCCCAAAGAACGTCGTCGACTTCGCCGCCGTCAATACCGGCGCGTGTCACAGCAGCGGCGAGGGAATAGCTGCCCAATGTGGGACCCGATGTGGCGTTGAATCCGCCGCGATAGGCTTTGCCAATGGCGGTACGGGCGGTGGAAACGATTACTGCGTCACGCATGATATATGGTCCTTTATGAAAGCTAATCCCCTACCCTTTATGGGAGGGGCAGTGAGACTTAGCGCCGTAGCCTTGGCGGAGGTGCTTAGTCGCAGCGGGGTGGGGTTTTGAGGCCTTGCTTAATACGAACAGGCCCCACCCCAACCCCTCCCCTGAAGGGGCGGGGCTAAATTATTCAAACGAAAAGCTGCGTGATCCATTCGGCCATCAACGCTGGTTTCTCTTCGCCTTCGATTTCAACCGTCAGCTCCATGGTTTGTTGCCATTGGCCGGGGCGCTTTTCCATTAATTCGAGAAGTTTAAAGTGGCCGCGCACACGCTTGCCCGATTTAACCGGGGCAAGGAAACGGGTTTTGTTGCCGCCATAATTGACGCCCATCTTGACGCCTTCGATATGCGGGCAATCCGATTTTGCGGACATTACTGGCATCAATGATAAAGTAAGGAAACCATGGGCAATCGTGCCGCCAAACGGCGTCATCTTCGCCATTTCTTCGTTGATGTGAATGAATTGATGGTCACCGGTGGCGTCGGCGAATTTGTTGATCATGTCTTGATCGACCAAAATCCATTCGGACGTGCCAATAACTTCACCGATTTTCAGGGCTAGGTCTGCTGCTGCGATTGTTGCCATTATGCGTCTCCCGATTCTGTATTGGGCGCAAGTGTGGCGCGGTAATGCGCCAAATACAAGCTTTTCACGGCTTTAGCCCTCGTATTTCTGGCCTTACGTTACGTCTTGCTACGCTTGGCCAAGGGGACAGATTTGGGATCGGCATAGGGCATGACCAACGTGCCGTCTGGCGCAGCGGTAAAGGTGGTTTGGGTGGGATAGGCAAATTCATAACCGCCGTGCGCCAGCGCCTCGACAATGGCCAGCCCGATGCGGTGGCGTATCGCGCTGGCGGCAAATATGTCAAATGACGCATCCAGATCGAACAATAATTCGAAATTCAGCGCGCTATCGCCGAAACCGATAAATCCAGCGCGCTGGAATATAGCATCCTCGCTTTCGACAATTGTTTTGAGCAATTCTGGCAAGTCGCGGGCCTTTTGCGGCGCGGTATGGTATACTAAGTTAATGGCATATGTGGTGCGGCGGTAATGTTGGCCTGAGATATTTGTGATTTCCTTATCGAGCAAAGCTGCATTGCCAATGATGATTTCCTCGCCGGTCAGGGCGCGCATTCGCGTGCTTTTCATGCCGATTTTTTCGACCGTGGCTGTGGTGGTATCGTACCTGATCACATCACCGCGCTTAAACGGTTTATCGAATATAACCGAGATTGCGGCGAACAGGTCAGAGAATATGCCCTGCGCGGCAAGGCCAATGGCAATGCCGCCCACACCCAGCCCCGCGACCAATCCCGTGATGTTCACACCCAAATTGTCGAGTACGACCATTGCGGCAATCGCAAATATCGCAAAGCTCACCAATAAGCGGATCAACACCATCGCGCTGGCCAGCGTTTCATGTTCTTGGTCGCCTGCGCTCGCGCGCCGTTCGATCAAGCCCAAGATGATCTCACGCACCCACACCGCCACTTGCACAACGACGGCAATGGTGAATAATATGTCGATCAATTTGGCCACGGGCGCGGGCGCGCCAGCAAAGCCATTGACCAATTCAGCCGACACCATGATGCGGAAAAATTTGGACGTGCGCGCCAACGTGCGCATGATTATGGCGTGGAGCGCGGTTCGGTCGGGCGCAGCAATCACACGGCCTGCGGCGATCCGGCGCAGCCAACTGAGCAACAGAAAAAAGGTGACTGCGGCGCAAACCGCGATCAGCATTTCAAACCAGTGCGTTTCTGCCCAACCCGTCATTATTTTTTTATAAGCCGCCAATCGCGGTCCCAATTCGCTGGGCGAGAGCGGAGGTAGACCTAATGTTTTTGCGGGTGTCGTCGATATAAGCATGACCGAAACCTAGAAGCGCGCGGCCCCGATGACAAGTGTTACGCCGCCGCCGGACCGCGTTCCTCGGTTTTGTTTGCATGCAGCCGCAAACTTTTAATCGGACGCCATGCCGCTTCTTTACGCCGCCGTGCCAGATAGGTATCGAGCGATATTTGCAGCGCAACCAACATATATACAAACGGCTGGAACGCGATGCCGACAAACAGACAACCGATTAGGTAAACGATATGGGCGTTTTGCAGCGCCGTTGCCAATGGCGCGATCCACTCTTCGCCGTCCAATTTTCGCCGCCTGTACAATCGCGATAGCATCTCCATTCGCCAGATGCCGCCGACATGGATAATCAGCCAAATGACCAATCCGGGATAGCCTTGTTCGCCGAGCATTTCAAAATAGCTGCTATGGAATGCGCGGCCAGAATCGACAATCTGTTTGGTTTCACCCTCGACAACATAGTCATCATATGGATTATTGGGGTCTTTCTTTTGCTTAATGTCATATTGGATGTGGTTTTGCAGGTACGAGTTAAAGCCGCCGCCCATCGGGTGCGTTTTGGCAAATTCCCACGTCCATTTCCAAATCGCTATCCGAGTATAAGCCGATTCGTCCTGTTTATAGTCTTTTATAGTTTCTGCGCGCTGGGTCAGGCTGGCGGGTAAGAACGGGATCGACGCCGCACCCAATAAGGCGATCGCTGCCAAATAGGCAAAACGGAACCGCACGAACCGCAGCATCAACAGGCCAAGCACCGCAACGCAGACTAATCCGGTACGTGCCTGCGTTCCAACGGGGATCAATATGCACGAAAAAATCAACGCCGCTGCGTAAATGCGCACACGCCAGTCGGGTTTAAATATCGTGCCATGCTGCGCCAGCCATAGGATTAAAGGGATAACGGTGATGGCCACACATGAAATGATACTGCCTTCAAACAGGCCGCTATTGTCGTAAATCAACAGCACCAGCACGCCATATCCGCCGCCGCCTGCCAGCGTTTTTATCGCTCCGGTCACGATCAATGCCGAAACGCACAATACCATCGTTAAAACCAGAGCTTCAATCCGCAGCCTTGTGGTCAGCGTCAGCGGCAGGAATGCAGCAAATACCAAAGCCTTCCAAACCCATGACCATTTGTCGAGCGCGGCAACGGGTTCCACCGCCACCGTAGTGGTATACCCGCAATAGATTAAAAGCAGCACCAGCAGCGCCCATCGCGGTGAAACGCGCACATTATGTTTGTCATCGCTGACCAGAAATCCGATCACAGCAAGGCCAAACACGATCAGCGACAACGGCACGCTGTTCAGCATGAAATAGCTTAAGCGTTGCGGCGAACAAATGTCGATATATGCGTATACCAATGTGAATATAAACGGACGGTTGAACGCCAGCAATAATATCGCCGCGACATAGGCAACAAAAATCAGGTCACGCATCGCCGGTTTCCCCGGGAACTTTGCGCGGTTTGCCGTAAAGTTTGCGCTGCTTGCCAAAACCTTCTGTTTCCGCGTCCAATGGCGGCGGCGGTTCCCGGTCGAGCAAGTCGTTGCGCGTCAGCATCCAAAAGGCGAGGATCAACCAGCCATGGCTTAGCAATATCGAAAAATTGTCGATCATGCGCCGGTTACTCTGCCCTTAAAAAATGCCTGCCGCGAACCTGCGGTGGTGCTGACATAGACGGATAGAGTTGACGTCGCGTTAATCCTTTTATGTCAAAACCCGGTCCATCATGACCCGTATATTGCACGTCCTTGACCATAGCCTGCCGCTGCATAGCGGTTATACTTTCCGCACCCGCGCCATTATGAAGGCGCAGCAAGCCGCCGGATGGGACGTCGCGGGGATCACCAGCGTGCGTCAATATCAGCATGGAGAGGTACGCGGCGCGCAAAGCCAGACCGCCGATGGCCTGACCTTTCACCGCACCAACAGCCATGCGGGCGGGCCCACGCCGTTGCGCGAATATCGCGAAGTATCGGCGCTCGCCGACAGCATCGTCGCGCTTCATAAAAAATGGCCGTTTGATTTGCTTCACGCCCATTCGCCTGCGCTCAATGGGCTGGCGGCGGCATGGGCAGCGCAGCGATTAGGCCTGCCGCTGGTGTATGAAATTCGCGCCTTTTGGGAAGATGCCGCCGTCGGCAACGGCACCGGAACCGAGGGTTCGGCAAAATACCGCCTGACCCGCGCGCTGGAAAATCACGTCATTGCCAGGGCCGATGCCGTTGCGGTGATATGCGATGGGCTGCGCAGCGACTTGATCGGGCGCGGCGTTCCGGCCGCTAAAATCACGGTATCGCCCAATGGCGTTGACCTTGAAATGTTCGGCAGCCCGCCGCCGCGCGATGAGGCACTTGCCAGCCAGCTTGGGCTTTTGGGCAAAGATGTCATCGGCTATATCGGTAGCTTCTATGATTATGAAGGCCTGGATGATTTGATTGCCAGCATGGCGCATTTGCATGGCGCGGCAAAGGATGCGCATCTGTTGCTTGTTGGCGGCGGCCCGATGGAACAGGATTTGCGGGCGCAGGCCGCTGCGTCACCTGCGGCTGGGCGGATACATTTTATTGGGCGCGTTCCGCACGATCAGGTTGAGCGTTATTATAGCATCACCGACATATTGGCCTATCCGCGCAAATCGATGCGGCTAACCGATTTGGTGACGCCGCTGAAACCGTTGGAGGCAATGGCGCAAGGGCGATTGGTAGCCGCGTCTGATGTCGGCGGTCACCGGGAATTGATTGAGGACGGCGTTACTGGCGCGTTATTTCCGGCGGATAACCCGCGCGGTGCGGCGGCGGCATTAGAATCGCTGTTCCAAAACCGCGCAGGCTGGGACGATCGGCGCGTTCGTGCGCGGCAATTCGTTGAAAAGCATCGCAATTGGCAAGAAAATATTCATCGTTACGATCCTGTTTACCATTTGCTGCTAGCCAATGAAGGATTTTCAAAAGCAGCCTGATAAATGGGCGGCTGGTAACGGAGCAGTCGAAAATGGGTATGCGTAGCCCGCACAACGAACGAACGAAGATGATCGGCATGGCGATTGGTGCAAGCATTTGTGCGGCGGTCGCCACGATGTTTGTACCCACTGCGTTGTTGGAAACAATGACGGGCGCAACCGGCCTTTCCGAGTTGGTCCCTGCCACCGCAGCGCCGCTTGGTGATAAAGCGCGCGCGATGATTGCTTTTGGTGCGGGCGCGGTGACCATGATGGTCGCGTTTGGACTGCTTTCTCGAAAGACCACATATTCGGATATAGAGACCAAAAATATGGCAACGAATGAAAAAGTGAATTCCGAAGTCAATGTTCCGCTAATCAACCAGATCAAACGGCGGTTCGGCGGGTTCATGGGCGTGAAAATGCCATGGACACGCAATGCCGCGTCGAACGATGTTTATGAACTGTCCGATCTGCCCGAATTGCGAGCGCATGACGCACATCCCGACACCCCGCGCCGCCGCCCGATTTCAGCGGCGAGTGATTTTGGCGATGTTGGTTTAGACGGCAAGCGCATGTATATACCCGATGTCCCCCTGCCCAAGGTTGCTGGGTCGTCCAGTGCTTCGGCGGCCAGTGATTCGGCTGAGCGCGACGACATGCCGTTTTTTGCAGATCGCGACGCCGATTTTTCTCCTGCAGACGCAACTGCCACCGTTCAATTTGTAGCTGATCCCGCGCCTGAGATCGCTGAGGAAATTGCAACACCTTCCTATGTCGCGCCTGCATTCGTTGCGGCGCCTGCGCCCGTGCCAGCAACTGCATCAGCTCTAGGCGAAGATCAGCCAAGCTTGGCTGAATTGGTTGCTAGTTTTGAACAGGCGCTAGAAAACCGAAAGGTACAATTGGCGGCGTTGGAGGATTTGGCCGCGCAAATGGCGGCGAAAGTCCCGCAGCAAGCTGCTGCCGCTCCGCAATTTTCTTCATTCGCGCAGCCGGCTCCCGCCCAGCCAATTCCAATGCAGCCAATTCCAATGCAGCCAGTTCCAACGCAATATGCGCCCACCGCCATGCGCATGCCGCTAGAGGCTGTCCCTGCGGCTGTACGCAGCGACGTTGATGCTGATGAAATGGACGCCGCGCTCAACGCTGCGCTGGCCACATTGCAGCGCATGAACGCGAAATAGAGTTTGGGCGCACAACCGTTAGGCCATGAACACACTTAATTGAATCCATGTGTACGCCGGAGAATACGGACAGAATTTGAATTAACGCCGCTGCTATAGTCGGCGTTAACTCAACCCGCCGAAAATGCCTTGTCCTTGTCCACGCGTACATCGCCGGGCAGGCCCAGCACGCGTTCAGCGATGATGTTTTTCAAAATCTCATCCGTACCGCCTGCAATGCGCAGCCCCGGTGCCCACATCAGGCTTTCTTGAAAAATCGCGCTGGCGGGGGCACGGTCGCGGTCCGATATGATGCCAAAATGGTCCTGCATTTCAACGGCGCTATTGCAAATATCCTGCAAGTGATTGGCGGTAATCACTTTGCCAATCGACGCCTCTGGCCCCGGCGTCTGGCCGCGCGATAATGCCGTCTGCGTGCGGAATTTGGTCAGTTTATACCCCTGCGCCGCGACGTACCAATCGGCGAGTTTTGCGCGGAATGCGCCGTCGGCCATGCTGCCGGCCTCACGCGCGTAGTCCATGATTTCTTTCCAGACGGGACCGGGTGATCCGCCCACGGCCAGCCGTTCGTTCATCAATGTCACCAAGGCCACTTTCCATCCCTGTCCTGGATCGCCCAGACGATCAGCATCGGGAATACGCACATCGGTGAAATATACCTCGTTAAACTCGCTGCCGCCCGATGCCTGATGAATGGGGCGCACTTCGACGCCGGGCGCTTTCATATCAACGATGAACATCGTCAGCCCTTTATGTTTGGGGACATCGGGATCGGTGCGGGTCAGTACGATGCCGAAATCAGAGATTTGCGCGCCAGTGGTCCATACTTTCTGGCCATTGACAATCCAGTCATCGCCGTCTTTTACCGCCTTCATTTTCAGGCCTGCAACATCTGATCCAGCGGCGGGTTCAGAGAATAGCTGGCACCAGATTTCTTCGCCGACCAGTGCCTTTTGCACATAGCGTTTTTTGTGTTCGTCACTGCCAAAGGCAATAACGGTGGGGATGCACATGCCAAGGCCGATGGTGAACGGCGATGTCGGCGCGGCAAAGCGCGCTTCTTCTTGGTTCCAGATCACTTGCTGCATCGCGCTGCCGCCGCGTCCGCCCATTTCCTTGGGCCATGTGATCTGCGCATAGCCGCTGGCGGCTTTGGTTTTTTGCCAGACGCGGGCGCGTGCCAAAAACTCGGCCTTGTCGCGGTCGCCGCGTCCTTGCGCCTCTTTGGCAGGCAGGTTTAGTTCAAGGAAGGTTCGTGCTTCGGCGCGAAAGGCGGCTTCGTCGGGGCTGTCGTTAAAATCCATGTCTAATTCCTTATGCTGCGTTGCGGCGCTCTAATGCGCTGACCAGTTTTTCTTTCCACACGGCGGGGCTGCCGACTTGCACCGACAGCATTTTTGCGCGGCGATAATATAGGTGGCAGTCAACTTCCCATGTAAAGCCCATGCCGCCGTGGGTTTGGATATTCTCCTTGGACGCATACCAAAATGCTTCCGATGCCGCGACTCGCGCGGCGGCGGCGGCTTCGGGCAATTCGGCGGCGTTAGTGGATAACGCCCACGCGCCGTAATAGGCGTTGGAGCGCGCCACTTCATTCTTCACATACATGTCGGCCAGCTTGTGTTTAATCGCTTGATAGCCGCCAATAGGACGCCCGAATGCTTTCCGTTCGTTGGCATAGGCCACCGCCATTTCAAGGCAGCGGGATGCGCCGCCCAATTGTTCAAACGCCAGCAATATCGCGCCGCGATTAAGCACCTGCTCCAGCTGCGAAAGGCCATTGCCGGACGCATCGCCCAGCAATACGGCGTCCGTATTGTCAAAAATAATCTCCGCATGGCTGCGCGTTGGCTCCAATGTCTTTAACACATTTCGCGTCACACCGCCCGCATCCAGCGTAGCGAGGACCAATGATGTCGCGCCGCCGTCTTTCACAAGTACCACTGCATGTGTCGCAATGTCGCCATCGGTCACGGGCAGTTTGCTGCCGCTGATTTTGCCTGCAATTAAACTCGTCCGCAATTTGGCCCCATCCAACGCGCCGGGACCTTCGCTCGTCGCCAAACAACCGACAAATTCACCCGATGCGATTTTCGGCAGATATTCGCGCTTCTGGTCGGCGGTGCCATATAGCTTCACCGCCTCGGCAAAGAAAAATGCGGACGATCCAAACGGAACGGGCGCAAGCACGCGGCCCAATTCTTCCGCGATCACACACATTTCGAGCATGCCCAGACCCAGCCCGCCAAATTCCTCAGGAATTGCAACGCCCAGCCAGCCCATGTCCTTCACTTGGCTCCATAAATCAGTGCTGTGGCTGACATCATCATTGTCGAGCACGCCGCGAACCAGCGCGCTGGTGCATTTGGCCTCCAAAAATTTACGCGCTTCATCGCGCAGGAATTTTTGGTCGTCTGAAAAGTCAAAATCCAATGTTAGCGTCCTTGTACAAAAAAGATGACATGAACGTATCGCGCACAGGCGCGCGCTGCAACCTATATTTAATCGTTCGATTAAATATAAATAAGGACGACCGAAAGGTGCGTTATCTCAAACGCGGGCCGCCAAAACATCATCGGCGACATAGGCATTATGTTTGCGTTCATGGCCAAATTGGCTGGCTGGACCATGTCCCGGAATGAAGGTGACATCGTCACCCAGCGGCCATAATTTCTGCGTTATCGCGTCGATCAAATCCTGATGATTGCCCATCGGGAAATCGGTGCGGCCGATGGATCCTTGAAACAACACATCGCCGACAATCGCGAACCGAGAGGGCCCGTGATAAAACACCACATGGCCGGGCGTGTGGCCGGGACAATGGATAACGTCGAGCGTTAGATTGCCGACGGTCACCGTATCGCCATCGTTTAGCCAGCGGTCTGGTTCAAACACTTGCCCGTTGACGCCGTATTTCGCGCCATCTTCACCCAGCCTGTCGATCCAAAAACTGTCCGCCTTTTGCGGGCCTTCGATGCGCAGGCCCAGTTCTTTCGCCAAAATCCCGGCCTCGCCGCAATGGTCGATATGGCCGTGGGTGATCAGGATTTTTTCCAGCTCAACGCCGGTTTGTGCCACTGCATCCTTCAACTTGTACAAATCCCCGCCGGGATCGACCAACGCAGCCTTGTTGGTTTGCGTGCACCAAAATAATGTGCAGTTCTGCTGCAACGGGGTCACGGGGATAATGGCGGCCTTTAACGGCGGCTGGGATGCAGTTACGGTATTCATAATTGCTATGTGGCGTCAAAATACCGCCTGCGCAAGGGGTCGCCGATGGGTTAGAGCCGTCTGCTGGCCCACACCACGCGGCCAATGATGGTGATTTCAAATCCGTCCACATTGGACCAATTTGGGTAAACTGGATTGTCCGATAGCACCGAAAAGGTTCCTGAGGGCCCTTTGGCCAGGCGTTTCACCATCAGCACATCATCCATGCGAATAACGAATATACCATCACGCAGCGGCCGGTTGGCCGCGCCCTGATCCACCATGATGTCATCGCCGTCAATTAATGTCGGCATCATGCTGTCGCCCGATACCCGGATCAACGAAAGTTGCGACGGCTCACACCCCATTTTCTTGAGCCATTTTTCGTCAAATCCGACTTGCCCTGCCAGCGCCTCAATATCGGTTAATGCGCCGGAGCCCGCCGATGCCTCAATCTTCAGCTTGGGCACCAGCCGCAATCCATCGCGTCGCCGGCCTTGCAGTTTTGGCGCGCCCAACACGGCTTCATCGACGCCAAAATAGCGCGCCAATATGCCGCGTTCACGTTCGCCCAAATGCTTTGGACTGCCGCGTTTGATGAACTGTTGAATATATGCCGGATTGCGCCCGACCAGTTTTGACAGGCTGGCATAATCCTCGCGATTGTCCACGATCAAACGGTCAAGCGCGGACCTTGGTTCTTTTTCGTCCATATTGGTCCTTTATCATAGGAAATATCCTAGACAAGTAGGATTTATCCTATCAACATTGTTTCTATTATGTTCCGTATGATTCGGATGCACTGAATCGCGGTAAATCACAAGGAGGAACCCATGCATATTAACCGCCGGATCGAACGTTTTTTGCGTGAACATGACATGCCGCCGACAAAATTTGGACGTTTAGCCGCGCATGACCCGCGTATCGTGCTGGATATACGCTTGGGCAGGGAAATCAGGCCGTGCACGGCACAGCGCATATCGGCGTTCATCGACGGCTATAGTTTAGAGCGTGGTGACAAAAAGCGGCAGCCGGCTCTTGTCCTTAAATCACACGACAACAAAAATTTAGAGCGGACATTTGATTCAACCAAATGTCACCCCGCTCGAGGACATAACACAGGAGAAACAGCATGACTGCGCGCACACCAAAACCCACGCTGATCGATGCGCTTGCCGAAATGTTGCCGGCGGCGATTATCGAACAGGTGACCAGGACCGATTGGCACAGCGCGACTTTTTCAGGCGTGCGTTGCTGTATCAAAATAGTCCTGCCGGGCGAAAACGCAGCCGCGCGCGCGAACGAATTTGCCGCCGCCTTGCCCGATTACGAATTTGATCTGCGGCGGTATATCGTTGCCGATATTATCGCTAAGGACATTGCCCAATGCGGCGGTGATGTTACGTTGACGGTTGAGGCATTGTTGCTTGACCTGTAATGCAAAGTGTCAGGGCGTCATACCCGCTCGATAATAATCGCCGGGGCCATGCCGCCTGCTGCGCACATTGTCACCAATCCGCGCTTTAGGTTCCGGCGTTCCAACTCGTCCAATATTGTCCCGATCAGGATCGAGCCCGTCGCGCCAATCGGATGGCCCAGCGCACATGCGCCGCCGTTGACGTTCACCTTGTCGCGGTCCAGTTTCATATCGCGGATGAATTTTTCGGCGACCACGGCAAACGCTTCATTGATTTCCCACAGGTCGATGTCGTCCGCCGTAAGCCCGGCCTTTGCCAGTGCCTTTTTCGCCGCAGCAACGGGCGCGTTTAGCATCAATGTTGGGCAATCGCCGACATTCGCGGTCACAACGATGCGGGCACGTGGTTTCAAGCCATGTTTTTCGGCATAAGCCGGGGACGCCAGCAGGATCGCCGCTGCGCCGTCCACCACGCCCGATGAATTGCCCGCATGATGCACGCCGGTCCATTTGAGGTCGGGATATTTTGCATTAATTGACTGCCGAAAAGTCTGGCCATCGGGCTGGATCGACATGTCGGCAATGCCATCGAAAGAAGCTTTCAACGCCGCCAGCCCCTCTGCGGTGGTTTGCGGACGCGGGAACTCCTCATGGTCCAGCGCGATGCTGCCGTCTTCGTTATACACGGTAATCAGGCTCTTGTTGAAACGGCCTTCTTTAATTGCAATGTCTGCGCGGCGCTGGCTTTCAAGGCCCAGCGCATCGACGGCCTCTCGGCTGATCCCTTCCATCGCGGCAATCGCATCGCCGCACACGCCTTGATGCGATTGCGGATGGATGGATTGCAGCGCATGGTTGCCCGAACCCATGCCCATCGGCGCGAAACCGGCGGCCATTTCTTCGGCCATCATCGTCGACGTCAGCGACATCATTTCGGTGCCGCCCGCGATCACGACGTCTTCCATGCCCGACATAATCTGCGCCGCCGCCAAGTTTACGCTCGTTATGCCGCCGCCGCAAAAACGGTCCAACGTCATCCCCGATGCCTTGGTATCATATCCCGCCGCAAGCGCCGCCATCCGTCCCAAATCGCCGCCTTGCTTGCCCTTTTGCGTCGATGTGGACCAGATGATGTCATCGACATCGGCGGTGTTTAAATTGTTGCGATCCTTCAAAGCCTTGAGCACGGTTGCCGCCAGATGTTGCGGATGCAAATGCGACAATGCGCCCTTACCAGCCTTGCCAATGCCGCGCGGCGTGCGAACTGCGTCGATAATATAAGCGTCGGTCATTGGATGATCCTTTGGTTGAATATGTGGAGCATGTTTAATCGTTCGATTAAATTATGGCAAGGGGGCGTTTGAAACTATGATCATGTACCTTAATCTTGAGTTAGTTAGCCACTTATATTTCGTCATTGCGAGCGTAGCGAAGCAATCCAGA
>JANORM010000075.1:0-28329 GCA_031415335.1 Sphingomonadales bacterium | reverse complement strand
CGGCGCGCTAGGCCTGCCATTGGTTCCCGGCAGCGACGGTGCGATTAGCGAGATTGAAGATGCCAAAAGGATCGCCCGCGAAGTTGGCTATCCAGTCATCATCAAGGCCGCTTCGGGCGGCGGCGGGCGCGGCATGAAGGTCGTGAACAGCGAAGAAGAACTTGAAACCCAGATGCAACAGGCGGGAACCGAGGCAAAGGCTGCCTTTGGTGACGCGACGGTATATTTGGAAAAATATCTCGGCAATCCGCGCCATATCGAATTTCAGATTTTCGGCGATGGCAATGGCAAGGCCGTGCATTTGGGCGAACGCGATTGTTCGCTGCAACGGCGGCATCAAAAGGTGCTGGAAGAAGCGCCCTCGCCGGTATTGTCTGCCGCTGAGCGCACCCGCATGGGCGAAATATGTGCGACCGCAATGGCCGATATGGGCTATCGCGGAGCAGGCACCATCGAGTTCCTTTGGGAAAACGGTGAGTTTTATTTCATCGAAATGAACACCCGTTTGCAAGTGGAGCATCCGGTAACTGAAATGATTACGGGCATCGATTTAGTGCGCGAGCAAATCCGCGTTGCTGATGGCAAACCATTATCAGTGACGCAGGACGAAGTGACGTTCACTGGCCATGCGGTCGAGTGCCGGATCAATGCGGAAGACCCCAAAACATTCATGCCGTCACCCGGCACAGTGACCTGGTATCATCCGCCCGGCGGCCTGTATGTCCGCGTCGATAGCGGACTGTATCACGGCTATAAAGTGCCGCCATATTATGACAGCATGATCGCCAAGCTGATTGTATATGGCAGCACGCGAGAGGGTTGTCTGATGCGGCTGCGCCGGGCGCTGGGCGAATTTGTGATTGAGGGGATGAAGACCACAATCCCGCTGCACCAAAAATTGCTCGACGATCCCGAATTTCAAAACGGCGATTATACGATCAAATGGCTCGAGGAATGGCTGGCCAAGGACGCGGGTTAACCCGCAGGCAAGCGGCAATGGGGCTGGCGGCATTGCCGGCCGTATCGCTTGTCGCGTGCAATCGGTCCGCCCCGCCATCAATTCCTGCGCAGCAGTTATCGATTTTGCCCGCCGATCCCGGCGCGCTTGTCGAGCTGACTAAGTTGGACAGCGATATTCGGCTGGATATTCGTTATGCAACACCGAATAATTTTACCGGACGGATTTTATACGACCGCGCGCGCGCGTTTCTGGTGTCTGCCGCTGCACAGTCTTTGGTGCGGGCGCAGGCGTCGGCAAAGGCGGATGGGTATGGGCTGTTAATCCATGACGCCTATCGTCCGTGGAGCGTAACCAAGGCCTTGTGGGACAGCACACCGGTTGCCAAACGCGGATTTGTCGCCGATCCAAAAATAGGTTCTCGCCACAATCGCGGCTGCGCGGTTGATCTGACTTTATACGATTTAGGTACTGGGTTAGCGGTGGAAATGCCATCTGAATATGATGAATTTAGCGAACGCGCCTCTCGCAGCTATAATGGCGGTAGCGCATTGGCTTCGCAAAACAGGGCGCGACTGGAACGGTACATGCACATGCAGGGCTTCATGGGCATTTCGAACGAATGGTGGCATTTTGATTTCAATGACTGGGCGGATTATCCAATTTTGGATATTCCATTTTCCGACGTTTAGGAAAATATCTGTTCATAAAAATCGCACCTTTTCTGAATATGAACCAGCGGTTCAGCAATCGGTCAGAATCACCATGCGATATATATCGCATGGCAGGAGGCAATCGGCCGCTTGCATAATGGGGTTAGTGATATGAAAACTCTTTATTTGACGGCCTTGGCTCTGGCGACAGCGATGACACCAGCTGTGTTTGCGGCGGACGTAACCACGCAAGCAGGGCAAGCCAACACACACAATATTGAACGGTCTGCTGAAATGAGCAAACCGGATAATGGTCAGGGCAATGGTCGCGGAAACAGTGCGTTCAATGGTGGTTTCGGACGCCGTGACCAAGGCACAAATGTGCAAACTGAGGCGCGCGGCGACAGGCCTGTGCGAGATCAGGCGCAATCCAATCAAAGGCAAAATGACCGCCAAGATAGTGGCCGGCGATTTGATGACAGGCGCGGCCGAGATCAGCAATATGACGGACGGCGCGGTGATGGTGGACGCGGCTATTCAGGCCGTGACAATTCAGTGCGCGGCTATACCGGTCGGGACGAGGTCCAAAATCAAAATGACCGTGGCCGCTATAACCGTAACAATGATGGGCGTTTAGATCGAACCCGGTACCGCGACCGCGATATTCATGTTGATCGCCGCTATGACCGCAACAATAATGGACGGGTCGACCGCCAATATGATCGCAACCGTGGCGGCCGGTATGACCGCTACAGTCAGGGCAACCGCTATCAACGCAACCGCTATAATGATCAAAGCTATAGCAATTGGAACCGTGGTTGGCATAATGATCGCCGTTATGACTGGCGTTCATACCGTAACAATAACCGCAATTACTACCGCGTAAATCGTTATTATGCACCCTATCGCAGCCATGAATATAACAGGCTGAATATCGGTTTCTATTTGGGCAGCGGATTTTACGGATCAAATTACTGGATAAGCGATCCGAGCCATTATCGTTTGCCGCAGGCATATGGTCCCTATCGTTGGGTACGGTATTATGACGATGTTTTGCTGATCGATATCCGTAACGGTTATGTTGTCGACGTGGCGCATAATTTCTTCTGGTAATTGCCAGACCTGCGAAAACAAGAAGCCCGGACGGTTCGCCGCTCCGGGCTTTTTTGTGCTTGCGCAATATTGCTGCAGCACGCAATATTCACATCCATCGAGCGGAGTGTGCAGACCATGAAAATTGCGTATATTGCAGGACTGTTATTGACGGCAAGCAGCCCGGCAATCGCCGAAACGCAGATCATATTGGCCGGGAATGTCATCGTCGACGCCGATAGCGCGCCGCTCGGCGCATCAACCATTACGGTTGTCGATGGTAAGATAATCAGCATAACGCCCGGCAATATCGTGCGGAACTCTGCAGGCGCGACGATCATTCGCATGGAGGGAAAAACCATTGTTCCCGGCCTGATTGACCTGCACGTTCATCTAACGGGTGACCCCGGGGGTGATTTTTGGAAAGAAGCGACCGAGCCAGCCGAATGGGGCGTGGTCGTCGGCGCAAAAAATGCATTGCTGACTGTCAAAGCAGGCTTCACCACGGTGCGCGACGCGGGATCATCGCAATATTCGGCATTTTCATTAAGGCGTGGAACCGCCGACGGCTTAATCGATGGTCCGCGCATCATTGCCGCAGGTCCGCCGCTGGCTATTGTCGGCGGACATGGCGATACGACGGGATTTACCGAGAATATTAACGACGCCTTGTCCAGCGGCTATGCCTGCACCGGCGCTGTGCAATGTGCCGAAAAAGTGCGCAAGGCATCGCGCGCAGGGTCAGACATCATCAAAATCACGGCCACAGGCGGCGTCCTGTCGCAACAAGGTCGTGGACTAGAGGCGCATTTTAGCGACGCGGAAATGAAATCAATTGCCGACACCGCGCATTCGCTGGGCCTGAAAGTCATGGCACATGCGCATGGTGCGCGCGGAATAGAGGCGGCGGCGCGTGCGGGCATCGATACCATTGACCATGGCACGTTTGCTGACGAAGCCGCGTTAAAAGTAATGAAGGCAAACGGCACAGCCATGGTCCCGACGCTGATGGCGTTTAAGGGGGTCAGTGAGGGGTTGGACAAAGGCGTCTATACCCCTGTCGTTGAAGATAAAATCCGGATGACATTAAGCCAGGTAGGCAAAGCGGTTACGATGGCGCGCAATATGGGTGTACCCATTGCGTTTGGAACTGACGCTGGTGTTTTTGGTCATGGCCGCAATGGTGAGGAATTTCAGTTGATGGTGAATGCCGGATTGACGGCAAAAGAAGCCTTAGCCAGTGCAACAACAACCGCAGCAAAAGTGCTCGGCAAAGAACGCGAGATTGGCCGCATCGCCGTGGGATATTCCGCTGATATGATCGCCGTATCTGAAAATCCGCTAAACAATATTCGTACACTGGAAAAAGTGGACTGGGTGATGGTAAGAGGGCGGATCATTCCCTGATTAATGCGAGTTAATGATGGCAACCGAACCGACGAATAGTTTTGATCCCAATAATGACCCTGCAAAACTGGCGGTCATTGGCGCGCATGTAACGCGACATCTGGATAAGAATAAGCTCGTGCAAAAAGTCGAGGCTGAGGGAATTCAGCTATATGTTTATCAGGGGTTTTTGGGCAAAAAAGACTGCCGGATACTGATTGATAAAATCGATAAAGAAGCCGTGCCATCTACCCTGTATGAGGGCACAAACCAAAAAGGTTTTCGCACCAGTTACAGTTGCCATCTAAGCCGCTGGGATAAAGAGGTCAGCCGCATCGAAGCGCGGATGAGTGACACTATGGGCATCCACAATGATTTTGCCGAAACTATGCAGGGCCAGCGATATAAACAGGGGCAAGAGTTTAAGGCGCATCATGATTTCTTTCACCCAAGTGAAACTTATTGGCAAAAAGAGAGTATTGCTGGCGGGCAGCGCAGCTGGACCGCGATGATATTTTTAAATACACCGAACGAAGGCGGAACGACAGAATTTCCAAACCTAGGCATTGGTGTGCGGCCACAAGCCGGGATGATGCTGATCTGGAACAATATGACGCCAGATGGCAAACCAAATTACAAATCGCTGCACACCGGCACACCGGTTATCAGCGGCGTCAAACATATCATCACCAAATGGTACCGGCAAAATAACTGGTTGGAGCTGACCACGCCGAAAGTTTAGGGGGCCAAAGGTTTAGGGGGCCGAAAGTTTAGGGGCGACGCCTCCTGACATTTAACGGTCTAATATTGCTGTCTGTCGAAACAATATTGCCAGATAGCGAAATTGGACCGAGATTGCAGCCAAAGCAGGCAACGCTATGCACGGCGTTCTTGCGAATTATGGACGGGGACTATTTATGCATTCGATCAAAACTATTTTACTGGCGACAGCAATGATCACGGCGCCGTTTTTGGCGGCCAATTCTGCGCTTGCGCAAGATGGCAAGCATGTCGAAACCGCCGCGGCCACGCCGGTCATGGATGAAGGCAAGAAACTGAATGCACTGTTTGCCGCCGATGATGAAGCCAGCCTGAAACGCAATCCACTCGGCGCTCTATTTCGCGGTGACATGCGTTATGCCGATCAATTGGGCGATAATATTACCGACGCCTATTTTGACGGCGAACGCGCCGCCGCAACCGCCAGCTTGGCTGCGTTACAAAAAATGGATCGGACCAAATTAAACGCCACCGATCAAATCGCCTATGACGTCTACCTTCTGCAGCAAAACGATGTGCTCAAAGGCCTGTCGAAAGAGTTGATGGATTTAACCGTGGTTCGCCCGATCAACCATTTTTTTGGCTTTCATACATTTTACCCCAGCTTTGCCAGCGGCGCGGGCGCTGCTCCCTTCAAGACGCTGACCGATTATGAAAACAATTTGAAACGCCATAAACAATTCATCGTTTTGATAGACCGCAGCATTGGCCGGTTCCGTGAAGGGCAGGCATCGGGCGTGGTTGAAACCAAGTTGACGATCAAAAATGTTATCGAACAATTGAACACGCAGCTGGCGCAAGCCACCGAAGAATCGCCGTATTTTGGGCCTGTTAAGAAATTCCCCGAAGGGATTTCCGATGTTGATAAAGCGCGGCTGACCAGCGAATATCGGGATGTCATCGAAAACGGAATTTACCCATCTTATGTGCGGCTGCGCGATTATTTGCGCGAAGAATATTTGAAGGATGCGCGCGAAGGCGTGGGCCTGTCGCACATGAAGGGCGGCGATAAATTATACGCGTATCTGATTGAGCAAACTACGACATTGCCGCTCAAAGCCGATGAAATTCACAATCTGGGTCTGTCTGAAGTGACGCGGATCAAAACCGGCATGGAAGAGGTCAAAAAAGAGGTCGGCTTTGCCGGTACCTTGCCCGAATTTTTCGACCATTTGCGCAACGATCCAAAATTCAAACCCGCCAGCCGAGAGGCATTGACGCAAGGCTATTATGACATTGGCAAAGCGGTTGATGCGGAGATAAAATCACAGTTCAAATACCTGCCCAAAGCGCCACTGGAAATCCGCCCTTATGAAGAATTCCGCGAAAAGTTTGAAGCGGGCGGCAGCTATCAAGGCGGAACGCCCGATGGCACTCGGCCCGGCATATTCTATTTCAACGCATATGACCTGCCCAGCCGCACCACGCCGGGGATGAGTACATTGTACCTGCATGAAGGCGCGCCGGGGCATCATTTCCAAATCAGCATCGCCCAAGAAAATGAGGCATTGCCCGCGTTCATTCGCTTTGGCGGCAATACCGCTTATGTTGAGGGTTGGGCGCTATATTCCGAAACATTGGGATATGACATGGGCTTTTTCAAAGACCCGTATCAAAGGTTCGGAACATTATCCGATGAAATGCTTCGCGCTATGCGTTTGGTAGTCGACACTGGCCTTCATTCCAAAGGCTGGACTCGCGATCAAGCAATCGAATATATGCTCGCCAACAGCGATATGGGCAAAACCGACGCAACCGCAGAGGTCGAGCGGTATATCGCCATCCCAAGTCAGGCGCTGGCGTATAAAATTGGCGCGCTGACGATCCAGCGGTTGAAGGCGAAGGCGAAAGCCGAGCTTGGCAGCAAATTCGACGTGCGTGAGTTTCATAATCAGATACTGAATACGGGCGCGTTGCCGCTGGCGATCCTTGAAAAGAAAATCGACGGCTGGATCGCTGCGTCGAAATAATTGCATATTGGCCATTGCCATACGCGCCGTGACGTAGCGCATTTGGTGATGGCCGCGCTTTGCGTTACACTCAGCGAGTGATGATCGGACAAAGCAAATGCCAGCGGTGAAGGCCGCAAACCCGCGTGAAATATTCGCTGCTGATGATTGGGCGGCGATCACACGAATTTCGCCGTGGCGCGGTATTTGGCTGGCGGTACATGCGTGGCTGATCGTCATGCTGACGGCGGGCGGTGTTGCGTGGCTGTGGCAAATACATTGGGCCGCAGGAATTGCCGCGACGCCCTTTGCCATTGCAATGTTGGGCGGGCGGCAATTGGGCCTGTCGATATTAATGCATGACGGCGCGCACGGATTGTTGCATCCAAAGCGGAAAATTAACAATTTCTTTGGCCAGTGGATCACGGGCGCAGCAACGGGCAGCGATCTTTTTGCTTACCGCGCCTATCATCTGACGCATCATAAATTTACGCAGCAAGCCGAAGATCCCGACCTTGGCCTATCGCAGCCTTTCCCAACATCGCGTGCCAGCTTGCGCCGCAAAGTGATCCGCGATTTGACGGGGCAGACATTCTTTAAGCAGCGCAGCCACCAATTTGCCGCAGCTTGGCGGGGAGCATTGGCCATGCTGAAAGGCCAACAAAGCGAGACGGGGCAAAGCGAGGCGGGGCAGCGCGATCACAGCGCAGGTAAACCGATGAATGTGCAGGGCCGAAGCGGCGTTGGCGCGCCAATATCAAACACCGATGGCGCGAAATTAACTGCCAAAACGGTGGGGAGATTCTTGCTCGTTCAGGCGATTTTTCTGGCAATCAGCTTAGCGTCGTTTGGCTGGGTACCATTTTTGCTTTGGACCGCCGCGTTGGCCACAACATTTCAGTTGTTCCTGCGTATCCGAAATATCGCTGAACATGCCTGCACTGCCACGGGAAGTGCAGACCCGTTCAGCCATGCGCGCACAACGATTGCCGGGATGCTGGAACGTGCGACCGTAGCGCCTTATTGGGTGAATTATCACGCGGAACATCATCTGTTCATGGGCGTGCCATGCTATCATCTGCCCGCCGCCCATGCGTTGCTTGGCAAAGGTGGCCATCATGCGCGGATGACGATTTCGCTCGGGTATCGCGCGGTAATGCAACAGGTCGTAAGTGCCGCGAAAGCACTATAAGCGGGCTAACTATCCAGAATTATCTGCCGTCAGTATTTGGAACGTTATCGGCAGGTTTCGCTTTGCTGCGTTTGTATACAGGGCGGCCACCAACCCATGTTTCTTCAACGATAGTGGCACGGATTTCATTTGGTGATGCTAGCAGCGGATCGGTGTTAATCAGGATAAAGTCGGCGCGGTGTCCCGGGGTCAATGACCCGACCTTATTTTCCGCAAACGCGGCATAGGCCCCGCCCGTTGTGAACCCGGCCAAGGCCTGTTCACGGCTGACGCGTTCACCCGGTATCCACCCGCCAAACGGTTGCCCTTTGGCATCCTCCCGTGTGATCGCAGCGGCCAAGCCAGCGAAAGGATCAGCTGATTCCACCGGGACATCGGAACCGAATGCCAGCTTGCCGCCCGCTTTCAAAACCGATTGCCATGCATAGGCTCCGGCAAGCCGGTCAGGTCCCAAACGCGCCTCTGCCATCGTCCGATCGGATGTCTGGTGAACGGGTTGCATCGAGGAGATAATACCGTTTTTGCCAAGACGCGGCATATCGGCAGGGTCAACAATTTGCGTATGTTCGATGCGCCAGCGTCGGTCCCCTGTGAAAGCAGTCGCAAGCTCTTCCACCGCGCCGATCACTTCGGCATTGGCGGCATCGCCAATGGCATGAACGGCGGTTTGAAATCCGTCCATTGAAGCGCGGACCATGAGGTTGCGGATTTCGGCGCTTTGTAAAAACTGTAACCCTGTCTGTCCGGGAGCATCGGCATAATGTTTTTTCAACCATGCGCCCCTGCTGCCCAATGCGCCGTCGAGGTAAAGCTTCACGCCGCCCAGCCGCAGTTTATCATCATATAGCCACGGGGTAGGCGCAGGACCAGCAATTGCCACCATGTTGTCAATACCCGCCGCATAACTAAAAATCCGGAACGACAGCCAACCCAAATCGCCAGCGCGGCGGTATGTTTGCCAATCCTCCATTGTGGTACCCATATCGGCAATGGCGGTTATGCCCTGCGCCAGCAAAATTTCCTGAGCCTTGGCCAGCGCAATATCGCGTTCGGCGGGTCGAGGGACAGGGACATTTTTGCCGATCAGTTCCGATGCCGCGTCAACGAAAATGCCGCTGGGTTTGCCGCCGTGCATTTCAATCCGTCCGCCGACGGGGGTTTTTGTGGCGGCGGTAACGCCGGATATTTCCATCGCACGGCTGTTCGCCCATCCGGCATGTCCATCGACCCGTTCCAGAAATACCGGGCGGTCCGAAACAACGCTGTCAATGTCGGCGGCCACCGGAAACCGGCCCAATCCCCATTTTTCCTGATTCCATCCGCGTCCGATAATCCAGCGCCGGTCGGGATATTTTTGGGCATAGGCGGCAATCGCGGCCTGTGCCTCGGCCAATGAATTGGTTTCATTCAAATCCAATGTTAGCGCCTGAAATCCAATGCCCATGACATGGCCATGTGCATCAACAAGGCCGGGCAACATCGTCAGGCCATTTGCGTCTTGGCGAAAATCCAGTTGTTTTGGCAGTTTGTCTTTGCGGGTTAGCAATTGGGTTACCTTGCCGTCTGGTCCGATCAATATTCCTGTAAAGCGGATAAGCTTGCCGTCTTGATCCAGCGTAATGCCATTGACATTTTCCACCAAACCGTCGGCAAATGCAGCTGAAGACATCAGCGCAGCGGACGCAGCGGCGATTAGATATTTGATGGTTCTCATCGTTTTGGAAGCCTTCTGATCAGGGCGCTGGTGTCTTGCCGCCCGCCGCCCATATATTGAATATCGGAATAATTTTGATCGGTAATTGCTGCGATAGGTATGGATGCACCATTGGCGCGAGCTTCATCAATTGCCAGCCCTAAATCCTTACGCATCCAATCGACTGCGAAACCGAAATCAAATTCGCCTTTGGCCATTGTTGCCCAGCGGTTGTCCATTTGCCAGCTTTGCGCCGCGCCTCCGGAAATCGCATCAAATACTTTGTCCAAATCAAGCTCCGCGCATTGCGCGAAATGCATGGCTTCCGACAGGCCCTGAATAACTCCTGCGATGGCGATTTGATTGGCCATTTTTGCGGTTTGGCCCGTGCCGGAACCACCGACATGAACGATCCGTTTGGTATATGACTTCATTATCGGTTCAGCCGCAGCAATCGCGTCATCACGGCCACCGCACATGATAGCCAGCGTCCCGTTTTCTGCGCCTGCCTGCCCGCCGGTAACGGGCGCGTCGACGCACAATATGCCGCGTGATTTTGCTTCGACGCCCAACTGCCGAGCAATGCGCGCAGATACCGTGGTATGGTCGATGAAAAGCGCGCCTTTGCGCATTGCCGAAAAAGCGCCGTCGCGGCCCAGTGTGACCCCGGCCAAATCATCGTCGGTACCAACGCAAGTGATAACCGCGTCGGCGCCGGACGCTGCCTCTGCGGGGGAGGTCGCCAGCGTTCCGCCATATGCCGCGATCCAATTGTCCGCTTTGTTGCGCGAACGATTGAATATTGTCAGCTCATGCCCAGCAGATTTCAAATGCCGCGCGATTGGCCCCCCCATAATGCCAATGCCAATAAATCCAATCTTCGCCATAATTCTCCCTTTACCGGCGAACCCATAAACGCTGTTTCCAATATGCGCCAGATGGGTTAGGGCGTCCATCGTTATGACTGACCAGCTAAGCCTAGATCACGTCCGCGCTGCCCATGCCCGGATCAAAGACGCTATTGTCGATACGCCGACATTACATAGCAAAACTTTGTCTGCGCTGACGGGGGCGAATATTTATCTGAAGTTCGAAAATCTTCAGTTTACGGCGGCGTTTAAGGAGCGCGGCGCGCTGAATGCGTTGCTGATGTTATCCGATGAAGCACGCGGCAAGGGCGTTATCGCTGCATCGGCGGGCAACCATGCGCAGGGTTTAAGCTATCATGGCACGCGGCTGGGCGTGCCCGTCACGATTGTAATGCCGACAACAACGCCGACGGTAAAGGTCATGCAAACCGAGAGCGTCGGCGGCAATGTGGTGCTGTTTGGCGAAACATTTGATGATGCTTACAAACATGCACGCGCGTTGGAGGTGGAATGCAGCCTGACGTTTGTACATCCGTTCGATGATGCCAATGTCGCTGCGGGACAGGGCACGATTGCGTTGGAGATGTTGGAGGCCATCCCTGATCTGGATATGCTGGTGGTGCCGATTGGCGGCGGCGGGTTGCTATCTGGCATGGCAGTAGCAGCGCGCGGCATAAATCCAGACATTGGCTTAATCGGCGTACAGGCGGAGCTCTACCCATCCATGTATGCGCAATTGAACGGCGTGCAATTGCCATGCGAAGGCGATACATTGGCAGAGGGTATCGCGGTAAAAGTGCCCGGTGTGTTGACCGCGAAAGTGATCGATCAACTGGTCGACGAAATCGTTTTGGTGTCCGAAGCGCAATTGGAAACGGCGGTTAGCCTGCTATTGCAAATCGAGAAGACAGTGGCTGAGGGCGCAGGCGCGGCGGGGCTTGCCGCGATCATGGCGCATAAGGAAAAATTCGCTGGCAAGAATGTTGGCGTCGTGCTGTGCGGCGGCAATATCGACACGCGGTTGCTCGCCAATGTGTTGCTACGTGATTTGGCCCGTTCGGGGCGGTTGGCGCGGCTGCGCGTGACACTGCAAGACCGGCCGGGCGCGTTGTTTAAGGTTATGCGATTATTTAACGAGCATAATGTCAACATCATTGAAATATATCACCAGCGGATTTTTACCACTTTGCCAGCCAAGGGCCTGATTACAGATATTGAATGCGAGGCGCGCGACGCAGATCAGTTGCAGGGGCTGGTTGATGGCCTGAAAAAAGCGAAATACAAGGTTGAACGCGTCGAGTTAAACTGACCGTGTATACCGCGATTATTCAATCCTTCATTTTGATGGTAAACGCGCTTTTCATCAGCGTATTCTGCATGCATAACCATCAGTAAGATCAAAAGCCGCGACAACGCGTCCATGCAGGGTAGATAATGAGCGCACCAGTAAAATTTCCGCGATTTTTCGTTACGAATCCTGGACCGTGCCCCTATTTGCCGGGCAAAACGGAGCGTAAAGTTTTTACCGAGCTCAATGGCCCGCACGCCGGCGAGCTGAATGATGCTTTGGGCCGAATTGGCTTTCGCCGCAGCCAAAATGTCGCGTATCGCCCCAGCTGTCTTGATTGCAAGGCATGCATTTCCGTGAGGGTGTTGACCGACGAGTTTGAACCCAACGCAACGCAGCGCCGTATTTTGCGGCGCAACGAAGATTTGCAAGTGAGCGCGTGCCGGCCATGGTCCACAGGTGAACAATTCGCGCTGCTGCGCCGTTATTTGGAACAGCGCCATCCCGCAGGCGGGATGGTGAACATGGACGAGATGGACTTTGCCGATATGGTTGAGCAGTCTCCGGTTCAAAGCCATGTCGTCGAATACCGCACGCCGCCGCGTTTTGGCCGCGCGGGTGAATTGGTTGCGGCATGCCTGACCGACCGCCAAGGCGACGGGCTGTCGATGATTTACAGTTTCTATGATGCTGAGGCACAGGGGCGCAGCGGCCTTGGCAATTACATCATCATGGACCACATATTGCGCGCACGCGCAGCGGGCCTGCCATATGTCTACCTTGGTTATTGGGTCGATGGGTCACCGCGGATGAACTACAAAACCCGGTATCAGCCAATGGAGAAATTGGGCCCAGAGGGATGGGAACGATTTGTTCCCGAGTAACCAGACCTAATTTTCCTTCACATTTTTCCCTCAGTTCGCTTAACCAAAAAAAGCCCCGCCAGTTGTGGCAGGGCTTTTCTGTTTATAGTGTTAGCCTTGTCTTAACAGCCGCAGCGTTTCCGGCTGGGTGCAGGGCGGCGCAGGGCTTTGCCTTTGTAACGTGCGCGGGTATATACGTTTTCGTAAACCACTTCTTCGGTCGTTGTGGTTGTCGTCGTTGACGTTCCCGGCGTGATCGTAATCGTTGTTACGGGCGCAGGTTGTGGCGGATAATACCAGCCAAAGGCCTGCGGAGCCTGTTGCGGGTAATAGCCTTGTTGTTGCGGATAATAACCTTGCTGCTGCGGATAATATCCTTGCTGCGGGCGGTATTGCTCACGCGGCAAAAATTTCCGGCATTTATTCGCCAGCTTTTCCACTCCAACTCCGGCAATCGCGCCGATGCCGCCACCGATTAACGTGCCGGGCAAACGGTCGCCGCGTCCCGCAATTCGGTTGCCCGCAATGCCGCCCAAAATTGCGCCAATTGCTCCGCCTGCTACGCCGCGATTGCGCAAGCAACGTTCATATTCTTGATAACCGCCGGGGACCGAATACCTTGTCAGGCTGCGGTCGCCGCCATTGCCATAAGCTATGCCGGGATCATTTGGTGAGGGAAAGCCGCGATCATCTTCATCCCGCGGGTCTACCGCGGCAGCGGCCTGATTACCCGTGCCGCCGGAATAAATGGGCGCGCCTGTGGACGTACCGCGATATGTTCCTTGATAGCGTTGGCCATTCTGGTTTTCATACGTACCTTCCCATTCTCCGCGATAGGTTTCACGCTTGTCATCGACATAAGCTCCAGTCCACTGGCCATCATATGTACCGGATTCGGTTGTGGAATTTTCAGGCAGATCATATCCGCCGTAAACGCTTTGGTCCGTGCTGATCGTTGGTGCGTAAACTGGTTGCGAATTGGCGCGGGGCGCATTGTTCGCGGGCGCGGATTGCCACGGAACATTGCTGACGCTGTCATAAACGTAACCGCGATTGTCGGTTAGGACGGCATCGTCGTAATATCGCGACCAATTATATCCATTGGTCGGCGCACGCAGGCCATAGCTGTAATAATTATTGAACCTAAACCCAGGGTTGATCCAGTAACTGGGAAGGATGAAGCCCCGGAATGGGCGGCGATACGAGGAATACCCGCCGACGCGCGGTGTTCTGACGCCGCCATAATTTCCAGAAACACGGTGTCCGCCGCTCCTTGCGCCATCCGCAGCAACATTGACGGATGCAGCAGCGGCACTTGGCGCGGCTGGCGCGAACGAGTCGCTGGCATTTACGGCTGTCGCGGTTAGCAACAGGGCGGTGGCGGCGACGCCTGAAAATACAAGGTTCTTCATGGTTAATAGCTCCCTTAACTGGACAACTTGAACTGACAGCAACATTGTGCCGCGATACAAGTAGTTAAGAAAACATTAACATTTTTCTTTGCAAGAATCCAATCTTCAGAATGTAAAACTCGTTACCATTACGCGGCCTGTCTCATAATGAGGCAGTTTCAAACAGCCTTTTAGATGCGCAAAGCCAACAGCGACGCCAGCGCCATAATGCCTGCAACGTCGGCGGCATCGAAACGGGCGGTGATAGGGCTATCCAAATCGATCACCGCGATGACTTTGCCGTCACGCATGATGGGTGCGACCAGCTCAGATCGGCTATCCCCGTCGCAAGCGATGTGACCGGGAAAGGCATGGACATCATCGACGCATTGCATCTCGCCGCTCAATGCCGCTGCGCCGCACACCCCTTTGCCAACCGGAATACGGATGCAAGCGGCCTTGCCCTGAAATGGTCCAAGCACCAGATCCGCCGCGCCGTTTGCATTCTGGCCCATTCGGTAAAATCCAGCCCAATTCAGATCAGGAAGATATTGCCATAGTAAAGCGGCGACATTGGCCATATTGGCAATGCCGTCGTGCTCGCCATCGGTCAACGCTGCGGCGGCGCTCAATATATCGGCATATAACGCCGCTTTTGGCGCGTCGGCGTCAATTTCAAATATGTACATATCTTGTCCCTTATTCCATATCGACACGGCCACGGTTCTTTTTCACCGTTGCACGCCCCTTTTTTGTATCTACTCGCCGCGCCTTTGCAGCCTTGCTGGGCTTTGTGGCGATCCGGCGCGGCGCGCGGATATGCGCTTTGTCGATCAGCGCGATCACGCGCTTGCGTGCGTCCTCACGGTTGGCCTCTTGACTGCGGTGGCTGCGTGCGGTGACGATCAATTCGCCTGATAGCGTCAATTTGCTGCCCGCCAAAACCTTCAATTGCCGGAAAGCGTAAGGCGCCAGACCCAACGCAAACACATCGACGCGCAGTTGGCACGCAGTGGCGACTTTGTTGACATTCTGCCCGCCTGGCCCAGTGGAGGCGAGGAACGTTTCTTCAAGCACGTCTTCGGGTAAAATAAACGCCATAATGCACCATCACTAACAGCGGGCCGCAGCAAATGCCAGCCGCGTTGCTGTTGCGGATCGCGGCTATGCGCTCTCCACCAGCACCAAGCGTGCGTCGGTGGCCGCCGAAATGTTCAAAATCGCGCCGGGTGCAATTGCCAGGCCATCGCGTTCATCAAGGCTGATGCCATCTATTGCAACGCAGCCGCTTGCGACCACCAAATAGCCATGATGCCCCGCAGAAATGGGGTGATGTAATATGCCGTCCTTTGCAATCGCCGCACCCAACATGCGCGCATCAGCATTGATTGTCAGCGCGCCTTCATCGCCATAGCCGCTGGCCAGAACGCTAAACCCGGATTCGCCGGACATCGCCGGAAACTGCCGCGCATCCCATCGCGGCGCAACGTTGCGCTCACGCGGCAATATCCAAATCTGGAATAACCTGCATATTGTATCTTCTAGATTATATTCGCTGTGGGTAACGCCCGTGCCAGCGCTCATGACTTGCACGTCGCCTGCGCCCGTGCGCCCGGTATTGCCCATGCTGTCCTTGTGCGTGATTGCGCCGTCACGGACATAGGTTATGATTTCCATATTATCATGCGCATGCGGCGGGAAACCCGATTGCGCCGCGATCTCATCATCATTCCACACGCGGATATTGCCCCAATGCATGCGATCGGGATTGTGATAGCTGGCAAAGCTGAAATGATGATTGGCGTTTAACCAGCCATGGTTCGCTTTGCCCAATCCAGCGAACGGACGCATTTGTGCTAATTGCGTTTCTGTCGTTTTAAGCATTAGAATATTCCCACATCGGTGGTTAAAATTAGGTCACCGGAACGCCTAACAAATGGTAATGGACCGCAAAAATTACAAGATCATCCAATTTGGAGCCAAAATGAGGATAGGATAGAGAAATTAATTGTTGCAAGGCTGCGGACCGCAAACCCGCAGTAATGACTCGTTTGTTAACTTTTGCGTCCCTGCGACTCGCAGGATTTCCTGCATTAACCCGAAATTAACCTTTTAAGTTCATCTGTCTTATGGTTAATAACAGCCAACTCACCGCCGCAACGCGACGCACGGTAATGAGTTGGGGGACGCAATATGCATAAGGGGTTTACCACATGCGAGTTTTGTTGATTGAGGATGAGCCGACCACCGCCAAAGCAATTGAAATGATGCTGGCGACCGAAGGCTTCAATGTTTATAATACCGATCTGGGCGAAGAAGGCCTCGATCTGGGTAAGCTGTATGACTATGACATCATCCTGCTCGACCTGAATTTGCCCGATATGCATGGGTATGACGTGCTTAAAAAACTGCGCGTCGCCAAGGTGCAAACGCCGGTGCTAATCCTTTCCGGCATTAGCGAAATGGACAGCAAAGTACGCTCATTCGGATTTGGAGCGGACGATTACGTCACCAAACCATTCCACCGTGAAGAACTGGTCGCCCGCATTCATGCGGTTGTTCGCCGTTCCAAGGGTCATTCTCAGTCCGTAATTCGCACGGGCAAATTGGCGGTAAATCTGGATGCCAAAACCGTTGAAGTTGACGGCGCGCGCGTCCACTTGACCGGCAAAGAATATGCGATGCTGGAACTGCTATCGCTGCGGAAAAGCACGACATTGACCAAAGAAATGTTCCTGAACCACCTATATGGCGGCATGGACGAGCCTGAACTCAAGATTATCGATGTCTTCATTTGCAAGTTGCGCAAGAAATTGGCGCTGGCATGTGGCGGCGAAAATTATATCGAAACCGTCTGGGGCCGCGGATATGTTTTACGCGACCTTGAGGACGAACTTGCTCAGCCGCAAGTGGCCTGATTTTTTAAGTTTATACCCGGTGAAAAAATGGAGGCGGCTTCGAAAGGGGCCGTCTCTTTTTTATATCATGGCCGGGGCGGCAGTCCGGCAAATGTGATCAGGCTGTCATCCGATCCAGCGCCAAAACGCGCGCTGACGCCAACAAAATGATCATCAACGATTATACCGCGCAGCGTGTGCGTGGTCGCTGCTGCATCGTCGATTTCGATCACCTGTTGCCAATCCATTCGGTCGTTGCGGCGCACATAAATATGATAACCTGTCGCTCCCTTTACCGGTGTCCAACTAACCACCGTATCGCTTCCAACTGCGCCGCCGAGCGTGGCGGAGGTTGGCGCTGGCGGAGCTGCGGCAATCGATAATGCGGTAAGGACGTTCAGCGAAGTCACTTTGGCAAGATAACCGAAATCCATTTCGTCGACTGTATCACCATATTTGCGTCCGCCTTCGACGCGCATATCCTGATGCTGGTGATCGTAATCTTCGACGCCTGCGGTGAAGCGCACGGCAGGAAACCCAAGCTCTAATGCCACCAAATGGTCGCCGCCACGGCGGAACCTGTCCGGTCTGCGCACGCCAAAAACCTCCAGTCCGATATGGACGGGGTTTGCGCCGGCAACGTCGGCAATGCGGCGCGCCAACGCTCGGCTGGGGCCGTCATCCTCTCCGCCGCTGTTTCGGCGCGCCATCTGTTCTTCTAAATTCTCCGAAGCACGGATGCCTTCGCTAAACACGCGAACGGTACTTTCCACCTTGCGGCCATCGGTGCCCATCGTGCCGCCGACAATGTCGTTGTTGAGCATTGCTGATACGGTCCAACCGCGTTCTTTTGCGGTTTCGGCCAGCAACCGCCCGCCCATCAGGCCCTGTTCTTCGCCCGACAATAATACGAAAACGATTGTCGCATTATCCTGCTGCTGTTTCGATATAATCCGCGCGGCTTCCAAAACCAGCGCGCTGCCCGAACCGTCGTCATTTGCGCCGGGCGCATCTTTGGTAAAATCCATGACATCAGAAGCGCGGCTGTCGATATGTCCGGCGATGATGATAACATGATCCCAGCCCATCTTTCCGGGCTTGATCGCGAGCACATTGACAATGTTGACGCCATCCGGCGCACGCGGCCCCGACATATTTCGTTCCAGAAATTGCGTCGTCAGGCATCCATTGCATGCGCGCGCTATCCGATCAAATTCAGATTTCGCCCATGCCCGCGCCGCGCCAATTCCGCGTTTCGGATCGTTGGCAGATGACAAGCTATGGCGCGTTCCAAAACTCACCAGCTTTTCGACATCGGCCTTCAATCGCTGCGCACTTGCCTGTTCTTGCGCGCGAGCGGGGGGTGTGAAAAAAAGCGCGGCGGCGCTGACGATCAGGGCAAAATGTCTCATAGCGATGAGGCTATCCGATCAGGTTTGCAAATACCAGCGTTGCGAACCTTCAAGGCCGATGGCGGTCAATTTGCCGCTGTCATACGCGCCGGTATCGATGCCGATACGGCTGCGGCTTTCGTCAACTTCGGCGCTGATCGTATGGCCGTAAATGATGACTTTCTCAAAATTACCGCGATAGCCCAAAAATTCTTCGCGGATCCAACGCAAATGTTTGGGCGCTTGTTCGGCAAGTGCGGTTCCCGGCTTTACCCCCGCATGGACAAAGGCGTAATCGCCGATGACGATCTGATCCTCAAAACTCTCCAAAAACGCCAGATGCGCCTCGGGGATCAAACTAGGCAAACGGTCTGCTAACTCCTGAATATCCAGTTCGAGATATTCGGCGCGGGTGATGGGATATGACATGATCGTTGCCTCTCCGCCGATGCGGATTAAGAAACGGACAATTTCTGGGTTGGGATCGCGGCAGGCCGATAGGAATATCTCTTCATGATTGCCCATCAGGAACCGCGTATTTGGCTTGGCAGATTTCAGCGCAATCGCGGTATCAATGACTTGCGCGCTTGCTGGCCCACGGTCCATCAAATCGCCAAGCAAAATTATCTGTGTATCTGCGCTGCCACGCACGCCATCATCGGCGTTAATCTGATCCAACAATTTAAGGAACAAGTCATTGCGTCCATGAATATCGCCCACCGCATAGACTCGCATGCCAGCAGGTATGCAGGCCGTGTCAATCGGCCTGATTGCGGGACGTCGTTTGAAGAAGCGAGAGAGCATGGACGGCCCTATAGGGGCAAGACGTTGATGATGGAAGTGCGCCTTACCCTTCCACCTCAAACGTCAAGCCCGCATTTGCCGTTAACCGCGCCACCAGTGCGCTACCTAATGCCGCGCCCGGAGTGGTAATGCCGCCGGAGCCACTTATTTCAAACAAAGCGATTCCCGTCTCCGCAATCATCTTACTGGTCGAGCCATAGCCGGGGTCTTTATCGCCCTTTACGCCCAACCGCGCGGTCCGGCCGTCGGGATATTCAGCAACGAACAAGACATCATAAAACCCGGTCTCGCGCTCCTCTTTGGTTGGGCCTTCGCCTGGCGCGGGATCATCGGGCGTACCGATCATCGGCGTTTTGGCAACATGATTGGCAATGGCCTCACCCTGTTCGCCGGGCCCGGTCAGCATCATTTCGTCATAGACAAAATTGCTGCCGTAAAGATGCCCAAGCAGCGCGTTGGTGCGGTGAACATTTTTTGTGTTAATAGGCGCCATAACGAAACTGGTGGCCCAACTGCCAAGGCTTTCATCATAAGCTGGTTTGTTGCCAGCAGGCTGCGCTGGTCCTTCAAATCCCGGGACGAGGCAGAACGGGTTCATCAAATGCGCGATGACCGATTTATCGATCGCTGCTGCGGCCATTGTCGCTTTCAAACTGGCGGCTGTGCCGCCCGAAAATTTGCCTTGCATCGCGCGCACGCGGCCCTTTATGCGAGGTGCCGGTTCACCAAATTTTTCGGTGCAATGCTGTTGTAGCATCAAAACGCCAAGGTCGAATGGAATGGAATCAAACCCGGCGGAAAAACAAATACGCGCGCCAGATTCTTGCGCTGCGGCACCATGCTGGTCAATTTTTTCGCGCATCCAAACCGGTTCACCGCACAGGTCAGTATAATCGGTGCCATTTGCAACGCATGCTGCAACCAATTCATTGCCGTAGTTTTGATAAGGGCCGACCGTACTGATAATCACCGACGTACGCTTGGTCATCGCATCGAGCGAGGCTGGATCGGATGCATCGGCAACAACCAGCGGTGTATCTGCTGGTGCGCCAATTTCATCGCGCACCGCCGCCAGTTTTTCCAAACTCCGTCCGGCCATCGCCCAATTTGGCGCGCCAGCGCGGCCAACAAGATATTCGGCGACCAAGCGGCCTGTGTATCCAGTGGCACCGTAAACGATGATGGCAAATTCGCGCGGGTGAGGCATTGTTACATTTCTCCAGTTTCAATTCAGAATGCAATACTGGCTTACAATTTGGGCAATGTCACCCCTGTTTGTCCCATATATTTGCCCGCTCTGTCGGCGTACGTCGTCTCGCACGGCTGTTCGCCTTTTAAGAACAGAAATTGGCACGCGCCCTCATTGGCATAAATTTTTGCAGGCAATGGTGTGGTGTTGCTGAACTCCAGAGTCACATGCCCCTCCCAACCGGGTTCCAGCGGCGTGACATTAACAATAATGCCGCAGCGCGCATAGGTGGATTTGCCTAAGCAGATGACCAATACGTCCTTGGGCACGCGGAAAAATTCGACGGTACGGGCCAAGGCAAAACTGTTCGGCGGAATGATGCAGCAGTCGGTTTTACGGTCGACAAAGCTGTCTGGGTCAAAATTCTTTGGGTCAACGATTGTTGAATTGACGTTGGTGAAGATTTTAAATTCATCGGCGACGCGGGCGTCATAGCCATATGAACTAAGGCCGTATGAGATGCAGCCATCGCGCCGCTGCGCCTCGACAAACGGTTCGATCATACCGTTCAAATTGGCTTGCTCGCGTATCCAGATATCCGACAGTATCGACATTGTTTCTCGCTTATTTCAATTTTGCTTAGCGCAAGTTTTGGGGGCCAAAGGCATGGGGCAATAATTCAGACAATAGGTGGGTATCATATCCGCCCCTGCGAGCACAATGCACCGGAATATCGATGTCCGTCAGGTCGGCAACTTCCTTGATAATCTGACGGCAGCGGCCGCATGGGGTGCATGTTTCGCCGCCTGCATTTCCCGGCGGTCCGCCCGCGACAGCGATGGCCGTAATTTGCGTCAACAACCCGTCGCTGCTTGCTTTTGCGATGGCAACGGTTTCTGCGCATAATGACAGGCCGTAGCTGGCGTTTTCGAAATTCGCGCCTGTCACTATGCGGCCATCGGCAAGCAACAAAGCCGCACCAACATGATAGCCGGAATATGGCGCATAAGCATTGGTCGCCGCCGCCTTTGCTGCGGCAACCAAATTGTCCGCCGGTACGCTCAATTGCGCACCACGGCCCAGCGCACCGCGCCGTCGATGCCGGCAACATGGCGGTTTTTGTTCGCTGTCCACATCACCCATGGCCGCGCCGAATAATCGGGCAGGAACCAGTTGCTTTCCAACCATACATTGCGGTCGATGGATTTGCTGACCTGATATTCTTTTTCAAATTCGCTATCGAGCAACAACACAGCGGGAACGCCGCTATGCGCCTCTACCTGACTCAGGAATGTCGCCAGCTCGGATAATATCAGCGCGCGGTTCGGCCGGCTGTCGCAGCTGCCAGAAAAATCCAATTGCACAGCGGGGGGCAGGGCATTGGGGCTGCGCGGAACGGTGGTGATGAACAATGTCGCTTGGTCTGTTGCCAAGCGGCAGGTATCGAAATGATGAACCGCGCCATAACGAATACCGCCGATTTCCTTGATCGCCTCCAAATTGGCCTCAAAACGCGCATCGCGCTTGGAGGCACCTTGCGTGGCGGTCAGATAAACAAAATCGACCCCCGTTGCGCCCAATGTTGACCAATTGGGCGCGCCGTTCTCTTCGCTGACCAATATGCCTTGCACCGAAAACTCGCTGCGGGACGGGGCCCAACCGCTGATATAGCTCCACAGCGCATAAAGCCCCAGAAGAGCCGCCGCTGCGATGGCAAACGTTCGGTAGTTAACCTTGAATTTGCCGGTATCAAACCGTTTTAACCACACGCGATTCATTCCCCCGTCCGAATCATAAATATCCAAATATAGTGTTTCAGCCCTTGATATGCAGCACGCATATCAATGTGAACAGCCGCCTTGCGGTGGCAAAATCAACTTCGATTTTCCCCTCCAGACGTTCGATCAGCAATTCTGCCGCCTCATTATGGACGCCGCGCCTTGCCATGTCGATGGTTTCAATCTCTGCGGCACTGGCTTTGCGGATGGCTTGGTAATAGCTGTCACAAATGGCGAAATAGTCGCGGATTGGACGGCGGAATCGACCAAGGCCCAGAATCAGAATCTCAAAAGGATCGCCATTTTCGCGGCGTATGTCGAAAATTAGCCGCCCGTCCTGAACGCTTATATGCAATGCAAAAGGCCCAGCGTAGCCGTCCGCCATGACGCGCAGCGGTTTGAAGCTATTTTCTTCGATCAAATCGAAAATTGCCACGCGCCGCTCTTGCTCAATATCGGCATTGCGCCACAATATCGTGGCTTCGTCGAGTTCGACTTTGATGATGCGTGGATCCGTCACATTTCTGTCCTAACCCCTCAAACGTCTGCGACAAGGGCATTTCTCATTTTGTCCACAATGATGTCACCAGTCTTATTTTTTACGCCCCTTGCACATGGGGCAAAGTGGGCGTTAGGGCAGGCAATGGCCGAACCGGTAAGACTTGCTGCCGCTAATGACGGCGAACCCCAAAAACTGCCACGCAATGTCGAGGCGGAGGCCGCGTTTTTGGGCGCGATCCTGATTGACAACCGGATTATTGAGGATGTCTCAATCAAGTTGCAGCCCGCACATTTTTTTGAGCCCTTACACGGCCGGATATTTGAACAGATCCTGCGGCTGATCGACCGCAACATGCTGGTTACGCCGGTGACGCTGAAACCTTTTTTTGAGGCCGACGAATCGATCAAGGAACTGGGCGGTCCCGGATATCTGGTGCGGTTGACCGCCGATGGCGCAGGATTGCTAGGCGCGCGGGATTTTGCGCAGCAGATATACGATCTGGCGTTGCTGCGCGAATTGGTCAGCGTTGGTCGCACTCTTGTCGAAAACGCGCTCGACACCAGCGAGGATGTCGATCCCAAGGGACAGATTGAGGCGGCGGAATCCGCGCTGTATAAAGTTGCCGAAGGCGAAGGCGAAACGGGCAGCATGAAAAGCTTCCTGACGGCATCCACCGAAGCGATCCGAAACGTGGAAAAGGCGCTGCAATCGGGCGGCAATTTGTCGGGCATCACCACGGGCCTGAACAGCATCAATTCCAAGGTTGGCGGCCTTCACAATAGCGATCTTGTGATTTTGGCGGGACGTCCGGGCATGGGCAAAACTGCGCTGGTAACCAACATCGCGTTCAACGCGGCGCAGCGGTGGCTGCGTGAACAAGAGGATGGGATTCCAGCGGATAAGGGCGTGGGCGCAAAGGTCGCGTTTTTCAGTCTGGAAATGTCGGCGGATCAGCTGGCGACGCGGATATTGGCCGAACAATCGGGGATCAGCGCCGAATTGCTGCGAATGGGTAAAATTAGCCGTGAGGATTTCCGTGAGCTATCCCGCGCCAGCCGCGAATTGCAGGAACTGCCGCTGTTTATCGACGATACCCCTGCGCTGACCATTGCGGCGTTGCGCACCCGCGCGCGGCGGTTGCAACGGCAAAAGGGCATCGGGCTGATCATTGTGGATTACCTGCAACTGCTGCAAGGTTCGGGCCGCAGCAACGACAACCGCGTCAATGAAATTTCAGAGATCAGCCGCGGTTTGAAAACACTGGCCAAGGAGCTGTCGGTTCCGGTGATTGCGCTATCGCAGCTGTCCCGTGCAGTTGAACAACGCGAGGATAAGCGCCCTCAGCTATCCGATTTGCGCGAATCCGGCTCGATCGAGCAAGACGCCGATATGGTCTGGTTCGTGTACCGCGAAGATTATTACGAAATGTCAAAACAACCCGCGCCCGAAGATGAGGCCGCGCACGCCGCATGGGCGGAGCGCATGGAAAAGATATTCGGGCTGTCCGAGCTGATCGTTGCCAAACAACGGCACGGTTCAACAGGTAAAGTGCGGCTGAAATTTGAGGCGAAGATTACTAAGTTTAGTGATTTGGCCGATGATGCCTATGCCGATGCGGGGTATGATTGAGGCAGCGTGCCTGTTGTAAGTTTGCACGAAGACCGCATTAATTAAAACCGCAGCCCTGGGCCTGTTGGGCCGAAGGCGATCGAAGGTCAACGGCGTTTCCCTTGCAGCTTCTCCCACTCTGCGAGAATGAAGACCTTACCCCGATATTCATCATTCTGCCGCATTGGCCTTGTAACGCGTATTCAAACAACCATTAGGGTAACTATGACCATCGCTCTCCCTCACAAACACCCCATCGGCATTTTGGCCGACGACATTGATTTCATGGGGCATGTCAACAATGCCAAATATCTGAACTGGGTGCAGGATGCGGTGCTGGCACATTGGCACAAACTCGCCCCGCCAGAGGCCGCCGCCAAATATCTGTGGGTCGCGTTGAAGCACGAGATTACGTACCGCAAACCCGCATTCCTGGACGACGAAGTGATCGCCACCGTGGTCCTTGAAAAAGTCCAAGGCGCGCGCAGCTTTTACGACACCGTCATCAAACGCGGCGAAGACGTGCTGGCCGAAGTGAAATCCAGCTGGTGCTGCATCGACGCCGAAACCCTGCGACCTGCAAGGATTGCGAAAGACGTGCAGGCGTATTTTTTCGGGTAGGGCCGCGTCATAAACCACGTCGCTTTAGCGCAGGCTGGAGCCTATCGCGCCTATCATCTTAACGCACGACATTGGCCTCAAAACGGCGCATGTTTTTTCGTGTAAAATGACTTAAAATACACGCCGATAAGTAGACAAAGTAGACATATTTTAGGTGCACACGAAACAACGCAAAACATAGGTTTTGAATGTTGGATTTCTGTAGGAAAATTGTCCTACAAAAATCGCCCGTTTTTGTGATTGCGAATGATGCTATTCAGATTGTCAAAGAGCCGCATTAACGGTCACAAATAAAGTCCTACATTGCAAGTCAAATGGCGTTGCCGTGCGGTGCCCCCACCAGCGGTTTTCTTGTAAAGTCCAATCTTTGCAGTCGCATCTTTCCAACGCAAACATACTCTGCTAATCATCATTTACGGGGTCTCCCCTCGCATACGCGCTGTTGTAACTGCGGCGTCAGAGTAAATGTCTAAAGCAAAACGTGCGCGCCAGATGTACAATCGGATACATGGGCGTGATTGGAAGGGAGACCCTGTGCTAAGTCCTCAATTTTTTAGCTTGCCCCCACGAGTAATTATCCCACCAGAGTTATCAAGCGAACCTCAGATTCTCGTTCACCTTGGGTTATCGAAGGCAGAACTCAAAAAAATTTGGTGGTTTCGGCACAAAATGTACCGTGACTTTAATATTGCGAAGGGCAACGGGAAGTTTCGTTTGATCAGCGCTCCAAATGAAAGGCTCAAATACTTTCAACGAAAAATTGCTGATTCGCTCGTAAGTATTTATCGCATTCGACACCCAGTGCATGGGTTTGTAAACGGAAAGTCAGTAAAGACTAATGCCGCTTCACACTTGAAAGGCAAATTTCTACTTAACATAGACCTTAAAGACTTTTTTCCTACGATTACAGAGAACCGAGTAGACGGACTTTTCCAATCGTTAGGGATTAACTCTCGGGTGGCACAGATATTGGCACGTATTTGCTGTAATAATGGATGTCTGCCCCAAGGCGCGCCGAGCAGCCCGATAATCTCAAACATGATTTGCTTCAGATTAGACAAAGATTTGCTCTCGTTAGCGAAAGCAGCAAGGTGCATTTACACGAGATATGCTGACGATATTAGCTTCTCAAGTTACCGCCCCTTAACCGGCATGTTTGAGTCAGCACTTCCACCAACAGGTAAAACTTCACCTGACTTGCTTTCGCCAGATTTAATAAGAGCTATCGAAAATAATGGTTTCCATATTCATCCTGAAAAAATTCACTATGCCGATCGAAACTCGCGTCGGACAGTAACAGGAATAAAAATCAATGAAGGGCTCAATGTTAATCGAAGGTTTGTACGTAATTTGAGAGCTGCGCTTCATTCGGTCGAAACTTTAGGCGTAAATGATGCGCAAACAAAATATCATGATATACATGGAGGAAATGCAAATATTGGAAGGCATCTTCTGGGAAAACTGGCATGGTTGCGCGATATTAAAGGACAATCGGACCCGGTTTTCCGCCGTTTAGCCAAGCGCTATAATGTGCAATTTCCAAATAGCGCGATGAAAATAGATCCAACCCGAACTGAAGTTTGGGAGAGAGCAGTATGGGTAATAGAAGACTCAGCGGCGATTGGAGATCAGGGAACAGCTTTTTTTCTGAAGGATTATGGTTTAGTTACTGCTGCTCATTGTGTAAGCAATTCAAAAGGCTTAGTTGTTTATCACCCATCAAAAATTTCACAGCAATTTCCTGTAAGGATCAATAAAATATGCCAGCATAGCGATGTCGCTATTATCACTCATGATATTCCTGAGGATCAATATTTCGAACTAGATATAATGCAAATTGAACTATTGCCAGAAGATCCAATCACTACCTTAGGTTATCCTCAATTTGCTAGTGGCAATAAAATTACGATCAAACCTGGCACAATCACTTCACTTCCGGTCAAAAGTGCAGTGGAGCAAATCGAGGTAAGCCAAAGAATTACCAGCGGCATGTCTGGAGGCCCATTGCTTGATCAACATGGACAGGTAGTGGGGGTAAATCATAAGGGTGGGCATCAGGAAGATAGAGACCTTGGCATTCATATCAACATGCTGAAAAGATTAGCCAATCAATTAACCGATTAGGATATTTCAAGGATAAAATGCTCATTAGGGCATTTCCCATAAACCTACCTCACCCCTGCCGTAAAATCTGGGTCACTTCATCCAGCGATCCGCGTACGCGCAGCAGTTGGTCTTTGCCGAATACGATCAGGCACTCGTCGTGGGCGTTGTCGGATGTGCGGACGAATTGGACGAGTTCGGGATTGACGCAGACGGCGTTGCCGCGGTTGTCGGTTAGGGTGACGAAGGGGATCATTTGGGCGAATTCCTGTATTTGGGCGCGGCGTGTGTTGGCGTGCTGTTAGGCTGGAGTGTAGCAGCAAGCGAATGGCTGGCTAATCAAACCGTCACCCGCGAAGAGGGTAGCGACGCGGCAATCAAGAGCGTGCGCAAACAAACTCTGGATTGCCGCGCTTCGCTCGCAATGACGATGGGCTGGGTGATGATCGGAATTATAGACCCTAAAACACCGGATCATTCGCGCCGTTATCGTCTGCTTCTGGCACCGCCGTATGAATCCCGCATTCGACCTTGTCCCAGCCTTTCCAGCGGCCAGAGCGTTCGTCTTCGCCGGGCGCGACCATCGTCGTACACGGGCTGCATCCGATGGAGGGATAGCCTTGTTCGACCAGCGGATGCGGCGGCAGGTTGTGCTGCGCGATATACGCGGCGATGCGGGCCTTGTCCCAATCGGCCAGCGGGTTGACCTTTAAGCGGCCTTCCTCAATCTCGAACCGGGGCAGGGCACCGCGGGTTTTGGATTGGAAAGCTTTACGCCCCGTAAACTGCGCATCAAACGGCGCGAGCGCGGCTTTTAGCGGCAATACCTTGCGAATGTCGCAGCAGCCATCGGGATCATAGGACCAACGCAGACCGTTTTCGTCCTTGCGCGCCAGCAACACGGGGTCGGGGGTGATATTGCGCAAATCGGTCATGCCGATATGCGCGATCAGATCATCGCGGTACGCCAATGTCTCGGGAAAATGCTTGCCTGTTTCCAGAAATAGCACGGGCACGGTCGGATCGATGCTTCCGATTAGGTGCAGGAGTACTGCACTTTCCGCGCCAAAGCTGCTGACTATCGCGGCATCGCCAAGCATATTTTCGCGCAGCAATATCGTCAGCATCTCCACGGTATCACGCCCACGGAACATATTGTTCAGGCGGATCGCGTCACTTTCGCTATATTGCGGCGCGGTTTCGATGCGGTCAATGACGCGAAGCGGCTCACCCATGGCGCAGTTTCCATACAGGTGTGGCTGCGTCGGCGGCGGATTGATATACATCGGCATAGGTCGACAATGCGCGTTCGACCACGACTG
>JANORM010000074.1:0-6631 GCA_031415335.1 Sphingomonadales bacterium | reverse complement strand
GCGCCCGGCGCAACCGACAGGAGCGCATTGGCAGAGCTTGCTGCAACACCGTTCACCGTATCGCCAGTAAACGCATTGACCACAGCCGTCGCGCCGGTCAGACCGTTCACACCTAAGGCACTGTCGTTGGCCGCAACGATGATAGCATAAATTGTATCAGAATCCGTAGCGGCGTTGTTCGCGGTATTTGTCTCTATCGAACCGGCCGGAGCGGCTACGGACGCGCTGTTTACAGCATCAGCGGCATGGGCCTGTGAAACCATAGCAGCAAAAGACAAAGGGATCGCGCTGGATAGCATGCCAGTGGTTAGGAGTGCTTTGCGCAAGCGTGTGTTTGAAGTTTTCGACATATCAGTTCACCGTGCAAGAATATGAGAAGGATGCGGACTGACCGCTTGTGAGGGTCCCCAGTGTGATGCCGGGGCCGGTCAGATCAGCAACAGTGAAGCTACCAGAGGGAACACCATTACCCGTGATCGTCACAGCATTGGTTCCCGGGCAGGTCAGGCCCGTGCCGACCGTGTCCATGACCAATGCCCCTATGGCGGCATCTGGACCATTGTTGGTGACAACCAGTGAATAAGTCGTTGTCGCACCGCTAAGAAGCGTGTCAGACGCCTGATCCACTTCACCATTCACACCGGGTGTGTTGGTCTTGGTCAGGCGCAGATCGACCGAGGGGGCAACAGTTACGCTAACACTCGCAGTTCTGCAATTTGTCGGGTTTGCCGTTTCACAGATTTGATAGTTGAACGTATAGGTACCAGCAGGCGTATTAGGATTTACACCTACCGCCCCGGTTGCTGTGTTAAATGTCAGGTTTGACGGTAAGGTAAAACCAGGGGCGACACTTAATGTCGAATTGCCAGTGGTCGCAGCCGCGCCATTAATTGTGTCACCCGTTAGGACATTTACCACACCAGCGCTGCCCGTCGCACCGTTCACACCCGACACGCTATCCGGCGTGGCTACAACGAATGATGTCACCGTCGCGACGTTGCTAGTGCAAGATGCCGCCGGCGCACATGCCGCGCCAGGTGTTGGCGCAGCCGCGCCACCGGTCGGATCGACAGATGCATAGTTCGTTACACTCAAACCCGCAATTGCGACCGTTGGCGTCACAACAATATTGACCGTTGAGGTGCCATTTATCCGGGCAATACCGGTGGCATTGGCATAGTTACAAGTCACCAAGCCGGACGCGTTTGCGCATGTCCAGTTTGTTCCAGTCGCAGAAACAAAGGTCATTCCGGTAGGCAGCTGGTCCTTGATCTGCGCCGTTGTTGCAGCGCCGGGGCCAATATTGGTAACCGTGAGTGTGTAGGTTGAATTGGTGCCCACTGCCAAGATTGGCGATGGTGCAGACTTGGCCACGGAAAGATTGGGGAGCGCCGCATTTGTAAATGTACAAAGCAACACTGCATCCGAAACAACGCGGCTGGCAGGTACAGTGATGGTCGATCCGGACACTGTACCGAACGTTCCGGTTTGCCCGGTAACTGCGCTGTTCGTATCACGGCAACTTGCCGAGGTGAGAGAAAACCCGGTTGCTGCTGCCTCGGTTATTGCAATGGATGAACCTACATTTGTTACAATATCCGGAACCGGCACCGTATTTGTCGCTGTGTTCGCAGCCGTTGTCGAAATCGAGTCTGGGTTCTCGGCAAGGTTTGTCGCTGTGAAATTGAAAGGTCCGCCAAAGCCGTTGGTGGTTACTTTTTGCACTGCCAATGTTGGGTCGGCGACCGACCACACCATTTCTACGCCGTCGCCGCCAGCAGGCCCGACAATGGTAACGGTGAAGCTAAGGCTAGTAATGCCGCGTCCGTTAACGCGAACCGAACCACAAGCGTTTGTTCCATCGTCAACGGATCCAGTGGCAGAGGCGGCACTGCAACCAGTGACAACTGTTGAGGCAACATTTGGCGTCCGATATATGCCGGTCGCGTCAACCCTAAATTGCGGATTACCAGAAAGGCGCGTTACTGTTGGCAAAGCTCCTAAGTTTGATCCCGACAACAGCCATCTTGACGAGTTAGTCGGCGGGGTTGCACCAGTGCCACTGCTACCGCCCATCCGCCTCAGGTGGATCACGGGATTGGCAACCGGCTTATCAAAAGTGAAGGTTACCGTTTGGGTGACCGCGTTGTTTATGACAAAGCTTAAGTCATTCGCATTCACAATCGAACCCGAATACGGGGTGTTCCAAAAATTGACTGCCCCCATGTTTGCATTCGTTGTGCCAGCGCCAAAAGCGATGCTGTTCGTCATCGTGACCGTAACACCATTTGTCGTCGTCGATGCAGGGGCTGTGCCCGTTGTCCATGTGCCGGTCTGAGAGGCATGTGCCGGATTAACCGATGCAAGCATGAGAATGAGCAATGCAGCGATGGCCGTCTGAAAGCGCGTCAGAGGTTTTTTATCTGACGCCGGCGCTTCGCATTGGTTTAGACCAAGTCCATTATTCTGCGGTGCAGCGCAGGGTATTGCGAGCAACTTTGGAGGAACAATTTTCGTGCGATCGTTAACGAAACAGGTTGATTTAATTACCGCATTTTTCAAAACCGCGAACATGACAGTTGGCTCCTCACACAAATATGTTTCGGAGGTGAGCGAAAATGGTTAACAAAATGATATCGATTGCAATCGTCGCAAAGTAATTACATTTATTTACATCTTTGGTGGTGGATACGTTCCAAGCGAAACAAAGCTAATTCGGCCAATGTCTTTTAAAATAATGCACGCGTCAGTTAGCATTCTTTTTCTGGGCCCGCTCCTGTGTGGCGCGGGGTTCTGGGAGCCTGACAGCTTTGTTTATTCGTTTAAATGGGAACGCTGAGGGTTATGCGCTGTCGATCCCAAAGCAGAATAGTTAGACGTCGGCAAGGATTGCTCGCGCTAGCCCGCGCTTCGCTAGTCCCGAGCACATCGGCACGCCCGAGAAACATCCGCCGTCCACGTGCGAATTCGCAATACAAAAACTTCACGCCGCTGGGCATAACCCGCAGCACTTGTCCCCTCAGTCGGGCAAAGCGATAATCGACTCGCGCAAAGCCAAAACAGAGTTGGTGCACCCAGAGGAATTCGAATCCCCGGCCTCTGCCTTCGGAGGGCAGCGCTCTATCCAGCTGAGCTATGGGTGCATTGGCGGTCTGTTAGCAAAGCAAAGTCGGAGTTGCCAGTGTGAAATGAAACATCGGCCATTTATACTGCACCGAAATTCACAGGAAGAATATGCTGCAGCCGATGTAATGCGTGCCATTTTGAACTCAGTCGCTGGATTTTTATCATTATGCGGCATCAACAGATATTTACATTTACGCGATAGAAACATAATATCTAACGTAGAGCTTTGAATTTTTGTTCCAGTGAGAGGGTATATTTTGCGGCGCTATATAATCCTTTCCTGCAGTTGTTCAGTATTTGGCGCACTTAGCATCTTTCTATGTAATCCTGCTTCTGCATCGATTGGACCGAGTGATAAGCCGCCAACCGATTATCAAAAGGCGCTAACCTGCCTAACCCAAGCGATAAGTTTTGAGGCTGGGAATGAACCTGTTGAGGGACAAGAAGCGGTCGCTCAGGTAATATTGAATCGCGTTCGGCATCCTGCATATCCATCAACAGTGTGCGGCGTCGTATATCAGGGGTCGACGCGCAAAACAGGGTGTCAGTTTACCTTTACATGTGATGGCTCACTGCGCCGGGGACGTTCACAAGCAAGCCTATTGCGGTCACAAATCGTGGCAGAACGTGTACTGGCGGGAAATTCATCGACCTTGGTTGGCGGGGCCACGCATTATCATGCCGATTATGTGTCGCCATATTGGGCTCCAAGTTTAGTGAAAGTGGCCAAGATAGGGTTACATAAATTTTACCGAATGCCTGGCGCGCCGGATTCTCCAGCCGTCGTTTCGCTGGCAAATCTGGTGAACGAGCCTTATGTCGCCAATACGATTGTCAGCGTGACTGGCTCTGCACCCCAAGCGAATGCAAGGCCAGGTGCATCATTGAGTGCGACTACCAGCGCATTTGCGCCATGGGGATTGCCCGTATTAGTGGTCGGCAAGAATGGTAAGATAAAGCCCGTCCCGCAATAAACGCAAAGCGGCACACGGTTACACTCTAATCGCGTGCGCGTATCACATAAGGGCGGATTTCTGATCCTGTGAGTTCAACTATCACATTGGTTTGCGCCTGTGCCTCGCGCCCTGCCTTTGCCGATACGCGAATGGTCAGCGGGCGGCCAACAAGCGAATCCGATACCTCGGCGCGCGACGCGCGAACCGTTTGCCCAGCCTGAAACGCCGATCCAAATTCGGCAAGGTCGGCGTCAGCTTCATCATCGGCAGAAACGCGCGCAGCAATGGGTGAGGCAAACCGCGGATCGAAATCCCCATTGCCAAAATTTACTGTTGCGAACGGTGCAATCTGTTCCGCAAGCTTTGGCCCAACGCCCTTAATTAGGGCCAGTTCTCCCAACGTCCGCAAAGGACCGTTGCGTGGTTTTATTTTACTTGCGGAATAAGCATCAAATTCCGCGCCGCGCGCGCGTACTTCGAAATCATCATCGCGCCAGTCCATGAAACCGTCGGCGGCCTCCTCCAATTCGATACCTTGCAGGCCAAACGCACTGAACATACGTTCCACTTGTTGTTTGTTGATTAAGTTTAACGCGATTTTTCCGCGCTCATCCTCAACCTTTATGTCGAGCCGAATATCGCCAAGATATTCTTCGCGGTTTTTCCCGTCGATTTTCCATCGTTGCACGGAATCGCGGATTAACAATCCTTCTATGGCAATAGCCACGCCAGCGTCCGCCGCCGCGGACAGCCTAGCCCGGTCTGCTTCCGCCGAAACCATCAAAGTCGGACCACGCATTGCGTTGATGACCGCAAGCGCCATTAGTGAAAACAATATGATACTGACGACAGCAGCGATCAGGGCATAGCCCTCTTCGGCAGCTATTCCCGGCTTCACGGAATATCGCCGCTCGATTTAAAGGGCTCCAAAGTTTGTATTTTCGCTCGCAACTCGTCAGTCACGGCCCGTCCATCTTCGACGGTGCGTATCACGCGCGGTTTCAACAAAACGATCAATTCGATGCGGTTGCCCGTTGTCGTCTGCCTGCCAAACAATCCGCCTATTATCGGAATTTGCGATAGAAACGGAATGCCGATCCGGCCCTTGCTCTGCGTATTGCGGATCAGCCCGCCGAGCGCGAGCACCTCGCCGTCTTTTACCGCGACAGTTGACGATATTCGGCGGGTCGAAATCGTGGGGGAATTGATGCCGTTTACCGACGCAACGGTATCATTAACGTCGCTTACTTCCTGCGTAATATCCAACATCACAATACCGTTTGCATTGACACGCGGTGTAATTTTCAAAATCACACCTGTATTACGATATTCAATCGAGTTTATCGTTGGCGACTGGGGATCAATGTTAGAGGTCGAATTCTGCGTTGCTATAGGAACTTCGTCGCCCACTTGCAAAATCGCTGTTTGGTTATTCAAAACCAGCAATTTCGGGGCCGAAACGACGTTCACATTCGTCTTGTTTTCCAATGTATTCAGCACCGCGTTAATCGAGCTAAATGGTGAAAACGCAAAGGAAAATCCGGGCGTATTGCGCACCAAATTCAGGTTATTACTCGATTCCGTCAACACCCCGTTAGAATTGCCAGATGTAAAATTCCATTGCAGGCCGTAACGCAGATCATTGGTCAGGCTGACCTCGGTAATTGCCGCTTCGATCAAAACCTGTGATGGCAAAACATCCAACTTGCGCAGCGCATCTTCGATAATGGCGTATTCGCGGGGCGTTCCGAAAACGACAATCGCATTGTTATTGTCATCACTAGAGATATTGGCGGCTATCCCTGATGGGCGCGTTGTTCCACTGCCACCTGAGGACGAATTGCCATCATTGGGGGCAGCCACAGATTGCTGGCTTTGTTGCCGATTTTGATTGTTAGTGCCAAAACTGTTGCCGCCCGAATTGCCATTGTCGCCGCGCGTTTGATCGGCGCGGCCATTGCCATCCGGACTTTGGCTAAATTGGACATCGCGTGCCGGGTCATTACCCTGTTCGTTTGAGCTAGATCCATTGCCGAACGCGGTATTCAACGTTCGCGCCAAATCGCGGGAACGTCCATTTTGGACGCGGTAAACAAACAGCCGTGGCTCGTTATTTTGCCCTTCCCTGTCCAGCACCTCGATAAATCTGCCAACATCATCAAGATATTGTCGTTGCCTGCTGATCGCCAAGATGCCGTTCAAATTTTCCATTGAAATCAGCCGCACCAAATTTCGGGTCGGCGCGTCGGGTGAGTTGAGAAGCTTTTCGAGTTCGGGAACGATCAAGCGGCTGTCAGTCTTGCGCGGGATGTACAGCGCAAAAGTCATGCCGCGCAGCCAATTGACGTCAAATTGGCGCAGCAAATCGCGGGCGCTGGAGCGTTGACCGCTGGTGCCCGAAATCGTCACGCGATTAGCGGCAGACGTTGCAGCTAATCGCGTGACGATTTCGGGCACCAGCGGTCAACGCTCCAGCGCCCGCGATTTGCTGCGCCAATTTGACGTCAATTGGCTGCGCGGCATGACTTTTGCGCTGTACATCCCGCGCA
>JANORM010000073.1:0-16144 GCA_031415335.1 Sphingomonadales bacterium | reverse complement strand
TAGTGATCCGCGTTATGCCCGCACCGTTGAGGTCATGAAGATATTGAAGACAATGTTGTCGGGTGAGCATCTGTCGCACCAAGGTGAGTTTTATCAGCTTGATCTTGATCCACCCCGGATGACAACCCATTCGGGCAAATGTCCGCCGCTATATTTCGGCGGACTCAGCCCCGCAGCAAGAGACGCCGCAGCCGAAGCTGCTGATGTCTATCTTATGTGGCCCGATACAATGGACAATGTCCGTGCCGTGGTTTTCGATTTACGCGAGCGAGCCGCCAAAAGAGGGCGCACATTGAAATTCGGATACCGCGCCCATGTTATCGTTCGGGAAACCGAGGATGAAGCCCGCGCCTATGCGGCGCGGCTGCTGTCAAAGCTGGATGATGCCGCAGGCGAAGTAATCCGCCAAAAATCGCTTGATGCCAAAACGGCGGGAGTGGCGCAGCAATCAGAACTACGTGCCGCAGCGTCAAATGACGGGTTTGTCGAAGATAATCTATGGACCGGAATTGGCCGCGCGCGTTCAGGCTGCGGTGCGGCTATTGTCGGTAATCCCGATCAGGTTCTAGCAAAAATACGCGCCTACCAAGCCGAAGGCATGGATGCTTTCATATTGTCTGGTTATCCACATGCCGCTGAATGCGATTTATTCGCGCGCCATGTGCTACCTCATTTGAACCACGGTCCTTTATCGCTGGATGATTAGGGTCTAGGCTGTTTCTCCAAACGCATAGTTATTTACTAAGGTAGGCGACGATTTTCAGTATCGCGCGGCATAAGTAATAGCTTAGAGAAAACTAACTTACGGCGACCTGCGCAAATTCAAGCATCAACAATCTGCCTCCTTCCTTTTCCGTCATCAGGATATAACCTGGTGGCGGAACTAGGACGTACCGTTGACCGCAAAGGAACCTGACTTTCAAGTTTCGTTCAATATGCTTACAGTCAATGTCACATAGTCGCTGCCATTGCTGCTATTGCTGCCGTCGGGGTCAGCGACATCGTCGATCTAAGGAATAACAATGCTATCATAAGGACCAATACAAAGCGGGGAAAGACGCCCCCCAAGGTCGGTAGCCAAGTCGAAAAGCGCTTGCTGGCCGTTCCAGCGGCAGCCAATCTGATGTTGGCAGCCCTATGGCACCAGACTAGTCACACCCACTTTAGCGGCAAATTGTTGGAGAGTAGCCATGCGAAGAGTTAGGCAGGGGGGGGGAGGGCACCGCCAATGCCAGTTTAAGTTATGCCTATGATATGGCGGACCGCATGACGGAGATCCCCTATCCTTCGGGGCGGGTTAGTGTGACGATGGAGTTGAAGGAGGCTTGTCTTGATATTGGTGAGCGCCGTGTAGGCAGGTTGATATAAGGTGGCGACCAAAACACTGCACTTGATCGCGCCGAAAAGGCGCGACGACATGAGACCTATGAACGCTTACAACCTATAAGTTCGATAATATATATTATGTTAATTAATATTCAAGTTGGCTCTTGAGGAACCAATACCATAACATCCCCTTCAACACGCCAACTGCTCAATTCATTAAGAAAATTCATTCCCAAAAAATTCTGATCATCGGCCATACTGTCAGAAATCAAAATCGAGTGATCCTGTAACACTATATTTTCAAGCGACACCAAACTCAATTTGGCGCGCCAATCTTTCACTGTCCCATTGGCTGTTTCCACAATCATGGGATAGGAAGACCTATCTACCACAACTTTCGCAGCTTCGGCAGATTTCGACGACATAGATGTCATCGTCGCGCCTGTATCAACCAAAAACGGTATCGCTGATCCATTGACGTTTAGCACCGCAGAAAAATGACCGTCATCGCCGCGCTGCAATCTAACTTGTTTGCCAATTTGCTGTTGGTTTGAGGTTCCTGCCAGGTCGGCCTCTAAATGGCTCCAGACCTGTTTCAGCTCAAATCGGTAACTGATAAAAATAAAAAGTAGAGCAAAAATCACCATCCAGGACAATATCATTTTGGATAGCGTGCCCAATGGAAGGCGCCGCGCAGCCAATGCGCTTATCACAAGCAATAATCCGCCAATTCCGTAAATTAGCGAACCTCCATCGTCTACATTCACGGCTTGGCCTTGAAAAACAGGCGATAAAAATTTTCGGAGGACTGCTGCATCAATTCTATATCATCGATTCCGCGCAACTTAGCTACAAATCTAGCTGTATCGGCAACGAACGATGGCTCACAGGTTCTGCCGCGATGCGGGACCGGTGCCAGAAAAGGAGCATCGGTCTCTATCAAAAGCCGATCTATAGGGAGCCATTGTGCAATTTCCTGCAAATCCAGAGCATTCTTGAAAGTCACGATCCCTGATAAAGAAATGTACAAACCCAAATCGAGCGCTGTTCGCGCAAAATCAGCACTGGCTGTAAAGCAATGGATGACACCGGAAAATGCCCCCTTCCCCATCTCATCCGCCATGATCTGCGCTGTGTCTTCTTCAGCTTCACGCGTATGGACAATTATAGGCAGGCACGTCTCTCTGGCCGCGGAGATATGGGAGCGAAAGCTCTTTCGCTGTTGCTCGCGATCACTTTTATCGTAATAAAAATCTAAGCCAGTTTCTCCAATGGCAATAACGCGCGAATTGGCAGCACGATTGATCAGTTTTGCCGCATCTATATCGGGATGTGCGTCTGCTTCGTGTGGATGGATCCCAACCGATGCCCATACATCGGATTGTTGCTCAGCCAACTCGATAACTTCGTCCCATTCGCTTTCGCGCGTGGAAATATTAAGCATGGCGGTGACACCAGCGGATCGTGCGCGCATGAGAACAGCTTGTTGATCTTCAACAAGACCTTTGTAGTTCAAATGGCAATGGGAATCGACGAGCATCAGGCTGCACTATTGGATGGCAATTCCAACCTTGGGAAAAGTCCCTGAGGTTGAGCAATCTTAAAATTGCTTTCTGCTAACACAGAATACCAATGTGAGTTGATTTTCGAATAATTACGGACATCCTCGGGGATCCCCATTTGATTGAGTAATTTCGCAGCGCTGTCTGGAATTATTGGCAATACGGCCACCGCCAATTGTGCAATACAGATGAACAATGTCGCTAGCACCGTTTCCATGCGTTCGGGATCAGTCTTTTTCAGAGCCCAGGGGGCCTGAGCATCGACATATGCGTTGCAAGCGAATACCCCCTGCATCCAGCTATCCAAACCTTGTGACATCGCCAAATTTTGAAAATGTCGCGGCACATCTTCACATACAACATTATCAACTAACGCCAAAAGCGCGTTATCATCCTCGTCATGACCATTGATAGCAGGTAAGTAACCGTCACAATTTTTGAAAATCAATGAAAGGGTTCTTTGCGCCAAATTGCCATAGCCATTTGCCAGTTCTGCGTTAACACGCCCAACAATAGCTTCGGCGCTGTAGCTTCCATCCTGTCCAAAACTCACATCACGCAGCAGAAAATATCGCAGTGCATCAATCCCAAATAATTGCGCTAATTCAATCGGATCAACCACATTTCCGAGCGATTTGGACATTTTCTCGCCGCGGCTAAGCAAAAAGCCATGACCGAAAACTTGCTTTGGTAAAGGCAGTTTAGCCGACATTAAAAACGCGGGCCAATATACCGCATGGAAACGAACAATATCTTTACCGATAATATGCACATTTGCCGGCCAGAATCTCGCAAATTCGCCATCCATATTGGGATAGCCAATCCCTGACAGATATGTGGTCAGCGCATCTACCCACACATACATGACATGGTCTGGCGAACCCGGAACCTTGACACCCCAATCAAAGCTGGTTCGTGAGACGCTTAAGTCGCGTAAACCGCCCTCGACAAAGCGCAAAACTTCATTGCGGCGGCTTTCAGGTTGGATGAAATCAGGATTTTCGTTGAATAAATCCAATAATTGATCTTGGTATTTAGAAAGTCTAAAAAACCATGTCTCTTCGACGGTCCATTCAACGGGTGTTCCCTGCGGCGAGAGTTTCCCCCCCCCTTCTGATGCAATCAGTTCCTTTTCATCGTAAAAGGCTTCATCGCGGACCGAATAATAACCTTCATAGCGGTCCATATAAAGATCACCGCTTGCTTTCATTGCCGTCCACAATGCTTGGCTGGCGACATGATGTTCAGGATCGCTGGTCCGAATGAAATTTGTATACGAAATATTAAGTATGTCGCACATTTCTCTGAAATATAATGACATTTCATCAGCGAATTCTAGCGTATTACGGCCCGCCGCGCGCGCAGTTTGCACCATCTTTAGGCCATGTTCGTCGGTACCTGTGATGAAGCGAACATCGCGCCCCATCATCCGCTGGAACCGGGCGATCGCATCGGTTGCGATTGCTTCATAGGCATGCCCGATATGCGGTTTCCCGTTTGGATAGGCAATGGCGGTGGTAATATAAAATGGTTCGGTCATTCAAATCTCAGCTAGACAGAGTTTATGTTGCGTTCACTATGCGTTTGCATCGATGCCAGCAAGCTTCCCATTTGGAAAACGACACTCTGTTTCTCTAACGTTACGCCAATAGCCCTCGCCGCAAGCAAATTAGCGGCTTCCCATGCCGTAATTGCAGGAGAAACCGAAAGTGCATCTTGCAACCGAGCGTGTTCTGCAATTTTTTGGGGAGCTCTGCGCAAAAATGTTTCGTATCTGCGTTGCGCGTTTTTTAGCGATAATTGTCCAGCCAGCTTAATTCGAATGACATTGCCGGGATCCCCGGTCGCAATAATCGCTGCTAGGTCGGTTTCTAATTGGCCCAATTCTAGCCCCAGAAACTCGATGGCCTGCCCCGGTGATCCGCCACCCACGGCTGCTAGTCCCGCTCTGCTATCGGCGTCTAGTTCGGGTACGATTTGAAGCAATGCAGCCTCCATATCTGCTACATTTAGCGGTTCAAACCGCAAAATCTGGCAACGCGACCGGATCGTCGGCAATAAGCTATCGCTAGAATGGCTTATCAATAGAAAAAATGTGTTCGCTGGAGGTTCTTCAAGCGACTTAAGTAATGCGTTGGCCGCGCTGCGCTCTAAGTCATCGGTGCAGTCGATTATGATTACGCGTTTTTCTGAAGAGCCGAGGCGAACCGTTAATCGTTTTTGGAGTGCGCGTATCTGATCAACGCTGATGCTGCGTTTTAACTCTGCTGCTGGATCAACCTCCTCGCCGTCCTTCGGAGGATCCTTGGGAAGACGCATTATTTTAACCAAATTCGGATGGCTTCCGCGTGTAATCATCGTTTCAAACTCTGAATCAGGATCGATCAGTTTTCGCGCCGCAATATCGGCAAAACCAGATTTGCCTAGCCCACGCAATCCGGCCAATATCCAACCATGATGCAACTTTCCAGAAGCAAGCGCAGCCGAAAAGATACGCATATTATGATCGTGACCGATCAGCATTTCATTGCAGCAAATCATCGAGCTGTGCTATTAAGCGGCCTGTTACTGTCTCAGGCTCTCCCGACGCATCCACTATCCGCACTCTGGCAGGATCTTGCCTTGCATAGTGCACAAAACTTTCGTGCACTTTCGCGTGAAAAGCGGAGCCGCGGCCACCGATCCTGTCTGATTTGCCTTGATCGCGCTTTGCCGCGCGCGCCGCAGCTTGCGCCTCGGGCAGTTCAAGAATGAAAGTTCGGTCAGGCAAAAAACCCGCGCTGCCAATGCGGTGAAGCGTCAAAATGTCTTCATCGCTTAAGCCGGACCCGCCGCCCTGATACGCACGGCTGCTATCTAAAAACCGGTCAGAAATCACCCATTTTCCTGCCGCGATTGCGGGCCGGATAAGACGCTCGACATGGTCACTGCGTGCAGCCGCAAACAATAGCGCCTCGGCGCGCGCGCTCCATTTACCGTCTACACCAGTCAGCAATAGCTGCCTTATGGCCTCGGCACCTGCCGTGCCGCCGGGTTCGCGGGTGATAATAACGGAAATTCCCCGTTGCTGTATCGCGCCTGCCAATGCTGCGATTTGAGTCGACTTGCCGACCCCCTCACCGCCCTCAATCGAGATGAATTTGCCGAATGATGTCATGCCAGCCTATACTCACTTACACGCCAAAGATTGCTTTAACGCCGTTCCAAATTCGCCTAAAATAGCCTGCCTGATTGACATCAGCACTCGCAAACAATGGCGTAATCTGTTCCGTTCCGTCGGAGAGTTTAACCACCATATCGGCAACAATATCACCTTTTTTAATAGGTGCCTTTATCGGACCGTTGTAGCGGACAAAAACTTTGAAATTCTCAGGAGAACCAGTTGGGTAGGTAAACGCAATATTCCGCGGCGCGACCACACCCACATTTGATGCATCGCCCAATTGCATTGAAACCGTTGCCACTGTTTTGCCAGCCTCAAACAATGGCCGGGATTTCCAAGCAGAGAACCCCCAAGTCATAAAATTTGTCGACTCGGTTATACGAGAGTTGAAACTCGGCAAACCCGCAACCACCATCAATATCCGGCGTCCATTCTGTATCGCCGTTCCCGTGAAGCAATAACCAGCTTCGTCGGTATGTCCGGTTTTCAAGCCGTCAGCGCCAGTTATTTTTCCTAGCAACGGATTGCGGTCAGGCTGCGTTACACCGCCCCATTTAAACTCCTTCTTGCCATAGTATGTGGCGTATAATTTGGGATAATCGTTTATTGTTCGTTCCGCCAATACCGCCAAATCGCGCGCTGTCGTCAACGTGCGTCCTTCGTCGGGCCAGCCATTTGGTGTTCCGAAGCGGCTATCTTTCATGCCCAATCGCTTCGCCGTTTTATTCATTATAGCAACAAATGCCTCTTCGGATCCAGAAATCCCTTGAGCCAATACTATTGCGGCGTCATTGCCCGACAATGTCACCAGCCCATGCAGCAAGTTTGCCACCGACACTTGTTCGTTAGGCGCCAAAAACATTGTCGAACCTCGATTATTCCATGCTTTCCAAGTGTCTGGATTCACTATCAGCGTTTGCTCAGCCCTTAACTTTCCGTTGGACAGCATTTCAAATACGACATACGTCGTCAGCATTTTAGTCATCGACGCTGGCGGAATTTGCGCATCAGCTTGTTTTTCATACAACACAGCGCCCGATGACATGTCGACCATATACGCAATCGGAGCGCTTGTTTCGTAAGCGGGTGCAGCAATGGCTGGACACGATACCAGAACGCTGGCTAAAATAATGGCGGTAGTGCCGAAGTTCATATGTCGTCCGTTCGCTGATGATAATTTTTCAGAATCACCCGCAAAAAAACGAGTCACTCGCGAAATATTCTCGCTTGCGGATAGCCGCGTTGTTGCGCAGTGGCCAGCCCTCGTTGTGCATCGGCCTCGCTGGCATATGGTCCCAAACGAACACGAAATAGCGTTCCGTCGCCGCTCTGTTGAACAGATGCGCCCAATGTTCGCGCCAATTGATCGGCGCGCACCTTGTTCGAAAACGAGGCCAATTGCACAACATAGGTTGCCGAGCCAGTCTGTGGGGCGGCGCTTACCGAAGCGGAACCATTGCCCTCACGGATAAACTTTCCATCTTGGCCTTGCCCTTGGCGACGCGCTGGCTGCGCCCGATTTTCGGCGGACGAACGCGGAGCACTTGCCGTTCCTTCGCGAATGAACCGCCCATTTTGGGTTGGTGTGGGATAATTTGTCTGGCGAGTAATTACCGCAGCTTGAGCTAAGCTCGAAGGTTTCGGCTGCTTCGACAACTTCATATTCAACACCCGAAGCAAAGACTCGGGAGTCGCGATGCGCTCTGCAACCGGACGCCCTGCCCGCAATGCTGCCCGCTCTTGTTCTGGCGGATTGACTTTGCGAACCCGAACGCCCGCAACACCTTTATTGGTGATGCCCAATTGCTGCGCAGCGCCAGCGGACAAATCAATTAAGCGATCATTGGCAAATGGGCCGCGATCATTAATACGCACCAAAATTGTTCGTCCTGTGTCGAGGGCAGTTACTTCGACATAGGATGGCAATGGCAACGTTTTGTGCGCAGCCGTGATCGCGCCGGGGACAAATAGCTCGCCGTTGGCGGTGCGGTTGCCGGCTAGCTCTGCGCCATAATAGCTTGCATAGCCGACGTCATCATATGCAGCGACGTCTTCAGGCGCGTAACTGACACTTCCAATTTGATACGGCGCGCCAACCTTCGATGGAAAATCAGAAACACCAGAGGTTAAAGGCGGCTGCGATACCGAAGGCAGGCTATCTCCAGGCATTGCGCCGCCGCCACAAGAGGCCAAAGTGGCGGCACCAGCAATGGCAGCGAATAGTCTAATTGCGAATTTCATCGGCCAGTAACCCCACTGATAGTGCGTAAAAATTTGAACAATTATAGTCTAGTATCACGCGATAGTTGCTACCAAGTAAATATGCGATGTTACCTTCACCATCAGGTTCGATCAGCGCCGCCAGCATATTGCCCTTGGGCCAATATCCGCGCTGCGCTGAAACGCCCAAACGCTGCCATTCGTCAATGGTTTTCCATTGGCTATGCCGCGCAAAGACGCGTTGACACCGCGGCGAAATGGTTTTTGTTTTGATGGTTTGGCGATCCAAAGATGCTGGAACATTTACCGCAAATCCCCATTCCTCATCGCGCCGCCAGCCTGCATTAACAAAATAATTGGCAATAGACGTCATTGCATCAACTTCGCTGGTCCAAATATCGGCATAGCCATCGCCATCGCCATCGCGCGCCAACCGCAAATATACAGAAGGCAGAAACTGAGGTTTGCCGAGCGCGCCGGCCCAGCTGCCGGTGATTGCATATTGCGGTACACCTCGGTCGATCATCTTAAGCACCGCAATCAATTCGGCCTCAAACAGCGCGCGGCGGCGGCCATCATAAGCAAGCGAGGCCAACGCCTCCGGTGCATTAAAATTGCCAGTCACAGTTCCATAATTGGTTTCATGGCCATAAATCGCTAACATCATTTCTTCTGGCACGCCAGTTTCACGCTCAATACGCGTTAATAATGGCCGCAATTCAGTGTATTTTGACCGCCCGCGTCCTATGCGCGCCGCATCGACATGTTTGCGCCTATATGGCGCAAAATCAGGTATTGGCTTATTTGGGTCGGTTTCTGGTTGCGACCGGTCCAAGCTGATAACGCGCTCGTTAAATCTGATGTTTGAAAATGCTCGATCAATTGTCGCTGGACGAACACCCTCTTTAATCGCCAGTTCGCGAACGCTGCTTAGATACTGTTGAAACCCAGATGATACAGTGCCAGTCGCAACAGTATTTTGCGCGCCGCTTGAATGCGGCAGGACCGCAATGCCGACGCCGAAAATCAAGACAGCCTGTAAACTTCTCAACAATTTGCTAAACACGACGATCTCCAAGAAAGCACGTGAACGGCTATGCCATACTATCGTTGCAATGTGAATCCTGTTTCATCGCTGGATTTACACTCTTTATCCAACGCTGCATCAATAGTAAGGCTTGAAATCGGTTGCGTCAGCAGATAAGCGGCACGCACACAGTGACAAAATTCACTGTGCCATGCGGACAGGTGGCCGAGTGGTTTAAGGCACCGGTCTTGAAAACCGGCGAGGGTGCAAGCTCTCCGTGGGTTCGAATCCCACCCTGTCCGCCATTTAAAATATAAGCAAAAATTTGTTTGCAACAAAGCGACCGTTCGACAAGAACGTGCGGTGGCCGATTTGAACCCAAGTCGCTAAGATAAGGAGCATATAATGAACCTTGAGAATGACCCGCTGGCCGCTTTTTGGATGCCGTTCACGTCGAATAAGGCGTATAAAGACGCACCCAGAATGCTGGTTGCGGCAAAGGACATGCATTACACCAGCAGCGACGGGCGGCAGATATTAGACGGCACAGCAGGCCTTTGGTGCTCAAATGCAGGTCATTGCCGGGAAACTATCGTTGAGGCAATCCGCAAGACAGCCGGTGAACTGGATTTTGGACCGACGTTTCAACTATCCCATCCGCTCGCGTTTGAGCTGGCATCGCGTGTTTCCGCATTGATGCCAAACGGCATTGACCGGATATTTTTTACCAATTCTGGTTCAGAATCGGTTGATACCGCGTTAAAAATTGCGCTGGCGTATCAGCGATCACGCGGTGAAGGCACGCGTACGCGGCTCATAGGGCGCGAACGCGGTTATCACGGTACAGGCTTTGGCGGCATATCGGTGGGCGGCATTGTCAACAACCGCCGCCAATTCGGCACGTTGCTAACCGGTGTAGACCATTTGCCGCACACCCATAACATGGAACATAACGCCTTTACGCGCGGGCAACCGACATGGGGCGGGCATTTGGCGGAAGATTTGGAGCGCATCGTTGCGTTGCATGGCGCAGAAACGATTGCGGCGGTAATTGTTGAACCGATGGCGGGCTCCACCGGCGTATTGATCCCACCAATTGGCTATTTAGAAAAGTTGCGAGAAATTTGCACGAAACACGGCATTGTTTTGATCTTTGATGAAGTTATTACCGCGTTTGGGCGCATTGGCGGAGCGACCGCTGCAGATGTTTTGGGCGTCGTTCCTGACATTATCACGATGGCGAAAGGTTTGACCAATGCCGCTGTTCCCATGGGTGCAGTCGCCGTTAGCCGTCATATCCATGATACGGTCGTTGACGGATCAGCAGGCGGAATCGAGCTGTTTCATGGCTACACTTATTCAGGACATCCATTGGCGGCCGCCGCTGGCATCGCCACGTTAGACCTTTACCGCGACGAAAAATTGTTTGAGCGGGCATTAGGTTTAAGCGGATATTGGGAAGATGCCGTTCACAGCTTGAGAGGCAAACGCCATATCATCGACGTCCGCAGCATGGGCATCATTGCCGGCATTGAATTGGAACCGCGCCCCGGTGCGCCAACCAAACGCGCTATGGAATTGTTCCACAAATGCTTTGATAATGGCTTGTTGGTGCGCGCGACGGGGGACATTATCGCCCTATCACCGCCACTGATACTTGAGAAATCCCATATCGATGAAATGGTTGGCCGCATAGGCGACCTTGTCGAAACGATCGATTAAATGGCGATGCCCATATTGATACTCGACGGCGGAATCAGCCGTGAATTGCAAAGGCTTGGTGCGCCATTTCGGCAACCTGAATGGTCGGCATTGGCGCTGATCGAAACGCCGCATCTGGTGGAACAGGTGCACGCAGAGTTTGTGGACGCGGGCGCGCAAGTTATCTCCACCAACAGCTATGCCATTGTGCCGTTTCATATTGGTGCGGAGCGGTTCGCGGCGGACGGTGCATCGTTGGCGTCGCTTTCTGGTCAGTTAGCGCGGCGGGCGGCAACACGGCCAGGTTCCGACGGCGCAAGAGTTGCGGGGTCTTTGCCGCCCGTGCTTGGGTCATATCGCCCCGATCTTTTTGAAAAAAATGCGGCGCGTGCAATTTTGGACATACTCATTTCTGGCCTATCTCCGCACGTAGATATTTGGTTGGCCGAAACGCAAAGCAGCCTAGCCGAGGCTGCGCTGGTTGCCGAGCTGTTGGCTGGCGACACTCGGCCACTTTGGTTATCATTCACATTGCGGGACGAGGGGCGGGACGAGGGCGCGCCATTACTGAGATCAGGCGAAACAGTCGCGAGCGCCGCCGAATTGGCGGTAAACGCCGGCGCCGAAGCCATATTGTTCAATTGCAGCTGTCCAGAGGTGATGGACGCCGCCATAATCGCGGCAAGAGCGGCGTTGGGAACCCGCGATGTCGCCATTGGAGTCTACGCCAATGGTTTTGCCGCGCATGCCGAAGAAAAAGCCGCAAATGAAGATATTCAATCCATTCGAGACGATTTGGGCCCCGATGCATATTTGAAATGGGCAAAGCAGTGGACAGCGTCGGGCGCGACTATGGTTGGCGGATGCTGCGGCATTGGCTGCGATCATATCGCTGCATTAGCGAATGGATTACATGCGGATTGATTACAATGATTTACACACCAATTGGCGTGTCAATTTTCCATCACCAAAGTAATGCCTTCGCCGGCGTTATCAACAAATGACGTGATAACGCCTTCAACGATCAATGCGATTTCCTCCGCTGCAAAAGCATCAGCATCTTTTGCGTTAGAGCCAAAGTTGCGTTCCGATCTTACGACCGCCGCGCTATATGTGCTGCGCTCGGCTTCACATGCCATCCTGACTTTTTCACGAAAGTCGGGTATACTTAATTTTTCGGTTACCGACGTGTTGTGGAATCCCCGCAAACAATTGGAATATGCCTTGCGCGACGTATCCACTGCATCCGCCGACATCGCGGACATGCTGATTAAAATTGCTACACCTGTTGCCAACATCATCGATCCCCAAACATGTTATTTCGTATGGATTTATTACCATGGAAATTTATTAGAAACAACAATCACTCTATCTGACGCAACAATATGATTCTGTTTATTTAATCAACGAGGTTACCACCTTTTACAACAGCGGAAACGGATTCCAGCACGCGCACATTGGTCAACGGATCGCCATCAACGGCGATTATGTCAGCAAATCGTCCCACCGAGATCGCGCCAACATCATTTTGCCGGCCAAGCGCAGCAGCGCCGTTTACCGTCGCCGCCTGAATGGCCTGCATTGGAGTCATGCCGTATTCGACCATATATTTGAACTGCCCCGCCGCCGTCCCGTGGGGCATGATCCCGGCATCGGAGCTGAAAATCATTTTGACGCCAGCTTTCACCGATTTGCGAAAATTATCGCGCTGAATTTGCGCAATCTCACGGTCTTTGCGCAAATTATCGGGGAGCACCCCATTTTTCGCGCCTTCGGACTGAGTATAATCGGTATTGAAAATATCCATCCCGAAATACACTGGCTCTTTGCGTGCAGCCGCCAGCTTTATGCCCTCATCATCGACCAGCGAAGCATGCTCAATTGTATCGATACCCGCCAAGATGGCGGCTTTAATGCCCCCTGCCCCATGCGCGTGCGCCGCGACTTTCAAACCCCATAAATGCGCTTCATCGGCAATCGCACGCAGGTCCGCCTCGCTCAACTGCTGCTGGCCAGGTTCTGTGTTCCGCGAAAACACACCGCCTGTTGCGCATACCTTGATAACTTCTGCGCCAAATTTGCGTTGGCGGCGGACTTGGTAGCGCAGTTCATCGGGGCTATCGCCAATGCCTTCTTCTTTCTTCGCCTTTTCCAGCGACGGCGGCAGGAACGTGGAATCGCAATGACCGCCCGTTGCGCCGAGCGAGCTTCCCGCAGGCACGATGCGCGGCCCTATCGCATATCCATTTTCAATCGCCTGTTTCAAACCGACGTCGTTACGATTGACCGATCCAACATTGCGTACCGTTGTAAATCCGGCCTTTAACATATCACGCGCCGCGCCAACGGCGGTCATACCCCAAAAGCTGTCGGTAAATTCCAATCCGCGATAACCGCCAATATTGGCGGGCGAATCCAAATGCACATGCATATCGATCAATCCCGGCAACAATGTTTTGCCCGATAAATTTATATGCGTCACGTCGCTGCCCCAACGGACAACGCGGGAATCGACAACGCTGGTTATGCGCCCATCTTCATCGACAAATATGGCTGGGAATTCAACCATTTTTCCGGTCAGCACATCAACCATTTTATCGGCGGTGATAACGGTGCTTTTGCCAAAAGCCGGCACCGCAATCGCCATGGAGAGTGCCACCAACCAAACTCCGCTGCGGCGCAGATTTCCGTGCAAGTTCACAGTCGATTTCACTTTTTCTCTCCTACTAAATTTCGTTACCATGTGATGGCAAATTTGTTCGCTGTAGGACAGTAGAATCTGACTCGGGCAAAGGTGTTTAGGACGTAACCTGCGCCCTTGCGATACGCCGCTTAGGATCCAATTGGCGGGCTTTATTAAAGCGCGCTTTGGACGTCACATATGCAGCATTTTGCCATAGGCACCGAGCACACTCTCATGCATCATTTCCGACAAGGTTGGATGTGGGAACACGGTTTGCATGAAATCCTGTTCCACCAATTCGGCGGTTTTGCCAATTGTGTAGCCTTGAATAAGCTCGGTCACTTCCGCGCCAACCATATGCGCGCCCAATAATTCACCTGTCTTGGCGTCGAATATGGTTTTGATGAAGCCTTCCGCCTCTCCCAACGCAATCGCTTTGCCGTTGCCGATGAAGGGGAAGTTACCGACTTTCAGCTCATATCCAGCCTCTTTCGCCTTGGCCTCGGTTAAGCCGACGCTGGCAACTTGCGGGTGACAATACGTGCAGCCGGGGATGTTGAGCGGATCCATCGCGTGCGGATGAACGTCTTTGTTGCCAAGCGACTGCGCGATGACTTCGGCGGCAATCACGCCTTCATGGCTGGCTTTGTGCGCGAGCCATGGCGGCGCAGTCACGTCGCCGATGGCATAGATGCCGGGCACGTTGGTCTGGCACATCGAGTTGGCATCGATATGGCCCTTGGTGGTTTTGATGCCGAGAGCCTCCAGCCCGATTTCTTCCGTATTCGGCACAATGCCGATGGCGACGATGCAATGGGTGAATTCATGGGTAGCACTCTTACCATCTTTGGTTTTAATCGTCGCCGATACGCCAGTTGCGGTGGCTTTCAGGCTTTCGACCCCTGCGCCCGTCAATATTTTCATGCCTTGTTTGGTCAGCGACTTTTCGAGGAAAGCCGACACATCGGCATCCTCCACTGGCACAACGCGGTCGAGCATTTCAACAACAGTCACTTCTGCGCCCATGTCGTTGTAGAAACTGGCGAATTCGATACCGATTGCGCCCGATCCGATGACCAGCAGCTTCTTTGGCATTTCGGGCGGCACCATCGCGTGCCGGTTTGTCCAGATGCGTTTGCCGTCGGCAGGCGCAAACGGCAGGTCGCGGGCGCGCGCGCCGGTGGCGATGATGATGTTTTTGGCGGTCAGTTCTTCGGCTTTGGCGCCTGCCCCGGCCCCCGAGCCGGGGTCTTTGGTGACGGTCAGTTTGCCCAAACCTTCACTAGGACTCGCGGTGATTTTGCCGTCGCCCATATGGACGGTAATCTTGTTCTTCTTCATCAAGAGCGCGATGCCTTGTTTGAGTTGCTTGGCAACGCCGCGCGACCGTTTTACCACCGCATCAATATCGGCAGTTATGCCCGTCGCGGCCAGCCCATAATCGCCCGCATGTTGCATATAATGGAATATCTCCGCCGAGCGCAGCAACGCCTTAGTCGGAATGCAACCCCAGTTGAGACAAATCCCGCCAAGATTTTCCCGCTCAACAATCGCGGTTTTCAGCCCGAGCTGCGCCGCGCGAATTGCAGCAACATAGCCACCGGGGCCGGAACCGAGTACGATGAGGTCGTAGCTAGACATTACAAATTTTCCTTCTGAAGCCAGTCAGGCTTCCGCCGAGGAGGCACAATGATTTCGGCCCGGATGAAGCGCCGTGAATTACGCATAGTTTCAACACCGACCCAAATAGTTGAAAAGCCCAATTTTGACCATATTTTAGCGTACTTCATACGTAATAGCCGATCTGTTATTCTAGTATTATCAATACCATGCCTCCAGACGGTATTAGGCTGCACAATATAAGGGAATTTAAGATCAGAGCTATCTGCATAGCTTAATGCTGTATATTCATCTGGGATTTTCTTTAAGGTGCCAAAGAAGTATTTCACATGCGTAATTGCTATGGCGTGAGTTGATCGGTTGTGAACGATGACCATTGGATAGTCCTCAAAGTCAGTATTATTTCTTACAACCTCGGGCATTATTTCCCATCTGAGGCAAACGTCAAAACGCTCATTACTTTTGGAGCGCTCGTGCCACCAATTTAGAACAGACGCTAGCGCAGCTATTAAGGCTACCCCTAGCGTCAAATAGTCGATCATGTTTGAATCTGGTGAAGGCATTATTCAAGCCACCAACCCCAAAGGCTTCTCCACCAGTTCCTTAAACACCTTCATCAACATCGCCCCATCCGCGCCATCAATCGCGCGGTGGTCGAATGACCCCGTGGCGGACATCACCGTTGCAATCGCCAGTGCGTCGTCGACGACATAGGGCCGCTTTTCACCTGCCCCAATTGCTAGGATCATCGCTTGTGGCGGGTTGATGACGGCGTCGAATTGCTTGATACCCATCATGCCCATGTTGGACAGCGAAGCCGTGCCGCCTTGAAATTCGTGCGG
>JANORM010000072.1:0-2244 GCA_031415335.1 Sphingomonadales bacterium | reverse complement strand
AGTCTTTGCCGATTGCCGAGTTTAACGTTGCGGCTTTGGTTTACGCGCGAAATCCATATGCTTTTCGATTGATCCGAAATGGACCAGATTTGTGCAATGCGGCCATGCTTGCCTATCTGCCCCTGAACGCTGAAGGATCGGCGGCGCTTATTGACGGACAGTTCGACGGCTTGTCCCCCAACCCGCGGTGGATCGCAGGTCCCCACGAGGTGACTGAGGCCAATTATATCTGGTTGGTCTACGCACCCAAAAAGATGAGTTTGGGGCTACGGTTGCTGAAAGAGCTGGCAGTTAACGCTGGCGGCCTCCCAATCTTCACGCGAGCCGCGAATAGCGCGTCAGACAGAATTCTTCGAAACGCTGGATTTTCAGAAGCGCGGTCGCTGTTCCAAGCGGCACCGGAGTGGCTTTTAGTGATACTACCTGTTTGCGACAGCCATCGTTCGCGAAACAAGCAGGCGCAAGCGCTGACCGTTGATGTTGCGCGAACGCTGGATGACATCATGCAGGTTTTCGCCGTGCGCTCTGCCACTTACGTCGCTGAACAATATGCAACTTATGGCGAAGAGTTCGACGGCAATGACTTTTGCGGCACGCATCTACTCGGTAAGGTGAATGGCGACGCCGCAGGATGTGTCCGCATTCGATATTTTGGGGATTTCGCAAAGCTGGAGCGAATGGCTGTTCGCACGGAGTATCGGCAAACGCGGCTTATGTTCCAACTGGCCAATGCGTCGATTGAACATTGTCGTCGCAAGGGGTTCCGAAAGTTGTACGCGCATGCCCGCGCTGACCTTGTGCCGTTGTGGAATCGGTTCGGGGCGCGTTTGATGCCTGACCGTCGACCCTTTTCCTTCTCGGACATTGAGTTTCGCGAGCTGGAAATGGATATTGATCCGACCTCCGACGCAATCACTTTCGGCACGGACCCTATGATCACTATACGGCCCGAAGGCCAATGGTCTCGCTTGGGTCCGATCGACCGCGCCCAATTGCGCCCACAAAGCGAACGCCGCCTTCTGATCGATCAACAGCTGAAAAGGATGCACGGGCTATGACATTACCCGGGGGGGATGCTGAACAATGGCGCGAGACAAACGCAAATAGGGTCGCTCAAGAGCTTGCCTCCATCGAAGCACAGCTTGATTCTTTACGTGCGCTCATTGCCACTAGTGGTCAGGCTAGCGCGAAGAATGAAGGGCCCGGCGTCGCCTTATCCTTTGGCGCATTTGCGAAGATGCTTGTTGCTGATCGGAAGGCACGCAGCGCAGAATTTCCAATCGAGCTATTTGCCGATCCCGCTTGGGACATCCTTCTTGATCTATTTGTTGCTCACGTCGACCGGCTGCAAATATCAGTTACGTCAGCGGTAATCGCCTCGAATGTACCGCAAACAACAGCACTTCGCTGGATCGGGCTTCTGACTGATCAAGGCTATCTTATACGCATCCCTGACACCAATGACCGGCGACGTGTCCACATCGAATTATCCAAAGATGCCACCGGTCGTGTCAAAAATTATCTACGAAATGTATCACGGAAATGGGGCATGGTACTGCTCGATGGGGGGCAGGGTACTCTAAATTGACGAATCCGGGAGCTCAGCCAGGGTCGCGGCGGGATTTTTATTGCTGGCCAGCGCCGTCAGTGCCCGGTCAAGATGGACTGCCGGCAATGACGCATCGGCAGCATCCAGCAGCGCCAAAGCATCTGCCATTAAGTCCCTTGCTTTTGCAATTTGCTGTCTTCGAAAATCGTCCGCGTCCGCGTCCGTTTCAGGTTGTGTCATGCGCACACCCTCCTTGTGAGTTTCATCGATGAATACGACAAAAATGCTGCTATCTTTATGAATACGCCGTTTGCTCCCCTTTTGTTGCAACGCTGATATGGCCTATCTGCTGTAGTACTCGGCTTTCCGGCCTTTTCACAGTTTTCAGGCCATTTGCGCAGGCTTGCAGCATCACTCGCCGAAGGAGGGGGAAGGCCTGCCAGGCCAAGCAACTTGAACGGATGATAAGTTTTGAGAGTAGCAGCTTAGGAGTTCACGTCCGCAATGTTTGGCTGGGGCGTCCGCGAAGGCGCCATGAATGAACGGCAGGAGTTGAGGAGCGCAATATGCTCCTTGGATGTCGGCATTGTTGGCGATTGCTGTCATTTCCTCGCCTAGCACCGTAATAAAAAATCTGACCGTCGGCCCTTGAGCAGTGCGTTTATGGCGGGATGGCGCGTAGCCAATCCGTTGAT
>JANORM010000071.1:0-66592 GCA_031415335.1 Sphingomonadales bacterium | reverse complement strand
CAATGTAGAGTCCCGAATCGTAGCTTTGTGATAATATAGTCTTTTCGGGAGAGGGAGTGGCCATGACAGCGATCTTTGCAACAATGACGGGCAATTCGCAACAGCGCCATGCGGATGCGGCCGCGCGCTGGAGAAGTATCGCGCGGCGCGGCGCGGTGCTATCATTGTTAACCTTGTGCGCAGCATGCCAAACAATCGTGCCGCGCGGGGGCCAGGCCCCGGTCACAGGCGCAGCACCAGAACCAGTTATCGTCCCGGCCGACGGCAAGCATCATGTCGCGTTGCTTTTGCCGATTAGCGGACCGGACGGCGATGTCGGCCGCGCCATTGCCAATGCGACTGCAATCGCGTTGATTGATACGGCAAACACCAGCATAACCTTACAAACATATGATACCGCATTGGACGTGCAAGGCGCGGCGCGGCGCGCAATTGCGGACGGCAACATGCTGATCCTTGGTCCATTGCGCAGCGACGATGTAGTTTCGGTAGCGGACATTGCGCAAACCAAAAACGTGCCGATCATCAGTTTTTCCAACGATATAAGTGTGGCCGGACGCAACGCTTTCCTGCTCGGCCATCTGCCGGATCAATCCATAGCGCGCACAGTTAATTTTGCTAAGGCACGAAACTTAACGCGTTTCGGCGCAATAGTATCCAGCAACGTATATGGCCAGCGCGCCGCCGCCAATTTCACCCGCGCCGTGCGCGATGCAGGCGGCGTGCTGGTTAGCGTGCAAGAGGTTGACGGTTCCGCCGCCAGCGTTGACGCCGCCACACGCCGGGTGCAAGCGGCGGGAACGATCGATGCAGTCATGGTGGCCGACACCGGCAAATCTGCGCTAGCGATCATCCCTTCTCTCCGCAGTCACGGCATGAAAAACGCACAAATCCTCGGCACCGATTTGTGGAATATTGACGGCAGCCTAGCCAGCAGCCCAGTGATGCGTGGAGCTTGGTTTTCCAGCGTGGCGGACGGCTATTTTCGTACGTTTGCCACAAAGTATCGCACCAAATATGGCAAACCGCCGCTGCGACTTGCCAGTTTAGGATATGACGCCATTTTGCTAACTATGCGGGTTGCGCCAAAATGGAAATTGGGAACAAGCTTTCCCATCGCGCAGCTGATTGATCGTGGAGGCTTTGTCGGTATCGATGGCGCTTTTCGGTTTAACGCCAGCGGTTTATCGGAACGCGTGTTAGAGGTGCAGGAAATTCAGAAAGGAAAGTTCGTTACAATTGACGCCGCGCCAACAGCGTTTGCACCTTAACATTTCGACATTCTAAGCGGAGGCCATCACGCCGCTTTGCGCTGCTTCTCCAGTTTCTTTAGCACCATTTGCCGTTTCAACCGCGACAAATGGTCGATGAACAATATGCCCTCCAAATGGTCCATCTCGTGTTGCAAACACGTCGCCATCAATCCGTCCATTTTTTCTTCATGGAAATTGCCATCCAAATCCTGCCAGCGGGCGCGAATGAGCGCGGGGCGTTCGACATCGGCATATTGATCGGGAACCGAAAGGCAGCCTTCGCTATAACTGGCATAGTCTTTCGAAGGATCAAGGATTTGCGGGTTGATGAATACGCGCGGATTACGAACGACATCATGATGATGATCGCAATGCTCGCCATGTTCATGGTCGTGTTCTGCGGGTTCTTGTAAATCAATAACCAGCGCCCGTTTGGCCACGCCCACCTGTATCGCCGCAAGGCCAATGCCTGGCGCATCGTACATGGTTTCGAACATATCATCGATCAACGTGCGCAGGGCATTATCAAACACCTCGACGGGGGTCGAGATGGTCTTCAGCCGCGGATCGGGCACTTCAAGAATTGGTAATATTGCCATAAGAGCCAGATAGGCATTGGTATCGCGCTGGTCAAGAACCTGTATATGCCTTGCTTAACCGATGGGTCGCCGCGCGCGCAATGCCTGCGCCAACGTGCCATCGTCCAAATAATCGAGCTCGCCGCCCACCGGAACGCCGTGCGCCAATTGCGTCAGGCGAATGGGATAATCCTCCAGCCGTTCGGCCAAATAATGCGCCGTGGTTTGCCCATCCAGCGTGGCATTCATCGCCAGCACCACCTCGTCAATGCCGCCAGCGGCAACGCGGGTTATCAATCCCGCCACATTCAAATCCTCCGGCCTGATCCCATCCAGCGCCGATAACCGCCCGCCCAGCACATGATATTTTCCCGGAAACAACCGCGACCTATCCAGCGCCCAAAGGTCGGATACATCCTCCACCACGCAAATGGAGCGCACATCGCGGCGCGGATCATTGCAAATGCCGCATGGGTCGATGGTGTCAATATTACCGCACATCCCGCATGTCACCAGCCGTTCGTTTACGTTGACCAATGCGCGCAGCAACGGCTGCATGACACTCTCGCGCTTTTTCATTAAATGCAGCACGACGCGGCGCGCCGAACGCGGCCCAAGGCCGGGAAGTTTCGATAATGCCTGCGCCAATGCGTCTATTTCTTGCGATGCCATATCCCTGTCATTAGGAGGCTTTGAGTTAAAGGAAAAGAACAGATGCGCATTGCTTTCATGGGGACACCGGAATTTGCCGTACCGGCGCTGGATGCGCTGGTCGCCGCTGGGCATTATGTCGCCGCTGTTTATACCCAGCCGCCCCGTCCCGCCGGACGCGGCAAGAAATTGCAGGCATCGGCGGTGCAATTGCGCGCCGAGGCGTTGGGGTTGGAGGTACGCGCGCCAATCTCGTTGCGAAATACCGATGCGTTGGCGGCATTTACGGCGCTAGATTTGGATGCCGCCGTCGTGGCCGCCTATGGGCTTATATTGCCGCAAGCGATTTTGGACGCACCCAAACGCGGTTGCCTCAACATTCACGGTTCACTCTTACCGCGCTGGCGCGGCGCGGCCCCCGTGCAGCGCGCGATATTGGCGGGTGACATGCAAACCGGCGTAATGGTGATGCAGATGGAGGCTGGCCTTGATACCGGGCCAGTGCGGGCGGAGGCTGCGACCGACATTGCGGCAAAAACAGCAGGCGAATTGACGGCGGAGCTTGCGATGATGGGAGCTGATCTGATGGTGCAAGTGCTCGCTAATCTTGATGGCTTTCCCGCTGCTGTACAACCCGCCGAGTGTGTCACCTACGCCGCCAAGATCGACAAAGCGGAAACCCGTTTGGATTTCAGCCAAAGCGCGCAACAGGCCGAACGGCAAGTGCGGGCATACAACCCCGCGCCTGGCGCATGGTTCGAATATGGCGGCGAACGATACCGCGTGTTGACGGCTATATTGTCGGCAAGGGACGGTGAAACGGGGACGGTAATCGACGACGCGCTAACGATCACATGCAACGGCGGTGCCATTCAGCCGACGATTATCCAGCGTGCCGGAAAACCCGCCATGCCGCTGGCTGAGTTTTTGCGCGGAAATGTTATTCCCATTGGGACGCGTCTCTAATGCCGCGTTTTGCACTGACCATTGAATTTGACGGCGGGCCCTATGCCGGGTGGCAGCGGCAGGATAACGCCCCATCTGTGCAGGCCGCAATTGAAACTGCGTTGTTCAAAATGTGCGCGCAAAATGTCGCGGTGTATGCAGCGGGGCGCACCGATGCGGGCGTGCATGCACGCGCGATGAGAGCGCATTTTGATCTGGAAACGCAATTAACCTCATTTCGGATCATGGGCGCGATCAACGCACATTTGCGGCCCGCACCGATTGCGATCAAAGAGTGTGAGATGGCCGCCGATGATTGGCATGCGCGCTTTTCTTGCATTGGCCGCGCTTATGAATACCGGATCATCAACCGCCGGTCACCATTGGCATTGGACCGAGGAAAAGCGTGGCAGATTGCATCGCCGCTGGATGCGGACGCCATGCACGATGCGGCGCAATTGCTTGTCGGATTGCACGATTTCACCACATTTCGTTCCACCGAATGCCAATCAGACAGCCCGATAAAAACACTCGATCAGTTGAATGTGCGGCGATCAGGAGAGTTGGTGACCATCACCGCAGCAGCGCGGTCGTTCTTGCATCACCAAGTCAGGTCTATGGTGGGGTGCCTGTCACTCGTCGGGCGCGGCAAATGGAGTGCAGCGGATCTGCAAAACGCGCTGGACGCGAAAGATCGGGCGCGATTGGGCCATAACGCCCCGCCCGATGGGCTGTATTTTATGGATGCCGTTTATAGCTAGGGTCAGGGCCCTAATGGTCACCCAAACAGCCGCGCCACCGATTTCTCTAGCATAATCAGCTGCCACAATAATCGGCCGTTATCGCTGCGCCCTGATATGTGATCGTCGGCCACTTTTGTCATCGCCCGCGCATCCAGCCAATCGAGCTGCGCCAGTGTCTTGCTGCTAGCGATCGACCGTGCGGTTTCGGCCAGCGGCCCGCGCAGCCACGATGCAACCGGCGTCACGAAACCCATTTTCGGGCGGTAGAGAATATCTTTGGGCAGATAGCGTTCCATCGTCTTCTTCATCAAAAATTTGCCCTGCCCGCGCCGCACCCGCATATTTTCCGGTAGGCTGGCGGCAAATTCCATCAAGCGGTGGTCCAACAAAGGTTCGCGCGCTTCAAGGCCAACAGCCATACTGGTACGGTCCAGCTTGGTCAGAATGTCGCCGGGCAACCACATTTTCATATCGGCATATTGCGCCTGATCCAGACCGCTGCGCGCGGGGGCATTTTCCATCAGGCGGTGCATATGACTTTCGCTGCGGTAATCGCCCAAAGAGGATTTTGCTCGCGATGAATATAAAAAATGCCGCTGATCGGGGCCGGTTACGCCTACCGCCTCGGCATAGCCTTGCGCCCCGCTACGCGCCAATGACAACAAGGTTGTTTTCGCTCTAAATGGACGCGGTGCCCAATCGGCTTTTGGATAAAGCCTGCCCAATGTACCCAGCAACGGCCCGCGTATGCCGGATGGTATCATGCCGCGCACACGCTCTTCATTATGGTGAAATACATGGCGGCGATACCCCGCCATTGCTTCATCTGCGCCGTCCCCCGAAAGCGCCACAGTCACTTGTTCCCGGGCCAATTGACACACGCGGTATGTGGGTAACGCCGATGCATCGGCAAAGGGTTCATCAAAATGGAATGCCAGTGTATCGATCAATTCAAAGTCGTTCGATCCGACTTTGCGGCTGCGGTGGTCCGTGTAAAAACGCTTTGCAATTTTTGCTGCATATTCGCTTTCATCCAGCGCGCCGACATCAAAGCCGATGGAGCATGTTTTAACGGGCTGTTTTGAGAGCTCCGCCATCAAAGCAACAACGCTCGACGAGTCCACGCCGCCCGACAGAAACGCGCCAAGCGGCACATCAGCGACCATCCGCGATGCCACCGCCTGTTTCATCAGCCGCAGCAATTCTTCTTCCAGCTCAGCTTCGCTGCCTTTTACCCGTGCAGAAAAATCAATGTCCCAATATTCGGAGGGTGTGGGCAAGGGCTTGCCCTGCTGCAACAGCATATAATGCCCGGCGGGTAACTTTTTGATGCCGCGCAACAGGCAATTATGATCGGGCACATATCCGAACGCCAGATAGTCATCGAGCGCGGTAATATCGGCCTCACGCCGCATGGCCGGATGCGCCAAAAGCGCCTTCAGCTCAGAGCCGAAAATCACGCTGCCATCGGGCAAGGACGCATAATGCAACGGCTTTACGCCCAGACGGTCGCGGGCCAACAGCAATTGCCGTTCCTTGGCATCGTACAGTGCGAACACGAACATGCCATGAAAACGCGACAAGCACTCCACGCCCCAATGCCGCCAGCCGTGCAGGATAACTTCGGTATCGCTGTTGGTTTTGAATGCAAACCCAGCGTCCTCCAGTTCTCGCCGCAATTCCAGAAAATTGTAAATCTCGCCATTGAAACTGACGGCAATGCGCTCATCATCCGACAGCATCGGTTGCGCCCCGCCGCCAAGATCAATGATCGACAGCCGCCGGTGCCCCAAACCAACGCCGGGCGCGGTCCACACTCCGCTGCCATCGGGGCCGCGGTGCGCAATTGCATTGGTCATTTGCCGCACGCGCTCGGGATCGACCGGCTTTGCGGTTTCGATGTGAAAAATGCCTGCTATGCCGCACATATTATATCACCTGCCTCGAAATTATATGGATCGCTTAGCGTAAGCCAGCGTCACGGTCAGCCAATTTGTCGATATTACCCAAGTCTTTGATAAACATGTCCAGTCCGGCGCGCGGGTCCGTTTTGCCGCGATGTTCGGCTGAAATGACCACGGCGGCGGCTTGTTGATTGCCGCCAAGCAACCTTGCTTTCAATGTTGCCAGCTTAATCTGGCCACTTGATCCGCTGGTCACACCGCCGGTGCGGTAGAAACTGATGACGTCACGGGCAACGGGGCCGGGGGCGGTTATGCGTTCGGCCTTGCCATTTTGCGGCGCGGCCAAATCCGCCGTCCACGCCCATTTGCTGCCCGGATCAACTGCACCCTGACCAAAGCCGATCAACTCGCGGCCCTCCGTTTGGCGATCAAATACCGCGATATATAAATCGGCGACGTCGCCGCGCCCGTTGCGGTAGCTGACCATATTTTGCGCGCTGGCACCATGAAAGCGCGGGCGCCATGGGTGGGCCGAAACGTCCCGAACTTGAGTCCATCCCGCAACCTGCGGCATCGCGATTTGCGCGGGTACAGGCGAAACCTGCGCCGCAATAATCATCGCCCAAGCGACTGGAGCAAGAATGATGGACAACATCGCGGCCATTGCTGTGTTAACGGTGAGCGCGGCCCCGGCCGCAGATTGCAAATGCGCGGGATGAAAAGCGTCTTCGTCTGCGCGTTTGTCGAAATAGCGCCAGCCTATGCCCATCACCAACGCAATCACGATTGCAAAGAAAATCCAGCCGTAAAATACGTGATCGAAACCCGCCGCAAATTCGATGTTGGTGTGATGCGCGATATAGATCGTGCCAAACGCGCGAACCCCATTGGCCAATATCGGAACAACGAAGCAAAGCGCCATAAACGCGGCGCGGCGATTCCAGCTTTTGAAACATAGATTGGCGACCAATGCGCCATAGGCCAGCATAGCGACCAAAAATTGCACGCCTGAACACGCCTCTGCGACTTTGAAATATCCCGTTGGCGTGGTGATAAAAATGCCGTCGATATGCGCGGGTATATTCGCCCAGCCAAGCATTGCCATGCTCATCTTGGCGGTAATGGTCTGCAACATCGGGACGGCTTCGTCGCCAATCGGCAGTAGGAAAAACATATAGAATAGGGGAAACAATAACCCACGCGTAACGTTGATGCCCAACAATGCCGCCGCGCTGCCCTGTAGCATCATCAACAGGCCCAATTGCCGTGCAACCGCCACGCCAGCAGCATCGCCGAGCAACCACCCCGCCGCCGCCGCACCAATATAAAGCAACGCTGGCCAAAAAGTTGCGGGTTTCAATTGCAAGATCATTTCATGCCGCTGGTGGACCAGCCAAGCAATTATCGGGACGATTAACAAACAATGGTTGAACGTGGAAACATTCCACCAGATCATCGCCATGTCAGCGGCGTCCTGATGGAATATCATCAACAACATTGCCCAAGCCGCGCCCAGATAGGCCAGATGGGTTTTCCAACCCGAATTAAGCACGCCGCGCTGCGCAGGCTGGATACCGCCATTCTCAAGGGCAATCGCACTCATTCCGCCGCCACCTGCATATTGCCATCCATCGCCATAATCGTGCGCAAATCCGACAGCTGACCCGCCCAGCTATAATGCGAGACCACATGACGGCGGGCATTTTCGCCCAGTTTGCGGGCAGCGATTGGATCGGCAAGAAGCGCACACACTATTTTGGCTTCGGCGTTCACGTCTGCGGCGATACGAAAATGTATGCCGTCGGCGGCGTCTATGCCTTCCGCTGCGCTAACCGACGCGACGACCGCCTTGGCCATTGCCATCGCTTCTAGAACTTTATTCTGAATACCGCGCGCAATCCGCAGCGGCGCGACAACAACATCTGCCGCTTTTAGCCACGACCTGACATCATCCACCGCACCGGTCACAATAACGCCCTTATGCTTGGCAAGTGCCAAAACCTGCGGAGGCGGATTTCGGCCAACAATCACAAATTCCGCATCTGGAAATTGCCCATGGATCAGGGGTAACGCATTTAACGCGAAATCAGTGACAGCCTCAATATTCGGGCGGTAATCCATTTGGCCCGTGAACACGATCATCGGTCCGTCAATCGTCTTTTCAATCGCAGGGATTTCAGCGGCAGGATCATAACTGATCGTATCAATGCCATTGCCCAACGCCATTATGCGGTTAATTGCTAAGCCGGAACGCTGACGGAACAACGCCGCCTCTGCTGCACTAACAAACAGGCTGGCATCGGCGCGGGCGGCAACGGCGTGTTCGAACGCCGACAGCGTGCGTCCTTCTCGCGCATGGATCCAGCGCATGACCGGGTTGCCCTGCCGTGCGTAGCTTTCAAATTTGGCGCTATCGACATCTACGAAATCCATGATGAAGATGCCCGCAAAACTAGCGGGTACATATTGTGCCATTTGCCCAGAAAAGCAGAAAATATGGCTGATGTTTCCGCGCGCCAACAATGCCTCCACATGCGCAGCCATCCGGCCTGACGCAAAACTTTTTACCGACACAGGCGATCCCGACATCAAACCTTCAGCGCCAGCCCGCCATTGCGGTTTGCAACGGATTTCGGCAAAGACCGACGCGAATTTAGGCTCCATTTCGCGGGCAAACCCCATGTCGCGCTCATCATCGGCAAAGCTGACGACATGAACCGGAGCCATGGCCGCCAAATGCAGCAAGATATTATGTGAGCGAATTTTGTCGCCGCGATCCGCTGGCCACGGGATACGGTGCGCGAGGAATAGAATCTCCCCCATCAGCCGAGCCCTTTGGCAATCCACGGTCCAATCGCGTTGGCAACAGGCAAGGGCAGTTTCTGCCACAGTGCAATCTGCGCCTTATATTTGGGGCTGTTCGGATTCACATCACGCGGCGGCTGGCCATCTGCAGTGCGCACGGCATATGCCATGGGTTCCGGTTCAAAACCCCAATTTTTCTTGAAAAAATACGCACCTGAATCCGTCTTTGAACGGCCAAAATCAAAATGCGTGCAGCCGCGTTCGCGGGCGTGGTTCATCAACGCGAAATACATCATATCATTGGCCCGCAACTTACGCGCCTCATATATGCCGCCGCCCCAATAGGGCATCACGGCACCTTTATGATATAGGCTAAGCACGCTGGCCACTGGGCGGCCTTCGCGCAGCACCGTCAGAATATCAGCATCGTCGCCAAAGGCATCAAGCACGCTCTTCATCAAAGATCGCGGAAATACGGGTGTGCCCAGATTGCGTACGCTTTGCGCATAAACATCATAATGCCATGCGCGGTCACGCGCCAATGTACCGGTTTGCACGCTCATGCCATTTTCGCGCCCCTTGCGCACTTCGGCGCGTTGTTTGCGCGGAATGGCAAGCAACTCGGCTTCTTCGTCGGCCATTAACGCCCGCGCAAAATTGGCGTGCGCATCCCGCTTCACGGTCCATTGATTATCTGGCCAATCACCGCTCGGCAGCGCGCCGCCGCGCAATTCCAATGTAGGGCAGCTCATCCTTTCGGCAAACTCCCACGCCGCAATCGCCAACCGTTTGGTTACATTGCTACTGCTTGACAAAATGCCGCCACCGACGGCAAATCCTGAAGACACCAGCGCACGCCCAAACAGCGGTGAATGAATGATGTGACAGGGCAGTATTCCGGCAATCTCGCCGTCCATTTCGGCAATAAAGCAGTGCGCCGATTGCCCTGTACCCGCTTGAACCGCGTTCAACCATTTGGGACGATGAAAGGGTAATCCGTCACCGTGACGCATCACCCATGCGTCGATGCGCGCGCATTCATTGGCATCGGCCAAATCGGCGGCGCGGATCAAAATCTTGCTGCGGATCATCGGCGCGTTCATGCAAATCGCGCCTGTTCTTTGGCGGCAACAGCGTCCAGCCGTTCCCATTCAAACTCCCGAGCCAGGCGCGCCAGCTTTCCGGCCATCGCGTCTAATTTGGCATAGTGGCGGAATTTCGATTTCAGCGGCGCGTTGGCGACGCGGGGCTGACCCGGATCAATTTCCCATGGATGAAAATAGATGATCGCCGGACGGTTATCTCGGCCATTAACTTGCCGGATTGCCCAGCGCGAAAATTGATATGGCAGCAACCGAAAAAACCCGCCGCCGCCCGCTGCCAATCGGCGCGAGCCTATAGTGGCCGTGGTCACCGGTATCTCCAGAAAGTCCGATCCTGCAACCGGGCGAAAGGCAAATCGCGGTGCATCGGCCCATCCATAATGATCATGTTTTACGGGTGCGACGCTTGAGGAATAGTGATAGCCTTTTTCCGCCAATATTTCATGCGCCCACGGTGTGCGCTGATCGATGGAGAAACTGGGCGCGCGGTATCCAAAGACTTGCGTTCCCGATGTGTCTTCCAAAATCTTGCGCGTGCGATCAATATCATCACCAAATTGCTGCGGCGTAAAATTGAATACGCGTTCGTGTGAATATCCATGACTGGCAATTTCATGGCCCGCATCCGCAATCCGCCGCATCAGTTCAGGATAGCGTTCCGCCACCCAGCCCAGCGTGAAAAACGTGCCCTTAACTCCCGCTTGGTCAAACAGCTCTAGCACCATATCACTATTGCGCTCGACACGGCATTCCAGCGTGTCCCAGTCTCCGCGTGAAATTACATTTTCAAACGCGCCAACCTGAAACCAGTCTTCAATATCAACCGACAGCGCATTTCGCACGATTTTATGGCCCTTCTAAAACTATAATTGCGCGCTTATGCCGCGCGGCTGGACGCTTTGATTTGCACAGTGGACGCTTCGGTGTCCATCCAGTCGATCATCATACCCAAGACCCGGCGCAATACCACATCATGATCGGCAACATGCGCCTCTAATGCCGCAATCCGGTTTGCATAATGCTCCGATACTGGTTCTGGTGCGGGCTTCGACATTGGCGCAATTTCGGGTGCTACTGCGGCCAATATTTCTTCTTGAAAATCTGTTTCTGGCGTAGTTTCCATTTCTGCTGATATTTCGGCCGCGGGCACTTCTTCAACCAAAGTAAGGGCAACTTCGCCGCGCGCTGACATCGGCGCTTCATATTCAAACGGTTGGCCCGCCATGTCGGCAACAACCGCCGACACCAGGTCGCCGTCAATCACACGCAATTGCTCCACCGCACCCATCAGTAATACGCGGCTCATCAATGTGTTCAATTTGCGCGGCACGCCGTCTGTTTGTGCATAAAGCTCGGCAAAAGCATCTGGCGTGAATTGCGGATTGCCAACCCATCCGGCGCGCGACAGGCGGTGGATGACATAGGGTTCAACCTCATCAGCCTCCATCGGTTGCAGATGGTGCGTGGCGATGATGCGTTGACGCAGTTGTTCCAGCTCCTGTGAACTTTGCACCAGATCGCGAAACTCCGGCTGTCCGAGCAAGAAAATCTGCAACAATGCCTGCGATCCCAATTGAAAATTGGACAGCATTCGCAATTCTTCAATCGCATCGACTGACAAATTCTGCGCTTCATCCACGATCAGCAAACAGCGGCGACCAGCGCGCGCCTCTGCGTGTAAATAATTCTTATGCCCCGCAATGTCGATGCTTTATCCTGGCCAGCCGTTGGGATGCCGAAACTTTCGGCGGCCATTTGCACCATGTCATTACCATTCAGCTGACTGGTGACGATATTCGCAGCGGTCAGGCGCGACCTATCGATGCTTTGCATCAAATGGCCTACCAATGTGGATTTACCCGCACCCACATCGCCCGTGATAACAATAAAGCCCTCACCTTGGGCAAGGCCATAGCCAAGATACGATAAAGCCTTGCGGTGTGTTCCGCTTTCAAAATAATATTGCGGATCGGGCGTTAGCTGAAATGGCCGGCCGTTCAGTCCGTAAAATTGGTCGTACATTTACTCTTCTCCGATGCGTTTACCCAGCAGGCGCTTAAAAACTGTACCGCAAGCCAAGCAATGCTGACCCGGTTAGCTGTGTATCAAAATCTTCTTGGCGCGAACTGTCTAGGCCTACGGCTGCCGTTGCCGAAAGGCCGCGAACAATTTGACGATAGTAAGCCGCGTTGATCCCAATGCCGAGCACGTCGCCTGCCCCTGTAAATCCGGGGTCGAAATAGCTGGCATAGGCGTTCGTATCAAACCGCGAACTGCGATCCAAATCCTTGCCGAGATAAATCGCACCATAATAATTCTGGTCAACTATTCCCGCCAAATCGGCGCGTGCGCCCAATGCAGAGGTCAAGTATCTGCGGCGATCATAACCGACCGCTACACCGGTTTCCCACCCGCCAACGGTCGAACTAAGCGCCGCTGAAACGCCGCGTGTCCGGAACGATGCGGATGCCGCCGATTGCAACGCGTCATTGAAACAGAAACCGCCCGATTGACCAAATGCGCAACCGCCAATATCGCCGGACAACGGATTGCGATTCGCGCGGAAACTGGTGGGCAGCGCCGCCAAATTATCGTTCAGTAAATTACCCAAACCGGAAACATTATCGTAAACCGCAACATTAACGGCCCATAAGTTATTGGGTTGATAAGTTAAGTTTCCGCCAAATGTATCGCTGCCATAACGGTGACCATAATAAGCATTGATGCTGGTGCGGCTGCTAGGGCGCCACAAAACGCCTACATCCCATATCACGCCATCTTCTTGATATGCGGTCAAACGCGGTGATGCATTGTCGGTTATCAAACGGCCATCGCCATCAACCAACGGATCACCCGCCGCATCACGCAACGCGTCTCTCTCGCTAACTTTGATGTTTTCGTACCCAACGCCGCCAACGACGGCGAGGCTTGATCCCACTGGCACGGTCACATCTCCGCGCACAAATTTGCTTTCAAGGCGTCCGTCCAATTGTCCAGAATCTTCGCGGTCATACCCGACGCCAACAGACCAGCCGACGGGCAATGGCCCCGGCTGCATCCCAATCGACGCGGTCGCAGTGTGGCTGATACTGTCGTCAAACGTATCGAAGCGCTCTTGGCCGGGAGGCAATGAACCAACATCTTTACTCTCAATCTTGGTGTAACCCGCGCGGTAAGCCGCATTGACACTCAAATCACCAATTTGCGAAGCGTAGGTTGGCCCGACATAAATCGAATATACTTGACTGACATTGTCGGGGTTACCGACCAAGTTGGTTGGCGAAACGCCGCGTCCATCAACTTTTGAACGCGTGGCTATCCCGCCCGCTTCAAAACTCAAACCGCGCGTTAGTTTAACCGAACCTCTCGCAAGCCCCGATACAATATCGGAATCTTCGACGTCGCTGCTATATCCAATCAAGCGTTCATATCGGACATTCAATTGTCCCTCTGCGCGGCGTGTGGAGATAGTCGCATCAACGCCAACTGCAACGGTCGAATACGTCAGCACATCACCGCCGCTCTTCAAATCGGCAACGAGCACTTGTTGCGCCTCGATAAACGGTGTGATTTCGACGCGGGGTCCGCTGCGCTCGCCCCGCGATCCGTCGCGACCACGCTTATTTTGCGGCGCACTATCTTCACCGTCAACCTGCGCGATGTCATTTGCACCGTCATCCAGCGGTGTCCATTCCGGTGCGATTTGCTGCGCTAATGCCATCGTCGGCAGCGCGAAAGCGGCACCAGCCAGCAACGTTAACATCAGCTTTGTTTTGGAATTCCGATTCTGCATGATCATGCTCCATATCCATAATAGCTGCCGAATTTTCGGCCTGTGGGAGAGAATTTGGCGCGGTTCAAAAGCAGCTGAATATTCTCGCAACCGCTTAATAAACTAAGCGCATCGCGCAGCGCGCTGTCCGTCGTGTTGTCCGCATTGACCACCATCACAGTCTGACCAACATGCAGCGCCAATACCGAAGCTGGCGAGGCCGCCAACGCAGGGGGCGAATCAAAGATTATGATTCGCGTTGGATCGTTTGTGGTCAATTGTTCGATAATTTCCGCCGTGCGCGACGCCGCCAGATATTCGGTATCCTGGTTGGTTTGCGCGCCCGCGGGTAATATGGTCAGGCCAGGAATATCCGTTTCGATAATCAGGCTTTCGACATCGCATGTCCGGTCGGCAAGCGCGTCCATAAGGCCGGCGCTATCCTCAATCCCAAATGTCTTGAGCACGCTGGGCTTGGCAAAATCAGCGTCGACCAGCAGGACATGATTATCCTTCTCACTGGCCATCGAAAGCGCCAAGTTGATCGAGCAGTATGTTTTGCCTTCGTTGGGGTGCGCAGAGCAGACCAAAATGCGTTCGCCATGCTCCAGCGGCTCATATCCCTTGCCGCCGCGCGCCGCGAGCAGCAATTGGCGTTTAACGATACGAAACTCCTCGGACAATCCGGTTACGGGACCTTCGGGATCGATAAAATTCCCGGCCCGCAGCAACGCACGATCAATTTTGGCAAATTTGGTGTTACGATGTTGTTTGATAATGGCCATCTGCGGCGCAGGTTGGATGGGTACCGATACAGCCGCCGATACAGCCGGTGGTGCAGGCGTTGGCACTGCCAGCGAAACGGGCGCTATTGTTGGCGTTGCGTCCACTGTAGGTACAGACTGATTGGGCACGGCCTGTGCGGGCGCGTGTAGATTGGGCGCAGGCGGCATCGGTTGCGGTTCAACTGGACGCGGTTCAACTGGATGCGGTTCAACTGGACCTAGCGGCGCGCCGCCGGTGCGTAAGGCCGCACCGAAATCGTAAATTTCCGATGCCCGCTCCAATAGCGAACCCGACGATTTGATTTTGATTGAGCTATGCTTGTTCATAATCCGTCGCCTCTCAAGTCGTCACGCTGCGTTGAATAAATTCCGCGACAATCAAGAGCGCAAACACGCCCCCCAAAGCCGCTGCGCCGCTGTAAAATAGTTTCAATTTTCGTTTGCGGTCATCGCGTTGAACGCTGGTTAACATCTGAGAGATCGAGCCAATGACGGGCAAGCCGCTGGCACGTTCAAGCTTCGCCGCTGTGGGATAACTGGTTTGCAAATGGCCAAGCGCAAACGCCGCGCCAACACCCGCACCTAGGCCTGCGAACAAAACCAGCGCCAGTAACATCGGGCGGTTTGGCGCAGAAGGAACGCTAGACAAAGTCGGGCGGTTGATAACCTTGAACTGTACCGCATCGGTTTGCGTTTCCACTTGTCCGCGCAACCGAACATTATCGCGGTCAGCGACCAGCTTATCATATTGCGCCTTCATCGTTTCATAGTCGCGGTTGATACGTGTCATTTCCGCAGCAACACCGGGTTCCGATGTTTGCTTTGCGGCCAGCTGCGCCATTTCGGCTTGTAGGCCGGATTTGCGGGCTTGTAATGCGGTCGCCGACGCTTCGCGTTCTGCGCGCATACTTTGTAACGATGAATAAGCTGGGTTTGGCGTGCTGTATGATCCACCACCTGAACTGCCCGACGCGGGGTTGGGGCGCGCTTGGCTGCGCAAATTGGCAACTTGATTTTTCTGCGCAATCACGTCGGGATGGGCATCGGTAAGTCCGCGCGCACGCATTGCACCCAAATCAGCCAAGGCCTGCGACAGTGCCGCTTGCGATGGGCTTGCCCCTGCCGCTCCGCCGCCACCGAAAGATGGCGTCGAGATCGACTGAGGCGTTCCCGATAACTGACCATTCAGCGCAGCAAGGGCACTGCGTGCCTGCAGCAATTGCGAGTCTATCTGGCTAAGTTCCGCGCGCGATGCTTCCAGCCGCTGCGACACAGAACCGATGCCAGGCAACAGGCCAAGATTGTTGGTTTCAAAATCAACGCGCTTGGCCTCGGCCTCTTGCAGTTCAACCTGTCGTGTCGCGATTTGCGCTTCCAAGAACCGCAATGTCTGTCCAGTTTCCTTGCGGTCACCAGCTATATTATCTTCCTCCGCAACATCGATTAGTTTTTGTACAACGTCGCGGGCCAGTTTCGGGCTAGGTTGCTTCACCGATATGGCGAAGAAATTGTCTTGTTCCGATTTGACTTCAACTTTGGCGCGAAGCCCCTCGATCTTGCCCGCCATTTCACGGTCAGAAGAAACACTTTGCCCCAAATCGGTGCCGCGAACGACCTTTTCCAAGTTTACCGATGACGCGAGTGTCTGTTCCAACTGCTGGATGCTGCGGCGCTGGTCAGCCGCAGAAATGCCGACCTGATCGGACAGGATCGATTGTGTTTGCACCTGGATGCGCGCTTTTGATTCGTAACTGTTGGGGATCATGGCCACCCCAAGCCAGCCGAGGATGCAAAAGCCCCAAGCAATGGCCAAAGCCAGCCAGCGCCGGTTCCAGACACTGTGCAACGCGATTCTGATTTCGTCGTAAAGACCGGTCATTGTGGCGGGTTATCTTTCAGTTGATGCTTTGGATTTGGGGTGAGTGTTCATGGTTCAAAACGCGTTCAAAACGCGCTTTCGGGAATGATGATGACATCGCCGGGTTGCAGCTGAACATTTGCGCGGCTGTCTCCGCGTTTCAACAGGTCACCCAGCCGCAATGCATATTCCTGTTGCCGGCCTGTCCCGCGATTGAGCCGGATCAGGCGGGCGCGGTTGCCCGCAGCAAATTCAGACAGGCCGCCAACCGAGATCATCGCGTCGAGCAGGGTCATGTTCGCGCTATAGGGTATCGACGCTGGCTTTTCGGTCGCGCCGACAATCCGCACATTCTGTACCCCGCCAACAAAACTGTTGACGATGACCGAGACGATGGGGTCGTTGATATATTGTGACAGCTGAAGCTTTATATCCTGCGCCAGCATCGTCGATGTCTTGCCCACGGCGGGCATATCGGTGATCAGCGGCGTCGTTATCCGGCCGTCGGGGCGCACTTGAACCTTTGCGCCAAGCTCTGGATTGCGCCAAACGAATATCGTCAATTCGTCGCGTGGGCCAATCAAATACTCATCGCTGGGGCCTTGCTGCGACAGTGACGGGGCCGATGGTAGTTCGCGGCCACCGCCGACACCGGCGCAACCGCCGAGCATCGATAATGTTACTGCCGAGGTCAAAACTATGTTTAATTTCATAAACTTGCGCATCATACCGTCCTTTTTTACCGCCCCCGAAATCACGCATCGCCGCAGGCGGCAGACGCAAATTGGTTACAGATCAAGAAACGTATTCGCAAAAAAGGGTGAACAACCCGTTAGTATTATAAAATAATTGAATGAATTTTGACCGCGTCCCAATCAGAGACACAGGCGCAATCAAGTGTTTACGTGAATTTACCGCATCACCGCGCAATCAAAGCAAGGCTAAAGCGCGGACATATCGGCCGCTGTTTCGCCCGTTTTGAATCGGTGGACGCTAGGCGCAATGACTTGGCCTTTTTGCTTTGCGCGCCACAAAAAATATACGCCAAAGCCGGTGCACAATATAATTGCCGGCAACGACGCCTCTGCGCCAAATGCCCCGCCGGTTAAGATGTTGGGGCCGCTGGTTTTGCTGATAAGCAATCCCGGCACGTCGGTTCCCGAAACCGCTATACCAAACACACCGCCTTGCACCGAATTCCAAGCCATATGCAGGCCAATCGCCGCCCATAACCGCCGCGTGAGCATATAGATCGCGCCCAGCATTATCCCCGCCTCTATCGCGATAGCAAATGCCGCAAGCCAGCTGGCATTGGGATTGCCAAGATGTACAAGTCCAAAAAACAACGCGGAAATCGCCAGCGCGAAGTAACTGCCAAGCCATTGCTCAAAAAACCGAAAGATGATGCCGCGGAACAATATTTCTTCGGTAATGCCGCTGATAATCGCCACGCCCAATACGCCAATTAAAACATCCGCGCCATTATGGCCGACAATTTTATAGCCGCCGAACAAGGCGATTACGCCCACCACCAACGCCATGACCGCTGATCCTATCGCCGCGCCGTATAACCATTCTTTGCCTGCGCCCGGCAGAGCAAAATCGCTGAACGGTTTGCGCTCCACAAATCGCGTGAATACCCAATATCCAGCGATGCAAAATGCTGAGATGGCAGAATAACCAATCAGCTCAAGGGTATCGGTTGCGACAGGGCGTGGAATTGTTGCCTGCAAAATTGCACCCGCGGCGGCCATAAATGCAAAAGTGACCACTATTCCGGCAATCAACAAAAATGCCGGATGGGTCACTATTTTCTGGAAAATTGACCGTTCAGAATAAATCGTCATGCTCGCCCCCGAAATTGCGCTCTATCACTGTATTAAGATATTAAGACAGCAACCGCTAGCCTTAAATCGAAGCAAGCGCGCCGCGCGCTTTATCCTCCAACCACGCCATCGCCGCTGCCCATGGCCCGTGGCCGTGGCTGATCCGTGCCACGCCTAGACCAGCCAAAGTTTTATGATCGGGGCCCCCGGCACGCATCAGGATATTCACGGGCAATGGCGATCCTGCGCACAGCTGCTCAATTAACGCGGCATCTTGCAGAAACGGCACAAACAGCCCGCGCGCGCCGGCATCCGCATAAGCCTTCGCCCGTTCGATCATCGCATCGACCTTGGCGGCATCATGTTCGGCAGGCGGGGTCAAGATAAACAAGTCTGCGCGCGCGTTAACAAACACCCCCGTTGCCGCAGCGGCCTTAATCCGTGCGCTGGCATCGGCGACAGAAAATAATTTTTTGCTGACCGGATCTTTATCTTCCAAATTGATGCCAACCGCCCCTGCATCGGCGGCGCGCTGAACCGATCGCCCAACAGCGGCGGCATCCGCGCCATATCCCGCCTCCATATCGATAGTAACGGGCAAATCGGTGATCGCCAGAATCTCCTCCAATGTGGCAATCGCAATATCGAGCGGCAATTTCTCGCCATCACTTATGCCGTGCGCTCCTGCCACGCCATAGCTGCCGGTGGCAATGGCCTTCGCTCCGGCCTTAGCCACCGCAAGCGTGCTGCCCGCATCCCAGATATTATAGAGTATCAGCGGATTGCCGGGAACATGCATGGCGGCGAACGCTTCGGTTTTTTGTGTCATTTCATCTGTTCCAATTTGAGGAGTTTTTCTTTGCGGTCCAGTCCATAGGCATATCCGCCAAGCGACCCGTCGCTGCGGATGACGCGGTGGCAGGGGATCAGCACCGCGACATTGTTTGCGCCATTGGCCGATCCTGCCGCACGCACAGCGCCGGGCGATCCCACGGCGGCTGCAATTTGCGCATAGCTTCGCGTTTCGCCAGCGGGAATGCGGCGCAACTCTGCCCATACCGCTTGCTGAAATGCTGTGCCTGCCACGTCCAATGGCAGATCGGGCATTTGTGATGGTCGTTCGACAGCACTCACTGCTCCGCGCACAACATCATTCAGCGCCGCACCGCCCGCCTGTATGCTGGCATTTGGAAAACGGCGGCGCAATTCGGTCTCGTCTTCGTCAAACGATAGCCTGCAAATCCCTACGTCAGTCGCCGCGACCAGCATCTTGCCCAGCGACGTATCGGCCACGGCATAGCGGATCACCGCCCCTGCCCCGCCATTTTTCCATGCGCTTGGCGTCATACCCAATTGTCCTTTCATATCGGCGTAAAATCGGCTCGGCCCCGAATAGCCTGCGTCATATATTGCATCGGTGACGCGCACACCGCTGGCAAGTGCGTCCTGCGCGCGCTGCCCTCGCAATCCCCGCGAATATGCAGCCGGAGTAACGCCGACATGGCGTTTGAACAGGCGGTGAAAATGATGCGGTGCATATCCGACAGCCGCAGCCAGAATTTCCAGCGCGGGCGGATCGTCCGACGCCAAAATATCCAGCGCCTTGGCTACCGCTACTTCGTCACGCGCCACATCTTGCGGACGGCACCGCATACACGCCCGGTATCCCGCAGCTATCGCTTCATCATTGGTCGCATAAAACTCGACATTTTTCGGCAACGGGTGGCGTACGGGGCAACTGGGCTTGCAAAATATCCGCGTGGTTTTTACCGCGCCCACAAACTGCCCGTCAAAACTTCGGTCACGCGCTAAGAAAGCTGCCCATGCTAAATCGGGATCGATCATAATCTAGTTCCGGTCAACCCGCGCTGGAAAACAACCATACGCGGCATTATGGGCGTGGATATACGCAATCTCCGCCTTGCCGAATAAAGCGCGTATTTTAATGTCAGTCTCCCCCGGTAACGCCAGCGCCGCATCGCGCAACATGCCATCTGAATCGAACGCCCGCAATGCTATCGGTCGGCCCTCAAAAACTGGCGGCGTTGCATCAATTATTGGCGCAAAGTCGTTAGCATTTTCGCGCACGTAAATAGCATAAGCCGAACGATAAGGCGTAGCGACATCATGGCTGACATAATTTAGCAGAATCAAATCTTCTCCCGCTTTCGCGTCATCCAAGCTGACACGGCACGGAAAGCCCTTGTCCGCCGTCGCTGTGACCCTGACCGCGTTATGCGTGGCCAATTCCGCTGCATCCATCGCAAAAAAATGTTCAAATTCTGTGCGCGCCAATCCAGTTATACGGTAAGTCATTTGGTATCCTTTCGTTAAACCTAATTTGGTTTAGCGAATGATCAAAATCAGCGCGTCCCGCATCTTGCTTTCAAAGTTTACGCTGCCGCCAACGGAACGCCTGACATCGTAATCCGGTGCATCACACGTTTATGACCATGATAGTCATTCATCGCCATATGCCAGGTCGACCGGTTATCCCAGATCGCAACCGATCCCGGCTGCCATTGCACACGGCAATGAAATTCCTCTCGGCGGCCAACTTCGTAAAGGAAATCGAGCAAGGGCCTGCTTTCTTCTACCGTCCATCCTTCAAAGTGCAGCGTGAACGCATAATTGACGTATAACAATGGACGGCCCGTCACCGGATGCGCTATCACGACGGGATGAACGGCGCGGGTGCGAACATCCTGCCCCTTCAAATCATCCGCCATATCGGTTTGCGCATAATAACCATCGGGGCTGTAAACATGGTCGGAAGAATGCACCGCGCGAAGCCCGCGAAGCGTTGCTTTCAGACCATCTGACAACGAATCATACACCGCGCCCATGCCAGCAAACAAAGTATCGCCGCCGACTGGGGGCAGCTCGCGCGCGACCAGAATGGACCCCATCGCGGGGACTTGGTCAAAACTATGATCGGTATGCCAGCCGCCGCCTATATTGGTCGTCTGAGCCTCGGCTTTGCGAACCTCGGCGATTTCGGGATACGCGCCATTGGCCGGAAAAAAGTGGTTCACATCAATCCCGCCGCAGCTTTTTGCAAAGGCGATATGCTGTTCCGGCGATAACTCCTGATCGCGGATATGCAGCACACCGTGCGCGGCCAATGCCGAACGGATCGCAGCAACACCGTTTTCATCAAGGCCAGCGATTTGAACTCCGGTAATTTCTGCACCGACATTTGCGGACATAGGCTTAATTTGCATTGATACTCTCCCGCTCCTATTTCTATTCCTAATCAAGCTCTCCATCAAAAGATATTTTTGAGGTCCATTATGCAGAAACTGAAATTATTCCGCACCCAAAATCCCGAAACCGAAACCGGCGCGCCGCCGCGTATTTTGTCAGGCGATCCGCAAACACGCAGCTGGAATCATAGCATCGATCTGAACGACCGTCTGTTCACTGGCATCTGGGAGGCGACGCCGGGGGCATGGGCAGTATCCTATGACGAATGGGAGTTCTGCCACATCATATCTGGCCGCGCCATCATCCGCGATCCGTTGGGCAACGAGATCGAGGTAAGCGCTGGCGATGCGTTCGTAATCGAACCGGGGTTTGAAGGTACGTGGAGCGTCAGCGAGACGATCTCAAAGCATTATGTGATTTTGATGCCAGACAGGTAACCTGCCTTTACCCGCTACACGCCTTGAATAACCCCAACGTCCTCTCCCGCGCCAATTCCGCGCTGGGTTCGTGATAATCCTTGCGGCGGTCGCTGTTGAAACCGTGATTGGCGTCGTACACGAATATCTGCGCGGTCGGATGGTCTTTGGCAATTAACGCCTCGACTCCTGCCATCGGGATACCGGCATCATAGCGTCCGAAATGTGCGATTGTTGCACATTTGGGCGGGGCGTCTGCATATAGTGTCGGGATCAAGCTGCCATAATAGCAGGATGCCGCCGCGAGGGTCTCGCTCTGCCCCGCCATTGCCCACGCCACCGATCCGCCATAGCAATATCCAGTGATGAACACGGGACCTTTATCCTTTAGCGCATCAATACAAGTTTGCGCATCGGCCAGTGATTGCGCAAACGGATGCAGTGTGCGGGCCAATTCAACCGCACGGTCAAAATCGTTTCCGGTATATTCGGCTTCAAACCCGGGATGTTCGCGGTCAAACAAAGCTGGGCTTAGGACTTCATAACCATCCGCCGCATATTCATCGCACAGTTCGCGGATATGATCGGTTACTCCGAATATTTCCTGCACCAGCACGAGGCCGCCTTTGCGTTTTCCGGCGGGTTCAGCATGGTAAACGGCAATTTCTGCTCCGTCGGACATTTTCATTTTTATCATACGGACGTTATTTGCCAATTCGCGCCGTCAATACAAGCGCAATTCCAATCCCTATCTTGCATCGCAGCACAACCGATGCTAACCGCGCGGCGACCGAATGGAATCGGCGTTTTCGGTGGTTCCTTCAACTTACAATTTCAGTCTGATTTAAGGACCTTATTACGTGGGAAATTCCGGCGGCATTTCGGCAAGCTTAGCAGGGCGTTACGCTACGGCGTTGTTCGCGCTGGCAGCTGAAAATAAATCAGTACCTGCGGTCGAGGCAAGCCTGACCAAAGTAAAGGCGGCGTTGACCGAATCGGCAGAGTTAAAAGCGCTGACCACCAATCCCGTTATCTCCCGCGATGCCGCCAAAACGGTGATTGCTGCGGTTGCAAAATCGTTGAAGCTGGATGCATTAACTGCAAACACTTTGGGCGTGCTGGCGCAAAACCGCCGCCTTGGCGAAATCGCCGCTGTTGCAGGTGCATTTGCTATGTTGGCCGCCAATGATCGTGGTGAAGTGACCGCTGATGTCACGTCGGCTCGTCCGCTCAGCGCCGCGCAGAGCAAGGCGCTGGCCGCGCAACTTAAATTACGCGTTGGCAGCGATGTTGCTATCAACGCAAAAGTCGATCCGTCGATCCTCGGCGGCTTGGTTGTCCAAATTGGCAGCCAGATGATCGACAGTTCAATTAAAACTCGTCTCAACTCCCTCGCTACTGCGATGAAAGGCTAAACATGGATATCCGTGCCGCAGAAATTTCCAAGGTCATTAAAGACCAAATCGCCAATTTTGGCACCGAAGCAAAGGTTTCGGAAACTGGCACTGTGTTGTCGGTCGGCGATGGTATCGCCCGCATCCACGGCCTTGATAATGTTCAGGCTGGCGAGATGATCGAATTTGCCAACGGGATTAAGGGCATGGCCCTGAACCTAGAGGCAGACAATGTCGGCGCGGTTATTTTTGGATCAGATAACGAAATTCGCGAAGGCGACACGGTCAAGCGCACAGGCACAATCGTTGACGTTCCTATCGGTAAAGAGCTTTTGGGCCGCGTTGTTGACGGCCTTGGCAATCCAATCGACGGCAAAGGTCCATTGAAAACCACACAGCGCGGACGCGTTGAAGTGAAAGCCCCCGGCATCATCCCGCGCCAAGGCGTGAGCGAGCCGATGCAAACTGGCCTGAAGGCTTTGGACGCACTGGTTCCCGTTGGCCGTGGTCAACGCGAATTGATTATCGGTGACCGTCAAACCGGCAAAACCGCCGTCGCCATCGATACCTTCCTAAACCAAAAGGAAGTGAATGCGGGAACCGACGAATCCAAAAAAATGTACTGCATCTATGTTGCTGTCGGCCAAAAGCGCTCAACAGTAGCGCAGATCGTTCGGGCATTGGAAGAACGCGGCGCGATGGAATATTCAATCGTGATCGCCGCAACCGCATCTGAGCCAGCGCCACTGCAATATCTTGCGCCATATACAGGCGTGACAATGGGCGAGTATTTCCGCGACAACGGCATGCATGCCGTGATCGTATATGATGACCTTTCCAAACAAGCCGTTGCTTACCGTCAGATGTCATTGTTGCTGCGTCGTCCTCCGGGCCGTGAAGCATATCCCGGTGACGTTTTCTATCTGCACAGCCGTTTGTTGGAACGCGCCGCAAAAATGAGCGACGCCAACGGAGGCGGTTCTTTGACCGCGCTTCCTATCATTGAAACACAGGCTGGTGACGTTTCGGCCTATATTCCAACCAACGTGATTTCGATCACCGATGGCCAGATTTTCCTTGAAACCGATTTGTTCTATCAAGGCATCCGTCCTGCTATTAACGTCGGCCTGTCGGTTTCCCGTGTGGGTTCGGCAGCACAAACCAAGGCAATGAAGAAGGTTTCAGGTTCGATCAAACTGGAGTTGGCGCAATACCGCGAAATGGCTGCGTTCGCGCAGTTCGGTTCCGATCTGGATGCGTCGACACAGAAACTGCTTAATCGCGGCGCGCGCTTGACCGAGCTGTTGAAGCAGAAACAATATTCGCCGCTTCCGTTTGAAGAGCAAACCTGCTCGATCTTCGCTGGTACTAATGGCTATCTCGACGGCATTCCTGCGGCAGATGTTACCCGTTACGAAGAAGGCATGTTGGCCGATATGCGCGCAAATCATGCGGGCGTATTGAAAACGATCCGCGATACCAAGGATTTGGGCGACGATGCCAAAAAGGCCTTGGTTGCGGCATTGGATCAATTCGGCAAGACGTTCGCGTAAGGACCGTTAGATGGCAAGCCTAAAGGCCCTTAAAATCCGGATCAACTCGGTCAAATCGACCCAGAAGATCACCAAGGCGATGAAGATGGTGGCCGCCGCCAAGCTGAAACGTGCGCAAAACGCCGCTGAAGCTTCGCGTCCCTATGCCGAGCGTTTGGAAGCCGTTGTTGCCAGCGTTGCATCAAAGGTTTCTATCGGCCCCGAAAGCCCCAAGTTGCTTGCAGGCAGTGGTAATGACCAAGTGCATTTGTTGGTCGTGTGTACATCAGACAAAGGTCTTGCGGGTGCATTCAACACCAACATCGTGCGCCTTGCCCGCAAAAAAGCCGAAGAGCTACGCGCCGCGGGCAAGACCGTGAAATTCTACACCATCGGCCGCAAGGGCAATGACCAGTTGTCGCGGACATACCGGGGTGACATCATCAACAAAATCGAACCCGGCGATTTGGGCAAGTTAAGTTTTGCCGATGTTCAAGGATATGGCGCAGACTTGACCGCACGGTTTGAGGACGGCGAGTTTGACGTTGCGCATTTGTTGTTCAGCAAATTCGTGTCGGTGTTGACACAGGAACCCATCGCGATCCAGTTGATGCCCGTTGCCGTCGCCGCCAAAGAAGGCAGCGTGCCATCGGTTGGCGCATCGGTGGAATATGAACCCGACGAGGAAGAAATCCTCGCCGATTTGTTGCCCCGCAATGTTTCCGTACAATTGCTGCGCGCCAACCGCGAAAACGCGGCGTCGGAGCAAGGCAGCAAAATGACCGCGATGGACAACGCCACGCGCAACGCAGGCGACATGATCAACAAACTGACCATTCAATATAACCGCACGCGTCAAGCCGCGATTACAACGGAACTCGTAGAAATCATCTCCGGCGCAGAAGCACTTTAAGACATTCAACAGATAGTTACCCCAGATAGTAACTCAGGCAAGGAAGACAGAAAATGGCAACCGCCCCAAAGACACCAGCAGCCGCGAAAGCACCCGCAGCCGCCAAGAAAGCTCCCGCTGCTAAAGCCGCAGCACTCACCGCAACTGGCCGCGTCGTGCAAGTTATCGGCGCTGTCGTTGACGTGCAATTCGAAGGACAGCTTCCCGCTATTCTCTCCGCGCTGGAAACCACCAACAACGGCAACCGCCTTGTTTTGGAGGTTGCGCAGCATCTAGGTGAGAACACCGTGCGTACAATCGCGATGGACGCGACCGACGGCTTGACCCGCGGACAGCCTGTTGCTGATACTGGCGCGCAAATCACTGTTCCGGTTGGGCCGATGACTTTGGGCCGCATCCTGAACGTGATCGGCGAGCCTATCGATGAACAAGGCCCCGTGAACGCGACAACCTATGCGCCAATCCACGCCGAGGCACCGTTGTTTGTTGACCAATCCACCGAGACCGAAATTCTGGTGACCGGCATCAAGGTTGTCGATCTGCTCGCACCTTATGCAAAGGGCGGCAAGATCGGCCTGTTCGGCGGCGCTGGCGTGGGCAAGACCGTTTTGATCCAAGAGCTGATCAACAACATCGCCAAGGGCCATGGCGGCACGTCAGTGTTTGCGGGCGTGGGCGAACGTACCCGTGAAGGTAACGATCTTTACCACGAATTTTTGGACGCTGGCGTTATCGCCAAGGACAAAGACGGCAAGCCTACACCTGAAGGTTCCAAGGTTGCCCTGGTATTTGGCCAAATGAATGAACCTCCAGGCGCGCGCGCCCGCGTTGCTTTGTCCGGACTAACTATCGCCGAATATTTCCGCGATGTTGAAGGGCAGGACGTTCTGTTCTTCGTCGACAATATCTTCCGCTTCACACAGGCCGGCTCAGAAGTGTCCGCTTTGCTAGGACGCATTCCATCGGCGGTGGGCTATCAGCCGACACTGGCCACCGACATGGGCCAGTTGCAAGAACGGATTACGTCAACCAACAAGGGCTCGATTACATCGGTGCAGGCCATTTACGTTCCCGCAGATGATTTGACCGATCCAGCACCAGCCGCATCCTTTGCTCACTTGGATGCGACCACCGTTTTGAACCGTGCGATTTCCGAACTTGGCATCTATCCTGCGGTTGATCCGCTCGATTCCACCAGCCGCGTTTTGACGCCGGATGTGGTTGGCCAAGTGCATTATGACACCGCGCGCCGCGTGCAAGAAACGCTGCAAAAATACAAATCGCTGCAAGACATCATCGCCATTTTGGGCATGGATGAATTGTCCGAAGAAGATAAATTGGTCGTCAGCCGCGCCCGCAAGATCCAACGTTTCTTGTCGCAACCGTTCCACGTTGCCGAGGTCTTCACCGGAATTTCCGGTAAGTTCGTGCAAATCGAAGACACCGTGGCATCGTTCAAAGCCGTTGTTGAGGGCGAATATGACCATTTGCCAGAAGGCGCATTCTATATGGTCGGCGGCATCGAAGAAGCCGTTGCCAAAGCTGCCAAGATGGCCGCAGAAGCGGCTTAAGAAATAACCCCTCTCCCCCTGCGGGAGAGGGTTGCGAAGTCTTTGTGAGCGCATGCGAACTTAGATGAAGCCGGGAGAGGGTTAACCGCGCACACCGTGCATAGGCTCTCACCCTCTCCGATTGCGATTAGGCGGAAATCCGCCAAGTCTCCATATCCTCTCCCGTCAAAGGAGAGGGATTTTAGGAATAAGCGATGCTAAAATTCGAACTCGTAACCCCCGAACGCCTTGTCCGCAGCGAGGACGTACACATGGTTGTCGTTCCCGGCAGCGAGGGCGATTTTGGCGTGCTTGAGGGCCATAGCCCAATGATGAGCACAATCCGCGACAATGCCGAACTGGAGATATACGCCAGCGCGGGCGCGGCTCCTGAGAAACTCTCTATCACTGGCGGCTTTGCCGAAGTCAGCGACAAGGGCCTGACTATTTTGGCCGAGAGCGTCGGTTAATACTCGCCGCTATTGATACGAAACCTATGTGCTCCGGCGCAGTCCGGAATGGCGGCGGCGGGCGTAAATAAACTAACCCAGCTTCGCGTGATGCGCCGCAATCGGCCTGAACACCACAGTGGATATGGCAACAGCCAATCCGGTCAGGCCCAATCCCACGACCACATCGGCAAAATAATGCCAGCGCGTCGCCATCGCCTCAAACATAATAAACACAAATAATGGCAGGTAAAACCACGCCAGCCAGCGTTCATGTTTCCACGCAAAATAAACAAACACCGCCGATGATGCGACGTGAAGCGATGGCATCGCGGCGATAGCAGCGAATAAATACTGGCTGCCCTCACTGACGATCCATGGTCGTCCGCCCGCAAGCAGCGCCTGATAACTGGCATACATATGCTCCTGCCGCGCGGTTTCCAGCACGTTGTTACCGGCCTCATAGATGAATGGCCCGACCGCGGGCATGATAATATAGCTGAGTGCCCCAAGCACATGAACGAGCATCGCGGTGAATATCACTTGCCTAAACACAATAAATTTCCGCATCGAATGTACGAAAATACTACACCCGAACATCGCCAGAAACGCGAATAAATATAAATGATTTTCCGCAGGAACAACCGCGCCAACCGCATCATGCACCACAAATGACGCGTCAATTAACGGCCGCAATGCTTGATCCCCGCGCCAATATAACGCGTCCCATCGCAATGGATTTATAACGTTCATCCATAACTTCACATTGAAATGCGCGATCAAAATGATGCCATATGCTAACGATGCGACCAAATAATATGTCAGCCGCATTTTGCGCTTGGTAACAATCATAAACAGACCAAGGGCAAAGATCATAGACAGCGGCACGGAATAGCTCATGCCAGTAAATTGCAACGCTGTGCTGGCTGGTAACACCATTTGCAGGCCATAAATTTGACCCAGAATGAACGCAACCAACGCAAAGCCCAGCGCCAGCAACAATTCGGGTAGCGGCACCATGAATAACAAAGCCGCGCCAGAGCGGTGCGCGAACGCCTTTACGCGCGCAACTTTTTTGCCAGATTCTAAATCTGGCGCGGGATATATCTCACCGCTGAGGTAATTCATTGACGTGCCTGCGACCGTTATATTGCGACATTATTATGACAATTGGCCTTTGTGGCAGAAAAAAGGCAATTTGCCAAAGGAAAATCTTGCCTGCGCATCTTTTGCATTTCCGCTAGTAATGCTGCCTATTCAACAATTACCACGACCGATTTTGGCGCGTTAACCCGCCACATCAACAGGCCGGCCGCGATGATGATAATCGATCCAATGACTGACAAGAGATCGGGTATATCGTTGAAAAATAATATACCCAAAAACGTCGCGATCAAAATTTGGATATAAATGCCGGGCGCAATTTGTGCCGCCGATGCGCGCCTGGTTCCCGTATAGACCAGCCAGTGGCTGATCGTTGCGGTTACCGCAACCAGCGCGCATCGTCCCAATATAGACAAATCAGGTATACTGATATGCAGCGAATCAGTCTGGCTAAAATGACCCAGAACAGCCGCAACCAACAAAAACGGGGCGGCTATGGCGGCAATCAAAAATTGCATTAACAGCCCCGATCCTGCATCTGCCACTTTGCGGTTCCCGATCATCACCAACGCCATGGCAACCGCCGCGATCAGCGGCAGCAACGCGGCCCAACCCAAAATTGCCAAATTCGGGCGCAGGATCAACATCACGCCGCCAAATGCGACCAAGGTCGCGACCCAGATATGTTTTGATGTCCGTTCGCCAAGGAACAGAGCGGACAGCAAAGCGGTAATCATTGGGGTGGTAAACTGGATGGCAACCGCCTCGGCCAGTGGCATGAGAAAAATGGCACTAAAAAAACATAATGTAGCAACCGCCAGCCCAGCGCCGCGCAGCAGCTGAAATTTGGCCATCGGCAACCGAAATCCGGGGCGGCCCTCTTTCCAAAATAATATGACGGCAAGTCCCACCGCGCCAATACAGAAGCGCATCGCCGCAACCGCAGGCCCTGGCCATTGACCGGCCATTGTCTTAATCACTGCGTCGCCCAGCGACAGCATGCCGAATCCGGACAAGGCAAATATGAAACCATTACGGCTGCTATTGGGCATGAAATTAGACGATTCATCGAAAAATATGTGAGTAACAATGCACGGCCATATGCGCAGATCGGCTGCTTCAAAAGCAGTTTCGGCGCATTCATTACCATTTTGTTCACCATTTTCGGTTAGGCCAATTTTAGCAAAATTTATCAGCGGAGCGACCGATTGTGAGCGCATTTGGCAAGAAACCAGGACTATCCAGTCCACGGCCCAGTTTTGGCGTTGCGAAATCGATGTCTGGCGGTGGCGGAAAAGCAACATCTAAAGACCCGTCAATGCCCGCAGGCGGAGAGCAATTTCCACCCCTTAGTTCGGCTGATTTGCCCGGAATGATGGCCCCATCGGCAAAACAGCAAGACGCAATGTCGCGGTTGTCGGACCGTGCAACAGGCTTAAACGCTGAACCTGCGCAGGCCGAGGGATTCGAGGCATCGGTTCACAAGATTAAAGAACAGGTTCTGCCTCGGTTGCTGGAGCGCGTCGATCCAGAGGCCGCATCGACGCTGAACAAAGAAGAACTTACCGAAGAGTTTCGGCCAATCATCCTCGAGGTGCTTGCCGAGTTAAAACTGACACTGAACCGCCGTGAACAGTTCGTGCTCGAAAAGGTATTGGTCGACGAACTGCTTGGCTTTGGCCCGTTGGAAGAACTGCTGAGCGATCCTGATATTTCCGATATCATGGTCAATGGCCCATTGCAGACCTATATTGAAAAGGGCGGAAAACTGCAAATCGCGCCGATTCAATTCCGCGATGAGGAGCATCTATTCCAGATCGCACAGCGGATCGTAAACCAAGTTGGCCGCCGCGTTGATCAAACCACACCGCTGGCCGATGCTCGTTTGAAAGATGGTAGCCGCGTTAACGTTATTGTTCCGCCGCTGTCATTGCGCGGAACTGCGATTTCCATTCGTAAGTTCTCTGAAAAACCGATCACGCTCGACATGTTGAAAAACTGGGGCGCGATGAGCGATAAAATGTGCACCGCGCTGAAGATTGCCGGGGCTTGCCGGATGAACATCGTCATTTCCGGCGGTACAGGTTCGGGTAAAACAACCATGCTGAATGCGCTGTCCAAGATGATTGATCCGGGCGAACGCGTACTGACAATCGAAGATGCCGCCGAGCTTCGACTGCAACAGCCGCATTGGCTGCCGCTGGAAACCCGTCCGCCCAACTTGGAAGGGGACGGCGCAATTACGATTGGCGATTTGGTAAAGAACGCGCTGCGTATGCGGCCTGACCGTATTATTTTGGGCGAAATTCGCGGTGCAGAATGTTTCGATCTGCTCGCCGCGATGAACACCGGCCACGATGGTTCCATGTGTACGCTTCACGCCAACAACCCGCGCGAATGCCTAGGCCGGATGGAAAACATGATCCTGATGGGGGACATTAAAATCCCAAAAGAAGCCATTTCGCGTCAGATTGCCGAATCCGTTGACTTGATCGTACAGATTAAACGTTTGCGTGACGGTTCACGCCGCGTCACCCACATTACCGAAGTCATCGGGATGGAAGGTGACGTCATCGTGACTCAAGATCTGTTCAAATTTGAATATCGCAGCGAAGATGCCGAAGGCAAGATCACTGGTGAATATGTTCCCGGCGGCGTTCGTCCGTATACTCTGGAAAAAGCGCGGCAGTTCGGATTTGACCAGCCATTTTTGGAATCGTGTTTGTAAAGGGCTACGGCATTGGGTCAGCTTATTGTCATCCTGCTCTAGCCGTCAAAGCCCCAATTCAGATTTGATGGCAAGAGCGATGGCCATGACCGTCAACAATATGGCCAGCACGCTTATGCCGGTCCAGGGCATGAAGCCGACATCCTCCAATCGCACGCGCGCGCTGCGCCGGCGGTCGGCGAAAATGCTAATCACCGCCAAAACAGCGCAGCACCCCGCCGCTACAATCCAAAAATGATCGTATAATATGGTGAAAAACGTAATTAGCGTTGCTCACATTTCTGATCAAAGCGGCGTGTCAAAAGCGAGTGACCTCCGCCGGAATGTCGCGCCGATTAGCAATCACGGGAATTTGCCGCCGCACGGCATCCACGCGGGTTAAATCGAGTTCGGCATAGCCGATGCCCTCCCCCTGCTCCATATCCAGCAACACATCGCCCCACGGATCAACCACCAACGAATGCCCAAATGTCTGTCGGCCATCTTGATGTGTTCCCGATTGCGCCGCCGCAACGACGAATGCCGCATTCTCAATTGCGCGTGCGCGTAATAATATATGCCAATGCGCCTGCCCCGTTGGCACAGTAAACGCGGCGGGGACGGCGAATATAGCAGCGCCCGCACGGGACAGCCGTGCAAATAGTTCTGGAAAGCGCAAATCATAGCATATCGTCATGCCCATCGCGCCAAGCGGTGTTTGCGCCAGCACTGCTTCGCCGCCGCTTGTATAAGCGGACGACTCTCGCCAAGCCTCACCAGTGTCAAGATCAACATCGAACAGGTGCATCTTGTCATAACGCGCGCAGATCCTGCCATTTGGATCAATTATCAGCGACCGATTCGCAAGTCTATTATGTTGTGGGCCTATTCGCACGGGCACCGAACCTATATGCACCCAAATCGCAGCTGATTTTGCCGCAGTGATTGCCGTGGCGATCTGGAAATTGTTATTCTCTTCAACAATCTGCGATGATGCCCGTTCGCGGTCACGGTCCAACAGTCCGCTCATTTCCGGAGCAAAGTAAAATTGCGCGCCATTATCGGCAGCCTCGGCAATGGCAGACGCCATTTTACTAGCATTTGCGCGCATTTCAATGCCACTGCGCATTTGATGAACCGCAATTTTCATGCATGATACTCTTAATAACCGCATGGGCGACCGCAACAAAAAAGCACACTTGCATAAAATTGTAATATTGTTTAACCATATACGCAGAGCAGGGACTCGGAAGCAGTCTTGTCAATGGGTCGCATAATATCGGTAATGTTAAGATTTTTTGTTTCAAATGCTTGAAACTTGAATCGATTTGTGCGAAACAAAATTGAGCTAGATACTCAATATAAAGAATAAAGGAGTTAAAAACATGCGTATCAGTAAAAAGAGTTTTGTAGCATTGGCAGCGGCATCGATGTTGATCGCACCAGTAGCGGCACAAGCAGCTCCCACTGCAAAAGCGAAATCAGCTGCAAGCGTAAAGCGTGCCGGTGCTGATCGTAAAGCGGAAAACAAAGCTGAAAGCACTGGTGTTGTGCTTGCCGCTTTGGCGGCAGCGGCAATCATCACCGCCGTCGTTGTTGCTTCCGACAGTAAGAGCAACACCCCATCGAGCCCATGAGCCGTTGATGCATAGTTTCCAAGAGGCGGCCTTTGGGTCGCCTTTTTTTTGACTGTTAACCAATTCGAATTATATACAAATTTCTAATTTGTGGTGGCGGGATAGATATTATGTCAACGAATAAGCCCTTTCGCGTTCTGGTATCGGGCGGCGCTGGATATATTGGCAGTCACGCCGTGCTCGCCCTGCAAGATGCGGGATGGGAGCCGGTGGTTATCGACAATTTGGTCACTGGCTTTCGTTGGGCAGTGCCAGACAGCGTAACGTTTTTTGAGGGCGATATTGACGATAGCGATTTGGTCGCAACGATAATCAAGGATTGCAACATCGGCGCGGTGTTGCATTTTGCAGGATCAGTGGTCGTCCCCGAATCGGTCGAGAATCCTCTGAAATATTATCATAATAATACCGTCAAAAGCCGCGCGCTGATCGATTCGGTGGTCACCGCTGGTGTGCGCCATTTCATTTTCTCTTCCACCGCCGCAACTTATGGAATTCCGGATCAAAGTCCAGTGCGCGAGGATATGCCAACTGTACCAATCAATCCGTACGGCACGTCAAAATTGATGACCGAATATATGTTACGCGATGTCGCCGCCGCGCATGACATTAACTATTGTGCTCTGCGCTATTTCAATGTGGCGGGGGCAGACCCAGCGGGACGCAGCGGCCAATCGACGGCGGGCGCAACGCATTTAATCAAGGTTGCGGTTGAGGCCGCGCTCGGCAAACGCAGCAACGTGGCCGTTTTCGGGACCGATTATGACACCGATGACGGTACTGGCGTGCGCGATTATATCCATGTCAGCGATCTCGCCGCAGCGCATGTCGCCGCGCTAAATTCGCTAATCGCCGATCCCGAAAAATCCCACACACTGAATTGCGGATATGGCAATGGCTATTCCGTCTTGCAGGTATTGGATGCGGTTGACCGGGCGACGAACCAAAAAATAGTCCGCGATTTGCAAGGGCGCAGAGCGGGCGACCCCGACGCGTTAATCTCAGATAATCGTGCCATATTGGAACAGCTGGACTGGAATCCGCAATATGCCGACCTCGACCTGATCGTTCAGCATGCGCTTGCGTGGGAACGGCATTTGGGTGAACTCTAGCCACTTCGTGCATTTGATTTAACCGACCCTTGCGCTTTATTGCGGGTCATCCCATATCCGTTTTATGAACAACACCAGCTCCGCCGCGCCCGTCTGGCACGGAACCACTATCATGTCCGTCCGCAAAAATGGAAAAGTCGTCGTCGCTGGCGATGGGCAAGTTTCCATGGGTCAAACCGTGATGAAGCCCAATGCCAAAAAGGTCCGGCAATTGCACGATGGGTCCGTCATCGGCGGATTTGCCGGGGCGACGGCAGATGCGTTTACCCTGTTTGATCGGCTGGAAAAAAAACTGGAGCAGCACCGAGGCCAATTGATGCGAGCAGCAGTCGACCTGGCAAAGGATTGGCGCACGGATAAATATTTGCGAAATTTAGAAGCGATGATGATCGTCGCGGACAAGGAAGTGACCCTGATACTGACGGGCAACGGCGATGTGCTGGAACCACTGGACGGGATTGCGGCGATTGGATCGGGCGGTAATTATGCCCTGTCCGCCGCAAGGGCGCTGATGGAATATGAGCAAGACCCTGAAATATTATCGCGCAAGGCAATGGCGGTGGCCGCTGACATTTGTGTGTATACCAACAATCATCTGACCATCGAAACGCTGGAAAGTATCACGTGATCCAGAACCTGACCCCAAAGGCGATTGTCGCGGCACTGGATGAACATATCATCGGTCAGGCCGATGCCAAACGTGCCGTCGCGGTGGCCCTGCGCAATCGGTGGCGGCGACAGCGTTTGCCTGCCGAGCTGCGCGATGAAGTAACGCCCAAAAATATCCTGATGATCGGGCCGACGGGTTGCGGAAAGACCGAGATTAGTCGGCGGCTTGCAAAACTGGCCGACGCGCCGTTTATCAAGATTGAGGCGACGAAGTTTACCGAGGTTGGATATGTCGGCCGCGATGTCGAACAAATCGCCCGCGACTTGGCTGAAGAAGCGGTGCGCCTAGAAAAAGACCGCCGCCGCGGGTTGGTGCGCGAAGCCGCCGAGGCCGCCGCGATGGAACGCCTGTTAAAGCCGCTTGCCGGCGAAACCGCCAGCGAGGCCACGCGGCAGGCATTCCGCCAACGTATCACCGACCGCCACATGGACGATGTCGAAATCGAGATAGAAGTCGCCGACGCGCCGTCCGCTCAGATGGAAATTCCCGGAATGGGCGGCAATGTCGGCATGATTAACCTGTCCGATATGATGGGTAAGGCGTTTGGCCAAAACAGCCTGAAACGCCGCAAGATGAAGGTGCCCGATGCTTGGGCAAAACTAGTCGAGGAAGAGTCTGAAAAGCGGCTGGACCAAGATGACGTCGCCCGCGTCGCACTCGCTGATGCAGAGGCCAATGGCATCGTGTTTTTGGATGAAATTGACAAGATCGCGGTCAGCGACGTACGCGGCGGTTCGGTTAGCCGTGAGGGCGTGCAGCGCGACTTGCTGCCGCTGATTGAGGGGACCACTGTGGCGACCAAATATGGCCCGATGAAAACCGACCATGTATTGTTCATCGCATCGGGCGCGTTCCATGTGGCGAAACCAAGCGATATGCTGCCCGAATTGCAGGGCCGGTTGCCCATCCGCGTTGAGCTGCGCGCGCTGACTAAGGCCGATTTCGTGCGGATATTGTCGGAAACAAAGGCCAATTTGGTGCAGCAATATTCTGCATTGCTGAACACCGAAGAAGTCACATTGGAATTTACCGATGACGCCATTGACGCGATCGCCCAAATCGCTGCCGACGTGAATGATAGTCTGGAAAATATCGGCGCACGGCGGTTACAAACGGTGATGGAAAAACTGTTGGAAGACATCAGCTATGACGCCGAGGATCGCGGCGGAGAAACGCTAAAAATTGACGCCGATTATGTGCAGGCGCAGCTTTCCGGAATTGCCAAGGATACCGATTTGTCCAAATATGTTTTGTGATAGCCCCGCATATATGTTCTAGAGCGGGATAACATTTGATTGAATCAAATGCCCGCTCTAAATTTTAGTTGTCGCGTGATTTAGGGACAAAAACCGGTTCCCACTTTTTGTCATCACGGTCCAAGTCATTGAACGATATGGGGCAGATTGGGTATGATATTGCGGGCGCTGTTCCATGGCATGGTGGTTTCGAGCAGCATTTTGGCAACGCCCATCGCCATTGACGCACGCGCGAATAAATCCATGGTGGGCCAACCTGCACCTCCGCTTGTTTTAAAAATGTTTGACAAGAGTGAGCGGAAATTGGCCGATTATACGGGCAAGGTTTTGGTCATCAATTATTGGGCAACATGGTGCGGCCCATGCAAAGCGGAAATGCCGATGATGAGCGGATACCACCGCAAAAACCGGTGGCGGGGATTTGAAATCGTTGGCGTCATCACCAAAGACAGCGTCGCACCGTCCAAATTGACCAAACTTGCCGCGGCATTATCCTATCCGCTGGCCACCGATTTGAAGGGTAAATATGGCATTCTCGGCGCGGTACCAACCAACTATATCATCGATAAAAAGGGTATAGTGCGCTTTGCCGACGTTGGCAGTTTCGAGGATGCAGAATTTGCGGCATTAATCGAGCCATTGTTGCGGGAATAACGGCAGCAGTCCAATGGGGCTTTACCGAGCCGCCGTCTCCGCCACCACTGATTTTGCCTCCGGCACGACGGTCAATTTCCATGCCATATCATCGCGGAAATATTTCGCGGCCAGCTGCTGCAACCGCCCCACGCTGACATTATTGAAATCGCTATACAGATGCCCCAGCGCGTCAAATCGCGCCGGATTAAACGCCGCGCCCTTCAATTGCTGCAGCCAAAATGTGTTGCCCGACGATGCGCGTTCGACATATTGTTTGACCGGTTCCACCGCGCGCTGCAATTCATCCGCCGATACGGGCGTTGCGATCAAGTCTTTGGCAACTTGATCGGCAAAGGCATAAAACCTGTCCACATCCTCTGGCCGAACCTGCGTATACGCCATCATATACCCGCCGTCAGGAAAATCATCGGGCCAGTTGTTGGCCATGTCGGGGCTATAGCTGGCCGCTTGTTCCGACCGGAATTTTTCAAACAGGCGGTCGCGGAAAATGGCGGCGAGTATTTCCAGCTCGCGGCTTTCGGTGATGCGGTCCAAACCGCCTCCTGTTGGCCACGCGATCAGCGCCGCGACCTGATTGGCCGGGCCCTTATGGGTTAAGACAACAGGCGTGCTATTCGCAGCAGGAAACGTAATCTTCAGCGCGTCAGGCGCGCTCTGCTTGGGCTTGCGTGTTTTTAACGCAGCAAAGGAATTTTCCAGCGCCGCAATCGCTGCGCCGCGTTCAAAATCCCCGAATATCGCAACTTCAATGGGCCCCTGTTCCAACAAGGGTTTCCAAAACATATCGAACGCCTTGGGCGTTATTGCATTGATCGCGTTGGCATCGGGCGATTTCCAACGCAAATCACCGCCTTTGATGAGATAATCCAGATCGCGTTGCAGCACCGTATTCGCCGACATTTCATAGCTGTCCAAACCGGATTTCGCCAGCGCCTTTGCCCGCGCGATGGGGCCAGGATCGCGGCCAGGAAATGCCATTTTGGTGGCGATCAGCTTCAACTGATCCGCCAAATCTTCGGACCGCGTCGCACCGGAAAATTGAAAGGCATCATTATCAATGCCGAAATCCAGCGCAATGCGCCTGCCGCTGACGATTTGGTCAATTTGCGTACGCTTGATCGTGCCGACGCCGTTTTCGCCGAATACCAAATCACCCGTCCACAGCAAATTGGGCGATTTGGGTGAGAGTGATTGAAAACCCTTACCGAACCGCACGAGCAATCTGATCTGCCCATTTTCCGCCTTATTGGGATAAAGCAACGCCTTTACGCCATTGCTGAATGTCACTGTTTCAATTTCAAAACGCTTATGCGCCAGCGCCGAAACCATTTTCCCGGGCTTGCCCAATTTCGGCAGCGCGTCAAATGTCAGATTACTTTCAGCCAGCCGCACGCCGTTATTGGCGGTCACCGGCGCGGTTAATGCCGCCGCCAACCGTTGCTCACCGTCGGCCAGCGGTTTTGACGATGACAGGAATATCCGCGTTGCCTCACCCTCAAACATCGCCTTGCTGGCGGCCAATAAACGTTCCGGCGTCAACTTAACTTCGAGCGCGGCATAGACATCGACGACGGTTTGCGGCGCGGCAACGGTTTCGCGGATATCCACTGCGCCGACAATATCGTCGGCCTGTTTGGCGGCGGATTCAAATGGATAGCTATCCAGCCCGGTGCGCAATGCGCTGGCGAATAATTTACGTTCACGGTCGATGTCAATCACCGATGGCGCTTGCTGCGTCGCATCGGCGATAACCGCGCGCACGTCCTTAATCGCTTGTTCCCACTGATCGCCAATTGGCGTGATACCGATGATGGTGGCGTCGGTGGACCGCGAGATGTCATCCTGCGACACATCGGCAATGATATAGCTCGCGCCGCTGCGAGCCGCTGTTTCCAAACGGCGATTGATCATTTGCAATGCCAGCGCGTTGACCAACAATTGTTCGTTATACGCAATTGTATCGTTCTTTTTGAACCATGGCCGCACGATGGCGATTGTCGCGTTGCTGGGCAATGTTGGCTCAACCAGAATCTTGGCAACCTCGCCGCCCGCTTTTGGCGTCCCGAAATTGGGTTCTGGGGATAACGCACCCTTGCCTTTCCAATCGCCAAAATATTTCTGGACCACAGCCTCCAGCGCCGCCGGGTCGGCATCGCCCGCGATCACAACGACGGCGTTTTCGGGCCGGTACCAGCGCTCATGAAATTTCGCCAGCCGCGCTGCATCGGCGGCCAGCAAGGTTTCAGCGGTTCCGATGGTGGCGCGCACGGCCATTCGCTGACCCTGAAACATGTGCGCGCGCAATGCGTCGCTATATTGCGCCTGTGCGCCGCTGCTCTCACGCTTTTCGGCCAAAACGATCTGGCGCTCGGCGTTTAGCGCGTCGTCTGCAATCCTTGGAGCACGGATCATGCCCGACAAAATCTTCATCGATTCCGCCAATGTCTCGGTCTTTGCGCTCGGCAAATCCAGCTTATACACCGTTTGCGTTCCGGTGGTTTGCGCGTTGCTGTCGCTGCCAAAGGTCACGCCGAGCCGCTGCCATATCCGCTTTGCCTCGCCATCGGGGACATAGGTTGATCCGCGAAATGACAAATGCTCGATCAAATGGGCAAAGCCTTGCTCATTATCATTTTCATGCAACGCGCCCGCATCAATCCGCACCCGCACCGAAACCTGCCCCGCAGGCACACCGTTCTTCTTCACCGCGTACCGCAGGCCATTGGGCAACGTGCCAAATGTCCAGCTTTTATCAACCGGAACGTCGCTGCCTTCATATAGCCAGGGCAATGCCTCGGCTTGCGCGGGCTTCACCAATGGCGCCGTGACCTGCGCGGAAACCGGAACAGAAAGCGAAAGAGAAAGCGCGGTTACAAATGCTAAGCGTTGAACAGTTTTAATCATATACTTCCTACTTGCGGGGAGCGGGCTTGCTGGCCGATGAACAGCGGGCAGATTTGCCGATTAAATACCGCCGTCAACGGCGATATGCCCAAGGTCCGTTAGACCCGATTTCAGCGCATCAAGGCAGCGTGACAGCGTATCCGCGTCAGTGGTCCTGACCACGAAATTTGCGCCAACTTTGCCCTCGCGGAAAAACGGGTAGCTGCCAATTTGGCATCCTTCATGGGCTTTTTCGGTTTGTGCGAGCAAGCCCGCAATCTCGCTTTCCGCCACCCAGCATCCGATTTGCTGCGACAATAATGGCGCGCCGCCCTGCAATGTACCGGTTAATGCATCTAACATGCCTGCGGTGATATGCGGCACACCCGCCATGATGAAGATGTTTTCCACCTTAATGCCCGGCGCGCCCGACATTTTATTGGCGATCAAATAGGCCCCAGCGGGAACCCGCGCCATCCGCAAACGGCCCTCGTTTATGCCGCCACGTGTCTCATAATATTTGTGCAATACCGCGCTCGCCTCGGGATGGATAACCACCTCAACGCCCAATGCCGCCGCAATCGCATCGACGGTAATGTCGTCATGCGTTGGGCCGATACCGCCTGTTGTGAACAGATAATCATTGCGCGCCCGCAATATATTGACCGCCTCGACAATTTCTTCCTGCACATCGGCAACCACCCGCACCTCACGCAGCCTTATTCCCTGTATATTCAGCCACAAAGCAATCTGGCTGATATTCTTATCCTGCGTCCGGCCAGACAGGATTTCGTCGCCAATAATGACGAGTGCGGCGGTGTATATGCGTGATGTGTCCATAGACTGCGCTTAGCATAATCTTGCCGCTCGCAAAGCGGAGAAACTGTTGTTATATTCATCGTATGAATAAATATGTGACCGTTACCCCGGACGAGGCGTTTATCGCGCGTGACGGGACGATAAAATTGCACGGGGCCGAGGGCTTTGCCGGAATGCGCGCGGCAGGAAAGCTGGCGGCGGAGATACTGGACGCGCTGGTGCCGCATGTTGTGCCCGGTGTCAGCACCGAAGAACTCGATGATATTGTTCGCAGCATGACGATTGCGGGCGGCGCGGTTCCCGCCACTTTGGGCTACCGCGGATATACGCACAGCTGCTGCATTTCGGTGGGCCATGTCATTTGCCATGGCATTCCGTCGGACAAGAAACTGAAGGACGGAGACATTGTCAATATCGATGTTACGCCAATGCTGGATGGTTGGCACGGCGACACCAGCCGGATGTTCTTGGTCGGGGATGTTCCCGTAAAGGCCCGCCGTTTGGTCGATGTGACCTATGAATGCCTGATGCTCGGCATTGAACAAGTAAAGCCCGGCAATCATATCGGCGACATTGGCCACGCGATTCAGCAGCATGCCGAAAAGCACCGCTACGGCGTGGTCCGCGATTTTTGCGGGCACGGCCTTGGCCGCCTGTTCCACGACGCCCCCGAAGTCGTCCACGCCGGACGCCCCGGCACCGGCCCCGAAATCCGCCCTGGCATGATCTTCACCATCGAACCGATGATAAACATCGGCAAAGCGGCAGGCAAGGTTTTGGAAGACGGCTGGACAGCGGTGACCCGCGACCGCAGCCTAAGCGCGCAGTTCGAACATAGCATCGGCGTGACCGAGACAGGGTATGAGATTTTTACGAAGAGCGCGAAGGGGTGGGATCGGCCGCCTTATTGATGTGGCAGGTTTGTTGGGGGGAGGGGAGGCAGGCTTTGAGGTGCGGAGTATGAAAGCAGACGCTTGAAGCGGTAGGTATAATATCCCCAGCATACAAGATCATGAAGTGGCATGTCACTCAATTAGTTCATCTCACTCTCGGGAGTCGGCCAAATATTATCTCGGAAATTCTCTACGGATATCGGCGTTCCACCACTCCACGGTTTGAGTTTATTTTGTCCTACTGAATCAGATAGCCGTTCACTTTGTATCTATTTACAACTTCCTCTTCAATGTTCAAAGATTTCAATATCGTAATGTTCTGATCCAAATCTCGAACAATTGTCGATTGATAGCGATCAACAATCTTTCCATTAACAATGTCTGGTGATATCATTTTCCCGAAGAATATTTTTCCATCAGGAGTCAGTTGAACCTTTAGCCAAAGTAGATCGGTATTCTGCTCTGTTTCTGCAAAGTTCAACAAATCTATAAAGACGGGCTTTGCTGCTTCATATTTTGTAGTGCAGACAGAGCTTGCCTTTGTACCCGAAAGGTCGACATCTAAGATTTCGAAAACTCGATATTTTGCATTTATACTCAACGGTCCGTCGACCGAGCTTGTTGATATTGCGCGCCGGGCTGCTGCAATGTAAATTCTTGCAGCATCCCTAGTGGTTTTCAAATCGATGAAACCAGATTCTCCTTCGCGTAAGTTCGAAGAAAGGTTCTGATGTACAATTTCTGCCTTGCAGATACGATTGCCTTTGGATGGACCCCAAAATTCGACCGTTTTGCAAGCATAATCATCGGAAGTCGCAGAACAACCAGCCGTGCCTTCGTAGCGTAAATGCATAACGGGCTCTTCTGGTAGTGAGGGCACATAAACATTACAGGAATAATTGCTGCCTGCATGGTTGATATTTAGTACCACATTCACGAAATTGCGTCCACTGCGACTTATTGGAATTATCAGTTCCCCGGGGTCTAAAACGAAACTCTGCGGTACTAAGCTTGAGCCCAATTGAGGACCAAACTTCGATATGCCGTTCTCGACCGTGCTGGACTGCACCATTGCAGGCATTGATGAATTCGCTCTCCAGTTGATTGCGACGTTCAACGCGTTGCCGCTTGGGGTAGCCCAGCAAGACAGACCTTCTCGTTTGCTCATGCAGGTCGACCAAGCTCTTACCACCTCGTGATCCACTAAAGATTGCGCGAGATAGCTGAATTCGCTGCCGTAGGCCGAGGAAGACTGAGATTGGCAATTTGATTGCTTCCACAGATTGAAGTTCTCTTCTTTCGACTTTTCACTCTCGTTTGTGGCCCCTTGGCCACCGCCCTTAAAAATTCCGATTATGTCGGTATCAATTCCACCAGATTGGCTGTTTGAGAATGAGCGATCGTATTGCCTTTTGGCCTCCTGATAATTGGAAGAGCAGTAAAACGCCTTGGCCGCGGTTTGGTTGACGCGGGAGTTCTGCGACACGGTTTGATTAGCGATTCCGCTGGATAAAATGTCTTTGCACATGTCCTGAGCTATAGAAGTTTGTGCGGTCATGATCGCTAAAAAAAAGGCGAGCAACTTCGACATTCGATATCTGTAAATGTTCACAGCACCCCCCATGAAAACGACCCAGTCGGAAACTCTCCTTCACTCAGATCATTCCTCAATCCCTCGCCCGTATGACCGGTATTAACAGACCAATCAAACAGGTAAGTTCCAAACGACAGTTCGACACTGCCGCCTGTCAGTCGCGGCGAAAGGCAGTCCCCTTCAAAAGGATTTCCCCACATTTCCTTACCGTCTAAACACCGCCAGGTTGGAAAGGAAAAGATGCCGCCGTCACAAAGCTGGAGCTTGGTCGAAACCCCGTTGGACGTACACTCAACAGAATATGAAGCCATAGCATTTCCCCCATCCATTGGTATACTGGTGGAACGCGAGTTAGGTGTCAAGTTGTCGATTTAGGGTTAAGGAGGGTTATGGGGTTACGCGTTACGGGAGGGTCACAGTGAAAGGTGCCTAAACCCCTTAATTGTTTCCCCTTGAGGTTAGGGTTATAGGTACAAAAGCCCAAATGATGTCTGCTTTTAGGGCCAATTATAAGCTGAACCAGCGCCCGCATTCTTGTCGCAATCCGCCCCTGCCGCTTCAGAATTCCGGGTCATCCTTCATTGCAAATCGGCATAAGCCAATCCTTGCAATGTAGGATTACATTTGGGACAAAGCTGACGGCTCTTTGACATCGGGAAATACTATCACAATCGAGTGTGAACTTGCGCGATTTTTGTAGGATAATTTTCCAACAGAAATCCAACAAAAAGGGGCGCGCTTTTGCGTTGTTTCAAAAATCCCAAGCGGTGTCTACTTTGTCACCTTATCGGCGCATATTTTAAGTCATTTTACATGGAAAAATATGGCTCACGCAGCAGCGATCGCTAAACCGGTTTAGGTGAGAGTGTGGGATCAATTAGCCAAGCCCCGCGTCACGCAAGGGCCACGGTAGCTTTATGAGGGCGTTGAGTGGTTCGCCGAACGCCAACTAAACCCGCAACCCCGCCAGCTCATCCAGCCCCGCCATGATGTTCAAATTCTGCACCGCCGCGCCGCTTGCGCCTTTGCCCAGATTATCAAGCATAGCGACCAGCCGGATTTGGCGGCCATCGCCGCTGGCCATCAGATATAGGTCGAGCATGTCGGTTGGGGCTTGATCCTCGAATATCAGCAATTCCGACGGGGCAATATCCATGTGGACATTAACAAGCGGCGATCCGGCATAATGCGCGGCCAGACAATCGCGCATTTCCTCTGCGCTGTCGCTGCCCGGCATGACCGAAATAGGCAGCGGCACCTCAACCAGCATACCGCGAAAAGCGCGTATTACGGAAGGCGCGAACAATGGCGGCAGCGCGAGGCCCGCATGAACCTGCATCTCCGGCAAATGCTTGTGCGCCATATCCAAACCATAAGCGCGAAAGCCAATCTCGCCTTCCTTGGCAAAGCGTTCGATCATCGCCTTGCCGCCGCCTGAATATCCCGACACCGCGTTGACGGTATAGGGCCAGTCATCGGGGATCAGCTTTGCCGCCACCAATGGTGCAACCAATGCGAGAAAACCCGTGGGATAGCAGCCGGGATTGCTGACGCGTTTTGATCCGGCAATTTTGCTGCGCTGCGCTGCTTCTAGCTCGCGAAAACCGTAGGTCCAGGCCGGATCAACGCGGTGCACCGATGATGCATCGATGATCGCGGTCGACGTGCTGCTGACCATGGCGACGGCGTCTGCAACCGCATCATCGGGCAAACACAATATGGCAAAATCAGCATCGTTCAGCGCATCGCGGCGCGCCTTTGCATCCTTGCGCTTGTCGCCGTCCAGCGTGATCAGGGTGAACTCTTCGCGGCCATCCAAACGTTCGGCGATTTCCAAACCCGTTGTTCCGGCTGCGCCATCAATGAAAACTGATTTGGTCATTACAGCACCCGCCGCCGTGCCAAAATCGCGCCTGCTTCATTGTCCGCATAGCGCGCAACAACATCGGCCAATGGCTCTGCCACGGTTTGCATATGATGCGCGGTGGCATGGATCAGGGTTTCGTTGTCCGCCATGATGCCAACATGGCCGGGGAAATAGACCAGATCATTGCGTTGCAACTGTTCATCATCGCTTACTGCGCGTCCAACAACGTCCTGTTGCATATCGGTATCACGCGGAAGCACGATGCCTTTCATGCCAAAAACAAGCTGCACCAGCCCCGAACAATCGATCGCATCGCCGCTGCGTCCGCCCCATAAATAGGGCGTCCCAATTAGTTTTTCAGCCAAGCTGGCGGGATCGCCCGCGACTGTGCCAAATTCGGCAACATGCGTAGCGGCGACATAGCCGCCATCACATTCCAGAAACTCGCCGCACGCACTTGGTTCGCCGCAAATCAACTTTGCCCCCATATGCAGGCGCAACTTGGTTTGCGATTTTATATCGGGCGAGGACAGCAACAATGCGCCGCTGGTGACAACAAAATGCCGCGCAATCGGGCGCTCTGCCAATGCCGCCAACGCAACATAGCCGAGATAATCGTCGTGCACGGTATATCCCCATGCCCAAATACCCGCAACATCCAGAACAGCGAAATCCTCGCCATAAATCAGCTCGCTTGTCCCCGTGGAATCGCCGTCGGCTTGTTCATGCATCATCGCCGATGGCACGATGCAGCTGCGGATCATCGGCACGGCATAATGCGGCGCGAACAGCTTTCCGGCGAGTTTAATATCGGCCAGATCGCCGCGTATCGGCGTCGTGCGCTTGTCACCAACAAAGCTATGCCCTTCGAGCGTATATGTCGCGCGCGGCTTGAATTGCCGCTCATTCACTTGCGCATTGCTATCGCTCAAACCCCTGCCCTTTCAATAAATCCGGCTTAACGAACCGGATAAGTTTCCGCCAGATAGCGGAATACTGCGCGCAGGCCAAGCGCTTCGCCGCCTTTGGGCCGCCCGGGTCTCGCGGTGGGCCGCCAGGCATAGGTATCAAAATGCGCCCACGGCAAATCGGCAGGTACAAACTTCTTCAAAAACAACGCCGCCGTTACTGATCCTGCAAACGCCCCGCCGCTGTTGGCGGTGTCGGCAATGTCGCTGGCCAGCATATCGTCATAGCCATCCCATAATGGCATTTGCCAAACCGGATCCCCTGCCGCCTTTGCCGATGCGATCAATGCGCTGGCTAAATCATCATTATTGGCAAACATCGCAGGCAAATCGGGGCCGAGTGCAACCCGCGCCGCGCCCGTCAAGGTCGCAAAATCGATCATCAATGCAGGTGCGCCTTCCGCCGCCTTGGTCATCGCATCGGCCAGCACCAGCCGCCCCTCGGCATCGGTATTGTCGATTTCGACGGTTATGCCATTGCGGCTTTTGACCACGTCACCCGGACGCAGGGCATTGCCCGATATGCAGTTCTCCGCCGCCGCCACCAACATATGCAGCCGCACGGGCAAATGCGATTTCATAATCAGATCGGCCAGCGCAAGGGCATGTGCCGCGCCGCCCATATCCTTTTTCATGATCCGCATTCCGGTGGCGCTTTTAATGTCTAGCCCGCCTGAATCGAACGTCACGCCCTTGCCGACAATCGCGACGCGCGGATGCCGAACATCGCCCCAGATAATTTCGATCAGGCGCGGCGCATAATCACGCGCCGCCGCCTTACCCACCGCATGAATTAACGGGTATCCGGTTTCCAGTGCATCGCCGGAAGTAACAGTCATCTCGGCCTGATGCGTTTTTGCAATGCGGCGCGCTTGCTCCTCCAAATGCTGCGGGCCCAAATCTGCGGCGGGGCGGTTCACCAAATCGCGCACCATTGCCGTTGCCTCGGCCTGTGCGGTTTGGCTCGCAATCCGCCCAGCTTCTTTCACCAACAACACCCTTGGGCCATTAGGCGACAATGCGCTGCGATATTCGTCATAGCGATACTGCCCCAATGCCCAGCCCAGCATGGCATCGCCGCAATCGGCTCCGCTCACGCGGTATATGCCCTCAGGCAATACTTCCGATAGCTTTGCTAAACTCCACACTGATAACGTGGCCGCGTCTGTCACGCCCGCTGCCACGGACCAGCCATCGGCTCTATCCCCCGGCAAAATGATATGGCTGCCTGCAGTGCCGTCAAATCGCTGCGCTTTGGCGAGCATGCGCGCGCCCTCCCCTTGCGCGGTTAGCCAATTTTCGAACGTCTGTTTATCAACCAATATGATGTGGGTTGCGGGTTGGCCATTATCGGGCTGGATCAGGTCGGAGTAATTAATCATGTCGATGCGTTAGCCGCTTAACCACGCGACAGGGAGACTGTTTTGACTATATTGCGCATTTTTTCTTGGGCTTGCGGTTTTGCCGCGCCCCTAACTCGCGCCAATCATTCGGCGGCAACCATATCCTCATGTATATGTCCCGCGCCAATGCGGCTGTTGGTTCCGGCGTTGGTAAATACCATCACGCCATCATCAACCGGATCTTTGATTAAAATCTTTTTCTCAGCAGCATAATTTTGCAACACTTGCCAAGGCGCGTGCGTTCCGTTTTTCGGCAATTTATCAAAACTGCGCGCAAAATAGCCGGAAGAGAAATCTTCGACAAAGGGCAATCTTGCCATATCGGGATCGTTCAAATGCGGGTTGGCAATCCGCACGCCTTTGGCATCCATCGTCTTTAACAAGCGGCAAACATAGTCGGCGACAATATCAGTTTTCAAGGTCCATGACGCGTTTACATATCCAAAGACGCTGGCCATGTTGGGGATGTCATTGAACATCACACCCTTGTAATTGACGTGATTGGATAGGTCGACGGCCTGCCCATCGACGGTCAATTTGGTTTGACCCAACAGCACTAGGTTCAACCCCGTGGCCGATACAACCACATCGGCTTTCAACTCTTTACCCGATTTCAAAGCGATGCCATCGGCGGTAAAATGATCGATATGATCGGTAACAATCTCTGCCTTGCCAGCATTGATCGCATTGAACATATCCGCATCGGGAACTAAGCAAAGCCGCTGCTCCCATGGGCCATATTTCGGTTTGAAATCGGTGTCGAAATCTTTGTAACCCGGCATCGCAGCGCGGGCCTCGTCCAGCAATTGATTGCCGACTTTTTCCGGGTTTTTGCGCGCCTGCCAGTATACCAGCCGTTGATAATTGATATTGCGCCACCGTGTGATGGCATAGGCCAACTTTTCAGAGAAAATCTTGCGCATCATTTTGGAAAACGGATCAATGGCCGGACGCGACACCATATATGTGGGTGATCGTTGCAGCATCGTAACTTTTTCAGCCGTCTGCGCCATTACTGGAACGATGGTAACCGCCGTGGCACCCGACCCGATGACAACGACCTTTTTGCCCGCATGATCGAAATCCTTCGGCCAATGTTGCGGATGGATGACCTGCCCTTTGAAATTTTCTTCGCCGGGAAATTCTGGTTTATATCCTTGATCGTAATTATAATAGCCCGCGCACATGAACAGAAAGTTTGCGGTAAATTGTACCTCGGCTGCGTCCACCTCACGCCGCGCCGTGACAGTCCATTGGGCGTCTTGGCTTGACCAACTTGCGTTCATCACGCGGTGTCCAAAATTGATGTGGTCGTTCACGCCATATTCTTTGGCCGCTTCGTGAACATAATCCCAAATCGCAGGGCCGTCTGCGATGGTCTTTTCATTCAGCCACGGCTTGAAACGGTATCCCAGCGTATGCATGTCGCTGTCCGAACGGATGCCGGGGTAACGGAACAAGTCCCACGTCCCGCCCATGTCGGCGCGCTGTTCAACAATGGCATAGCTTTTACCGGGGCATTGCATCGTCAAATGCGCCGCCGCGCCAATACCGGATAGGCCCGCCCCGACAATCAAGACATCTACATTCTGTGCCTTATCCATATTGACCATTTGACTAGCCTCCTCACCGCACGTTTAATCGAGCGATTAGTTTACTAACATCATTGCAAATTGCAATCGGTATCGGGGGCAAATATCAGGCCGGAACGGGTACGCCGAAAAGGTCGTGTTCGTCGGCGTCTTCTATTTGGACATGCACTATGTCGCCGGACTTAATTTTCACGCCGCAATCGCGAAGGAATACGTTGCCGTCGATTTCGGGGGCATCAGCTTGGCTGCGCGCTGTTGCGCCGATGCTGCCATCGTCATCCGCATCGCCGACTTCATCGATTATCACGGGTAAGACACGGCCTATTTTTGCCGACAGCTTTGCGGCGCTGATCGCTGCGGTTTTTTCCATTATGCGCTGGAATCGCTCTTCCTTGACTTCTTCTGGCACATGATCCGGCAGAGCATTTGCTTGCGCACCCTCAACCGGTTCAAACCGGAATGCGCCTACCCTGTCCAATTGCGCCTCATCCAACCAATCGAGCAAATATTGAAAATCCGCCTCCGTCTCACCGGGAAAGCCAACGACAAACGAGCTTCGGATCGCAATGTCGGGGCATATCGTCCGCCACGAATGCAATCTTTCCAGCACTTTGGCTTCGTTGGCTGGGCGCTTCATCCGTTTCAGTACCGACGGCGCGGCATGTTGAAATGGTATATCCAGATACGGCGTCAACAAGCCATCGGCCATCAAGGGAATAACCGCGTCAACATGCGGATAGGGATAAACATAATGCAGCCGCACCCAAGGCGCATTGCCCTGCGCCGTCCGCAGCCCGCCCAATTCGCGCGCCAGATCGGTCATATGCGCGCGCACAGCATTGCCTTTCCAGCTACGTTCGTCGTGCCGGGTATCAACGCCATAAGCCGACGTATCCTGGCTGATGACCAGCAATTCCTGCGTTCCTGCCGCGACCAGTTTTTCGGCCTCTCGCAGCACCGCATCGATGCGGCGGCTAACCAGTTTGCCGCGCAGATCGGGGATGATACAGAATGAACAGCTGTGGTTGCAACCTTCGGAAATCTTCAAATAGCTGTAATGGCGCGGGGTCAATTTGATACCGCCATCATTGTCCAAATTAGGCACCAGATCGACAAACGCGCCGCGTGCGGGCGGGGCGGCGGCATGTACCGCGCTAACCACATCTTCATATTGATGCGCGCCGGTGACCGCCAACACAGCTGGGAAACGGGCGCGGATCAGTTCGGCCTCATTGCCCATGCAGCCCGTTACGATGACGCGGCCATTTTCGGCAATGGCCTCACCAATCGCCTCTAAGCTCTCTTCTTTGGCCGAGTCCAAAAAGCCGCAGGTGTTGACCAAAACAACGTCAGCGCCTGCATAATCTGGGGACATCGCATAGCCATCGGCGCGCAATTTGGTCAGGATACGTTCGGAGTCCACCAACGCCTTGGGACAGCCAAGAGAGACCATGCCGACCTTGGGCGCGGCGGATATTTTTGTCGTTGCGATATTCGTTACCATAATGCCCCGCACTTACGCGTTTTGCTCGTCCTTGTCACGTCCTTGTCACGCCCTTGTCACGCTGCGCTTTACGGTGCATCACAGCCGAACGAATGACGGAGACTATTGATATGGCAAATGCAAATTTACTCCCAATACTTGTGGCTGCGCTGTGCGGTTTCTTGATTGGTGGGCTTTGGTACGGGCCGTTATTCGGCAAGCTTTGGCAACGCGAGGCCGGGATCAGCGATGAAGCGATGCGTGCGACAAACCCGATTAAGCTGTTCGGCCTGACATTCCTGTTCAGCGTATTATCCGCCGTGTTTCTGGGCCATTTGCTGGCATCCACAGGCGTGAGCAAACCGCGCGTTGTGATGATGATCTCGGTCGGCGTCGCCTTGGGCTTCATCATTCCTGCATTCGGCACCAATTACCTGTTCGGGCGCAAATCGGGCATGCTGTTTGCAATAGATGCTGGATATTGGGTGATGTTTTATGCCGCAATGGGCGGTGTGTTCGTTTTGCTGGGGAGTTGAAGCATCGCAGACGCCACCAAAAAGGGCCGCTAACCCATTGGTTGCAGCCCTTTTTGGTGGCATATGTTCGGCTAAGTTTATTCTGCTTCGTCGCCGTCGACTTCAACCGGGCCGCTATCTTTGCCTTTTTCAGACACGTCGCGGTCGACCAATTCAATCACGCCCATCGGCGCAGCATCCGAACCACGGAAACCGGCCTTAATCACGCGAGTATAGCCGCCTGCACGGTCTGAATAGCGCTCTGCCAAAACGTCGAACAGTTTCTTCAATTGGCCTTCATCCATCAAACGGCTCATGGCGAGGCGGCGGTTGGACAGTCCACCTTTTTTCGCCAGCGTGATCAATTTTTCAACATAAGGACGCAGCTCGCGGACCTTTGGCAATGTCGATTTGATCTGCTCGTGCTTAATCAGCGACGCGGCCATATTGCGCAGCATGGCATTACGGTGCGCGGTCGGGCGCTGAAGTTTACGGTGACCAACTTTATGACGCATATTCTATACTCCTTTGTGCCGACCCTTCCGGGCGAGAAAGCGATTTCCACTTTCCCTGAAGGGGTCGGTCGTTCGTTATGGACCCGTGTGAGGTAATCCGTAGCAGGTAGCTTTCAGGTCGCTACCCATTAACCATTAACCGTAGTCCTGCGCTTGTCGAAGGGTGTTTCCATTGTATGCGCCCTTCGACGGGCTCAGGCCTACGGATTGGAATAGAGGCCGCGCCAAAGCATGACCGCATTTCCGAATTGCAATTAACCCAAAAGCTCTTGTTCCAGCTTCTTGGCCATTTCTTCGATATTCTCTGGCGGCCAGCCTGGGATGTCCATGCCGAGACGAAGACCCATGCTGGACAGCACTTCCTTGATCTCGTTGAGCGATTTGCGACCAAAATTCGGCGTGCGCAGCATTTCGGCTTCGCTTTTCTGCACCAGATCGCCGATGTAGATGATATTGTCGTTCTTCAGGCAATTTGCGCTGCGAACCGACAATTCCAACTCGTCGACTTTCTTCAACAGGTAACGGTTCAGCTGGTTCGCATCGGATTCGTCGCTGCTTGATGGTACTGCATGACCGATCATCGGTGATGATGCTGCCATTGAATCTTCGAAATGGACGAACACTTGCAGCTGATCTTGCAAAATGCGCGCAGCATAAGCGACGGCATCTTCGGGCGTTACTGTACCATCGGTTTCGACGGTCAGTGACAATTTGTCAAAGTCCAGCTCTTGTCCGATGCGCGCGTTATCCACCTTGTAAGCCACTTGGCGAACAGGCGAAAACAGCGAATCAACCGGGATCAAACCGATAGGCGCATCCGCGGGACGATTGGCAACGGCGGGAACATAGCCCTTGCCGATGTCGCACGTAATTTCCATGTTCAACGTTGCGCCTTCATCAAGATGACAAATGATGAGATCTTTGTTCATCACTTCAATGTCGCCTGAAACCGCAATATCGCCTGCCTTAACATCGCCAGGACCCGTTGCACAAAGCTGAAGCCGCTTGGGGCCTTCGCCTTCCATTTTCAACGCCACTTGCTTCATGTTGAGCACGATGTCGGTAATGTCTTCACGCACACCAGCAAGTGAGGAAAACTCATGCAACACGTTTTCGATCTTGATCGATGTTATCGCTGCGCCCTGCAACGATGACAACAGTACGCGGCGCAATGCATTGCCCAGCGTCAAACCGAAACCCCGTTCCAAAGGTTCAGCAACGAATGTTGCCTTGCGCTTTGCGTCGCTACCGCTTTTCAGCTCAAGCGCGGTGGGTTTTTTCAGTTCCTGCCAGTTCTTTAGGTTGACTGTCATGGATATCCCCTAGACTTTCATGGGCGGGAACGGGTTTTGTGCACTTGCCCGTCCGGCCGTTTATAAAAAGAGACAGCGAATGCCGCCTCCGGATGCTAATAGCTTCGGTTAAACGCGCCGACGCTTGGACGGACGAACACCATTATGCGGTATTGGCGTAACGTCGCGGATCGATGTGATAGTGAAGCCAACTGCTTGCAATGCGCGCAATGCGGACTCACGGCCCGAACCTGGGCCCTTCACTTCAACTTCCAAAGTACGTACGCCGTGATCGGCGGCTTTTTTACCAGCGTCTTCTGCAGCAACCTGTGCGGCGTAGGGTGTCGATTTGCGCGATCCCTTGAAGCCCATGGTGCCGGCCGAAGACCAGCTGATCGTGTTGCCTTGTGCGTCGGTGATGGTGATCATTGTGTTATTAAAGCTGGCGTTGACGTGGGCAACACCTGCCGAAATATTCTTGCGCTCCCGCTTTTTAATGCGCTGTGGCTCGCGTGCCATATGAAATTCCTGACTTGGTTAAATACTGAATAGCTGCTGGTAGGCAGAGAAATAAAGCTCGATCCCGTAGGCCGTTTTTATTTCTTTTTACCCGCGATCGCCTTTGGCTTGCCCTTGCGGGTGCGCGCATTGGTGTGTGTACGCTGACCACGAACCGGAAGGCCTTTACGATGACGCAGGCCGCGATAGCAGGCCAGGTCCATAAGACGCTTGATGTTCATCGACACGGTACGGCGAAGATCGCCCTCGACAGTGTGATCGGCATCAATGGTTTCGCGGATAGTCAGAATTTCGGCATCCGAAAGATCCTGCACACGGCGGCTATGATCAATTTTCAACTTATCGGCAATTTCAAGCGCCTTGGTCCGGCCAATGCCGTGAATGTAAGTCAGCGCGATGATCACGCGCTTATTTGTTGGGAGGTTAACTCCGGCAATACGTGCCACTATATAGAACTCCTGCTCCACAAGGCTCCGGAATTGGGCCTTATCTCATCGCTGAAAATACCGCATAACGCACAAAACCAGCGGACGCGAAATAGGCGCTGCTGGTCTAACCAGTTATGTGGAATGTCGCGGCATTAATCCGAGTCGGCGATTCTGTCAAGCGCAGCAGGACCGCGCGCGCCGTGTGTCGTGATTTTACGCTTGAAGGCGGGATAATTGAAGCACATAAACACGGCAAGCACCTTGGGACGACCCAATAGGTTGAGCAGATCGCACGCAGGAGGCATTATCCTAACGACGCATTCAATCGGCGCAGGATTCCAGTTCGCCGGGCATATGGTTGCCGCTGGCACGTCCGCAAAAGTCGCTATCCCCGTCAGCGACCTGTCCGCGGGAATGCAGGCGCAATTAGAAGCACGGGTATTTAATGGCGCAAAGGATGGCCCCGTTATCTTTGTCAGCGCCGCAATTCACGGTGATGAGATTGTCGGTACCGAAATCATCCGCCGCGTGATGAACAAACTGCGCCCCGAAAAAATGTCGGGAACCGTGATTTTCGTGCCCGTGGTCAATATGTTCGGTTTCATCGCGCAAAGCCGTTATCTGCCCGATCGCCGGGATTTGAACCGCAGTTTCCCGGGGTCAGGGCGCGGATCGTTGGCATCACAGCTCGCGAATATATTTTATACCGAAGTGGTGATGAAATGCTCGCTAGGCATCGACATCCATAGCGCAGCGGCGGGGCGCTATAACCTTCCGCAAATTCGCATTGCATCGGGCAATCCGGAACTGAAAAAACTGGCGCTGGAATTTGGCGCTCCCGCCGTCATTGAAGCGCCGCTGCGCGATGGCTCGCTCCGCGAAGTGGCGCAGGCGGATGGCATTGCAATGCTGTTGCTGGAGGCGGGCGAAGGGTTGCGCTTGGATTCGCTTTCCGTGCTGACGGGCGTTATCGGAATATTGCGCGTGTTGCGCAGCATAGGTATTTTGGGCACGCGGCGGCTAGGAAAAAAGGCCGCGCCGTCCGCACAAGTCACTGACACGCGGTGGCTGCGCGCCAGCCGCGGCGGGATTTGCCGCCTGCAACAACTGTCAGGCAACGCCGTAACTGCCGGGCAGACGCTGGCCATTATTAGCGGTATTTTCGGTGAAGACGAAGAACATGTCACAGCGCCGCATGACGGCATCATCATCGGCCACGCCACCATCCCGGTGGTCAACCAAGGCGACGCGATAATCCATTTGGCACAGGTCCGGGCATTTGATGATGCCGAGGTGCATATAGAAGCGATCAGCGAAGCGGTGCTGAACAATCCGATGCTGGATGAAGATGAATTGATCTGAACCAAGGCGCGGCATAAAGGCGCGGCACAGTGGCGAGCCGCCAGATGCCATATCTCGCTTTTTGCCGAAAATCTTGTTTGCATTATGCAACAAAAGTCATTTGCAAATCGCAAACTGCCTCGGTCCGTCAGGCTTCGGCGGCAGATAGATCAGGCCCAAAAACTGACCTTTTCTAGAGTTGGCACGGCGCTTGCGTAATGCATGTCAATCCAGTGCGTAATGCATGTCAATCCAGTTCCGATTTTGGGAAATGCAAATGTCTATGAACGTAATCCCAGCCATCACGCTCGCGCTCATTCTTTCGGCCTGCGCAACAATGCCGACACCGCAGAACGCATCGCAAAGCATTTACGCCTCGCAGCAACAGTTACGCGGCAACGATCGCGTGCTTCCAATATGCCATGCGAGCAAAATGCCAGCGGAATTGGGTGCATTGAATGAAGTGAGCGCACTGACATTCGCATCGGCGCCCGACCAGCTAGCGCAAGGAGACAGGCTTCGCGTTACCGTGAGCGGCGACAAAGATCGACTGACTGGCACCTATGTGGTTGCAGCAGACGGGGCGATTTTGATTGGCGGCAGCTTACGCTTTGAAGTGGCCAGCAAAAGCGTATCCGAGTTGGAACAGGAGCTGGCCAGGGTTTTGGTTGAGCGAAACTATGTTCGCTATCTTGCAGGCGGGGTTGTCGTCCACCAAGTTGAACTGAGCGGCGTCGCTGTATCGGTGTCTGGTGCGGTTTTCGAGCCCGGTGTTGTGCGGGTGGGCGAGCGCCAGCCCGAAATGAGAAGCGTAAACCTGTCAAACATTGTGTCGGGAGACCAGAATATATCCCGGGTGCTGACGACTGCATTGCGGGCCGCGGGGGGCGTTCGTCCGGATGCCGACCCGAAAATGATCTTTCTGATTAGAGGCGAAAACTATGCACGGATTGATTTGGCGGGCGCGCTGGACGGGTCGGGGTACAAAGATGTGTCTGTCACTGCCGGTGACAAAGTCATCGTCGGATCCATCGGCTGCCTTCAGGGAAATTTGGTACGCCCATCACCAATTACCGCCCCGGGAATTCGCGTTTATTTGTCCAACCTGTCACGCCCAGCAATGCACAATGCGGGTTCAGCTATTGGTCGCGAGTCGACAAGCCTCCCATACGGCACGCGATTTCTGCAGGGATTGGTCACGGCAAACTGTGTTGGCGGTTCGGCGATGAATGCAGGTCGCTCTGCCGTGCTGATCTCCAGGAATCCGGTGAATGGCAAATCAGTTGTCGTTTCTCGGTCAGTTGAACACCTTGTCAGAGATGCAAATCGCGATGAGCTTGATCCGTACCTGCTGCCGGGCGATTCCATCGCTTGTTATGACAGCATGGCCATGAATTTGCGCGATGTGCTCTCCGTGGTTGGTGAAACCACTGCGCCCTACCTTCTTTTCGGCAAAGCGAATTGAGATGATGCACCAAGTCATTGAACCGCCGCGCCGCGCATTGATGGCGTGGCATTGGGTCCGCAACGGTCTGCCCAGTGCCGGGCGTTACCGCCGCTATATTGCCAGCGTAACCTCTCCATTGTTCGCCATTTGGTTGGCAACGGGCGCTTGGATTACGCTGGCGCCAAGCAGCTACGATAGCAGCTTCACGCTCATCTTACCCGGGAGCGGTGCCGGAGGAAGCTTAAATGTCGAAAGCATCGGGCAGGCAGAGTCCGCAGCAGCATCGGCATTTTCCAGCTCCACACTCAGCCCGACTGAAAACTATAAACGCTTGCTCGCAGCCGATGTGACTTTGCGCAATGCCGCCAAAACTGTGGGAGAGGACGAAGCCAGCTTTCCTGCGCCGACCATTACGCTCATCGACCAGACCAATTTGATCGGTGTCGAAATCGAAGGAGCGTCGCCGCAGCAAGCCCATCACCGCGCACAGGCGTTGCGTCAGGCATTTCTTGCCCAACTTGAACGCTTGCGGACTGATGAAGCAGCAAAGCGTGAGACGGCAGACGTGAAGCATATGGCCGAACTTGAGACGAAAGTGCAAGAAACGCAGCGTAAGCTATTGGCATTTCAGGCCCGTAATGGCCTGGTCTCGCTAGATCAATTCAACAATCGCATTTCAAATATCGACATATTGCGCGAACGGGAACGGGAAGCGCGCACCGCTCTGCGTCAACGATCTGCGCAAACCGCTCAATTTGGCCGTGCCTTAGGTACTGGGAGCAAAGGTGCCAATCGTGCATTGCGGTTGCGTTCTGACCCTGTCTTCCAAAAACTTGTCGAACGCTATGCCGCGCTGGACGCTGATGCCGAGCAGAAATCCGCGACTTTGGGTGACGCACATGGTGATATGGCTCAGGCAGCGAGTGAGCGTGATACCCTGCGCGCAGCGATGACTGGCCGAGGGCGAGAGCTGGTCGGTATGGGGCCAAGTGCATTGATGAATATGGTTGATCTCTCGGTTTCGGACGGCCGTTCGAATCTGTTTGAAGGGTTGATAAATTCTGGCGTCGAGCGGGCTGGTGCGCGCGCCGGACTTGCCGAAATTCGCGGGGACCTGGCATCACAGCAACGGCAATCCGGAAAACTAGTAGCCCAAGCATCAGTCTTGGCGGACCTTACTCGCGACCACCGCATCGCAGAGGCAGTTTTCTCGACGGCTTTGGCAAGAATTGATACCAACAAGCAGGATCGCTTTGCTTCTTACCCGTTGGTGCAGGCGCTTGAAGAACCTTCCCTTCCGCACAAGCCAGCCAGTCCCTCGGCATTGATGGCGCTTGCAGGTGCAATCGCCGCATCGCTTCTTCTGCTCATTGGATTTCTTCTGACATGGTTCCGGCAACCGATCATAGACAAACTCCTGCCGAAAGGCTGATTTTCGGGGCCATCACAAGCAGTTGGTGGCTGTGGCTGGTTGGCGGACTCTATATTGCCGGGCCTGTGCTGGGTTGGACCTTAGCGGCAATGGCGGGGTGGCATTTTTACGCTGCTGGTCGGCGCACGCAGCCTTCGCTGCCGCCTATGATCGGCTGGTCTGTCCGCCTTTGGCTCCTCGGCATGGGCATGATGCTGATCATCCTGTGGGTTGGGCACTTTCAGTTTCATTTAGGAACCGCGCAGACCATCAAATCGACAATCGGCTGGGCAAAGGGTTGGGCGTTGCTTGCACTTTTTCCTCTTGCGGGCACTGTACTGCCGATCCGCATCTCCGTTATTGCGAGAGCGGTTTGCTGTCTTGGTCGGCAGACTCTGTTTTTGACACCGTTGTTCCTGCTCGCCCCAACGCTTGGCCTTCCGCAAACGCTGTGGGTTTCACCCTTAAAGTTTCTGGGTGGCGCGGGTGACGAGTATTTTGCGGCGGTGCTTTATACGCTGGAGCCTGGAACTGGAGCGGCACGTTGGCAGTTTTTTGCGCCTTGGTCGCCAGCGGCAGGCGTGGTTGCGGTGGTACACGTGCTGTGCGCACTGGAGGAGCGAGACATTCGTTGGAAACTAACGGGTATTGCGGCGGGGCTTGCCATGGCACTAATGTCTCAATCGCGCCTCGCGTTGATCGCGATTGCGATTGTATGGCCGCTGGCGTGGCTCGTCTCGAAAATGGACCGAGCCTGGGCCTGGTTCGCCGCAGTCCCGACTTCGTTAATTGGGACCTGGACCGCCCCAGCATTGATCGCATTTGCGCAAAAGGCGCAAGCCGACTTCGCCGGAGCGCGCGCCGATTCTTCGCGGGTAAGGGCAACACTGGGCCGGATCGCCGCTGAACGCTGGCAAAATGAGGCCTATTGGTTTGGGCACGGAATAGTCCAGAAAGGCCCCCACCTCGTAGAATATATGCCCATTGGCAGCCATCATAGCTGGTATGGCCTGCTTTTTGTAAAAGGCATTTTGGGCGTCGTCGCGCTAGCGGTCCCACTCGGCCTGACGCTGTTGGCAACCGCTCGCAATGCCATGGCTAACCGGGAGGGGCGACTCGGCTTCGCCATGGCACTCGTCTACCTGCTCTACAGCTTCGGCGAGAATTTGGAGGTGATAACCTATCTGAGTTGGCCTGCTTTGGTGGTTATCGGCATCGCACTGCGGAACGCCGAAAGCACTGCGGAAAGCCGAAGGCAAGGTGGCATAATGAAAGACAAGTGACCGGACCAAAACCGTTTCAAGTTCAGTAGGAAACTTCTGGCAGACCGATTGGCGATACGGCGTGGATCGAGATGCTCGAAACACGCAGCGGGCGCGCGTTCAAACCCAAAAGCGCGGTCCAAAAACGAAGGCGAATCCAACAAGGCATAGCCGCCAAACCCGCAGAAAACCGCGCAAGTTCACAGTCAAAACGCAAAACTTTCGACGCGAAAATGTGCCAGTTGTTTGCCCCGTGCATGCATGCGACCGATGGATCGCAAATAAAATCCTACATTACAAGCGCGCCGCGTCATGAAGCCGTGCCCATAAGGGTTGATCGGCGGCGGCGTTACGGGCAGTGAGGGGGCAAAGGGGATAACCACTTGAGCCGTCAGCTAATAAACGAATATCGCGCCGATCTCGATAGGTTGCGCCAAGTATCGGGCAGCCGCCGCGAAAGCGTCGTGCGCGAACCGTTCAAGGATTTGTTGAAACGCTGGGGGAAAAGCCAAGACCTGCAGTTCGTCGCCGAACACGCCATCGTCACGCCAAAGGGCAACCGCATCTATACCGATGGCGCGTTGCTGCACGGGCTGCGCGTGCCATTTGGCTATTGGGAGGCAAAGGACGAAGACGACAAGCTTGACGACGAAATCGCCGACAAATTCCGTAAAGGCTATCCCAAAGACAATATCATCTTCTCCGACGATGTAACCGCCGTTCTTTATCAGGACGGGCATGAGCAGATGCGTGCGGCGATGGATGACGCTGACACATTATTGCCATTGCTCACCCGATTTTTCGCGCATGAACGCCAAGAGATTGCCGATTTCAAAAAGGCGGTAAAGCAATTCGCGCTCGATTTGCCCGCTGTGTTGACGGCGTTGCGTGAGATTATCCAGACCAAGCGCAAGGACAGCAAAGATTTTGCCAAGGCGCAGGATGACTTCCTGAAACATGCCCGCGATGCGATCAACCCGGCGGTTTCGGAGGATGATGTGCAGGAAATGCTGATCCAGCATATCCTGACCGAGGATATCTTTGCCAAGGTGTTTGAAAACCCCGATTTCCACCGGCAAAATAATGTCGCCATCGCGCTGATCGCGTTGGAGGATAGACTGTTCGGCTATGGTGAGAAGCAAGCGTTGCTGAAACAGCTTGGCCCCTATTACGCCGCGATCCAATCGACGGCGGCGATGATCGAAAGTCACACCGAGAAACAGGGTTTCCTCAAAGGCCTGTATGAGAATTTCTACAAGGTCTATAACCCGATGGCCGCCGACCGGCTGGGCGTGGTGTAAACGCCGGGCGAAATCGTGCGCTTTATGATTAAAAGCGCCGATTGGCTGTGCGAAACGCATTTCGGCAAAAACCTGATCGACAAGGGCGTGGAGATCCTCGACCCCGCCACCGGAACGGGCACCTTCATCGTCGAATTGCTCGAACATTTTCGCGGCAATCACGAAAAGCTGCGGCACAAATATAAGGAAGAGCTGCACGCCAACGAAGTGGCAATATTGCCATATTACGTCGCCAATCTGAATATCGAGGCGACATACGCGGCGATCACCGAACAGTTCGCCGAATATCCCAATCTGTGCTTTGTCGATACACTGGATAATGTCGCGGCGCTGGGCATTTATAGCGGGCATCAGGGCGATATGTTCGGCAGCGTGTCCGACGAGAATATGGCGCGGGTAAAGCGACAGAATGAACGCAAGATCAGCGTCATCATCGGCAACCCGCCCTATAATGCCAACCAGCAGAACGAGAATGATAATAACAAAAACCGTTCCTATGCGCGCATCGATGAACGGATAAAGCAGACCTATATCAAGGCCAGCACGGCGCAAAAGACCAAGCTATATGATATGTATTCGCGGTTTTTCCGCTGGGCGAGTGACCGGCTGACCGAGGACGGCGTGCTGGCATTCATCACCAACCGCAGCTTTATCGAAAGCCGGACGTTTGACGGTTTCCGCAAGATGGTGGCGCAGGATTTCAATGAAATCTGGGTGGTCGATCTGGGCGGCGATGTGCGCGCTAATCCGAAACTGTCAGGCACCAAGCATAATGTGTTCGGCATCCAGACCGGCGTGGCGATTTGCTATCTGGTGCGGAAGAAGGGCGTTGAGGGTTGCACAATCCGTTATGTCCGGCGACCCGAGGATGAGACGGCGGAGGATAAGCTGAGCTGGCTCGGTAGCGGCGAAATTAAGCTAATAGACTTCACTTCGATAAAGCCTGATCGTCAATATAGCTGGATCAATCTTGCCGAAAACGACTTTGACGACCTGCTTCCGATACACGCCAAAGCAGGAGGGCTTAATGGCGTTTTTGATCTCTACAGTATGGGGATCGTAACAGCGCGTGATGAGTGGGTTTACGATGAGGATCGAAACAGCCTTGCTTCCAAAGCTGAATTTTTGATTTCGACCTTCAATCATCAGCGTGAAGGCCTGAAGTCGATCAAAAAAGGCGACAAGATCGATTATGACGTATCGATCAAATGGAGTGAGTCCCTCAAACGGAATTTGATCACTACAAAATCTAATATGAGCTTTGAAAGCTCTCGCATCATCGAGGCCTGTTATCGACCCTTTAACAACGTGAACTTCTATAACGATGTCGTTTTTTCTGATCGGCTTACCAACCTTCATTTCCAGATTTTTGGAGACAATCTCTCAACGATGAATTCCTCAATTAGTCTTATGGGAGATTCATCCGGCAAGCCCTTCTTCTCGCTTGCAATCAATCGCCCACCAGATTTGAATTTCGTAAGTCCGGCATCGGGCGGCACCCGTTGCCTTCCCCGCTACCGCTACAGCAAGTCCGGCGAGCGAGTGGATAATATCACCGATTGGGCGGTGGCGCAGTTTGTGGGGTTTTATGCTTCTAAATCCTCCCCGAGCTTGACTGGGGGAGGTGGCAGTCGCGAAGCGGCTGACGGAGGGGCCGACGCCATAGGCGGCGGTTTGGCGGGGCAGTATGCCACCGCTTCGGCCGAACACGCTCCGGCTTCGCCTGCGCGCCCCTCCACCACGCCTTCGGCGCGGTCCCCCTCCCCGAGCAAGCTCGGGGAGGATTTGATCACCAAAGACGCCATTTTCGCCTATTGCTACGCGGTGCTGCACGACCCGTTGTATCGCGAAAAATATGCGCTGAACCTGAAACGCGAATTTCCGCGGATTCCTTTTTATCCTGACTTTGCGAAATGGGTGGAATGGGGCGAGGCGTTGTTGAAGCTGCATATCGATTATGAAAAGGTGAAGCCTGCCAAGCTAACCCGCGTCGATACGCCAGCACCCAAGCGCGCCGAGGGGACTCATCCCAGGCCGAAGCTGAAAAGCAATCCGGAGCTTGGTCAAATCCAGATTGACGAAGACACGCAATTGACCGGAGTGCCGGTGCAGGCGTGGGACTATCGCCTTGGCAACCGCAGCGCGATTGACTGGGTGCTCGATCAGCACAAGGAAAAAACCCCGCGCGACCCGACCATCCGCGAGAAATTCAACACCTATCGCTTTGCCGATTACAAAGAGAGCTGCATCGAACTGCTAGGGCGCGTGGTGACGGTGAGCGTGGAGACGGTCGCGATTACCGAAGCGATGAAAGCCGCCAAACGGGAATAGCTGCAACCCTTCGACAGGCGCAGGGCGAAAGGTATCGCAATGTAGTAAGTTGGTGACCCTACGGTTACATAACCTAAATTTCAGGCAGTCTCACACTGTCTCATAAACGCTGATTTACAGGGATTTTTAATATAGGCTGTTCGTGGCCGATCATTGACATTCGCTCAAATCCAGCACATTATGTGGGAACGAATGTGGTAATGAAATTACCGGGAATCGAACCGTGGCACTGACAGCGTTGAAAGCGAAGAACATCGGGCCGGGACGCCATGCAGATGGCAACGGCCTTTACCTGCTTGTCAAGGACAGTGGCACGCGGTCGTGGGTGTTACGTTTGCAGAGCGAGGGACGAAGGCGCGATTTTGGATTGGGTTCGGTGCGTGATGTTAGCCTTGCCGAAGCCCGAGATGCTGCCAATGATTTGCGACGGCAAGTGCGGCGCGGCAATGATCCAGTTGCAGACCGGAAGCGAAGACGCGTTGTGATGCCAAGCTTCGAGACAGCAGCGCGCGCCTGTTATGAATCGCTCAAAGAAGGCTGGAAAAACAAACGTCACGAAAGCTGGATTTCAAGCCTTAGCAATCATGTTTTCCCGATGATTGGATCAACGCCAGTTGACGCTGTGGACAATGCCTTGGTTTGTGAGGCGCTAGCGCCCATCTGGCTGGAAATCCCAGACACGGCCAATCGCATCTTGCAGCGGATTGGGGCGGTGCTGGACTTTGCGCACATCAAAGGCTGGCGGAAGGAAGAAACCTCTCTGCGTTCGGTGCGCAAGGGTTTGCCAAGGCAAGCTGCTACGGCGGGCCATCTTGAAGCGATGCCTTACAGTGATGTTCCGGCATTCATGGCAGGGCTTGCCGACGCAGCCCCAACCGTTGGACGCGATGCACTGCGCTTGACCGTTTACACCGCTGTCCGTTCAAACGAAACGCGCTTTGCAGTCTGGCCCGAATTTGATCTTGAAAACGGTGTCTGGTCGATCCCCGCGCGGCGGATGAAGGCGGGCGAGGCGCATGTTGTGCCGCTATCCCGCCCCGCCGTCACCTTGCTGCGCAGGCGATGGAAAGCGCGCGAATCAGATGACGCCCTTGTATTCTCGGCAAACGGTATCAAGCCGATCAGCGACATGACCATGACCAAGATACTCCGCGATGGCGGCATATCAAGTTGCACTGTCCACGGCTTTCGCAGCGCCTTTACCGATTGGGCGGCAGAGACGACCGATTTTCCCAAGGAGGTTGCCGACAAGGCGCTTGCACACAAACTTCCCAACAAGGTCGAAGCCGCGTACCGGCGCACCGATTTCTTCGAGAAGCGCCGTAAGTTGATGGCGAAATGGGCCAGTTTTATCGACAAGGTTGCGAGCCAGACCAATAATGATAGCATCGAAGCGGATTTTCAGGTAAGTGAAGCGCCATGACGACCGTTCAAATCACCCTTCCCGACGTGCTGGCCCGTGAAGTATCACGGGCGGGTTTGCTGGCACCTGCCCAGATCGAGACCATCTTGCGCGAGCGGCTGGCTGCTGCGCGGATTGATCGGTTGAAGGCTGTCCGAACAACATTGGCAGCAGAACCACTCCCCGCCATGACGCCCGATGAAATCCGTGGCGAAATCGACGCCTACCGCGCCGAGCAACGCCGTGCGGCTGGTTGCTGATACCAACACTGTCATTTCGGGATTGTTATGGGGCGGAACACCGGGTCGCCTGATTGATTTGGCTGTGGATGGCCGGATCAAGCTGATCACGAGCCTTCCGTTGCTCGCCGAGCTTGAGGGTGTTTTGGCGCGCGACAAATTTTCTGGCCAATTGGCGAAGCGCGGTCTTTCCGTTGGCGATGTATTCGATGGCTATGTCGCGGTTGTTGAAACCGTTGCACCGGCGAAGATCGCCCCCACCATCACGCGCGATCCCGCTGACGATCAGGTGCTTGCCGCAGCTTTGGCGGGGAAGGTCGATTTGATTGTTTCGGGCGATGCCCATTTGCTCGATTTGAAGCTGTTTCGCGGAATTGAGATTGTTACCACGGCAGCCGCTCTTGAGATTATCGCTTAAACGCGCCGTCGTTCGATCATGGCGTTGAGGCTTGCCGTTGTGATCAAAGTCGCATTACCAACCTTTATCACCTCCACCTCGCCATTGCTGATCAGCTCATAGAGCTTGGTCCGCCCAATCCCGATCATTCGTGCCGCCACATTGACGCGAACGCAGAGCGGCGCGGGATTGATTTCGCCGATCATGGTTGCAGGTCCGGCACGCGGTAAGCGGGCGGGTTCGCAATCCAGCGGTTAAGTTCGGACTCATGCCAACCGATGCCGTTGATGTTGACCTTCACTCGCAATGGAAAAGTGCCGTCCTTCATCTTCCGGTAAATCGTGGAGCGGCTAATTCCGGCACGGAAAATGACGGTCTTTAGTCGGATGATACGGTCTGGTTCGGACATAGCGGGGTTCCTTTTCATTGATAGCCGGGACTTCATGGGGCGTGGCGAAGGAGATTTGAACGGCCTGACCAGGTCTGCAAGGGACAAACTGGTATCGTAGTGCCGTGGCGCAGAAAGACTTGCAGGCGCGTAGTTAACCTGTTGCCCCAACTGCAAAGCGGGACCGCGATATACTTCTACCGGCAAGCGCCTTACATCCGACTCATGCGTATCTGGATTCTCTCCGACCTTCACATTGAGCAGAGCAAATGGGATATTCCCGTCCCGGCTCCCGACTATGATGTGCTGATTGCAGCCGGGGACATTCACACGCCTTTGAGTGCCGGGGTGCGCTGGCTTGCCGAGCGCGCGGATGGTCGCCCTGTCATCTATGTTCCCGGCAATCACGAATGGTATGCTTATCAGGAGCGTTTCACGATCAGCGACGAAACCAAACGTGGGCAGGAGGTTGCCAACGCGCTTGGCATTCATTTGCTGCAAGACGCCGAGGTTGTCGTTGACGGCGTCCGCTTTTTGGGAAGCAGCCTTTGGACGGACTATGAGATTTACGGGAACCCCGTTGCAGCGATGCGCCTTGCCCAAAACTGGATGAATGACCACCGCGTCATATTCCCGAATGAAATCGGCAAACCGTTGAAGCCCGAAGAGGCGCTATCGTGGCACAAGGTTTCGCGCGTTTGGCTTGGCGAGTGTTTACGTAATCCGTTCGATGGCCCGACTGTCGTCGTCACCCATCACCTGCCGCATCCGAATTCGATCCACCCGCGCTATGCAGGCGATCCATTGACGCCAGCATTTTGCAGCAACCTGTCCGAGCTGGTCGAGAATTCTGGCGCGGCGCTTTGGGTGCACGGTCATACGCACGCGAGCTGCGACTACCTTTCGGGCGGACCCCGTGTTGTTTGCAATCCCAAGGGCTATGGCCCAGTTCGCACGGGCGGTGATTTTGAGAACCCGGATTTTGACCCGAGGTTGGTAGTGGAAATCGACCATCGGCCCACGGCAGAGCTACGCCCATGATAGAGTCACCCTGCAATCAAGTGTGCACGATTGATGTTCCAACAGGCATTTGCGTCGGCTGCGGCAGGACTCTTAACCAGATTGCCGAACGGGGTGACGCAAACCCCGAACGCCAAAAGGCGATTTCGCAAAACTTACCCGAACGGATTGCTCGTTTGGCCCTAGCCGCGAACCGGAGTTGAGCGCAGCGCAGAGTCGTCCTCAAACGCCCGTTTCCCGCGCCGCCGCCAGAGCTTAATTGTCTGCTCACATTCATCGCCTTGCAGCTTTGCCGCAACCGCGAGGAAGGCTCCGAACAATGTGGCCCGATCATCATCAATCAGTTCCACTAACCCAGCCTTTTGCACCAACCCACCGAGTTCAATCAGATGCCGTGTTCGTTCGCGGCGCGCCATTACCCATTCCCTTTTGTCAGTGCGGCGCTGACTGGCTTC
>JANORM010000070.1:0-34981 GCA_031415335.1 Sphingomonadales bacterium | reverse complement strand
ACGCAATTGCCATAGCCGCCAATACCCGCAACCACGCCCTGCACAAGATGCTTCATCTTGGGATGGTCGGGACGACCAAAACGCAGCGCATTCAGGTTCGCCACGGGCCGTGCGCCCATCGTAAACACATCGCGCAGGATACCGCCAACGCCCGTCGCAGCGCCCTGATAGGGTTCAATGTATGAAGGATGATTGTGCGATTCCATCTTGAAAATCGCGGCCAATTTGGTTCCGTTCGGCCCTTCACCAATATCAATCACGCCCGCATTTTCACCGGGGCCGCATATCACCTGCGGTCCAGTAGTGGGCAGCTTGCCCAAATGAATGCGCGAAGATTTATAGCTGCAATGCTCAGACCACATGACCGAGAATATGCCAAGTTCGACCATATTCGGCTCGCGCCCCATGGCGGCCAATATCCGCGCATATTCTTCTTCATTCAGGCCGTGGTCGGCGACGATTTGTGGGGTGATAATTGACATATTTGCCCCTTAACGACCAATGGCCAATCGGCCTAGTCCTTATGTCGCAAAATTCGCGGTCCGGTCGCGGTCGACGCGGTACGCCAGCCAGATGAACAACGCAAAAGCGATTAATCCCGTCACTGGTAAAGCCATATCCATCATTTCAGGTTCAGGGGCGAGCCAATTGTACATTTGTGCCAGCAGCATTACCCCGATCAACCAATAAGCAGGTTTCGTAACCGCGCCCATCTTTGTCTTCGCCCAGCTTAGATAATATCCAAATGCCGCGCCAGTAATGCCCAGTTCCAGCGGCATTTCAATCAGCGGATAGTTCCACAGTCCCAAACCAAGCTTGGGCGGCGATCCTGCCCAGGTTAAGTCCGGCGCGTGCACCAGCAAATCGAGGAACCAGTGCGACACGACGACTGCGCCCGCAATTAATCCAGCGACCAGCGCCGCTGGCCAGACGATAATGGTTGTTCCACCGCCATCAATGCGCGCCGATCGTGCAACAGCCGGCCCAGCATCCCGCCGCGAAAGGAACCAGACAACCACGGCCATGCCGCCACCAAATACCACGCTGCCCAGCAAGCTATGCGTATACGGCATTGAATACAGATCCATCGCATTCATCGCCGTTATACCGGGCGTGATCCGCATATTTTCGGCACCCAGCAATACGAACAGAAAAAACGCTAGATCGGTTAGCTGCGCAGCAATGAACAAAGTGCCTAGCCGCGGCGCTTTGGGCAATATTGCGGCAATGAATGCAGGGGCATAATGACCAATGAACATAAAAGCTATCCTTTGCGTTATGGCGACGAGCCTAATCATAAATTTTCAAAAAGTCAGCAGTGCACAAAAGAAAAGGGGCCGGACAAGCCGACCCCTAAACATACTAAGAAATTGCGATGGATTAGCTTTTGCAGGTTTGCGCGCCTTTACCAGCCAATTTGACGTTGATTTGCTTGCCAGTACCCGAAAGCGACGTTTCGCCATCGACAGATTTAAGCGGGCCTGCTGGTGCAGCTTCCGCCGCAGGAGCAGGTGCCGCAGGATCAGCAGCAGGCGCGGTTGCTTGCGCTACGCGCGTGGCAGCTGCGGTTTTATCACCAACGCGAATGTCGGCAGCGACATTTGCACCAAGGAAATCGACATAAAGAATACTGTTATCAGCGCAGCGATATGTGGCCGATGAAGTGATCGATGGCGGCAGCTCAATTGGCGCAGCTGGGGTTGCGGCGGCGGTTGCCGCTTCACCTTCGGCTTGAGTTTCGGTTTTGTTGCATGCCGCTAACGCAAGCATGGCAACGGGGGCGAGTATCAGGATATTTATTTTCATAGCGCCGATGTACATGCCAAAGCACGCGTCAAAAGCAAAGTAAAATCAAGCATCATGCGCGCGGAATTTCTCGCTTGAAATACTTGACCAGCACCGCCGCTCACGGCAAGGCTGCGCGCTATGAACCAGACACCTGTAAACCAAGATCAAGAGCTCAACTTTGAAGCCGCGTTGAAAGAACTCGAAATCATCGTTCACAAGTTAGAGAGCGGGGAGGCCCCGCTCGACGAATCTATCGCCTTGTACGAACGCGGCAACGTTTTGCGGGCCCTGTGTCAAAAGCGGCTGGATGCTGCGAAAGCGCGTATCGAAGCCATCACCATGGGTGCGGATGGTTTGGCGGCCGGCACCAAAGCGTTTGACGCGGACTGACGGGTTGTCTGTGTTAGTCACCAAACTTAGCGCCGCGATCGACCAAATCGCATTAGAAATCGACCGTGAGTTTGCGGCGTTGCTCACCGTGCCGGATGATGCGCGTGCGCCGCTATTTGAGGCGATGCGGCATGCGGCGATCGGTGGTGGAAAACGGCTGCGGCCATTGTTGCTGGTGGCGACCGCGTCACTGTTTCATGTTGGCCGCGACGTCGCGCTTCGCGTGGCGGCGGCGGTGGAGGCGATCCACGTCTATTCGTTGATCCACGATGATTTGCCCTGCATGGATGATGATGACATGCGGCGCGGCAAGCCGACTGTGCATAAGGTTTACGGGGATGCCACCGCAGTGTTGGCAGGCGATTCGTTACATGCATTGGCTTTCGAAATTCTGGCTAATCCCGCCACCCATTCCGACCCCTTTGTCCGCAGTGAGCTGATAGCGTGTCTTGCATTGGCCAGCGGCCCCGACGGCATGGCGGGCGGACAAATGATGGATTTGGAGGCTGAGAAGGCGCAGTTTGATCTGCCCACTGTTACCCGCCTGCAAGCTTTGAAAACGGGCGCGTTGATCGCCGCCAGTGTCGAGATGGGCGCAATATTGGGGCATGTTCCAGCAGACGGCCGCACGCGGCTGCGCGGTTATGCGCATGATATTGGCCTGGCGTTTCAAATCGCCGATGACATATTAGACGTGGAGGGCGATGAAGCGTTGGCGGGCAAGGCGCTGCATAAGGATGCAGATGCGGGCAAAGCAACATTCCTGTCGCTCATGGGGTTAGAGCGCGCGCGCGAACAGGCCGAAGCGTTGGTGAGCCAAGCAATCGCCCATCTGAACAATTACGGGCCAGAGGCCGATTTGCTGCGTGATATTGCGCATTATGTTTTGGAGAGGGACAGATAATGAGCATGCGTATCGGCGTGTATCCCGGCACATTTGATCCCATCACTTTGGGCCATATGGACATCATCCGGCGCGGGGCAAAGCTAGTCGATAAGCTGATTATTGGCGTCACTACCAATATCGCCAAATCGCCAATGTTCAGCGATGATGAGCGTATCGATATGGTCAAGCGCGAGGTTGCCGCCATCGGCGATGCCAATATCGAAGTTGTCGGGTTCAATTCGTTGCTGATGGATTTTGCCGATGCACAGAGCGCATCGATTGTTGTGCGCGGCATTCGCGGGGTTACCGATTTTGAATATGAGTATCAGTTAACGGGAATGAACCGACAAATAAATAACCGCGTTGAAACGGTGTTCTTGATGGCCGATGTTTCGTTACAACCAATCGCATCGCGCCTGGTCAAAGAGATCGCGACTTACGGCGGGGATATTGCCAAATTTGTGACTGCGCCAGTGAAGGCCGATGTGATGGCGCGCGTCCAGGAAATTGGCCGAAAGGGCGGTTAATCCCTTATTGCAAAAACTCCTCGTGAACGCGGATATTGCGATTGGCCAATTGCACTTCGCGTACAAACATCAGCAACGACGCGGCCATCAACGCCAGTGCCAATATAAACATCGCCACAATCGCCTTGGCCATTTGAACACCCGCCAACCCCATCAAAAACAGCATCCCGATCATCGCGCACACCGCAATTGTTGACAGCACGCTAAGCAAAATTGAGCCGCTGACCACGTTCATCCGTTTGCCGACAATGCGCAGCTCATCGACCACGCGTTTGCGTTCCGTTTCGCTTGTCTTGGGATGACGCGCCTGCAATTCACGCGACCTATCCACAATCCGCGACAGCCGCATGACGAAGATATTCAGTAAAGTGCCAATCGCAACCAATAAAAATGCGGGCGTAAGCGCGGTTTGCAAAATCGAGGTCACGTTCGCCAGCGTTTCGATGTTGGGCGCGTTCATTGCATTTTTCTCATTGGGCTTTCCCATATTGTTGCGCCAATTCGCGCAGTTCAGTTTTCAACAGCTTGCCAATATGGCTGCGCGGCATTTCGTCAATATGATATAATGCAGAGAGCCGCTGCGTTTTGCCGAGCAACGCGTTTGTCGCCGCCAAAATCGCATCGGTATCCAGCCGAATGCCAGGTTTTGGCGATATAAATCCAACCGGGGTCTCGCCCCAGCGGTCCGACTCCACGCCGATCACGGCGGCCTCTTCCACGCCCATCTGCTGCATCAACGCGGCTTCCAAATCGGCGGGATAAATGTTGAACCCGCCCGATATAATCATGTCTTTTGCCCGGCCAACCAGTTCGACAAAGCCGTCTATATCTACGCACCCAATGTCCCCCATCCGCTGCCAGCGGCTACCATCGGCATCAAACCAGCTGGCCTCGCTGGTTTTTTCCGGCTGGTTTTGATACCCTGACATCATCGTCCCTGACCGCCCGACCAATTCGCCAATGCTGCCCGCTGGCAAGCGTTTGCCATCCTCGTCGATCGTGAAAACCTCGCTGTCATTCCACGGAATACCGACCGTGTGCAACTTGTCCGGATGCTCGTGTGCCATTAATAGGCACACGACGCCGCCCTCGGTCATCGAATAAATTTCCACCAACCCACCCGGCCAGCGCGCCACGACATCAGCCTTCAGCGCCGCCGAAAATGGCGCACTTGTGCAATATTTGATGCGATAGCTGCTAAGGTCATAATGGCCGAAATTCGGATGCTCCATGATCCGTTTATATTGTACCGGAACCAGCATGGTATGCGTGACGCGGTGTTTTGATGCACGGCTGAGATAACCGATGACATCGAATTTCTGCATCATATGCAATGTGCATCCATAGGCCAAAGCAGGCAGCGCCAATGCCAATGTGGTGTTGGAATATAATGGCGTTGCCACCATCGCGGCGGCGTCATCGGCGCTATATCCTGTGCGTTCGCCCACCGCCGTTTGTTTCCACCGCATTTGCCGGCTGTGGATGATGCCTTTTGGCGTGCCCGTCGTGCCCGACGAATATATGATATTAAACGGATCATCTGGACCAGCCCCTAAGTCTGCCGGAACCGAGCCGGCCTCTGCCATCCAGCCGAACACATCACTATGCTCTGACGTTGGCGCGTCCAGCATGATTATCCGCGTCGGCGTCAATGCCAATCCACCCAAATCTGCTAGCTTTTCAGCATCCACGAATAAATGCGTCGCCCCGCTGTCGGCCAGCATCGCTTGCAACTGCAACGGTGCAGCGGACGTGGTCAGCGGCGCGGCGCATCCCCCGGCGCGCACGGCGGCAAGAAACGCGAGCATATAGCGCACGGTCGAAGAACCGAGGATCGCCACTGCCTGACCCTTGGCCAACCCGTCAGCCTGCAACTGCACCGCCATCCGGTCAACATACGCCGCCACTTGCCCCCAAGTCAGCGTTTCGTAACCATCATCCAACGCGATTTTATCGGAATGGGTTGCCCCCCATGCCTTAATCAAATGGGGATAAGAACCGAAGGGTTTTTCAAGTTCGGCGAGGGGATTAATGGTCATTTGGGTAGCTCGCAGGTTGGAAGGTTTTCATGAAAGGCAAGGGTGTAAGGGTAGCTGATATCCAACACAATCAATGCCAATTTCTCAACATCATTCTGTATTCTACGGACCCTTTTACGCTTTTTTCCTTCTGCCCTTTTATGAAACTATTCACTCGGCATTTGAGATAATGTCAACTTATTGTATCGAAACAGGAAAAGCCTGTGGAAAAACTGGCCTTTCGCTTTAGTTTTGCGCTCTCATGCCCTATAGCGCACGGCATGACTGAAGAAAACAACGAAGCAGGCTCCGGCGGAGATAGCGCCGCCAATCCCAACCAAAATGCCTATGGCGCAGACAGCATTAAAGTCCTGAAGGGACTGGACGCCGTTCGCAAACGTCCCGGCATGTATATCGGTGATACCGATGATGGATCGGGCCTGCATCACATGGTGTTTGAAGTGTCCGATAACGCGATTGACGAGGCGCTGGCCGGACATTGCGATCTGGTGCTGATCGAACTGAATCCCGATGGCAGCGTATCGGTTGAAGATAACGGCCGCGGCATTCCGGTTGATATGCACAAAGAAGAGGGCGTGTCTGCCGCTGAAGTTATTATGACGCAGCTACACGCGGGCGGTAAATTTGAGAACACCTCCGATGATAACGCATATAAGGTTTCGGGCGGTTTGCACGGAGTGGGTGTTTCGGTGGTCAATGCACTGTCCGAATTTCTTGAGCTGGAAATCTGGCGCGAAGGCAAGGCGCATTGGATGCGGTTTGAACATGGCGATGCGGTAAAGTCCCTGATCGTGACCGGCGATGCGCCGATGGTGGAAAAAAACGGCGTTCAAGTTCCCAAAAAGGGCACGCGGGTAACATTCATGGCATCAACCAATACGTTTAAAAACGTTTTGGAATTTGACTTTGAAAAACTAGAGCACCGTTACCGCGAACTGGCATTTCTGAATAGCGGCGTGCACATATTGCTGCGCGACAATCGTCATGCAGATGTCAAGGAAATCGACCTGTTTTACGAGGGCGGCATTGGCGCGTTCGTCAAATATCTTGACCGTAACAAGGCCGCATTGCTGCCCGAGCCGATCACCATCGCATCGCAGCGTGACGGCATTGGTATCGATGTCGCACTGGAATGGAACGATAGCTATTACGAGAACACATTGTGCTTCACCAACAATATTCCGCAACGCGATGGCGGCACGCATTTGGCGGCATTCCGCGCCGCGTTGACCCGTACGCTCAACAATTATGCCGACAAATCGGGTATGCTGAAAAAGGAAAAGGTCACGCTGACGGGCGATGACATGCGGGAGGGGTTGACCGCGATTGTATCGGTGAAATTGCCTGATCCCAAATTCAGCTCGCAAACCAAGGACAAGCTTGTGTCGTCCGAGGTGCGCCAGCCTTTGGAAAGCCTGATGGCCGACCGGATGAGTGACTGGTTGGAGGAAAACCCGGCCAATGCGCGCATGGTAATCCAAAAAGTTATCGACGCCGCCGCTGCACGTGAAGCCGCCAAAAAGGCGCGCGAATTGACCCGGCGCAAGGGTGTGATGGACATCGCATCATTACCAGGCAAACTTGCCGATTGTCAGGAACGTGATCCGGCCAAATCCGAATTGTTTCTGGTCGAAGGAGACTCCGCTGGCGGCTCCGCCAAGCAAGGGCGCGACCGCCATTATCAGGCGATACTGCCGCTAAAGGGCAAAATCCTCAACGTCGAACGCGCCCGGTTTGACCGGATGCTGTCCTCCAAAGAGGTTGGCACGCTCATTCAAGCAATGGGCACGGGCATTGGCCGCGAAGATTTCAACATCGAAAAACTGCGTTATCACAAGATTGTTATCATGACCGACGCAGATGTCGATGGCAGCCATATTCGCACGTTATTGCTCACGTTTTTCTACCGCCAAATGCCCGAAATTATCGAGCGCGGCCATTTGTTCATCGCCCAGCCGCCTTTGTATAAAGTCGCAAAGGGGCGCAGCGAATTGTATGTGAAGGACGACAATGCTCTTGATAAATATCTGGTCGAGGCCGGCCTGAACGGTGTGATATTGGAAACGGCCAGCGGCGCGCGCAGCGGCAATGATCTGGCGTCGCTCGTGGAACATGCCCGCCGCATGCGCAGCCTGATGGCATATGTCCCGAAGCGTTATGACAGCAGCATCGTCGAAGCAATGGCGTTAACGGGCGCGCTTGGGCCAGACCTAGTGGCCTCTGATCGCGCCGCCGCCGTGCAAAAAGCCGCATTATGGATGCAGGCACAGGACAGCGAGGGCAAATGGTCGGGCCGCGTATCGGAAGAAGGCGGCTATATTTTCGAACGCCTGTGGCGCGGCGTAGCCGACCACCACATGATCGAGGCCGGGTTCCTATCCAGCGCAGAGGCGCGCAAACTGCACAAGCTGGCCGGCGAAGAAACCGAAAGCTATGCCGTGCCCGCCAAATTGGTAAAGGCAAACACCGCGGTTGTTGAAACCGAAGAGGGTGGTGGTGCCAGCGAGGATGGCGGCGAAGATGGTTTGGATACTTTAATCGCTGCGCCCGATGCGCAGGCCGCTCGCGCCAAATCAGCACCAACAGGCAGCCTGATTACGCGGCCATCCGAATTGCTCGACGCCGTGCTGGCGGCTGGACGCAAGGGCCTCGCGGTATCGCGGTACAAGGGTCTTGGCGAAATGAACGCCGAACAATTGTGGGAAACGACGCTGGATCCCGAACACCGCTCACTGCTGCGCGTGGAAATTGAGCAAGCTGATTTGGCCGACGATATTTTCACCAAACTGATGGGCGAAGTGGTTGAGCCTAGGCGCGATTTCATCGTAGAAAATGCGCTGAACGTGGCGAATTTGGACGTTTGATTGGGTGCTGTGGAGAATTAGCGTGAACTGCTGGTAATTAGTATCAGTTATGGCCGAGTTGCAGGGATGTTGCAGCTGTCACCACAAACACAAATTCTCTTCATCTCTGGGCAGCAAAACAATTGGAGCGGACTATTTGGTGCAGTGATTTGGGGAAATTTATGAAATTGATAGCTATAGCAACGGCAGTATTTTCTTTGCTGATTGCATCCGCCTCAGTGGCGAGTGCGTTGCCTGGCTTCGTCGCGGCGCCGGATGCAGAAATCGCAGTTGAAGAATATATGACGGTGCTCGAAAAAGTGTGCCTGACCGGTAAGCCTGATTATTGCCAGCATCTTGCCTTTGTGCTTCAACGTATGAATGACGAGGGGGCAACGAAGGTGCGAGCTGACCGGTTGCATCAAACAGCGCTTGAACATTATCAAAAACAATGTGACGCAGCTGACTTGTTAGCCTGTCAGAATGTTACGACTATCTTTCAGGTCGGATATGGCAGACCGATAGATATTCCCAATGCTGAGCTATCACGTCAGCGATTTCAAAAATTGGCGCACACGCTTTGCGATAACAAGGATGCACTCGGTTGTTTCTATGTGTCAAATGACCTTAACGGCACGGGAAATGCCGACTATAATCCCAATGAAGCGAAGAAGATTTCCTATCTGTCGGTAGAATATTTTGCGCGGGACTGCGCAGATAAAAATGCAAAGGCATGCGAACTTCTGGCTCACCGCTACTATAATGGGCAAAGATTTGGCGGCTACATTCTCTATGATATACAGCGAGCGATCGCCTTATTTGACAGCGGCTGCCAATATGGCAACCCCGACGCATGCATCACTCTTAGCAATATTTATAAATTGGGAGCAGGGGTGAAAACGGATAAGAATAAAGCGGCGCTATACGGTCAAAAGGGATGCGATTTGGAAAGTGCAATTTCCTGCTCAAACTTGCTAAGCGGTGGAAGGGCATCGTCAGGTATCAAATGGACCAAAGAGCAAAAAAAGACACTTCAAGATGAAGTATCACGGTTGGCTCGACGCAATTGTAGCACGGGTAAATTGCCCGATTGTTCTTTGCTGAAGCTTAAGTGAGTTAGGGTCAGGACCTGTTTAATACACATTCGAGGCGGCAAAAGCGCAGAGAATTCTCTTCGGCCATCGCGCCTTGCTCGCTAACGGTGAGCGCCCAATATTTCCGTTACCGCAACTGTTATCATTGTTGCATCTGCGCCTAACCCCGCGTCAGGACATGGGCCCCGCTTCGCCCCATTCGATCCAGCCGAATGGACGCGGCGTTTTGGGCATATAGGCTTGGTCCAGCTTCGCGATTGCGAATCCAGCCGCTTCATATGCCGCGCTAATCGGCCGTGTCAGATGGCAATTTCCGCCGATCCGGCTCCAAATTGGTTCAATGCGTCGCTGCCATTTTTGTACACCCGCATCCGGCGCGCTGCCGTGTTCCAGAAACAGCACTTTGCCGCCGGGGCGCAGAACGCGGCGCATTTCCAATAATGTTTGCCGCTGATCGTCCACCGAACATAATGTAAATGTGACGAGCAACGTATCAAAACTGGCATCCGCAAATGGCATCGCCTCGCCAACGCCGCCGCGAATGTCGGCTTCCATACCCTTGGCCCGCGCCGCCGCAAATGATCGGTCCAATAATCCGGGTGAGGGGTCGAGGCCAGAAAAGCTGCGGATTTTTGCCGGATCGTAAAATTGCATATTGATCCCGCCGCCGCAGCCCAGCTCCAAAACGTCGCCCGATGATTGCGGCACGATGCGGCTGCGCGCTTTCATGATCTGCGGTTGCGCGCAGGCGCAGCCGATTAGTTTTGGCACCATAACCCGGTCCCAAAATCCAGCCGCTTTCGGCATCCATTTTTCATCCGGCATTATCGCCTCCCTAAAGCCAGATTATGGCGCGGAAACCGCATGCCGACAAGCAACTTAATTCGCGCGCAATAGAGGCAAAAAAGGCATTGAAAAGCGCCGCAATTTGAACGATTAGTTGCACAAATAAGGGCCGCAACAAGGGGAATTATCATGCACGTTTTACGCCGAGCGGTGGCAACCATCGCATTGTTAACGACATCGGCTGCGGCGCATGCTGCCAAGGGAGACTTTCCATTGTGCGACGGTTTTCCTGCGCCAAATAAAAAAGTCGACAATATGCTCAAAGAGACGTCGCTTTGGGGTTTGGCGAGCGGTTCGGCAGCGGGACGCAAATCGAACACTGGCATCGGTGCGCAAGGCGCAACGGCCTGCGACGCGGCGCTTGCCGATCCACTATTGCTGTCCAATTATTGGCAGCGCAAAGCGCATCTTTTGCTGTCAAAAGGGCTGCATCTGATTGCAGAGAAAAATTATGAAGCTGCATTGGCGGCATTATCAGAATCTGAAAAACTGGCGTTTGATAATGAAGACACAGTTTTTGAAGACAGCGCCATGCTGGGCGCCAAAATGTTACGGGCGGCCGCGTTGGGGCGCAGCGGCAAAACAGACGAGGCGCGGCAAATATTGGCTGATCTTCGCAACGCCCGCCCATATGCCAGCACCATCGCGCGTTCAATTGAGCGTTTGGAAGACAGCCTGGATCAAGACATTGGAAAAATGATCAGCAATTCGAAAAAACGAATGCCATTGGAGCCGGGGAATATCCGCAGGGCATTCCAGTTTCACTTGTTCAGAGGTGAGATTGCGCAGGCCGCAGAATATGAAGATGATTTATCGCTGACGCCGCCCAAAGCGATTGGCGGGTGGACGGTCGATGGTGATCCGACCAGCGGATATAACGACGAATATGAAAACGCCGAATTGGACGCGACGCGCGCTTATATCATGGCGGGCATTGGCCAGAATGATAAGGCCGCAGCTTTGAATGACGGCATTCGCGCCTCAATTGCCGAACTGCGCATCCCGCCGCCGCCGCCTGAAAAGGGCAAAAAACAGCGCAAATCGGTATTGCGTGATTTTGAAGCCCGTACCTTAGCAGCAACACGGATTGAAAATATGCTGGAAAGCTGGATGAAAGCGGCTGAGATGCGCAAGAATGTGAGTGCCGCGCCAACTTCGCTCGCCGCGATCAAGGATGATTTGGCCAAATATCGTATTAACCGCACCACCGCGCAATATGATATAATGCGCCTGCTGAAGCCGAGCATTGCTGAGGAAAAAGAGGCAGTGGCGAAAACTATTGCGGCCTTTGACAGCTTGATAACCAGAGAGATTTTTGAAATCAGCGGAACTGATTTGTTCAAAATGCTGCCACGTCCGGAAACGTTGAAATTGGTTCCTAAATTTGCCCGTGCAGGTGATGGCATATTGCTGGCGCGTGAAATCGGGGCATCACAGGCGAAGGAAAAAGATGGGATCGCGCGCACCATCCGTTTTGGTTCGGCAACGGGTTCGCCCGCCCTGGTCGAAGAACTCGGCATGTTGGCGGTTAGCGACTATGCGAAAAAAGAGGGCGCGGACAGTTTTATCATTTTGTCACGCCGTTCGGTCACGCGGACGACATATGTTTATGGCGCCTACGCCTATGGCGGCGCTGGCGGGGTTCCGTCGGGATATGAATCGCAGATGCGGGTGATGTTATTAAACAGCGCGGCGCTGCCCGCGAACCTTGAGTCCAAACGTTGGCGACTGATAAAAGTTGATGACGTAGATAAAAGCTTGCAACCAAAATTCGCGGCAATTGAGGCACAAAAATTGGCATTGAAAAAGCTGAGCGGCGTTAAATAGGAACCCGTCCCTTTTACTTCACTCGTTAATTGCCAATTCCGTCCATTGCGCCAGAAATGCGTAAATATCTGAATATTCATCGATAATCTTATCGGTGGGTTTTCCGCTGCCATGACCCGCGCGGCTTTCGATCCGGATGATTTTGGGCTTTGCGCCTGTGTCCGCCGCCTGCAGCGCGCTGATATATTTGAAGCTATGCCCGGGCACGACGCGGTCATCGGTGTCGGCGGTCGACACGATCACGGCGGGATATTGCACCCCCGATTTAATGTTGTGATAAGGCGAATAGGATAGCTGCACCTTGAAATCGGCCTCTTTGTTCGGATAACCATAATCATCGACCCAATACCGTCCGGCGGTAAAACGGTCGAACCGCGTCATATCCATCACGCCCACCGCCGCATGTCCCGCCGCGAATAAATCGGGACGCTGGTTCAGCGATGCGCCCACCAGCAATCCGCCGTTGGAGCGGCCTTCAATCGCCAGCTTGCCCTTGGCCGTAATCCCTTTGGCGATCAGATATTCTGCCGCCGCCGCAAAATCATCGAACACATTTTGCTTATTGGCGAGGCGTCCGGCGTCATGCCACGGCTTACCATATTCCCCCCCGCCACGGATATTGGCCATCGCGTATACACCGCCCGATTGGATCCACGCCATCCATGCCGGACGGAAACTGGGCGTTTGCGATATGTTGAAACCGCCATAGCCGTATAATAAAGTCGGCGCGCCCTTGGTTAGGTCTAAGTCTTTGCGGTGGACGATGAACATCGGGATTAATGTGCCGTCTTTGCTGGGGTAGAAAACCTGTCGGACAATATAATCCGCCGGATCAAAACTCAGCTTGGGCTGCGCAAATGGCGTGGCTTTTCCGGTTTTGCTATCAAAACGGTACACCGCGCCGGGCTGGTTAAAACTGGCGAAGTTGAAAAACGTCTCGCTGTTGCCCGGCGATCCGGTGAAACCGCTGGCCGTGCCAATGGCGTTCAGGCTGATTTCCTGTACCGGTTTACCCGCCAGATCGGTCATCATCGCCATCGATTTCGCGTCCTTGATATAGGACAGGATCAGGCGGTCACCCACGATTTGCGCGCGGGACAAAGTTTCGGCGCGTTCGGGGATGACGTCGAGTTGAACTGCATCAACAATCTTCTTAACATATTCTCGCGCGCAGTGGCTGAGCACAATATCACCTTCATCTGTGTCAACGCACGGTCCCAAAACCCTGCTAAACATCAATGGGAACTGAACGACTTTCAATCGAGGTGCATCTCTATTTGTTACGAAATAAAGAGAATCGCCAATTCCTTCGATCAACTGCCAATCATGCTCCAATTTATCTCTCAGAGGATATGATTTCCAATTATAGACTGTTCTTTTCTGATGCTTTTGTAGTCGCGGCGAAGGCTTACCTCCCACTACGCTTACAGACATAGCAGGCCCCCAATCCTGTCCCGCTAAAGGAATCACATTCAGCTCATATTTCTCATCCGTCCCCGCCGATGAGGTAATGACGACCCAGCGCCCGTCGTGCGTCACCTGCGCGCTATGGCCCAATTCTTTGCGGTCCGGCGTGGCATACACCACCTCGTCCGCGCTCTGCGGAGTACCAATGCCATGGAAATATACCGTCTGGTTATAATTCAGCGATTGAAACGCCGCACCTTCCTGTGGCGCGGCAAAGCGGGAATATAGAAAGCCATCGCCAACCCAGCTGATATTGGTAAATTTCGCCCATTTAATCTCATCGGGCAGCACCCGTCCGCTTTGCACATCCAGCACGCGGATCGTGCGCCAATCGGACCCGCCATCCTGCACCGAATATGCCAGCAGCTTGCCATTTTTCGACGGAACCCACGCATCGAGCGCGGTCGCGCCGTCCTTTGCCCACGCGTTCGGGTCAATTAAAACGCGGTCCTTGCCGCGCAGTCCCTTGCGCGCATAGAGCACCGACTGATTTTGCAGGCCGTCATTCTTGGTAAAGAAATATTGCTTCCCCGCCTTTTCTGGCAAACCAAAACGTTCATAATCGTAAAGCTTTTTCATCCGCTCCGCCAAAATGGCTTTGCCCGGCAGCGTTTTTAGATAGCCCGAAGTTACCGCATTTTGCGCCTTCACCCAATCGGCAACCTTGGCATTGACGCGAACATCGTCCTCTAACCAGCGATAAGGGTCGGCAACCTTTATGCCGAATTGTTCGTCAACAACGGCAACGGTGTCGGTTTTGGGATAAGCCAGCACGGTATAATCGTCGCTGGCGCTGGCAACGCCGTCACGGGTTGCAATAACGGTTTCGATGTCCGTTTTCGCATTAGATATATTCTGGGCAATCGCCGCGCTCGGCAACGCTGCCGTCATAATAGTCAGGAGCAAGCAATTGATACGGCGCATTGGTTGTTTCCTTTGGTCAATTCGTATTGGTGGCTGGCTTAGGGCCCTGACCTAATACCGCAATGGTTGCATGGCAATTTGTATCGGCTCGCTTTCCCGCTTGGTATGGCCCGCTTGGTATGTCCCGCTTGGTATGGTCCGCTTGGTTCCAATTTAGTGTTCATTGTTGGATTTTATTCCGGCAAAAATTCTGCGAGATTCGGGCCGCGAAAACCGCAGAAAAGCGTGCAAGTTCACAGTCAATTACGGGTTTGAAGACGTATGGAATCATTGCTGGATCAGGACAGTTTATTGCTGGCAGTTGCCAGCCAGCCGATTTCGATTGGATCAAACTTAATGTCATCATGCCCAAAAATCCAAATATACAAAACTTGCAATCAAGCTTGCAGATCAAACCCTACATTTCAAGGGAAGACGTAGCCAATGCGCGCCTAATCTCTTCTCCATCGGCGTCGACGCTGGCAGGATCAGCGTATGTTTGTACCGGCGTCCCTGCGTAGGTCACGGGATGGCGCATGGACCGGAAAGCGCCGACATGTTCATTCGTGCGCTCCTCAAAAAAGCCGACCTGCGCCAAATGCGGGTCGGTCAAAACGTCGGCCAGCTGATTATATTTCATTGCAGGAACATTATTTTGTGCCAGCAACATCGTCCATTCGTCTGTTGTCTTGGTGGCCGCGACTTCCTCAATCAATGCATAGAGTGCGCCTGTGTTTTTGGTGCGTTCCTGATAAGTCGCAAAGCGCGGATCTTCAAACACGTTTGGCCGCCCACCCAGTTCAAAAAACCGCTGCCATTGTGCGTCATTATACGGCACAATTGCCAGATATCCGTCCTTGGTCGGGTATGGGCGGCGGCGCGGATTGACCGATCGCGAATATCCCATTTTGCCTTTGTTTGGGATATAGGTTTCACCCCATAGGTTTTCGGCCATATTGAACCATGTAAATGCCTCAAACATCGGCACTTGTACAAATTGCCCGCCTTGGCCATTTTGCCGCGCGATATAGGCCGCCATAACCGCCTGCGCCGCGAACAGGCCACTGACTTTGTCGGCAATTAACGACGGGGCATAGCTCGGCCGTTCCCCATCGCGCAATTGCGATAGCGCAGCAAAACCCGACGCGGCCTGAATTAGATCGTCAAATGCCTGCAACGGCGCATAAGGTCCATCGCTGCCATATCCGGCGCAATGCACATAGATGATGTTGGGATTGATCGCCTTCACATCATCATAGCCAAGGCTCAGCCGCTGCATTCCCGCCATACGAACATTATGGATAAACACGTCTGCACCGCGCAATAATTGGTCCAACACGGCGCGGTCGTCATCGTCCTTGGCATCCAGGCTGATAACTTTTTTGTTGCGATTGAGCGCCGCGAAAATCGGACCCAAATCGCCGGTCGGCGATGCTCCGGCATAGCGCATCATATCGCCGGGCGTCGCACCGCCCTTGCTTTCGACCTTGATAACCTCTGCGCCCAAATCGGCCAGTTGCAATGTTGCCAATGGCCCCAATACAACCGAAGTCATATCGACAACGCGCATCCCCTTTAACGGCCCGGCTGGCGGGATATCCCATTTCAATTCGGGCCAATCGGTTTGCGGCATATTGTTCATGTCCTCTTCCATGTTGCCATGTACTGCGGTTCCAGCAATAGCAGGTTTAATCACCTGATTAAGGAAAAATGGAGACGGCGCAATGACCGATTTTGATAGAACGGCTCCGGTGCTGGTTGGCGTTGGCGAGGCCAGTGGTTTTGATTTAGAATCGCTATGGCCGTCGCCGACGTTGCTAGCAGGTTCAGCCATCAAAGCGGCGCTTGCCGACAGCGGCCGGGCGGCTGCACTGGCCGATATGATTGATTGCATTGCCGCGATACGTACCTTTGAAGACAGCGGATTGGCCATGGGAACGGGATCGCCTGATAATGTTCCGGCGGCATATGCGTTGGCAGGCGGGATTTCTGCGGATACATTTATTTATGCCGACGTTGGCGGCCAAAGCCCGCAAGTGTTGGTGAATGAATTTGCTGGCGCAGTGCAACGGGGCGAATATCGTGCGGTCGTCATTGCCGGAGCAGAAGCGATTGGATGTGTAAAGCGCGCGCGAAAACAGGGCGTTGAACTGAACTGGAACGATCCGTCTGACGCCGCATTTGATAACCGCGTGTCGGGATACCCGATACTAAGCCGCGCCGAAATTCGCCATGGTATCGTCTCAATGCCATTGGCATATAGCTGGATCGAAACCGCTCGGCGGGCGCGTCTGGAGCTTGATCTGGATGCTTATCAAGCAGAAATGGCGCAGCTATGGTCCGCGTATTCGGATAAATCATTGAGCCGCAAACATGCACATTTTGCGGCGGCTTGGGATGCAGATGCGTTGATTGCCGCAGGGGACGGCAATTATCAGATCACTGAAATCTATCGCCGCTGGATGGTTGCGCAAGATGCGGTCGATTTGGGCGCTGCACTCATTCTGACTACGGCTGGTTTGGCGCACGACATCGGCATAGCGCCTGAAAAGATGATATGGCTGACGGGCGCTGCGGAGGCAAACGAGCCGCCCGTTAGTGAGCGGGCAAATATATCGGGGTCCGATGCTCAGGTTTTTGCAGTCAACGCTGCGTTGGATCAAGCGGGTGTGACGGCGGCGCAATTGGGGCCAGTGGATGTGTATAGCTGTTTTCCGTGCGCAGTATTTGCGGGCATGGACACCATGGCAATGCCGCATCGTGCAAACGGCGACTATACGCTGACAGGCGGCCTGACGTTTTTTGGTGGGCCGGGAAATGGGTATAGTCTGCACGCCATTACGGCGATGGTGCAGGCATTACGCAGCGATGGCAGCAAGCCTGGACTGATAACCGCAAACGGCGGAGTTCTAACCAAACAGGCCGTGGGCGTTTATTCAGCAAAGCAGCCGGAATTTGCATGGCCAGGTTATCCCGTGCAAGGCTTTCACAACACGCCTTTGCCAATTGGTTCCGCTCCCGGCGGTATGGGTAAAATTATAACTTATTCTCGGCCCGCGTCAAAAGATGGCCTTGGCGATGCGGCGTTGCTTTTGGAAATGGCGGATGGGCGGCGCGCTCTGGCGGTTTGTGCAGCTGAGACTGTACCGCGAGACATCGATTTATGCGGCATCACTGTGCAAGTTACAGCGGGCGAAAAGCGCCACTCTGCCGCGCTGGTATGATATGCAGATATAGTGTATCATAAAACTTGAAGGGATATATTAGAGGAGCTTGCAATGCGAAAATCCATTTATCCAATCCTGATTTTGGCCGCCATAATGGCCACATCTTGCACCCAAAATGGCGTGCAATCCGCGCCGCAACCCTTAACCGAGAAACAATCGGCGCTGTTGGCAAAAACCCTTGCGGGCCGCGTTGCTGGCAAACCAGTTAGTTGCATTAGCAGTTTTCCGTCCACTGGCTTCACCCGCGTCAGCAATAGCATTTTGCTTTATGGCAATTCGGGATCGGTCGTTTATCAGAATACATTGCCTTATGGCTGCGGCGGTACTTTGCGTGACGATGATATATTGGTGTTTGAACCGTTCGGTAGCAAACATTGCGAAGGTGATACCATCAAGCTGGTTGACCGCTATAGCGGCATCATTGGCGGCGTATGTAGATTGGGCACATTCGTACCGTATAAACGGACAAGCGGCGGGTAACCGATCTGTATGATTATGTGCTCCGGCGCAGGCCAGAGCACATTGTTTCATTCCAATTAGGGTTTCATTTCAATTAGGCAGTGTTAAAACAAGCTAAAGTTTGCGCTAAAGTCTGCAACGCATTACCGAATTGTAATCGTTACAGCACGCCGGTTTTGTGCCCATGACTGCTCGTTTGAACCCAAGGCTTGCGGCCGTTCTTTGCCATAGCTGACGGTTTGAATCCGCGCAGGATTGACGCCCAATGACGACAGAAAATTCTTTGCGGCATTGGCGCGGCGTTCGCCCAAGGCCAGATTATAGTCCCGCGTTCCGCGCTCATCGGCGTGGCCTTCGATCGTAATCCGGACATTTTGATATTGCGCCAGCCATTGCGCCTGACTTTGCAATGTCGCCTGATCTTCGGGGTCGATATTGAAACGGTCCGTATCAAAGAAAATGCGGTCCGCAGAAACCGAGCGGACGAAATCTTCCTGACTGCCGGGCAAAATCTGGCCTGCATTATTGCCGCCGCCATTATTGCCAAAATCGGATCCTTGCGCTGGCGGCGGTATGTCCGTGAGTTTTTTCGGCCCGCATGCCGTGACCAATGCGGCAGAAGCCAGCAGCAAACCAAACGTCCGGGCTTTCGCGTTTATTTTTAGCATCATCATACTTCTCCTTATTATTGTTGCGTCACGGCCAAATTCCTATGGCATTAGCTGCCTATGGCAATACCGGGCCCCATGCTGGGTCTGACCCGTCCACAGGCGTCGGCAATTTGCGTTCGTTCGCGCCGGTTAAATCGACCTGCCAGATTCCTGTTTTACCACTATTCTTCTCTGTGCGAAAGAATTGGATGACACGGCCATTGGGCGCCCATGTCGGTGCCTCATCTTGCCAGCTGTTGGTTAGCAGCCGTTCGCCGGAGCCATCGGGCCGCATCGTGCCGACACGGAAATCACCGGCAATCCGTGTGAAGGCGATCAAGTCACCGCGCGGGCTCCATTCCGGCGTGGCAAAACGGCCGCCGCCAAAGCTGATCCGGCGCTGGTTCGATCCATCTGCGTTCATGATGTAGATTTGCTGGTTGCCGCCGCGGTCGCTTTCAAACACGATCTGCCGTCCGTCGGGGGAAAAGCTGCCGCCGACATCGATGCCCGGCGTGCTGGTCAACCGCACAGGGGCGCCGCCGCTGACCGAAATTTTATAGACATCTGTGTTCCCTGCCACCGCCATCGAATACAGGATGCTTTGGCCATCGGGCGACCATCGCGGCGCAAATGTCGGGTTCTTGCTCGCCGTAATCAGCTGCTGCCGGCCCGTACCAACATCATATACGTAAATACGCGGATTGCCGTCGCTATAGCTCAAATACAAGATAGAGCGGTAGTTCGGCGAATAACGCGGGGTGAGCGCGCTGGCCTGTCCGGTGGTAATAAATTTATGATTGGCCCCGTCTGAATCCATGATTGCCAGCCGTTTGACGCGGTTTCCCTTCGGTCCGGTTTCGGCGATATAGGCAATGCGGCTATCGAAAAATGGCCGCTCGCCTGTGACTTTGGAATAAAACGCATCGGCGCATTTATGCGCGGCGCGCCGCCATTCACCCGGCGCGACAACAAAGCCAAGCCGCGTAACTTCGCTGCCGAATGTGACATCATATAGGTAACAGCCAATGGTCAAATTGCCATCGCCGCCAACGCGGACAAACCCCTCGATCAATTGTTCTGCGTTTCGGCCTTTCCAATAATCATATTGTGGCGCGGTAACCTCGGCCAAAGAAATGGCGGGCAGGCCGCCCGGACCGATGGGTTCAAACAATCCGCTGGCCCGCAAATCGGACGAGATAACTTCGGCGATCTGGCGGCCCAAATTGGCGCTGTTGCCCGCTGCGGTATCGGCTGGTGCAGGCGCAACCAAAACGGGAACCGCAACACGGCGGATTTTAGCGGTATCAAATTCCACCAATTCAGGCTCATCGCTTTGCGCTGGGTCCACCGCCGTTTGCGCGCTGGCCATGGATGCGGGAATTGTGAGGCCAAATAGCGTCAAAAACATCAGATATTTGCGAAGGGAGATTGAGCGCATGTTTGTTCCAATTGTCATTTTGCTTTTAACTGCAATGCATGGGTTTTCCACACATCATAATATTGGGCGTCCAGCCCGCGATACGGCGCGGCTTGTTTCGCCGCCTTAAGGGCGCATTGGCGCAGCGGATCAGCCTGCGGGCTGTTGCTTGCATTGACGCCCGTTTGCTTGTCGAACCGTACACTGGAAAGCCCGCCATTGCTATCAAGGTTCAGTGTTATGAATGTTCGGATGGCGTCAATGTCCACGCCCGATGGCGCGCATGCCTCCAGATACGGCTTAATCTGTCCGGCCAGCGCAGCGTTAACCGAACGGCGCACCTCGGCGGCGGGTTTGCCGGGAGGCGCGGCAGCGGTGGGTGATTTGCCTTGACCATTGGCGGTGCTTGGCCGCGCTGCACCGCTGGTAATGCCCTTGCCAAGCCCGGCGATACGGTCTTCAAATCCTTTGCCAAATCCGCCCGATTTTACGGGTGGCTTTACGGTTTTTGCAGGCGTTGATTTGGTGGTAGCGGGTTTTACAGCTGCGGGCTTTGCTTTGGCCGGGGCCGGCTTTGTCACAGGTTTCTTGACTGCGATGGGAGCAGGCTTGTTTACAGACGTTGGCGCGGGCTTGGGTTGCGGCTTAACAACGGGCTTTGCAACAGGCCTGACAATAGGCCGTTCTATCACGCGTTCTATAGGTGGGGCGGGTGCCTCTGGCGCAGCTTCCTCGGCAGGTGCGGCAGGCTCAGGTTCCGATAATGTGGCAGGAGCAGGTGCGTCATCGGATGGCGAAGGCGATGTGGCCTCTGGCGCAATTTCCCCAACCAGCGATACCGCAATCGGATCAGGCCGGATTAATCGCTCACTCGCGCCAAACAAACCGAGCGAAAGCAATATTAGCAGGAACGCATGTCCGCCAACCGCCGACCCTAAACCAATTTGTTCTGCGCGGTTCATGGCCATTGGTTATTCCGCCTTAGATGAACCTGTGGTGACCAGGCTAACGCTGTTCAGGCCAGCGCGGTTTAACTCGCCCATCACCTTCATCATCTTGCCATAATCAATATCGCGGTCCCCGCGCAGCATGATCTGGCGCGGATCGGCGGGATTTTGCGCGCGTGCCAACGCGTCAAATTTAGCCGCCAGCTCGCCCATGCGCGTTTCCTGCCCATCGACATAAACCGCGCCCTCCTTGTCGATGGAAATCTCAATCGGCTCTTTCTTTTGATCGAGCGCATTGGCGCTGGTCTCGGGCAATTCGACAGGCACGCCAGATACGAGCAAAGGCGCGGTGACCATGAAAATAATCAGCAATACAAGCATGACGTCAACCAGAGGTGTGACGTTAATCTCCGCCATTGGCGTACGCGAACGGCCGCGCCCACGTGACCTGCGGCCTCCTCCGGATGAGAAATTCATCGCCATGGCTTAACCTTCCCGTTCCAGCTCACGAGACAATGTGCCGTGAAAACCATCGGCAAAGCGACCTAGCCGCGCCTCATATTGGTTCAACCTGTGGGAGAAACGGTTATACGCGATGACGGCGGGAATTGCGGCAAACAATCCGATTGCGGTAGCAAACAAAGCCTCGGCAATCCCTGGCGCGACGACCGCTAACGAGCTGTTTTGTTCCGCCGCAATCGCCGCAAAGCTGCGCATTATGCCCCATACCGTGCCGAACAATCCGACAAAAGGCGCAACCGATCCTGTGGTGGCCAGAAAGTTTAGGCGGTTGGCAAGCTTGTCGGTTTCCGCGGCAATCGTGGCGTCCATCGCGGTGGCCAATCGTTCGCGTGTGCCCGAACGGTCGATGGTTTTGCCATTGGTGGAGCGCCGCCATTCGGCAACACCCGCGGCAAAAACGCGGGCAACGGGCAGGTCGCTTTTGCCATGCTCACTGAAAAAGCCATCGATGTCGCCTGATTTCCAAAAATCGCGCTCAAACTTTTCACTTTGGCGGTTGATTTTGCTGATATTCAGCATGAAGCTGACGACAATGGTCCAAACCCAAATACTAGCGAAGATTAGGCCCAGGATAACCAGTTTGACAACCCAGTCGGCATCGAGAAACAGCTGCAATGGCGAAAAACTCGCGCCCTTGGCAGCCGTTTCAGCAGCAATTGGAATGGCGGCAGATAATATGATCATAAGGTTCCTTGACGGGTTAACGCATTTGGATTGAGGATTGCCTGAAACGCGGCGATCCAGTGCTTCGGTTGCCGCGCAGGGCGGCCATTTGGCGCAACGAACGCGGCGGTGACCATGGCAGTTACCAAAGTTTCACCGCCGCGTGAAACGATTTGCCGTATATCGACGCTGGCGCCGCGCACGGCCTCGACCGTGCTGGTCAACAGCAACGCATCATCAAAATGCGCGGGACGTTTGAATTTCAAATCCATCGCCGTCACCGCATAGGCTCCCGCGCCAGCTTCATGCGCCTCGCGCTGGCCAATGCCGGCACGTGCCAACATATCCGACCGCGCGCGTTCCATGAAATGCAGATAGCGCGCATGATAAACGACGCCAGAAAAATCCGTGTCCTCAAAATACACCCGCACGGCAAACAGGTGCCTGCTGCCATCGAAATGGCCTTGATAGGGGAGGTGGCTGGCAAGACTTGATGTCATTGGATGCAGGTTTAACCGTTCAAATCATGGGCGTGAAGGGGGCTTGACGCCATGACACTCATTTCGTCGCACCAAAGCGCCTGTTTGGCGGTTAGTTTTGCTAATCAAACAGGCCGTCTTGCAATGGATTGGCCGAAGTAGGCGGGCTCATCCCCAAATGTTTCCAGCCGCGATCATTCAACGCGCGGCCCCGTGCGGTGCGGGCGATCAGGCCAAGCTGGATCAGATACGGCTCGATCACTTCTTCGATTGTATCGCGCGGTTCGGAAAGCCCCGCCGCCAGCGTTTCAACGCCCACAGGGCCGCCTTTGTAAATGTCGGCGATCATAAACAGATACCGCCGGTCCATTGCATCCAGCCCCAGTGCGTCAATTTCAAGCCGCGTCAGCGCGGCATCGGCGGATTTTGCGGTCACCAGTGCATCGCCCGCAACATTGGCAAAATCGCGCACGCGGCGCAGCAATCGCCCGGCCACGCGCGGTGTGCCCCTTGCCCGGCGTGCGATTTCTTGTGCACCATCGGGAGAAATCTCAAGGTCCAGCAACCGCGCGGCGCGGCGCACCACCAGCTCCAGCTCATCATGCGTATAAAAATTCAGCCGCACCGGAATGCCGAAACGGTCGCGCAGCGGAGTAGTGAGCAGCCCTTGCCGCGTGGTCGCACCGACGAGCGTAAACGCCGGCAAATCAATCCGCACTGACCGTGCCGACGGCCCTTCGCCGATCATGATGTCAAGCGCGCGGTCCTCCATCGCGGGGTACAGGATTTCCTCGACCACGGGACTCAGGCGGTGGATTTCATCAATGAACAGGACGTCGCCTTCTTCAAGGTTTGTCAGCAATGCCGCGAGGTCGCCCGACTTTGCGATGACGGGGCCGGACGTGCTGCGGAAACCGACGCCCATTTCCTTGGCAACAATTTGCGCCAATGTTGTTTTGCCAAGGCCCGGCGGGCCGAAAAACAACACATGGTCCATCGCCTCCCCGCGCGAACGAGCGGCCTCGATAAACACGCGCAAATTATCCCGCGCCGCCTCCTGCCCAATAAATTCGGCCAGCGTTTTGGGACGCAGCGCAGCGTCGATGTCCTCAGGCTTGCGTTCGGGGGTGGATAGGCGGGTTGGTTCAACCAAGTTTATTTTTCCTTGCTGCGTCATGCTGAGCTGGTTTCAGCATCCATCGCGCGGTTAAGGCAGACTTATGCTGATAAATGGACCCAGAAACAAGTTCAGGGTGACGTAAAGAGCACTCGCAATTGTCTGAATTCATCTAATCCACCATTTTTTCGTGGGAAAACCTTGAATTTGATTATTAAGAACAATGCATCGTTGAATTAGGGATTGAAGAAAGAGGCAGCGCTGCCTCAACGTTTGCACATCATCAGAATTAGACAAAGGTCCGCCTTTGCGCATTGTGTCGAATCCGGCTTTTAGTATCATGTAAAACTCAACCACTGATTTACACTGCTTGGCATCTAAAAATCGGATGTTGTCTCCTAACAATTCGAAACAAGAAAAATAATTGTTATGAAAATCAAATGTAATAATGCGAGGTGGCATGTTTCCTTGGTCACAATGTTTAACTGTTTTAGCGCACCAATCTCTGATTTGTTGTGATTCCACTAACTCAATTAGTACATTTGTTTCAGTTTTTATTGCCGTTAAATAGGAAATTCGCGTTTGATGCGCATACCACCAATCTGATACTATTCGACCTGCCCCCGCCAACAAAGCGCCGCCAACTAAAGCCAAAACAGTATCAGCCATCACCGCGCCGCCCGTTTCAACGCCAACCTAACGAGCGCGTCCAATGTCGCGTCGGCGCCCAATTCTTCCACCGCCAGCGCCACGGCGTTGCCCGCCTCGCTGGGTTTGAAACCTAACCCTGTCAGCGCCGACATCGCGTCGCTGGCATGGCTCGCGCCGCCTCCGCCCGCCGCCAATTTCGTGCCGCCGCCAATCCCGGCCAGCGCGCCGACCTTGTCTTTCAACTCATTGACGATCCTGCTGGCAAGCTTTGGACCCACGCCGTTGGCCCGCGCCACCATCGCGCTATCACCGCTGCCGATCGCGCGTTTTAACTCGTCCATGTCGAGCGCGGATAATATGGCGAGGCCGACCTTTGACCCCACACCCTGCACGCCGATCAATATCCGGAACCAGTCGCGCTCGTCCTTGGTGGCAAATCCGATTAGGCGCATGTCGGTTTCGCTGACCTGCATTTCGGTGAATACTGTGGCGAAATCATCTACGCTGCCCAGTGCCGACAACGTGCGGGCGCTGGCCTGCACCAGATAGCCGACGCCGTTCACGTCGATTACCAAGCTGTCGGCGCCCGTCTCGTCTATCCGGCCATATAATTTTGCGATCATTGGCACGAGTTAGCGTTCAGATGGCGCACGTGCAAGTAAAACGGAACATTGGGCGAACGGGTAGGTATCATCACCAATTTGCAGCAAAAATGAAACAATTGCGCCGCATAGACCGCAGGATTAAAGTGAGCGGAATGAGGCGTATGGTTATCAAATCACAGCACCTAGATAATGAAACGGTGGATAGCGGCGCAGCTGTTGATCGTGATGATATCTGGCCGCGCTATTTTAACCGTGAATTGAGCTGGTTAAAATTCAACCAGCGGGTGTTGGAGGAGGCGCATAATCCAAATCACCCGTTGCTCGAACGGCTCCGTTTCCTCTCGATATCCGGAACCAATCTAGACGAATTTTTCATGGTCCGCGTTGCGGGCCTGCGCGGGCAGCAATTGCAGAAGATTGATCAGCCGTCGATTGACGGGCTGACCCCGACCCAGCAATTAACCGCCATTGACTTGGCGTCCGATGAATTGATGGCGGCGCAGCAGAAATTGTGGTTGGCGCTGCGGGACGAGCTTGGCGGCAACGGGATATTGGTGGCCGATCAGCATAGCCTGTCAGTCACCGATACGAAACAGTCTGAGAAATATTTCCTCGATCAAATTTTCCCCGTGCTTACGCCGCAGGCCCTTGACCCGGCGCATCCATTTCCATTCGTTCCCAATCTTTGCCTAAGCGTAATTTTTGATCTGCGGCGATTATCGGACGGCGAATCGGTGCGTGAGCTGATTATGATTCCGACGGCCTTGCCACGGTTCATGCGGTTATCGGGCAACCCGGTGCGTTATATTGCGATTGAGGCGCTGCTGCGGAAATTTACGAACATATTATTTCCGGGATATGAAGTGCTTGGCTCTGCTGCGTTTCGGGTGATCCGCGACAGCGATATTGAGGTGCTCGAAGAGGCCGAAGATCTTGTGCGCTATTTCCGTAGTGCGATCAAACGCCGCCGCCGAGGGCGCGTTATTCGATTGAAAGTTGAACCGGGGATGCCCGAAGAATTGGAGCTGCTGGTCCGCAAAGAGCTTGGCGGCGATGATGCGCTAATTGTTGAAACCGTGGGCTTTCTGGGCATTGCGGAACTGGCTGAATTGGTTGATGAAGACCGAGGCGATTTGAAATTTGTGCCATATACGCCGCGCTTTCCCGAACGCATCCGCGAACATGATGGCGATTGTTTCGCGGCGATCCGGCAAAAGGACATTGTCGTCCATCACCCCTATGAATCCTTCGACGTCGTTGTCTCCTTCCTAAATCAGGCTGCTGCCGATCCCGACGTAATCGCCATCAAACAAACATTATATCGTGCTGGAAAACAATCGGCGGTCATCCGTGCGCTGTGTGAAGCGGCAGAGGCTGGCAAATCGGTAACCGCGGTGGTCGAGTTAAAGGCGCGTTTTGACGAAGAACAAAACCTGCATTGGGCCGCACAGCTGGAGCGCAGCGGGGTGCAGGTTGTTTACGGGTTTATTGATTGGAAAACCCACGCTAAAGTTTCCTTAGTGGTGCGTAAAGAAGGCCGTAAGTTTCGTACCTATTGCCATTTTGGCACGGGCAATTACCATCCCGTGACCGCGCGGATTTATACAGACATTAGCTTTTTTACCGCCGATCCCCGCGCAGGCCGCGATGCCGCCAAATTGTTTAATTATATTACCGGATATGTTGATCCGCCCGAACTCGAACTCTTAACCATCAGCCCTCGAAATTTGCGCGACAAAGTCGTCAGTTTGATCGACGCGGAAATACAGCATGTTGCAAATGGCCGAACGGGGATGATCTGGGCAAAAATGAATTCGCTCGCCGATCAAGCAGTCATCGATAAATTATACGAAGCCAGCCAAGCGGGCGTGCAGATCGAATTGATTGTGCGCGGTGTATGCTGTTTGCGGCCCGGCATTAAAGGCCTTTCAGAGAATATCCGGGTCCGATCCATCATCGGCCGCTTTCTTGAACATAGCCGCATCTGGGCGTTTGGCGATGGCAAGAAACTGCCGCATCCAAAGGCAAAATTATATATTACATCTGCGGACTGGATGTCGCGCAATTTTGACAGGCGCGTCGAATATGCCATGCCAGTTGAGAATAAAACGGTGCATGACCAGATCCTAGATCAGGTGATGTTGGCCAATTTGCTGGACAATGAACAGACATGGACATTGCAAAGCGACGGCAGTTATGTGCGGTTAAAACCCGGGAAAAAGCCGTTTAACCTGCACCAATATTTTATGACCAATCCGTCATTATCAGGGCGCGGCGCGGCAATTTTCTCCTCTGGTAAGGTTCCCAAATTACGGCTAACTCCTCCATCGTGAGGGAAAATAACAGACGCGCCATAATCGACATAGGCTCCAATTCGATCCGCTTGGTCGTATATGGGGGAGCGCCGCGTGCGCCGATTGTCTTGTATAATGAAAAATTCACTGCGGGCCTTGGCCGCGGCGTATTGGCAACAGGCGCGCTGGACGCGGGCGCGAGTGACGCGGCAATAACCGCGCTCGCACGGTTTGCCGCACTGGTAAAACTGATGAATGTGGTCAGTTTGCAAGTTGCCGCAACAGCTGCGGTGCGCGATGCCAGCAACGGCGCGGCGTTTTTGGACCGCGTGCGTGCGCTTGACCTGCCCGTCAAACTGCTTAGCGGCGATCAGGAAGCGATTACCTCAGGTTACGGCGTGATCGCTGCGCTGCCCGATGCCGACGGCATTGTCGTTGACCTGGGCGGCGGCAGTTTGGAATTGGTCCGGGTTAGCGGGGGGGCAGTGCATGATTATGTTTCCTTGCCGCTGGGCATATTGCGCGTGGCGGAACTGACGGCAAAGGGACCGCAAAGGCTGAATAAATATTTGCAGAAATTTGTCTCTGAAACGCCGTGGTTATGGCACGCCAATGACTTGCCATTGTATCTGGTAGGTGGCTCGTGGCGGGCGTTGGCGCGGCTGCATCTTTTTGATACCGCAGCGCCGTTACCCGTTATCGGCAATCACATAATCCCGCGCGGCGATGCTTTGATGTTGGCGGAGCGGGCGCGGAAAATGGAACGATCTGAATTGCGCGCCATCCCCTCCATGCCGTCATCGCGTGTGGATTTGGTTCCCGATGCAGCGGCGCTGCTGGCTGCGCTTGTTGACATCATCAGCCCGTCCAAGATGCTGGTTTGCGCGTTTGGATTGCGCGAAGGGTTGCTGTTTGCGGCACTGGACGACGCGCAAAAGGCGCAAGATCCACTCATCGCAGGCGCGCGCTACGCAGCTGAGCAATCCGGACGGTTTGCGGGATATGGCGATGCGTTGGCACGATGGCTCGGTGGACTTTTTCCCGGAGAAAAATCCGGCTTGCTCCGCCTGCGCCATGCTGCGTGTTTGATGGCGGACATCAGCTGGTCGAGCAATCCGGAGTTCCGCGCATTGAGCAGCGAAGAATTGGCGCTGCATGGCAATTGGGTTGGCGTGAGTGCGGGCGATCGCGCAATCTTGGCGACTGCACTTTATGCCAGTTTCGGCGGACGCAGCGCAGATTTGGCAGAATTTGGGTGCCTGATAGAGCCGCATATTGCGCAGCGAGCGACTCTTTGGGGACTGGCGATCCGGCTGGCGCACCGCTTGAGCGGGGGCACTCCGGCGGCACTCGATCAAACCGCAATTAAAATATCGGGCGACAAAATTGTGCTGAAAATCCCTCCGTCATTGGCCGCTCTGGACACATCGCCAGTACGCGGAAGGTTGGCGCGATTGGCAACTGCAATGAATTTATCAAGTTGATTTCATAGGGTGAATTAACATCATCCCGGTGGCTTGCGCACTTTGTGCAAACGATTGTTGTATTTCGCCGAAACGATTGCTAGAGCACGGCAGATTATTTTTCGGAGCCGCGCAACATGTTGACTGCAAATGACCGGACTGAACCGGAAAATGCGCTGCATTGCAGTCTTTGGACGGCAGAACATGTTGCGTTGATTGCCCGCAATAATTTGCCAGAAACGGCAATCATTGATGCCGATCAGGCGCAAGCCATTTTGCCCAATTTGACGTTATGGGACATCTGGCCAGTACAATATGATGACGGCAGCGTTGCACAGGTTGCAGGCGGCAGCCTGTGGATGATTTTGTCGGCCCCGCGCCGCGATGATCCGAACCAGCGGCATGACGAGGCGCGGATTCGGCTGCTGCATCAAATTGATGGGCAATGGCGTGATTGCGGTAATTTGCTACCCGATGGGTTCGCGCCGGGTAGCCGCGAGTGGTCAGGTTCAGCGCGGCTTGATCCGAAGAGCAACATCGTAACGCTTTGGTTTACCGCCGCGGGCCGCAATGGCGCGGTAAAGCACGATTTTGAACAGCGGCTATTTCACGCGACGGGCTCGCTCAGCCTGTCTGGCGCACATCCCGCAGTGACAGATTGGCAGGGTTTGGCGCAATCCGTCATCAATGACGGCAGCCACTATGCCGACTTGGCCGTCAACCAAGGCGTGCCCGGCCATATTAAGGGTTTTCGGGATCCCTATTGGTTCCGCGATCCTGCCGATGGCAAAGGCTATATATTATTTACCGGATCGAAATCAGCGGCGGATTCATTGTCAGATTTTGACGGCGTAATTGGGATTGCTGCATCCGCCGATAACGACGGCTGCGGCGCTGTTCCCTATATTTTGCTACCTGCAATCGTCGATGGCGACGGCGTGGCAAATGAGATGGAACGGCCGCATGTCTTCGTTCACGGCGGCCTCTATTATCTTTTCTGGTCCTCGCAGGCGCAGATATTTTCGCCTGATGTGACGCCATGCCCCACCGGCCTATATGGTATGGTCGCGCCTAGCTTATTTGGCCCGTATGAACCATTAAATAGCAGCGGTCTGGTACTTGCCAATCCCGCCATTGAGCCGCGTCAGGCCTATGCATGGCAGGTGTTACCTTCTTTAGACATCGTCAGCTTTGTCGATTACTGGGGAATGCATGGCCGTGAAGCGGGTGAAGCGTCATCGCAATTTGGCGGCACGATTGCGCCTATCATTAAAATTGAGTTGAACGGTTCGGCAACGCGGATTGTCAGCGGCGCACCATGAGTGATAGCGGGCAGCTTTATGGTTGTGTGGAGGCCGGCGGCACGAAATTTGTCGCTGCCATTGCACGCTCGCCTGCCGAAATAATTGACACCGCACGCTTTGATACCATCAGCCCCGCTGAAACAATAGGCGCGACAATTGCGTGGCTTAAGGCGGCTGCTATCAAGCATGGCCCCCTGCGCGCAATCGGTATTGCCAGTTTTGGGCCGCTTGAGCTGAACCGCGAGGCGGCCAATTGGGGGCATATAACCACGACGACGAAAGCCGGATGGAGTGATTGCGATTTTGCGGGCAGAATGGCACGCGAATTTGGCGTCCCTGTGGGTTTTGATACTGATGTAAACGGCGCAGCACTGGCTGAGGCGCGCTGGGGCGCTGGGCGGGACGCAAGGGTCAGCATCTATATCACCGTTGGCACCGGCATCGGCGGCGGCGCGATTGTTGATGGCGCACCGCTATGCGGGCTCAGCCACCCCGAAATGGGCCATATACGGCCAGCGCGGCATCCAGATGATTTGACGTTTGCTGGCGTGTGTCCGTTTCACGGCGACTGCCTAGAGGGATTGGCGAGCGGCCCTGCGATCAAAGCACGATGGGGGGCGTCGCTGTCCGAATTGGGACCTGAACATATCGCCAACGATATAATCGCCCATTATTTGGCGCAAATGGCGGTAACGTTGCAATCGGTGATGGAGCCGGGGCGGATTGTCTTTGGTGGCGGCGTATTGGGCGCGCCCGGATTGTTGCTGCGAATCCAGAATGAAGCGATGCGGCTGGGCAGCGGATATTTTCGCGGACATGCCAACGATATTATCGTCGCGCCGGGTCTTGGTGACCAGTCCGGCCTGTTGGGCGGCCTCGCATTGGCAATGGATGCTGCGGACCGAAATCCGATCTAGGTCCCGACCTTAGGTCCTGAACCTAGCTCGACCCGCGCACAACCAATTGCGGCTCCAGCACCACTGACGCCGTTTTTTCGCCGCCTATTCTGCGAAATAATAGATCAACCAAATGGGCAGCGCCAGCGACCAGATCCTGCCTTATGGTGGTTAGCGGCGGCGATGTCTGATTGGCCAAGGGCAGATCATCATAGCCGATTACGCGGACATCGCCGGGCACCGAATGGCCATGCTCTGCCAATGCGCGCAATGTGCTAAGCGCAATAACGTCGGACGCCGCGATGATACCATCGGGTACAATATCGATTTTGCTCAGCCATTGGCTGACCGCTGGATGTGCAGTTTCGGCGGTCAAATGCGCAGGCAGGATTTCCAGCGCGTCACTCAATCCTGCCTTGGCCAATGCCGCGCGCACCCCGTCAAGCCGCTGCGCAATTTCTGGCGCAATAGGATCGCCCAAAAAGGCGAATTTGCGTGAACCGCGTTCCACCAAATGCTGCACGGCAAGCGCACCGCCTTTCTGGTTATTACTGCCAACCGAACAATGTATTTGGCCCGGCGTATTTGCGCCCCACGCGACAAGCCCCAAAAATCGTTCAGCGACTTTGTCGATCACAGCGGCCTGATCCGATTGGCCGATCAAGATAACACCGTCAACGCGGCCCGAATCGATGATATCGATCAGCCAGTCGGGATTGTTGGGAATGACGCGCGATAATAGCAGGTCATGGCCGCGCTCGGTCAACGCATCGGCCAGATTGCCGATCAGGCTCATAAAAAATGGATCAGATATATGTTGCGCGGTTTCATGTCCCAGTGGAATCAAAACTCCAATCGCCCCCGACCGCTTGATCCGCAAATTTCGCGCCATAACATTAGGCCGGAAATCATGTTCACGTGCCAATTGCTGGATACGCTCACGCGTTTTTTGAGAGATTAAACTTGAATTGGCCAACGCACGCGACACCGTGCCAGGCGACACGCCTGCCAATCTTGCAAGGTCGGTAATGTTTTTCGCGCGAATGTTCGTGTCCATTATGTCCCCAGTCAGGTCAGTAGTGCGTGCGATTGCCGAATATGGCAAGGCCTTACAAGCAGAAGGGCGAGCAGAAGAGCAAGCAAAAGGGCAAGCCGAAAGGTTTTTATGCAATCGATTGTTGCAAATAACAACGTTTATATTAGTATTGTATGAATAGCCGAAAAATGGCCGCACGGGAGAGCGAACATGAACACCGATACCAGTAAGCCGCATCTGTCTTTGTCAAAGATTTTGCAGATGAATCTCGGATTTTTCGGGCTGCAATTTAGCTTTGGTTTGCAACAAGGCAACATGGCGCCGATATATTCTTATTTGGGTGCAGAGGAGGCATCGTTGCCGATCCTGCAACTTGCGGGACCGCTCACCGGATTGATTGTTCAGCCGATAATCGGCGCGATGAGTGATCGTACCAATTCCAAATGGGGGCGACGCACGCCTTATTTCATTATCGGCGCGATCATGTGTTCACTCGGGCTGTTATTCATGCCCTTTGCGCAAAGCATAATGATGGCGGCCAGCCTGTTGTGGATATTGGATGCGGGCAATAATATCACGATGGAGCCTTACCGCGCGTATGTCAGCGACCGGTTAAATGAAGATCAGCACAATGTCGGATTTCTAACGCAAAGCGCGTTTACCGGCCTTGCGCAATGCATGGCATTGGGAACGCCCGCCTTGTTGGTGGGCTTTTTCGGTGTGAATAAAGATGCACTGGGCGCGAATAATATTCCCGATACCGTTTATATCGTTTTCGCAATTGGCGCGGTGCTATCGCTCTCGACAATATTATGGTCGATATTGCGAGTCCCGGAATTGCCGTTGAGTGCGGTGCAAAAAGCCGAAATCGATGCACAGCCCAAGACGGTATCTGCAACATTTCGGGAAATTTGGGATGCGATCCGCGAAATGCCCAAACCGATGCGCAAGCTGGGCGTGATGATGTTATTCCAATGGTATGCCATGGGTATTTACTGGACATATGTAACCTATTCAATCGCGCGTTCGGTTTATAATACCAGCGAACCTGTCAGCGATGGATTCCGCAGCGCGGTATTGACCAATGGCACCATGGGCGCATTTTACAATGCGGTCGCTTTTGTCGCGGCGCTTGCCATGATGCCGATTATTCGCAAGATCGGGCCGCGCGCAGTGCATGCTGGCGCGCTGATGGCCGGCGGTATCGGCATGCTGGCGATTCCGCAAATGACCGACGTGTCGTTATTGTTCCCTGCCGCAATTGGCGTCGGCATTTGTTGGGGCAGTATCATGGGGACGCCTTACGTTATGCTGGCCAGCTGCATTCCGCCAAAACGCACGGGCGTTTATATGGGTATTTTCAACATGATGATCGTTATACCGATGTTGCTGAATGCGGCGACATTCCCATTTTATTACGAGCCTTGGCTGGGCGGTGATGCGCGCAACGCGCTGATGCTGGCCGGAGTGCTGTTGTTTTGTGCCGCAATTGCCGTCATGCGCGTGCGCGACGATGAGTTGGGGGGTGCGTAATTGGGCTGTCATGGCGCGCAGCTGTTGCGCGAAAACTAGTGTTAACGTTAACATTTTTAAAGATGTACCGTTGCGGTTTAGCAACAGAAACGCGGCGATTTGAATTTTATGCAAACGGTTGCAAAAAGTTCTTGCAATCGATTTCTGAATCGATATTTCTATCATCAAATCCGTCTGCGGTGTGCGGCGGTCATGCAACGTCATGGTTTTTGGGAGGATGTTTATGCGTATTTTAGGATTCAAGGTTTCAACTTCAGTTGTCGCGGTTGGCGCGGCATTGGCGATGGCTGCGCCGGTATTTGCGCAAGACGCTGCTCCAGCGGACGAAGCCAATGATGATATTATTGTTACAGGCGTTATTTCGTCATCGGGTAAAAACAAGATTGATACTTCAATTTCAGTATCCGCGTTGGGCGCAGAGGCAATTGCTGACAGTAACCCAACGAACCTTGCCGAAGTGTTCCGCCAATTGCCGGGTATCCGTTCGGAAAGTTCATCAGGCGGCGGCAACTCCAATATCAACGTGCGCGGTATTCCGATTTCAACGGGTGGCGCGAAGTTCCTCTCGCTGCAAGAAGACGGCTTGCCGATCCTATTGTTCGGCGATCACCTGTTTGCGCCTGCCGATGGTTTTTACAAATCCGACGCAACACTTGCGCGGGTTGAGTCTGTTCGCGGCGGTACAGCGTCAACGCTGACAACCAATGGTCCTGGCGGCATCATCAACCTAATCGGTAAAACTGGCAAAGAAGCTGGCGGCTCGATTGCATTCGGAATTGGCGTCGATCACCGCGATTACCGCATTGATGCGGAATATGGCGCGCGTTTGGCCGATGATTTGTATTTCCATGTAGGCGGTCATTTTCAACAAGGCGGCGATTATCGCGATTCTGGATATGATCCAGTATCGGGCGGCCAAGTTCGCGTCAGCCTGACCAAAGAATTTGACGCTGGTTATGTTCGTTTGACGGGCAAAATCATCGACAAAAAAGAGCAAGCGTATTTCCCGCAGCTCGTTTCGCGCACTGGAAATGCGACAAGCGGTACCGTTGGCACCAGCCTTGGCAATTTCAGCGCGGCAAATAACAGCCTGTACAGCAACCTG
>JANORM010000069.1:0-1591 GCA_031415335.1 Sphingomonadales bacterium | reverse complement strand
CGCCGTGCCGCTCGCCTGAAATGATTCACGGCAACTCGAGCGCTACTTCCATGCATACTCGACCTTTCGATTCCGTCCGCGTCGGCGAAGTCGGCCTCGGCTGCTGGCAAATCGGCGGCGACCAATGGGGCGACGTCTCCGACGCCGATGCGCTGGGCACCCTCGATGCGGCCGTTGCCGCCGGGACGACGTTCCTCGATACCGCGGACGTCTACGGCTCGGGTCGGTCCGAGGAACTCGTCGGCCGCTTCCGCCGCGAGTGTTCGACCGAACTCTTCATCGCTACGAAGCTCGGCCGCTTCGGAAAACCGGGTTGGCCCGAGAACTTCACCCCCACCACGGTGCGGGCCCACACCGAGGCGAGCCTGAAACGACTGGGTGTGGAAGCGCTCGACCTCACGCAATTGCACTGCATGCCGATGGAAGTTCTGCGACGCGGCGAGATGTTCGAGACGCTGCGCGCGTTGAAGGTCGAAGGAAAGATTCGCCGATTCGGCGCCAGTGTCGAATCGGTGGCGGAAGCGCGTGAGTGCCTGAAGCAGGAGGGACTGGCCTCCCTCCAAGTGATCTTCAACATCTTCCGGCAGACGCCGGCGCTCGAACTCTTCGACGAAGCGAACGCCAAGGGCGTGGCGATCATCGTGCGGTTGCCTCTGGCGTCCGGTTTGCTCGCGGGCAAGATGAGCGCGGCGAGCACCTTCGCGCCGACCGATCACCGCTCCATGAACCGCAACGGCGAGAAGTTCAACGTCGGCGAAACCTTCGGAGGGCTACCGTTCGCCAAGGGTTTGGAATTGATCGAATCGCTGCGGAAGCGGGTGCCGGCGGGCTACACGATGGCCGAATTCGCCCTGCGCTGGATCCTCGACCACCCGGCGGTGAGCGTGATCATCCCCGGCGCCCGCAACCCGGAGCAAGCGCGGGCGAATGCGAAGCCGAGTGAACTCGCGCCGCTGCCGGCCGAATTGCACGCGGAGTTGCGGGAGTTCTTTTTGAAGGATGTGCAGCCGCACGTGCGCGGGCCGGACTGACCCACGCGCCATTCCAATCGCCCTCCTTCAATATCGGAATCCGTCGATGCTCCAGATCCACGCCGTCGAGTCGATGCCCTTCGCGGAGAACTCCTACATCGTCTGGCGCGACGGCCACGCCGAGGCGTTCGTCATCGACCCCGGATTCGAGCCCGAGTTGATCCTCGAGTTTTTGAAGTCGAACAAACTCGCCCTCGCGGCCATCGTCAACACCCACGGGCACGTCGATCACATCGCCGGCAACGCCGCATTGAAGAAGGCCTTCCCCGACGCGCCGATCCTCATCGGCGAGCACGAGGCCGACTTCCTGACCGACGCCGACATCAACATGAGCGCGAAGTACGGCTTCGAAGTGCTCAGCCCGCCCGCGGACAAACTGGTGAAGGACGGCGAGACGATCACCGTCGCCGGGATCGAACTCGACGTCCGCGAGATCCCCGGCCATTCGCCGGGACACGTCGTTTACATCGTCCACGGAGTGGCGCCGAAGTGGGTGCTCGGCGGCGATGTGCTCTTCGAAGGGAGCGTCGGCCGCACCGACTTCCCCGGCGGCAGTTTCG
>JANORM010000068.1:0-68050 GCA_031415335.1 Sphingomonadales bacterium | reverse complement strand
CTCGTCGCATTGTCCATCAGGCTGATAACGACCGCTGAGGCAATGACGCCAGTATCGGGATCGCCAACCAGCTCCTCGCGCCAATCAATCGCAATTTCGACCCAGTCTGCGCCGTGATCGACATAATCCATGCCCAGAAAGCCACCATGTCCGATCCGGCCCATGAACTGGTTGACGACTTTTGGACTGAATTTCAACCCGGCTGGGATAGGAGTGAATTGCTCAGTTTCCGTCATCTTGTTTCCGTTCTGCAATACCCGCAAGTTCGGCGTTGCGCCGCGATGCTGCGTCCAATGTTGCCGTCATCAATCTCAGCAAAGCCTGATCCGCATCCAGTACGGCCAGTCCTGCCGCGGTCGATCCGCCCGCACTGGCCACACGCGCAGCCAGATCGCGGGGGTTTTCACCGCTTTGTGTTGCCAGCTGAATGGCGCCTTCGGCCATAGCCAGCGCTATTTGTGTTGTTTGTTCTGCATCCAGGCCAAGCTGCGTTCCCGCCGCCGCCAGCGTATCGAGGAACCGATAAATGAAAGCCGGACCTGAACCAGCCAGCGCCGTGAATGCGTCCATTTGCGCCTCGCCGTCCAGCCAAAATGGCGTGCCGAGCGGGCAAAGCATGCTGCTCAGCGCCTGTTGTTGGGTGTCGCTGAGGTCATATGACCACAGCCCCAACGGCGATTTTCCAATCTGCGCAGCCAGATTTGGCATCAGCCGAACGACCCGCGCCTGCGGGAATACAGCCGAAATTGCGGCACATTTGGCGCCCGCTAGAATCGACAAAAGCAATGCATCCGGCGCGATTAAAGGTGCGATGGCTGCGGACAATTGGCTTAACATCTGCGGCTTGATACTCAGCAAAACCGCACCAAACTGTTCGGTCACTTGCGCCGCATCGGAAAAATATTGCACGCCATCTGGCAAATTTGGGGCAAATGGATCGACGACAGTGAATCGCGCCGGATCAATCCCGGCCGCAATCCAGCCGCGCAAAATTGCACCGCCCATGTTGCCGCAACCGAAAATCAGGAAATTATCAGGCCAAAAGCGATTGGAAAATTCTGCTTGGTTCATGTCGGCGTCCATGCCCGATCAATTCGAATGGGGCAACATCGGCGGCAGCAATAGGTGCAATATTAAACCGTCTGGCACCGATATGGTCGGCACGCCCACATGACGTGCGGCATCCGCACGGGCGCGGTTCAGAATTTCCGCAGGCACAGCGGGGTCATGAAATATATGGTCCGCCTCGCCCAGCAGCCGCGCCGTCCGCAACGTCAGATCGTCGGGATCGGCAGAGGCCAGCACGATTTCGATGACGCCGTTTTGGTGCGGGGCAATGTCGCCCGATATCCAATCGGCCACGCTGGTTTCTGGCTGCTCTGTCATCGGGTCAAGCGGGCCGCCGTCCTGAAACGCGCCGTCCAATGCACGCCGTCTGCTCGCGGCGTCCGGCCACCGTGCCCGAATGGCATCGCGCGATGCGGCCACAGACAGCGCCAATTGGCCCAGCGATTGCGGCAGAAATGCCTCCAATCGTTGCCGGATTGCCTTGGCCATTCCGGCCGATGCGCCGCCCGTGCCAACCGCCAGCAAAACCGGCGCGCGGTCAATGATGGCGGGCGTTGTAAAGTCACAATGTTCGGGGCGGTCGACGACATTGACCTGCATCCCCTTTGCGCGCAGCCGCGTCGCGGCTTGCACAGCGGCATCTTCATCCTCAATGGCAATAAACGCAATGCGGGCGCAGGCACAAACTGCTTTGGGGCAATCATTGACGCATATGCCACCAGCGCGTTCGATCAAGCGCCGCTTGGCCAGCGCGGCTTCGCCATCACCGATCAGGACAACCCGCGCGCCTTTCAAGTTCACAAATATCGGCAGCTGGTCCATCGCGGATTATTCCAGCCAATCGGGCAGATGCTCCGCCGCCAATATCGTGGCGGGCAAAATGCGTTCGGCGACAATGGCGAATCGGTTGTCGTCCACCAACACTTCAGGAACCAACCCACGGCTGTTGTAAGTGCTGGCCATGGTTGCGCCATATGCTCCGGCGGTGCGGAAAATGGCAAGGTCATTGGCGGAAATTTCATCGGTATCGCGGCTCATCGCAAATGTGTCACCAGTTTCGCAGACGGGGCCAACGATATGCGCCGTCATGCGTTCGCCGTTCGGCTGCACCGCGACAAATTCATGATAGGCATCATACATTGCGGGGCGCGCCAAATCGTTCATCGCCGCATCGACGATCACAAACGGAACATTGCCGCCGCCCGGTTTTACGCGGATTACCCGGGTCAACAGCACGCCTGCATTTCCGGCAATAACGCGGCCCGGTTCAAACATCAGCTGAACATTCCAGCCACGGGTGACACGCGCAACCATATCGCCATATTTAGCAGGGCTGGGCGGGTTGTCCTCGGCACGGTAAGATACGCCCAACCCGCCGCCCAAATCGGCATGGGTCAACATAGCGCCGCTATCGCGGATGTTCGCGATCAAACCGCCCATTTTGACGAATGCCGCCTCCAATGGCGCAAGGCTGGTCAGCTGGCTACCGATATGCAGCGCGACGCCGCGCACGCGGAGGCCCGCCAGCTGCGACAGGCGCAAATAAATGCCCTTTGCCTTGTCGAACGGCACGCCGAATTTATTATCTGCTTTGCCGGTCGAAATTTTGCTGTGCGTTCCGGCATCGACATCGGGGTTGACCCGCAACGCAACAACGGCTTGTTTGCCCATGATTTCGGCGATGGTGGCCAGCTCGCGGCCTTCTTCTTCGGATTCAACATTGAACTGCCCGATACCCATATTCAACGCGTGCGCCATTTCTTCGGGCGTTTTGCCAACGCCGGAAAATACGATGTCTTGCGCCTTCATCCCTGCGGCCAATGCGCGGTCGAGTTCGCCGCCGGACACAACATCTGCGCCATAACCCTCGCGCGCCAAAATCCGCAAAACGGCCAAATTGGGATTGGACTTTACCGCAAAGGCGATGTGCGGGTTGTCGATCCCCGACAGGCCGTCCCTGAACACCTGCGCATGGCGGATAAAGGTGGCGCGCGAATAGACATAAACCGGCGTGCCAACCTCGGCTGCGATTTGTGGCAACGCAACATTTTCGGCGTGCATGACGCCATTAACTATCTGAAAATGGTTCATAAATTCCGTATTTATCGGGTCTTGGGAGATGGTGAAGATGTTTGATTTCCGGAATCTGGCGCAGCTGGCTCAGTGGGCATTGCGGTTTCGCCGGGCGGCAAATCAAACGGGTCTTCTTCGCGCCGATTGGATCTGCGCAGCAATTCAACGCTACGCCCCGGACGTGCCTGCGCGCTGGCGGTGGCGAGTTGTTCCGCAGATGCTGGCTGATCGCTGCCATATGCGGCAGGTATCGGCTTTGCCCCCAGCTTCGGCTCTAATCCGCCCATTTTGCCGCATGCGCCCAACGCAATCACCGACATCAATGTGCAGATTTTTAAACGTCTATTCATTGCGGCATCGCTTTTTTAAGGTCCAATATCTGCTGTCTTACATTGTCCGGCGCGGTTCCGCCATAGCTGGTTCGGCTTGCCACCGATCCCTCAACGCTCAAATCAGGCATAATATGTCCGGCGGCCCGCGCATCAATGGCCACTATGTCCGCGATACTCAGGTCAGCCAATCCGCAGCCGCGCGCTTCGCAAAGTTTAACGGTGGCGCCGGTGATATGATGCGCTTCGCGAAAGGGTATATTGACGGCGCGCACCAACCAGTCGGCAAGGTCTGTAGCAGTCGAAAAGCCGCTGTCTGCTGCGCCGCGCATTTTTTCGGGATTGAATGTAACGCTCTCGATCATGCCCGCCATCGCGGTCAGGCACAGGCCAAGCAGGTCATGCGCCTCAAACACTGGTGGCTTGTCATTCTGCATATCTTTGGAATATGCCAGCGGCAGGCCTTTCATCGTCATCATCAACGCGTTCATGCACCCGACGATCCGTCCGGTATGGCCGCGCACCAGTTCGGCGGCATCGGGATTGCGCTTTTGCGGCATGATTGAGCTGCCTGTCGACCATGCATCCGACAGCTTTACAAAGCCGAATGGCTGCGATGCCCAAATTATAATCTCTTCGGCAAGGCGCGACAAATGCAACGCGGTTTGCCCGGCCGCCATCAAATAATCGAGCGCGAAATCACGGTCGGATACGCTGTCCATAGAGTTTGCCGTGGGCCGCGCAAAACCCAGCGCGCGCGCCGTCATCTGGCGGTCATTGGCAAACCCAGTTCCCGCCAATGCCGCCGCGCCCAGTGGGCATTCATCCAGCCGCTGCTGCGCCGATGCAAATCGGTCAATATCCCGGCCGAACATCTCAACATATGCCAGCAAATGATGGCCCAACGTGATTGGCTGCGCCACTTGCAAATGGGTAAAACCGGGTATGATGGTATCTGCATGTTGCTCTGCGCGCTCAAGCAATATAACGCGAAGAACATTCAACGCCGTTTCTGCCTCTAACATCGCATCGCGCACCCACATGCGGAACGCTACCGCGACCTGATCGTTACGCGACCTTGCGGTATGCAGCCGTCCTGCCACTGGACCGATTAATTCGGTTAACCGGGACTCGATGGTCATATGAATATCTTCGAGCGCCAAATCGATGGGAACACCATTGGCATTATATTCAACCGCAATCGCCTCCAACCCGGCAATAATCGCGGTAGCATCGTCGGCATCAATGATATTGGTGGCACCCAGCATCGCGGCATGGGCAATGCTGCCCATTATGTCAAGTTTCCAAAGCCGCTTGTCGAACGGGATCGAAGCATTTATCTCCCGCATGACGGCGGCTGGACCGCCTGCAAACCGCCCGCCCCACATTTTATTTCCGGAACCAGAATCGGAACCGGAAGCATTGGAAACAGATATGCGCGTATTAATGATGATGCTCCTTGCGATGCCAATTCTACTAACCGTAGGATGCGGTAAAGCCTCAGCGCCGCAGGAGCAAGCGCAAGAAACTAGCACCGCCGGTATCAGCCCGCCTTTGGGCGCAGACCAACGCGCCGACATTGGCCTGGAAAGTCGCAGCGGGATGACGGCGAATTTGAGCTATGCCAATGCCGGAACGCCCGCACCGGGGGTAACATTCACTGGCGCCGATGGCCGGGATGTCCACTTGTCTGATTTTACAGGCCGCCCATTGCTGGTGAATATTTGGGCCACTTGGTGTGCGCCGTGCAAAGCCGAAATGCCAACGCTCGACCGGTTGTCTGCAATCGAAGCAGGCAATGTGTCGGTGATCGCCGTCTCACAGGATCTGGAAGGACGCAAAGCCGTGCAGCCTTATTTTGCGCAAAACGGCTTTGAGAATTTGGAGCCATATACGGATACGCAAAATGGCCTGCTGGCCAATAACGTGAAATTACCGACAACAATTTTATACGACAGCGTGGGCCGCGAGGTGTGGCGGGTCGAAGGCGGCGTTGAATGGGATGATGCGGAAATGGCGAAATTGATTTCCGAGGCGCGTTAAGCATGCCGATCAAGAATTGTGACACCCTATCAAGGCCACATGACTAAATAATGAACCAATGCCTCTCGGGCTATGGTGGGCGCTAACGGGCTCGAACCGCTGACCCTCTCGGTGTAAACGAGATGCTCTACCAACTGAGCTAAGCGCCCCTGTATCACAGGTAACTGAATCGTTTCTGCTTCAGCGCGACGGCCATTGCCAAAACGCTGCGCCGTTGGCAAGCGTTTTTCACTATAAAAGGTCACCGCGCCGCCGGATTTCCAAAAAATAGCTTTCCAATTGCTTAGCCGTTTCGGTTGACAATTCGATAAATACCCGGCGCGCGTCATCCGGATCGTGACGCCGCAATAATATACCATTGCTGGTCATTGCCGTGATCCAGCGCAGCGCGGTCGTTGGCGGCACAGCGGCGGCAATACACAGGCTGGATACCGAAACTGAAACGCCTTCTGCGCGGGCCGCAAATAGATCCAGCAATATATCCCATGCCGGATCGGCGAAAAGATCGGCGGCAAAATACCGTTCGCGCAACCGGCGCAACTTGATCGTTTCCCGGATAAACCGCGCAGTTACTTTTTTGTCCGGCACCGCGATCGGATTCGCAAATGGTTGCATAAGCGCGGAAGGCGCAGGCCGGAACGTGACGGGCTTTTCGGCAAATCCTATCGTTTCCTGCTCGCCATCTTGTTCCGCGATACGCGCTAAGGTTTTGGCAAAATCAGCGAGTTCATCGCTGATGCGGTGCAAAGCGCTGAATTCGATTTCCCGGTTAACGCCGCGCACTAAATTCATCTTAACCCGCCTTATTGCCCTTGCAATTGTCAGCATGGAATCGACGGAGCTGGCCCCAACTAAAAAATGGCACCGCGACACGGGCAAGAAAGCATAAGCTCTCTCTAAACCCCCCAAATCCGTCCATACTACCGCCTCAACATTGCTATCGCGGAGATAGTTGGAAACGTTAGCCAAATGTTGCTCAGGTTGCTCCAATTTGGATTGAAGGTCGATCAGCAGCAGGTCATAATGCGGCTGCGTTACGCCCAATTCGGGCTGATCGATTATCGCTGAACCGTCGCAAATTGTGATGCCAAGATGCGCCGTGTCGCGACATACATCGTTCATTCTCGTTTCGCTGCTGAATATTAAAGCCGCACGTTTTGGACCCGTATGGAGATCATGCGCCGTGTAATTCAAATCCAAAGTCATAGCCTCCTGATTAAGGTTTAAGTTGCTTCGCATGTGCCAATGAACCCGTTCGCATCATGGCGCGCGCCCCGAGGATTATCCTCCATATTGGATACAACAAGCCGCTGCGGTTCGTATAAGATGAAAAGCTACGTGGAAATTGTTTGGAGATTGACCGATGTCGCCTTATTTCCAATCAACAGAGCAAATAAAAAGGGTGAGATGAAAATGGCCAATTGGAACATATCGACCAGCATTGCGGCCATCGCATTGTTAGCAATATTTAGCACGCAAGCCGCCAATGCCGCACAAAAGGAAAGCACCAAAATGAACGCACCGGCCCAAATACCTGTTTTGCTGCAACCCTGGACAGGGCCTTATGACGGCGTCCCGCCATGGGATAAGGTCAAAACGGACGATTTTCCCGCAGCATTCGAAGCGGCAATGGCAGCTTCGACAGTTGAGTTTGAGAAAATAGTGAACAATTCTGAGGCGATTACGTTTGATAATACCATCACCGCACGCGAGTTATCAGGCAAAGAAATTGACCGTCTATTTTCGGTTTGGGGTGTTTACACATCCAACCTGTCATCGGATCAAATCCGCAAAATAGAGGCGGAATGGGATCCAAAAATCAGCGAGTTTTTCGGCAAGCAGTCACTCGACTCGCGCTATTTTCAGCGGATTCAATTTTTGTATCAGCAACGCGGCAATTTGAACCTGGATGCGAAACAATTGCGGCTGTTGGAGCAAAGCTATGACGGATTGGTGCGCAATGGCGCGCTGCTGGATGCGAAGCAAAAGGATCAAGTGATTGCCGTTGAGTCGGAACTTGCGAAAAAATTCTCTGCATTTTCCGGTAAGGTTCTGGCCGATGAAGAAACCTACATCTTGCTGAATGATCAGTCCGAATTGGCCGGGCTGCCAGACAGCTTTGTCGCTGCGCTGCAATCTGCGGCAACGTCGCGGGGAAAGTCCGGCTGGGCAATTGTCAACACGCGCTCTGCCGTGCAGCCCGTGCTGGAAAACTCGACCAATCGGGCTTTGCGTGAAAAGGTCTGGCGGGCCTTTGTAAAGCGCGGTGAAAATGGCGATGCTAACGATACAAATGCGACGATTGCCGAGATATTGAAACTGCGGCAAGAGCGCGCCAAAATACTCGGGTTTGAGACGCATGCGCATTACCGCATGACAAATACGATGGCCAAAGACCCCGACCGGGCGATGGATTTGATGATGAAAGTATGGCCAGCAGCGGTCGCACGCGTCAAAGAAGAAGTCGCCGATATGCAAGCAATTGCCAATGCAGAAGAGATTACCATCGAGCCGTGGGATTACCGTTTTTACGCCGAAAAAGTGCGTAAGGCAAAATATGACCTCGACCAGAATGAGATCAAACCGTATTTCCAACTCGACAATATGGTTGCCGCATTGTTCGATGCAGCGGGCCGCTTATATGATTTCAGCTTCACCGAAAATACAGGCGCTGTGCCTGTATTTGAACCGAGCGTGCGGACATTTGAGGTTGCCCGCAATGGCAAAACGGTCGGTTTATTTTATCTCGATAATTTTGCACGTAGCGGCAAACGGTCCGGAGCATGGATGACCACATATCGCAGCCAGCATAAATTGGGCGGGCAAAATAACTTGGTGCTGGCGTCGAACAATAACAATTTCGTCAAGGGCGCGGCGGGTGAGCCAACCTTGATTAGCATTGATGACGCGTCGACATTGTTCCATGAATTTGGCCATGCGCTGCATTATCTGAACTATGATATTACGTGGCCGAGTTTGGCGGGAACGCCGCGTGACTTTGTCGAATATCCAAGCCAAGTGAATGAAAACTGGCTGCTGACGCCGTATATTCTGAACAAATATGCGAAGCATTACAAAACGGGTGAAGCGATTCCAAAGGCGCTGGTTGATAAAATCGAGGCGAGCGGCACGTTTAATCAGGGTTTTGCGACGGTCGAATATTTATCAAGCGCGATTCTGGATATGAAGCTGCACAACCGCACTGATCCAGTGACCGACGCCGCCGCGTTTGAAAAGGCGACGCTTGCGGAAATCGGAATGCCCAAGGAAATGGCGATGCGCCACCGCCTGCCGCAGTTCAACCATCTGTTTTCATCCGACGCCTATTCGGCGGGTTATTACAGCTATCTTTGGTCCGAAACGATGGACGCGGATACGTGGGCGGCATTTGAAGAAAGCGGCGATGTTTGGAACAAGGCATTGGCCGATAAATTCCGCAATGTTTTGTTGGCGACGGGTGACGAAACCGACCGTATCGAGGCGTATCGCGCATTTCGTGGCCGTGACCCCGATGTCGACGCGCTGTTGAAACGCCGAGGTTTTCCAACGGGCGATGCAATGAAGAAATAGGCAACCATCATAACAATCGCCGCTTTGTGCTGCGCTGGACATCACACTAGGACGGACATTTGATTGGATCAAATGTCCGTCCTAAATTTTTGTGGTCGCATGATTTAGGGGCAAAAACTGGTTCCTACTTGTTGTCAGCACGGTCTAAACGGTGTGCTCCAGCGCCGGCCGGAGCGGCGGCGGCGTGCCGTTTCAATATTGTGCGTGCTATCGCCACATAATATTGAGGTCCGTAAAACTCGCAGAAAAGCGTGCAAGTTCACACCCGATTTGATATTTTTTGCATTGGAAATACGCCAATCATTTAGAGCGGGATGACATTGGATGCACGGTTCAAAGAGCCAGTCTCACGCTGACAAATTAAATCCTACATTTCAAGCGACTATGCCGGGGCCTTAGGGACGGGGCCTTAGGGTCGGGGCCTCAGGCCGTATTATGCGGCGGCACTCATTCTTGGTGCGCTGCAATCCGCAGCATTATCATGCCTGCCAAACCGACACTCCGGCAGGCGGAATTTCGGGGCCTCCCAATATGTACCGTCGGTTTTCGCCGCCAGGGATTGGCAGCATGTCTGTTCCGTAATTAAATGCAAAAGTCAGGTTGCCTGCCCGCCGGATGCGCAGATCATCGGGCACGGGCATAATGTTTACGCCCGTTTCGCTTGCCATCCTCGCAATTAAGCGCGTCAGCAGCGCCGTGTCCGGCCAGCCGCAGATATACCGCGTGCGGCCATTGCTAAAGACCGCCGCGCGCCCATCACTCAGCGTCTCTTCGGCGATCAAATCACTTTCAATATGTTCAAACCAATGCCGCAATTCAAAACCATCGCCGCGATCGGCCCATTCCGGCGGCAGCGATTCTACCCGCAGCACCTTGATTGGCATTAACGCGCGCAGATCGCCCGGCGGCAATTCAGCGGGAATACCAAATGACGCGGTCTTGCTGCCCGTGCGCGGGCCGATCAATATGCGGCCCTGAAATGCGGATAGCGCCGCCACGGTCTTTTCTGAGATAATCGGCAGGCACGCCGCCATCACCATGGCATAACCATCCAGCGCGGCCTCTGGGTGGATGATGTCCACATCCAATCCCAATTTCCGTGCAGCGGTGTAAAATTCAAACGCCATACGCAGCGCGCTGAACCCAGCGCCCTGCGGCTGAATTTCGGTCACCCAATCGGATTGATAGTCAAATAACAAGGCCACCGATTTTTGGGCCACCGATTTCGGGGCTGTGTTCACATGGCCCTCGGCCGCGCTGATGCCCTCAATGTCCGATTTCAACTGGCGAACTTCATGCGCGGCGACATCCTCGCTACGGTCGGGACGCAGCAGCCCGCTATGCATTTGTTCCTGCGCATGGGGAAATTGCCGCCAGCGAAAATAACTGACGAGCTCTGCGCCGTGCGCCATCGCTTCGAGCGTCCACAGCCGCACCATGCCGGGCAAAGGCGCAGGATTAAACCGCGCCCAATTCACCGGACCCGGTTGCTGTTCCATCACCCACCAGCGGCCCTTTGCACAGCCGCGATAGAGATCGTGGTGGAACGCCGCGATGTCGGGATGGCCTTGGCGCATATAACGCAGCTTTTCGTCCTTGGAGAACCAGAATTGCTCCAAAAATCCCAGCGGATAACTGTCCCAACTGGCAACGTCGAGATCATGGCCGACGGCATGATGATCAAATTGGGTAAAAAAGCCCATGAAATTATGCACAACATCTCGCTCAGGCGAACACGCGCGAATAATGTCCGCCTGCGCCCGATTGAACCGGACCACCTGATCGGAGGAGAACCTCCTAAAATCCAACAAATGCGCGGGATTTGCTTCGGTTACCGCCAAATTGGGCAACTCTATCTCATCAAAACTGCGATACTCCATGCTCCAAAACACATTGCCCCATGCGGCATTCAACGCGTCTGCCGACGGATATCGATTTGCTAGCCAGCCTCGAAACGATGTGCGGGCGGCCTGTGAATAGCTGACCGCTGTATCGTGGCAGCCAAATTCATTGTCGGTTTGCCACGCGACGATTGCTGGGTGCTTGCCGTATCGCTGGGCCATTGCGGCCACGATTTTTGCCGAGGCCTGCTGGTATCCTTCATGCGAAAAACAATAATGCCGCCGCGATCCAAAATTGCGAGCAAACCCGTGCGCATCGATGGCAACCATGTCCGGCATCGTGTCAACCAGCCATTTTGGCGGGGTTGCCGTCGGTGTTCCCATGATGATGCCCAGCCCATGCGAATGCAACATATCGACCGCGCGGTCCAGCCAGCCCCAATCATAATGGCCAGGCTCTGGTTCGATCTTGCTCCACGCAAATTCGCCGATGCGCACGCGCGAAAGACCAAGCTGCGCCATATGCCGCGCGTCGTCTTCCCAGACACTTTCCGGCCAATGTTCGGGATAGTAACAAACACCAAGGCGCATCGGCCGATCCTTCATTATATTTCCTTACTTGCGCGCGCAAATATCCGTACAATTATGCGGCCAAAGCCTATTTTGATCATGCCAATGTTTACGAAATTACCCATCTAGACAAAGCCAAACACTGTGATAGTTTGTCAAGGTAAATCGTGTAGTTATCCCACTATGCGTGATCCAAAATCGTTGGTTCAAGTCTTGGTTTAAAAGGAACAAACATGCGTATTTCAACATTGCTCATCGGAGCGTTATTATCATCGGCAACGCCGGCATTTGCAGGATGGAAGGTGGCGGAATCCGACCATTTTATCTTGTACAGCGAGGCCGAAGAGGCGGATGTGCGGGCGAATGTTGAGAAGCTGGAGAAATTCGATCACATCGTGCGGGCATTTTCACAAACAAAAAAACCGCACGCAAAACTGAAGTTGAAAGTGTATCAAGTCCGTGATTTGGATGCGGTCGCAGCGACGCTGCCTTACCCTACTTTTGGCGTCGGTGGATATTATACAACGTCCATTCGGGGGCCATTTCTGGTCGCGACGCGCCGCGTAGAGCGGCAGCCTGCGACGCGCCGCACGGTTGTTCAAAATGTTTACGGATGGGCGCCCGATGTCTTGCAGCACGAATATATTCATCATTTTACGTTCCAATATTTTCCAGCGACCTATCCCAGCTGGTATACAGAGGGCTTTGCCGAATATTATGGCACCATTCAATTTGTCGACGACAAGACGATTGAATTTGGCCATGCGCCATTGGGCCGCGTTGACACGATTAAGGGCGACTGGTTGCCGATGCGCAAAATGCTGACCGCGAAAAATTATGATGATGTCGGCGATCAACTGGGGTCATTATATGCGCAAGGTTGGTTATTGACGCATTACGCGTCGCATAATTCGGTGCGCGGAAAGCAGTTAAATGATTATTTGCTCGCGATTACAAAGGGTAAGGATTATAAAACGGCGGCCGAAGAAAGCTTTGGCAGCGATCTTGATTTGCTGGACAGCGAGTTGAAAGCCTATGTCAAAAACCTAAAGGCGTTGCGATTATCGCTTAAGCCAATCAATGTTGGCCCCATCACGACGCGCAATTTAACCGATCCAGAAGTGACATTGTTGCGCGCCGACATATCGTTGAATTCGGGCCTAAGGCGCGCCGATTTGCCGCAATTCACCCAGATGGTCGCTGACGCGTCTGACAAGATGAAATCCGACGAAAATGCGCAGGAAATTCGTCTGGAAACGGAAATGGTTGCGGGACAAACGGAGAATGCGAAATCCACAATCGCCAATTTGAAAGCGATTAATCCCAAAAACGGTATCGCCGTTTATTTTGATGCCGAAATGCAGGTGGATGAATTGAAAAAATCGGGCAACACCGATGCAAAAAAATGGGATGTGGTGCGGGAGTTGATTTACACCGCCAATGAATTGCGCCCGAATACGCCGCGAATTTTGGAAGGGCTGTTTGATAGTTTCAAAAAACAAGGCGCGGCTTTGCCGCCCGAGGATGCGCAAAATGCGTTGATGCAGGCACATCTATTGTTGCCCAGTGACAGCGGTCTGCGCTTCAAACTGGCGCATGATTTTGAAGCGCGCGGGCTGTATCCAGAGGCGATCTTTATGATCTCACCGCTCGCCTTTGGCAGCCATGAAGACAATAAGAATGACAAGGATAAACAGCGCAAAGAGCAAGAGAAATTTGCCGACAAGTTTACCAATTTCACGGTTCAGGAAAGCCCGCATGAAATGCTGAAACGTCTGGAAGCAAAATTGGCAAAGCCAGATGATAAAGGCGGCGCGTCTGACAAGGTGGCGGTCAATACCGCCGGTTAAAAGCTGCACCGCCGGTTAAAAGCTGCGCGTCAGATTTTGCAAGATTATGGAAATGACGCCGCCTCAATTGCACGTTGTAATCGGGGCGGCGGAATGGTCTGAGGATACGGCACCTTCATGCCTACCGTAATACCAAGGAGGCACTTTTGAACGAGCAGATATTCAAAACCACCATTATCGCGGCGGCGGCTGGGTTTGCCGCGTTATTCGCCTATTGGTGCATCCCGGCTTTCATCGCCGATCCTGATATTATCGGCGCCTTTGGTGCGGGCTTCGTCAATCCCTATGCCAGCGGCTATTCCGCCGACACCATTGCTTGCTGGGTGATCCTGAGCGCATGGATTGCCTTTGAGGCAAAGGCGAGGGGCGTGCGCCACGGCTGGGTCTGTATTTTGCTCGGCATAGTGCCGGGCGTCGCGGTGGGCTTTGCAGGCTATTTGTTGCTGCGTGCGCGCCATGGAGCATGATACAGGGAGCATGATTGAGGGTGCAGTAGCTGCGCAGGGACAGGCGCGTGGCCCGCTGGCGGCGCAGACATTTGATCGTGTGCTGGCCTTTGGCGCGGCGGCGCTGATGCTGGCGGTGCTGTCGGCAATTGCGCGCGGCCATGATGAGTGGCACGAGGTGCCGCCTGTGGTCTGGTCGCATATTGGCACGGTCCTGATCGGGCTTGGGCTAACGCCCGTGATGCTGTTGCGCCGCCGGGGCGATCCGCCGCACCGCGCACTGGGATGGGTTTGGTGCAGCGCAATGTTCGTCACTGCATTGATCAGTCTGCTCGTCCGCGGCATCAATCCCGGCCATTTCTCCTTTATCCATTTATTGTCGATATGGACGATGATTCAGGTCCCGCTGATCATCCTACACGCGCGCCGCCATGATTGGCCGCGCCACCGAAGCGCCGTTCGCGGCATGATCACCGGCGCGCTGCTGATCGCCGGCTTCTTCACCTTCCCCTTCAACCGCCTGTTGGGCAGTTGGCTTTTTGGATGAGCTGTACTGCCCAACGAAGCGAGGAAATCTGCAACTCACCCTTGCCCCCTTTACTTCTGTCGGCCCAATTTCCTTTGGCGGCCCGCGCGCCGGAACGGGCGCAGCAATAAAACGCATCTCGGTCTGGCTTAAAAATATTGCGGCGCATCGCCTTCGCCTTGCGGCATTAATCGTCACGCCGCAGTTTGCTTCACATTGGGCGAGGGCGCCGTGTGCTGCGCGTTAGGGCAGGGCGATGCGGGGGAGGGCGATGCGGCTACGATATAATTTGTGCGGGTTGGCATTGATTGCGATGCCCATTTTGGCGCACGCAGGCGATATCCGCCGCCACGTTAGCACCGGCATGGCGAGCTATTATGCGTCTGAATTCGCGGGCAGTCGGACTGCGAATGGGGAACGATTCGATCCTGGTAAATTGACCGCTGCGCATCGTTCACTGGCGTTTCACAGCCGCGTTGCTGTGACCAACCTGTCCAATGGCAAACAAGTGGTTGTGCGCATCAATGATCGCGGGCCATGGAGCAAAGGCCGGGTGATCGACATCAGCTATGCCGCCGCCAAAGCAATCGGCATGCACCGCAGCGGCACGGCAAGGGTTAAGTTGGAATTGCTGGATTAGCTATCGCCGCTTCCATTCAAATCGGGCATCCAGTCGGGCAGCGTCAGCGCCGCCATATCCTCGGCGCGACCCAAATCCTCGACGCGTCGATGTTCCACGCTAAGCCCCAGATCAGGATACGCAATGCGTTGCCGTTTCGGATCGGCATCGGCCATCGGTACAACCACCATCCGGCGATTAACCTTTTGCCGCCAATTCATCCGCGCGGTATTTTCTTGGCCGACGTAGCAGCCCTTGGTAAACGACACCCCGTTCAGCTCCGCCGCATTCGACTCCAGCCATAATGTCTGGTCACTGCCCAGCTCTGCGATACCCTCGGTAATGCCCAGTGACAAACGATGCGCGCGGTATTCGGCCGATCCATCGGCGATGGTTTGGGTCGCCGCCGATAGCCAACGATAGCCGAGGCTTGCATGGCGCGGATCGGGGTTAATACCCGTTGGCCAAGGGCCAAGATCGGAATTATGACGTTTTGCACCCTCATCGGGCGCAGCGGCAGTCCAATAAACTGCTAGCGACGGTTCAATCGCGATCGTGATTTTACGCCGCAACCGGTATATTGACAGCCTCCGGATCAGGGAGTCCGCTTGGCTTTGTTCGCAATCGATCAAGATGCGGTCATTGTCCTGCCAAATGAAAAAATCAAACAACGCCTTGCCTTGCGGACTGAGCAGGCCGGCCCATGTCGGTAGCGGTCCGTGCATATCCGCCGTCACCAATCCTTGCAGGAAATCGCGCACATCCTCATCCTCCTGTGATGGTGAGAGGCAAATTACGGCGCGATCATTCAGGCAGAGTGCAGTCATAGGTGACAAATAGGACGCCGCGCGCCTAAAGAAAAGGGATGAGCGAAATTATCAACGATCCAATGATTCTCAAAATCCGCCGCCCCGATGATTGGCATGTCCATTTGCGCGATGGCGATATGATGCGCGGCGTCGTGCCCTATACCGCGCGGCAATTTGCGCGGGCGATTGTGATGCCCAACCTGTCACCGCCCGTCACCGATATTGCCAAAACCGCGGCGTACCGTGACCGGATATTGGCGGCAGTTCCCGCTGGCGTGGATTTCACCCCGCTGATGACAGCGTATCTGACCGACGATACCGACGGCGAGGAATTGGCGCGGGGATATGAAAGCGGCGTGTTTACTGCGGCAAAACTATATCCAGCGCACGCCACCACGGGTAGCGCGCACGGCGTAACCGACATCGCGCATATTATGCCTGCGTTGGCGCGCATGCAGGGCATCGGCATGCCGCTGTTGATTCACGGCGAAGTCACCGACAGCGCGATTGACATTTTTGACCGCGAAGCTGTGTTTATCGACCGTATTTTGACCGGCCTGATCCGTGATTTGCCGGACTTAAAAGTCGTCTTTGAACATATCACCACATTACAGGCGGTGCAGTTTGTGGAAAGCAGCGGCCCCAATATCGCCGCCACAATCACGCCGCAACATCTTCATATCAATCGCAACGCCATGTTCGCAGGCGGCATCCGCCCGCACGCTTATTGCCTGCCGGTGGCCAAACGCGAAGTGCACCGATTGGCATTGCGCAAGGCCGCAACATCTGGGTCGGCGAAGTTCTTTCTGGGTACCGACAGCGCGCCGCATGTGGTCGCTGCCAAAGAACGCGCGTGCGGTTGCGCCGGGATTTTCAACGCCCCATATGCCATTGAAAGCTATGCCGCCGTGTTTGATGCGGAGGGTGCGCTGGATAAGTTAGAGGGTTTTGCGTCGGTGCACGGACCGAATTTCTATGGCTTGCCGCTGAATGAAACCACGATCACCTTGCACCGTGCGGCAAATTTAGTCCCGGCATTGATGCATGTTGGCGGCGAGACCATTGTGCCGTTTCATGCTGGTGAAGAATTGCATTGGCAGCTCGCTTAACCACAGAATATTTTTTGAACAGAAAAACAAATTAATGCCTATTAATAAACCGTGCGGTTTTGTGTGGTTGCTTTGGTTGCGAGCGAAAAACGCGGTTCGATGGCTGTCAAAGGATTAAGGATGTGAGCTGCTGCTCGCTTGCCAACTGCTGGGCCATGTTTGAAACCATGCCCTGATCCGGCTCCAACCAGCCAAACGCGGTCATGCCCCGGCAACCGGTCAATTAGAAAATCACCATTGGATGAGTTTTCATATTGACACACACGCGTATGGATTAACGGTGCATCCGAAAGGTCGGGGAACCGCGATTTGAGATAACGCCGAGCGCGGGATATACCTTCGGCGGTAACTTGACGGCCCTGCGTATCGGGATCAATAATTTCTCCATGCGTATCAAATGCTAACTTGAACCCTTGGCCTTCTAAGTCCGGAAAACCATACGCATAATCGCGCGGATCAGAATCGATCCATGTCGGTATGGCTGAGGCAGAAAAACGATTGTCTCCAGGTTTTGAACCAAAATGAAATACCTCTTGCCGCGTAGCAAATATCTTATTGCCTAGTTCATCGGGGAAAATCTTTGGCAGCCAAGGTCCGCAAGCATAAATCAGATGGCGCGCCGTTATGCCTGCAACTTGATAATTGCCATTGGCCAGTTTTTGAGGTGTGCCAACTACAGCACGAAAAACCTCAACCCCTGAATCCGCTACGACAGCTTGCACACCGCGTCCGGCAATTAGGGCACCTGTTCCTGTTTCAATAAATCCAGCTTCATCATCTGCAAACAGCATTTGAGGGAAACGCTGGCGTAAAGCAGCTGCATCGCCTTCCCAACGGCCCAGGCCCGATGCTCTAAGCCATGCCAAGCTTTGTGTGGCGGCATCATCATTATTCTTGGCGAACCACAACACACCAATTTTGTGAAGTATAGGTTGCCTTTGGCGCAAGAAAAGCGCGTCCCATTTGGCAAGTGATTCACGCGCCATTGAGGAATAAAGCGGATCGCCGCCATAGCTTACCCGAATAATCCGGCTTTCACCGCCCGACGAAGACGTGGCATGACCTGCCGAATGTTGCTCAAATAAAGCAACTGATAGCCCCGCTTTTTTAAGGTGCCATGCGGTCCACGCTCCAAAAACACCAGCTCCTATGACGGCGACATCAATTATAGAAGAAGAGTTTTTTGTAGGAGATGTTCCTGCAATAGCGTGCGAAGTGGCGGCACTTGCTCCAATTGCCGCCAATGCTTCCCGGCGCGTCAATTTCATCGTTACCTCCACTTTTTTAGAGGCTAACACAGAACTCCGGATTTATTCAAATGCTTTTTTCTTGTCCTTTAAGCCGGTATCCGCTGTCCGCGCATGCGCTGAACCGCGTCCCAGCTAAATATCGATAGCGCCACCCAAATCAGCACAAAGCTTATCAGCCGCGCGCCCGATAACGCCTCTTGATATAAGAAAATCGCCAATATGAATTGCATGGTCGGTCCGATATATTGGATGAAACCCATCACGCTATAACTCATGCGCCGCGCCGCCGTGGCGAACAGCAACAGCGGGACTGCCGTAATTGCGCCGCCTGCTGCAAGTAACAGCATCGTCGCGCTATCGCTGCCCCAACCGCGCACATTGCCTATCTGCGCAAACCAAAATGCCGCGCCAAATGCGGCGGGCATCAACAATATTGTCTCAATGGCCAGACCGGGAATGGCGCCAACGGGCGCAAACTTGCGCACAACGCCATAGCCGCAAAAACTGGCCGCCAATGTCAGGCTGATCCACAAAGTGCCAATTGCACCCACGGCCAATATGGCAACCGCGCTAACGGCGATGGCAACCGCGATCCATTGGGTGCGGTTCAGCCGCTCGTTCAAGAAAACGGTACCAACCAAAATATTCAGCAAAGGATTTAGATAATATCCCAGGCTTGCCGCCAGGATCAGTTCGTTATTCACCGCCCACACATATACCAGCCAGTTGATCGAAATCAGGATGGCGCTGAGGAGCATCCAGCGCAGCGTCGCTAGGCTGGTGATTGCGGCCCAAAATTCAGCCAGCTGCCGCCGAAACGCCATGATTATAATCAGCAACGGCACTGCCCAGATTACCCGGTGTGCGATAATTTCAACCGCAGGAACGCCGTCCAACTGTTTGAAAAACAGTGGCATGAAACCCCAGATGAAATACGCGCCAATCGCCGCGAATAACGCGCCGCGATCGATGGAATTGGGTGGATTATCTGACGCTTGGGTCAGATTAAGCCGCCGCCAAGCCAAAGCCGTAACGCGCACAATATAGCCACACCGACGCAGAAATTTCGTCCGCCATTCTTCCTCGATGCCATGCCGACGATGATCCCGACGCCCGCGATCAAAATAATGATCCAATTGGCCCATCCCAATAACGGAATGAACGCCGGGATTGCGAAGAGCAGGGCGATGAGCCCAAGGATGAATGCGATTATATTTGCCATTTGCAGTTGATCGTCTTTTTGGGCATTCGTGGCAAGTCCCGTTGCGACGAAATCCGTAATTTTCTACCAATGCTATTGAACAGGGCCTGACCCTAAATTTACGGAATGCTGCGTTTCTGGGCAACCCGCTTTTTTATCATTGCGCTGGTTTCGCGGCTGCCGTCATGGCTCCAACCCGGCTCCCGCAATGCATATGACAGCTTATGGCGCCACGGCGCGCGCCACATATCTTGCATGATACCCGCCCATTCATGGACCGCGGCCCAAACCAGGTTAAAACTGCCCAGATTGTGCACCAAGCCATATTCGATTTTGTCTGTATCGTCCTCGCCCACAAACGTGCCGAACATCCGGTCCCAGATGATGAACACGCCGGCATAATTTGCGTCCAGATAGCGCGCGTTTGTGGCGTGATGGACGCGGTGGTGCGACGGCGTGTTCATGACCGCTTCAAACCAGCGCGGCATCCGGTCAATCGCCTCGGTATGGAACCAGAATTGGTAGATTAGATTCAGCGCGCCGCAGAAAAATACCATCTCCACCGGAAAACCGATGAACAGCAAAGGCATGCGAAACACAAAACTAAGTGCAATAAACACGGTCCATGTTTGGCGCAGCGCCGTTGACAAGTTGTAAAGCAGGCTGCCGTGATGGGTGACATGCGCCGCCCAAAACCAGCGGACACGGTGCGCGCTGCGGTGAAACGCGTAATATGCCAAATCATCGAGTACAAAACATAATGGCCACGCCCACCAGACAAAGCCAATATCGAACAGCGAATATTGATTGCCCCATTTGGCGGCGGCGTAAACCAGTCCCGCCGTCAGCAAACCCGCAACCTGGCTGCCGGTACCAAGCAAAAGCGACGTCGCTGTATCGCGCCACTCATAACCCGCAAGATGACGGCGCGACCGCAGCAGCCACATTTCGGCCAGCATCAATATGACAAAGCCGGGAATCGCATAGTCGACGGGGTTAGGAAGATCGGTCATTAATATTACTTTCCATAGCCTGCCACTTTTGTCCACCGTCCGCCTTCGCCGCCGCCCAGCGCGCCTTGATATCGTCGCTGGTCTCGCGCGATCCATCGTGGCTCCATCCCGGCGGCGCGAAGAAATAAGCCAGTTTGTGCCGCCAGGGCGCGTGCCACATATCGTCGAAAATCGCGCTCCATTCGTGTAACATGCATATCAGCAAGTTAAACCGCCCCAATTGCTGCACCAGCCCGTATCGCGGCGGATTGCCCGCTTGCTCAGATTGGAACGTCCCAAACATCCGGTCCCAAACGATGAACACGCCCCCATAGTTACGATCCAGATATTCGGGATTGGCAGCATGATGAATGCGGTGATGAGCGGGCGTGGTGAAGATATAGCTGAACCAACGCGGACTGGTTCGCACCGCATCGCTATGCGTCCAAAACTGGTAAATCTGATTGCCCGTTATGACCGTCGCCACCATCTCCAGCGAGAAGCCAAGCATCACCAAAGGCAGACGGAAAATCAGCGCGGACAGAAAAACGATCGACGCCGATTGCCGCAATCCAACAACCAAGTTGAAATGCTGGCTGCTGTGATGGACCACGTGGCTGGCCCATAAAAATCGCACATGATGCGACGCGCGGTGCAGTGCATAATGCAGAAAATCGTCCGCGAAGATGCACAAAAGCCATACCCACAAAGCAAACGAAAGCTGGGTCAATCGGAACTCCGCCACATAGCTGCTTATATTGTGCACGGGGTCTGCGAACACCAACGCCGCCAAAAATGCGGTCAAACCAAGCAACATCGAAATCACCAAATCATGGGGATGATAACTGCTGGGCGAATATTTCCGCGCCCATTGCATCTCGGCAAATATCAACAGGATGAATGCTGGAATGGCGAAGGCGACAAGATCAGGAAAATTGCTTGTCATGCCCGTATCGATCAGCGTTTATCATATGCGGTAAATTGGGCAGTGCGCGGCTCGGCTGCATGCGTCACCTGCATTGTGACACCGCCTTTGGGCAGATCAGGATGGCGCAGCAATATTTTTTCCGCGCCGCACTGGATTATCTCCGTTCCGCCAATCTGGCGAACCACAAAATGCGCGCCATGGCGGCGGATATACGCGTAACCATCCACGCCGCCGCGAACCAAGGCCGACTGGCCCGAACGATCAATCAAGACTTCGTCGCCTTGAAATCCAATCAGTTCTTCATACGCGATTTGTTTTGCATGTTCGGCATCTTTTACGGTCAATCCGTGGCCCAAACGTGCATATCGCGCAAAATAATACAGCGCCAATAAAGCAAAACCCAATATCAAAATTTTTGTGGAAGTCGCCATAAATTGCCAATCCCGAAACTCTGATTGTGAATTAATCAGCCTCGCTGACCGCGCAGTAGGTCCATCATCGCCGCGATGGGCGCAACGTCATAGCCTGCGCTTTCCGCCCTTGCCGCAATCTCTGCGGGATGCATACCGGATTTCGCTTGCGCCAGCGCCCATAGCATTGTCGAGCGTGTTCCCGATCGGCAATATGCCAGCACCTTGCCGTCGCCTGCACGTTCTAATGCGGTAATCATCGCATCGATTTGCGGGTGTGAATATCCCGCGTGGGTAACGGCGATCTCAGCGTAAGCGATGCCCGCCGCCGCTGCCGCCGCCGCAATGTCGGCGCTTTGCGGCGCGCTGGGTTCTTCACCATCAGGGCGGTTGTTGATAATCAATGCAACGCCCTGCGCTTTTGCTGCCGCGACATCGTCCACGCTGATTTGCGGTGCGGCCAAAAATGTGTCCGTCAATTTGCGAAACATGATATTCCCCTTCAATGCTGCTGTATCACCGATAAAAACGCAGCGCCATATTCGTCAAGCTTTCGCGCGCCAACGCCCGAAATTTTTGACATTGCCGACATGCTGCTGGGCCGCTGCATCGCCATTTCGCGCAAGGTGGCATCATGGAATATGACATAAGGAGGCACGCCGGCCTCCAACGCGATATCGCGCCGTGCGCTGCGTAACGCCTCAAACAATGGGTCGCCGATCGGGTTAATCGCACCGTCGCGCCGTAATTTGCGTTCGCGTTTTGGCGGTACGATCAGGTCCAGCGGCATGTCGCCCTTCATATACGCCTTGGCCTGTGGGCCGAACATCAATCCGCCATGCTCGTTCGTGCGCAGCGCGTCCTTCAGCAATAACGACCGCGCCACCGGCTTAATCAGCGGTGCATCATCAGCGTTCACAATTCCAAATACCGACAGTTGGTCATGGCCAAATTTCACCGACTTATCGTCGGATTTGCCTGTCAGGATATTTTCCAAATGCCCGATGCCAAAACTTTGCCCGGTGCGGTACACGGCGGAAAGGAATTTCTGCGCGACAACGCTCGCATCAACCGATTTCGGCGGATTCAGGCAATTGTCGCAATTGCCGCAGGTTTCCGCTGGGGTTTCGCCAAAATGGCGCAGCAAAATCGCTCGCCTGCATCCTGCGGTTTCAACGAGCGCGCCCAGCGATGCCAGTCGCGCACGTTCGCCTGCCAATCGGCTTTCTTCAACATCGCGCAGCCACATTCGCGCCTTGGAAAAATCTTCGGCGCCCCAAAAAAGTTGCGCCGTTGCAGGATCGCCATCGCGCCCCGCTCTGCCCGTTTCCTGATAATAAGCTTCGATAGACTTGGGCAGGCCCGCATGCGCCACAAAGCGGACATCGGGTTTATCAATCCCCATGCCGAACGCCACGGTGGCCACCATGACCATATCTTCGGAGGCAACAAAATCATGTTGGTTACGTTTGCGGACCTCTGGATCCAATCCGGCATGATAGGACCGCACGGGCCGCCCAGTTTTCGCCAGCGATTCTGCCATCCGGTCGGCCCCTGCGCGCGACTGGACATAAACGATGCCCGCGCCCGCATTTGCCTTAACAAAATCGGCAACTTGCGCTGCGGCTCCGGCTTTGGGTGCAATTTGATAGCGAATGTTGGGGCGGTCAAACCCGGCAACAATCATCCCCGCCTCGCCAATGCCTAGCTGTAACAAGATGTCGCTGCGGGTATGTGCATCGGCGGTTGCGGTCAGCGCCAGCCGGGGAACCTGGGGATAATCATCCATCAACGGCCTAAGTAAACGGTAATCGGGTCGGAAATCATGTCCCCATTCCGACACACAATGCGCCTCATCAATCGCAAACAGCGAAATCTGCGCCTCCCGCAGCAAACCGCGAAACTCCGCCCCCGACGCACGTTCGGGCGCGACATATAACAGGTCAAGCCGCCCGTCCCTGAACCGCTCGATTGTCTCGGCCCGGTTTTCATCCGCCGATGTCAAAGTTGCTGCCTTAATCCCCGCTGCATTTGCGCTGCGCATTTGATCGTGCATCAACGCGATCAGGGGCGATATAACGATAGTCGTCCCCGGCAGCATAACAGACGGCAGCTGGTAACAAAGCGATTTACCCGCGCCCGTCGGCATCACCGCCAACGTCCGCTGCCCCGCCATCACGCGGTCAACCACATCGCGCTGTACCCCGCGAAATTCCGAAAAGCCGAATAGCCGGTGCAGTTCGCCTAAAGGATCAAATTTTGCTGCATGCGTTGCCATGGGCATCGCACTAGGGCGAAATCGGGAGTGCGGCTAGGCCTATTCCGCGGGGACCAAAGTGGTTTCTTCTTGCGAAGGCTTTGCCACCACGCTCGCGAACTTCTCCCGATATTGCGGGTGCTCGGTTCCCGCCCATTTGTCCCACCATGTAAAATAAAGACCATAGTTATGATTGAACCCGCCGCCATGGTGCAGGTCATGGTGCGTCGTGGTATTAATCCAGCGCGTCAAACGCGTCGACAACCACCAACGCGGCATCAGCTCAAATCCGGCATGGCCCATCGCGTTGCGGGTGATTTGAAAAAGCAGGAATGGCACCAAAACTGTGCCGGGCGCGCCAATGGCAAATTGCCAAATGATGACAAACATCGCGGCAATCGCGGCTTCACCGACGGAAAAGCTATACGCAGCAAACGGCGTCGGCGTGACGGAACGATGATGCGCCAAATGAAAGCGTTTGTATAATAGCGGGTGGTGCAGCGCGCGGTGCGTCCAGTAAAAATAGGCATCGTGCAGGACGATCATCGCCGCCAACATCATCAGGTCATTCGCCAGCCCGTTGGATGGACCGATGGGATATATATATTCCATGTTGATGCCCCAGATAATCGCCACCGACACCCCAACATAAACGATACATGACCGCACCGATTGCAGAAACTCACGCATCACATCCGATGATGATGCCTTTCGCTTTTGAATTTTGCGCGTCCGCAATCCGGTTTGCATTAACAGAAAAACGATCAACGCCGTAACGCATGCGGCAATAAGATAGCGCGTGAAATCAGCCATGAAGGCATGGACGAATATTTCGCGGAATATTATTATTGGGTTGGTCGATTCAATCATGGCAATTCCTACTCATTGGACATGTTCTTCATGGTCGCCGCGTTGCAATCATGCTCCGTAATTTCCAAATTCGGCCAGCCGATTTTGAAATCGATCAGCTATGGCGGCCACGATATTCGCTAGGTGTCATGCCTTCTGCTTCCCTAAAGGCGCGGTTGAAGGGCCCGAGCGATCCAAAGCCCGCATCAATTGCAATGGTCAAAATGGGAACTTCTTTCTGCTTAGGATCGGACAGGGCATCGCGTATTTCGGCCAGCCGGTAACTGTTCAAGAACGCGGTGAAATTGCGAAAGCCAAGCTCACCATTTATCAACCGGCGCAAGCGGTATTCCTGCTCACCGATTTGCGCCGCGAGCGCAGCAATCGTCAGGCCCTCGGATCGGTAAGCCCGTTCGTACGTCATAAACGTCGTCAGCTTATTTGCAAGGATAGAGGGTTCGTCTCTCTCATTTGGAAGCTTTACTATTTTCTTTGCGGCCGCAAATAATTCTGGATTTGCTAAGTTATAAAGACCCGCCGAAATTACAAATGTGATCAAAAAAATCGCGAACTCAATTAGGGATCGAGCATGAAATCCCATTACGTCGCTTTCCACTAACACTTCAACGACATTGACCAAAATGACGAAGCCGCCAATCGCGCCTATCATCACCAACCGAAACCGGCGGCGCGCCTCCACCAGATCATTCTCACGTCCCTGCCATGCAGCCCATATCCCCGCTGCGCCAAATCCAAACATTGCGATGCGCATCACCATCCAAAGAGCAGGAGCAACATTTCCGGTAAGAGAAATCATAACCGACTGCGCAAAATAAATTATGCCAAGCGCAACAATTGGCAACCACCGACGCCAACCGATCTTATCGACATCGTTAAACCAAGTGAGCGCGAACAACCATAGAAACGGCGGAGCAAAAACGGAAAGGGCATTAAAGACATAATTGACTGGGGAACTTGGTGCGAGAGTAAACAAAATGCCATTTAGGATATAAGCGAAAATAGTCAGGTTCAAGATAATCGCAATCCGCGCCGATAAAATCGAGCGGTGATTCCGAAATATTACATAAGTCCACAGCGCCAATAATGACAGTGATCCGCCGCGCGCGATCAAATCAATTTGATATAACATGGCCAGATCGTGTTCCGTCATAAAGCCGCCCCTCCCAAATCTTACTTTCAAACTATATTTTATCTAGCTCGCGTCCACAGCCTCTTCTTCGCTTTCCGTCTGCTGCCGCGTCCACATTTCGGCATAGAGGCCATTTTTACGCAGCAGCTTTGTATGTGTACCAACTTCAGCCACACGCCCTTTATCCAATACAATGATATTGTCGGCATGCGTTATCGTCGACAAGCGGTGCGCGATGATGATCGTCGTGCGTTTTTCGGCGATGGTATTTAGCGTATCTTGAATTGCCTCCTCGGTGCGGCTGTCGAGCGCGCTGGTGGCCTCGTCAAGGATCAAGATTGGCGGATTTTTTAACAGTGTTCGGGCAATCGCAACGCGTTGTTTTTCGCCGCCCGATAATTTCAATCCGCGTTCACCAACCGGCGTTTGGTACCCCTGCGGCAGGGACGCGATAAAGCTGTGGATTGATGCGCCGTTTGCCGCCGCGATGATCTCATCCTCGCTCGCGCCTGCTTTACCATAAGCGATATTGTAACCGATATCATCGTTGAACAACACAGTGTCCTGCGGCACGATGCCGATGGCTGCGCGCAATGAGCTTTGCGTGACGCCAGCGATATTTTGTCCGTTAATCTGCACGCTGCCGCTTTGTGGATCATAGAATCGGTATAACAGCCGCGCGATCGTTGATTTGCCTGCGCCCGACGGCCCGACAATCGCCAGCGTCTCGCCAGCAGGAACGTGAAAGCTTAAACCGTGCAGGATTTGCCGGTCGGGCTCATAACCAAATTCGACATTGTCAAAGCTGACCGTCGCATTGCCAATATCCAGCGCGGGAGCGCCCGGCGCATCGACAATTTCCGCAGGCATATCGATCAAGGCAAACATCGATTGCATATCTACCAATCCCTGCCGGATCATCCGGTACACCATGCCCAGCAAATCCAATGGCCGGAACAATTGCATCAATAGGGTGTTGACCAGCACGACGTCGCCGGTTTGAAAGTGTCCCTTTGACCAGCCCCAAATGGTGTACCCCATTGCGCCCGCCATCATCAAATTGGTCACCAGCGACTGTGCAATATTCAGCAGCGCCAGCGAGTTTTCCGATTTCACTGTGGCCCGTGCGTAACTGGCCGCGACATTTTCATACCGCGCAATTTCGCGGGCCTCGGCACCAAAATATTTGACCGTCTCGTAATTCAAAAGGCTATCGACCGAACGCGATACCGTCAGCGTATCTAAGTCATTCATTTCGGCGCGGAGGGCATTGCGCCAGTCGGTGATTTTGCGGGTTATAACGATATAAGTGGCCACCATGACCGCAGTGGCGGCAGCCAAGCCGGCGCTAAATTTTACCGTGAAAATGATGAGCACCGCGATCAATTCGATGACGGTCGGGGCGATGTTGAACAGTAAAAAATACAGCATCGTATCGATACTTTTGGTGCCGCGCTCAATTACCTTGGTCACCTCACCGGTATGCCGCGCCAGATGGAACCGCAGCGACAATGCATGCAGATGTGCAAATACATGCACGGCCAGATCGCGGGTTGCATCCTGCCCCACGCGTTCGAAAACAACGTTGCGCAAATTGTCAAACAGCACGCCTGCAAACCGCGCGCCTGCATATGCGACAATCAATCCTATCGCCAGCGCGACGCCCGCTTCCAATCCGGGAACCATGCGGTCAATTGCCGCGCCATAGACAAAGCCCATCGACAATTGGATTGTCTTTGACGCGACCGTCAACAGCGCCGACAATATTATTCTAAGCTTTAATTCTGGCGCATGATCGGGCCATAGATAGGGCAGAAAACGGCGCAACGTCGGCCCCATCGGCGGTTCGCTGCGTTTGGTTTTAGAGCTGTCAAATTGGGAGGGGGCATAACCGTGCATGCCCCCCTATAGACACCCATTGCCGGGTTAGAAAGTCCCGCTAACGGATAGCCTTCCGATTACGCCATATTCGCTGGTGCCATTCCGAAATTGGTCGACCTGACCATCCAACCTATCAGTAACAAAAAACACCTCTCGATATTTTTCTTTTTGGCCGATCAGGTTTATCAATGATGCGCGCACCTTCAGTCCCAATATGTCCTTATTTTCTGCGAATATAAACGTCTGTGGTTTGGTGTGAAATTCTCTGGCGGCGAAATCTAGTCGCAGAAATTCGGCGTCACTTTGATCGTCCGCTCCAAATCCATAGGCCCAGTCACTCGATGGAATATCGTGCCGGAATTCGAAGGCCCATGTCCAACGCCGTTCCCCGCCAAATCGCCGTGACCGGCGCGTCAATGGATCGGTCAATCGGCCCTTTTGCACGAAACCGGACAAATCCAACTTTGCCCCTTTCACACCTAGGCCGTCGAAAAGGACAGTTATATTGGTTTCCGCGCTCCACCTGTCTGCGCTATCACGCAGATTGCCCGGCGCTTCGCCGCCCGTTGCAATCGGAATTTGGTCCACAACATCGCTGGTTTTTTCATATTGCAGTTTTAGTTTAACGGACCCAGCATTGCCCAGTTTGCGGTTCAACTCAAGCTCGCTGAGCCAGCTTTGCGGCGGCACCAGATTTGGATTTCCGGCATTATTATTGGCATCCTGAACATCGACGGATTGCAGAAAATCAAAAAAGTTCAGCTGCCCCACTTTGCGTTGCAATTTTGCACTGACGTCCAATTGCGGCGACGCTTTCCACGCCAACGAAACCTGGCCCTTTGGCCGCCAAAATTGCCGGGTCAGTCCGCCTGCGCCGGTTTGTTCAAGCTCACTATATTCCCCGCCGATTTGGGTTTGTAAGGTCAGCGTCGATGACAGGGGCCGGCCATAGGACAATATGATCTGGCCGCGTTTCTCGGCAACGCGGCTATTGGGATTGTCCAGCGGTTCGGGCACAAATGCGTCATTAACTAAACTGAACAGCTCGGACCGGGAATCAAGATAATTATAGGCGGCTTCCGCTGAAATGCTCCAGTCCGCCTTGCCCGATTTCCAACTAAACTCGCCTCGGCCAATGGTTTCGGCTTCGTCGGCGACGCGGTTAAATTGCGTACCATCCGGAGCATTACCATTTGCGAAATCGCGGCGGAAAATGCTTTCGGTGGGGCTGTGTTCAAAACGGCGATATGCGACAAGTTTCAGCCGTCCTCCAGCAATGCCAAATGCATAATCGCTGCTGATTTCGTAATTTTTTTCATTTTCTTTGCCGGTTCCGACTTCAAAAATATCAGGCGCAGTAGGATCAGATGAGCCGGCAAGAAACCGAAGGCTCTTTTGACGGCGTCTGAAATTGTCAATCGATGCTTCGCCATTTATGTTGAATTTGGAACCCGCCTGGCTGGCGCGGCTGTACGATAATGAAAGTTTCGGATTGTCTCCGCTAAAGCGGCTTGATCTGTCCCGCGTCGATATGGGAGCGCCGCTGCCGCTCGTTACGATTTCTTGGCCCCAACCGCCGCCGCGAAAGGTATTCGGCGTGCTAATCCCGGCGGTGAAATCAGCCGAGCCCAATTTCCCTGACACGTTGATCTCGCCGTCAAGATACAGCGTCTGAACGCGTGACCGCACCTGCGGGTTCCACCGAAAATTGCCCTTCAGCCCGCTGGTTTTCGTGATCAGGTTCAATACCTGTCCGCTAAGGCCGGGGATGTTCAACGTCGCGCCATCGACGATTTCGATCCGCACCACGGTTTCAGCAGATGTGCGGCCCAACACCGTTGCGGCATCATTGCTTTTGCCAGATATGCGTTGGCCATTAATCAGCACATTTTGCGTCGCTTCGCCCAACCCGCGGTCGCCGCTTGATTCGGTGATTACAAAGCCCGGAATTTGCCGCACCATATCCAGCGCGGTTTGCGGCGCAAATTGAGCAAAATCTGCTGCGGAATAAATCTGCTTACCGTCTTCTGATTGCGACTGCGGGCTGGTTACTTGCGCGCAAACCGTGTTCGGGACGCAGGCGGCGACACCGATAAATGCGGCGAAGCTGAGAACATAATATGGCGCGGCATTTTTCATATGCGTGACCGCCTACTGCAATATTCACTAAAAACAATTAGGGGTTCGACAAACGGCGTTTGGCCATTGTTCAAATGCATAGCGGCGTGTTCGCGACAGGGTCCTGATCCTAAATCCGTCCCGCAAGCAAAAGCCACGTCGCAAGGCCGTTCATGGCCGCATATAAGGCATAGAAAACCACGACCAAATAAGATCCATTGCCTGCAAACAACATTGCACCTGCCAGAATCGCAAATTCCAGGGCGTAACTGCCAAATTTTCCAATATGTTTGCCAAAATATAATTTTGTATCTTCGACAAACGGATGGCGCGATTCCAGCACCGCCTTGTGCATGGCAAAATTGGCAATGCCCAAAAAGAAACATAGCAAAAGCGGCATTTTATGCGGCGTCCGCTTTGGCGGCTGGCGTTTTGCGGATAGCGCGCGCTTCGTTGCGTTCCGATTGCCGTTCCAATGCCACCTTTATCATCGCAACAATCGGATCGGCCAGCGCAAGGCCCAATATGCCAAATAATGCACCGAACAAAATTTGCGCGCCTAATACCAAAGCAGGGGCCATATCAACGGCCCGTTTGGCAACCATGGGAACGATCAAATAGCCATCAATTATCTGCACCACAAAATAGACAAATATTGCATATAATCCGGCATCAAACCCAGCTGAAAATCCGACCAATATAATCAATACGCCCGATACAATCGCGCCGATATTCGGCAAGAACGCCAACAATCCAGTAATCACACCCAGCAAAGCCGCCATCGGAACACCGCCAAGGGCCAGCAGCATCCATGTGCCAACCCCCTCTATCGCCATGCCCAGCAAGCGCCCCGCCATCAACCGGCGCAACGTAAATCCAATTTTTGAACAGGTGCCGTAAAAATGTTCGCGCGCACCCAGCGGCAACATCCATGCGATACCGCGTTCATATAACCGTGGTTCTGCGGCAATAAAAATCGCAAGTACCAACATCATTACCATGTTCGTTATGGTTCCCACAGCCGAGCTAACCGCCGCCGTCACGCGGCCAACGCTGCCCAAAATCTGCGAGCTAATATCTTTGACATCGGCGGCGGAGATTGCAAAGCCCATCTCGCGCGCTTTTTGTTCGAGCCAAATCAGCTGATTTTCGATAATGGTTTGCAGCGCAGCTGCCTGCTGCGCCAACTGCGTTCCGGTTAACGCCGCCGTCCAATAAAGAAACGCGACTGCAGCCAACATCACTATTGCCAACCGAAACCCCCTTGGTATCGGCAATATCCGGCCCAGTAGCCGCGCTCCGCCATCCAGCATCGCGGCAAACACCATCCCGCCGATGATAAGCAAAATTGGCTGCGCTAACCATGCGATCAATCCGATAGCCAGCGCCAGACCCAACCAAACCGACGCGCGTTTTAACTCGGTACGGATAATGGGATCGAAAAAATCGGTCGGACCAAATTCTTCAACAAATTCGGTTTCGGCATGCGCGATCACCGATGTGGTGCGTACTTTTTTTACCGGTTTCGCGCGTGCAGTTTTTGGCTGAACACTTTTTGGCTGAACAGGTTTTGCTTGGACTGTCATTGCTGCTCCTTAGCATTGCCATGCGCCGAACGCACTGGCCGCAAACTGGTTCCGGCCCGGTCGCCGCGCAGCGAAGCTATCCAAGTCAGGGGATTGAGTGATGTTGAACCATCAACCGAGAAGGTCACGATTTCCGCCCGCCCGCCAATCCGGTCCAACGCCACTGCACCGCCAAGGCCATATGGCAATGGAACCCGGCTGTCCGCGCTGTTGTCGCGGTTATCGCCCATCAGGTAAAGATGATTGGCCGGAACACGCGTCGGTGCAAAATCATCGGACAATGTATTACGCGCATCAATCGTGTCGTAACTTACGCCGTTCGGCAATGTTTCGCGGACAATCGGCAGGTAGCAATGCAATTTGCCGTCACCGCCTTGCGTCGGAGAACCTGGAAATTCACTGTCGTTGCAAGGGCTGTTAATATCGACGGTTAAATCAAGCGCTGGCTGCACCTCTTGTTTTATCGGCGTGCCATTCAGGAAAATCAGCCCGCCGCGCATCTCAATCAAATCTCCGGGAAGGCCGATTACGCGCTTTATCAGATCATCGGTTTTGCCCGCTGGTTTCAAGATAACAATATCGCCGCGCGCAGGCATTGAGCCCCAAATCCGCGTGCTGCTTTGCGGCAATTGAACGGCCAAAGTCTGAACATCCTCACGCAAGATCAGCCAGCGAAAAATTGCTGCCGGATTGGGGATTGTCGGCGAAACGTGACTCCAGCCATAGGCATATTTGCTAACAAACAGGCGGTCACCGACTTGCAGCGTTGGCATCATCGATATTGATGGAATATAAAACGGTTTGGCAATGAAGCTGTGGAATAACAATACGGCCAGCAACAGCCACAAAAGCCCTTTAATCTCGGACCAAATCGCCGAACGCCGGCTTTGTTTAGGCGCAAGCGTTTGCGCCGAACTATCTGGCTGTATCTGCGTTTCCATATGCGTTTCAGAGTTCAAAAACTTGGCTTTCTTATGCCGCAGCAGATGGCGGGGATGGCAATGCTTCGATAATCACAAATGCTTGGGCCCATGGGTGATCGTCGGTTAATGTTAAATGTACATACGCGTCATACCCCGCCGGAACCATTGCGTCGAGCCGCGCTTTTGCGCCGCCTGTCAGCGCCAATGTCGGCGCGCCCGATGGCGCGTTGATGACGCCAATGTCACGCATGAAAACGCCGCGCTTGAAACCCGTTCCCACGGCCTTGGAAAATGCCTCCTTGGCTGCGAAGCGTTTGGCATAGGTTCCCGCTTTGGTAAACGGGCGCTTGGCGGCCTTGGCGCGCTCAGCCTCGGTAAATACGCGGTTTTCAAATCGCTCGCCAAATCGTTCCAGCGAATTGGCTATCCGATCGATATTGCACAGGTCAGAGCCCAAACCGATAATCATGTAATGGCGCTCACCGCGCATCATCCATCAGCGAGCGCATTTTACGGACAGCGCCTTCCAGCCCGATAAATATCGCTTCGCCGATCAGATAATGCCCGATATTCAATTCGGCAATTTGCGGAATGGCGGCAATAGGCTGTACGTTTTCGAATGTGAGGCCGTGGCCAGCATGCGGTTCAATGCCGTTTTTGACCGCCAGCGCGACGGCATCGGTGATTCGGCGCAGCTCTGCTTCAACGCCTGCTCCATCGCCGTCCAGCGCCAAATGCGCGTAGCGCCCGGTATGAAATTCAGCAATATGCGCGCCTAAATGCATTGCCGCCTCAATTTGCCGCGCCTCTGGTTCGATAAACAGGCTGACACGGATACCCGCGCCCGCCAATTTGCTGATGATCGGTGCAAGATGATTATGTTGACCCGCCGCATCCAGCCCGCCTTCGGTCGTGCGTTCCTCGCGCTTTTCTGGCACGATGCACGCGGCATGGGGTTTATGCCGAAGGGCAATTTCCAGCATTTCTTCGGTCGCCGCCATTTCCAGATTTAACGGCAAATCGGTCGCCGCCATGATCCGCTCTATGTCTGCGTCCCGAATATGCCTTCTGTCTTCGCGTAAATGCGCAGTTATTCCGTCACCGCCAACTGCCGCCACGATTTGTGCCGCACGGACAGGATCGGGATGCTCACCGCCGCGGGCATTGCGGATCGTGGCGACATGATCGATATTGACGCCCAATCGCAAATTGCTAGCGTGATTTTGCATAAGTTTAGGGCCTTTCTTACTTTTTCCGGCTGCCGGGTTTTGTTGGCTTGGTCGTTGCCAATTCTGGCGGCAAATCATCGGCAGCATAGGTCGGAAAATTAAGTTCAATCAAGGGAAAGAACGGTACACCCAAATCCGCTGTTCCGCCCGAGCGGTCAACAACGGCCCCCGCCGCCACGACTTCGCCGCCCGCCGCAGTGATCGCCTTAATGGCCTCACGCGATGATAACCCAGTGGTGACAACATCCTCCATCATCAACACTTTCGCCCCCGTTTCCAGCGCAAATCCTCGGCGCAACTCGAAAACACCCTCGGGCCGCTCCAGAAACATTGCGTCCACGTCCAGCGCGCGGCCCATTTCGTGACCGATAATCAAGCCGCCCATCGCGGGTGAAACAACGGCGCCAATTTCACCGCGCAACTCGCGCGGGATGCTCTGAGCGATGGCCACGGCAAGGCGGCTCGCGCGCTGCGGGTTCATCAAAACGCGGGCACATTGCAGGTAATACGCACTGTGAAGCCCCGACGACAAGATAAAATGCCCCTCGTGCAGGGCGTCTGCGGCGCGGAACTCAGCGAGAATTTCGTCTTCGGTCATTGGGAGAATGTTCCTTGGATAATGTTTGGATTTGATACCAGTTTTGTTTTTTGCACTATAGACGGTGTTGTTAGATAGATAAATAGGTGGAATTGCGGTGCGAATAAATCCATAAATCATGCATCGGACGCTTGAGGCTTTGATACAGCGCGCCTATAGGCCGGACGAGTCTGGATTTAACGGGACACTTAATTTCGCGCGGCATCCCCCGCGCATAGTGATGAACATGGGGTCATGTTGATGAATATGTTGAAGATTTTCCTTTTTCCGTTGGCGGTGATGCTTTCGTCGGTTGCCGCTTATGGTGCTGCGCCGATCGCCGATGCTGCTGCGTTGACGGCTGCGCCGCCGCTCGCATCGCCAGTCGCTGGGCCAGTCGCTGGGCCGCCAGTCGTTGAGCCATTGAAACCTGCTGCTGCTGCGCCAACGGTCAAATCGATGGATGGATCGCTGCCCGGCTACACCCCGATGAAGCCGACAGATGGCGTCGGTATGCCGGTGCAAAAGCAAATGGATTTTCAGGAGCAATTTAGTGATAATGGCGTTTATGCCAAATGGATCAACAATGCGATTTTGTTGCCGTTGATTATCGCAATTTCCATCTTCGTTCTCGCCTTGTTGTTTGCAATCATTGTTTTGTTCCGACGCAATAGAAACCCCGTTGCATCCAAAACAACGCACAACACGTTTATCGAAGTTGTTTGGACATTGGTGCCGGTGTTGATTTTACTTGGAATTGCCTATCCCTCGCTCGACCTGCTTGCGAAACAGTTTAAGCCTGCGCCTGCGTCTGCGGTGACGATTAAGGCGACCGGATATCAATGGTATTGGGGGTATACATATCCCGACCACGGCAGCTTTGAGGTCGTTTCGAATATGCTGAAAGAAGAAGATGAAGTTGGCAAGGGCGAACGTTTTCGCACGGACAATGACGGCCCAGAGCAATTGGCAGTGGATAACCGGATGGTTGTTCCCGCTGGGGTGCCATTGCGGATCCAAACCACTGCCTCTGACGTTATTCATGCATTTGCTGTTCCTTCATTATGGTTCAAATTGGACGCAGTGCCGGGACGATTGAACGAAAAATCGCTGACGATCACAAAGCCTGGCGTATATTATGGCCAATGCTCGGAACTATGCGGTGCGCGGCATGGGTTTATGCCGATTACGGTCGAAGCATTGCCGCCTGAAAAATTCGCGGCATGGGTAAGAGCGCAAGATGGCGGTAAAATGCCAAGCGACAAAGCCGCTGCGCCGGCTGCACCCGCCACGCCAGCTGCACCCGCGGTTCCAACATCTGCAACATCCGCTCCTGTAGCGGCAGCAACAAATTAAGAGGCACAGAACATGACGACTATTGCTGCAAATCCTGCTGATTTTCATGGTCATGACCATGCGCATGATGCCGACCACAAACCTGCTTTCTTCGCGCGCTGGTTCATGTCAACCAATCATAAAGATATTGGTACGCTGTATCTGATTTTTGCGATTTTCGCAGGGATTATTGGCGGCGCTATTTCCGGATTGATGCGTTGGGAGCTTGCTGAGCCAGGTATTCAGCATCTGACGACTTGGGCGTCGATGATGAAGGGTTCGGGCGCAACGCTCGACGAGTCATACCATATGTGGAACGTGTTGATCACGGCGCACGGCTTAATCATGGTGTTTTTTATGGTGATGCCCGCGATTATTGGCGGATTTGGTAACTGGTTCGTCCCATTGATGATCGGCGCGCCCGATATGGCGTTCCCGCGCATGAACAATGTATCATTCTGGTTAACTGTTGTGGCATTTATCATGCTGCTGGGTTCCAGCTTCGTGCCCGGCGGTACAGGGCTTGGTGCAGGTACTGGCTGGACGGTTTATGCGCCATTATCGACAAGCGGATCGGTTGGACCAGCTGTCGACATGGCGATTTTCTCGCTCCATTTGGCGGGTGCAGCCTCGATTTTGGGCGCAGTGAATTTCATCACCACCATCTTCAACATGCGTGCGCCGGGCATGACTCTGCACAAAATGCCGTTGTTCGTATGGTCGGTTCTGGTCACGGCATTCTTGCTGCTGCTCGCACTGCCTGTATTGGCAGCGGCGATTACAATGTTGCTGGTTGACCGTAATTTTGGCGGAGCGTTTTTTGACGCAGCCGCAGGCGGCGACCCGGTATTATATCAGCATCTATTCTGGTTCTTTGGTCACCCCGAAGTGTATATCATGATCTTGCCAGGATTTGGCATTGTCAGCCAAATCGTCTCAACTTTCAGCCGCAAGCCTGTATTCGGCTATCTCGGCATGGCCTATGCCATGGTCGCGATTGGCGTCGTTGGCTTCGTTGTTTGGGCGCACCATATGTTCACAACGGGCATGAGCGTCGATATGAAAATGTACTTCACCGCCGCAACAATGGTGATCGCGGTTCCCACGGGAATCAAGATTTTTAGCTGGATTGCAACGATGTGGGGCGGTTCGGTTAGCTTCAAAACACCGATGGTCTGGGCAATGGGCTTCATTTTCATGTTCACGGTCGGCGGTGTGACTGGCGTAGTTCTGGCCAATGGCGGTCTTGATGATGCGCTACACGACACATATTATGTGGTCGCGCACTTCCACTATGTGTTGTCACTGGGCGCTGTGTTCTCCTTGTTCGCTGGGTTCTATTATTGGTTCGGCAAAATGAGCGGACGTCATTTGAATGAAGCACTTGGCCATTTGCATTTCTGGTTGTTCTTCATCGGCGTTAACGGCGTATTCTTCCCGATGCATTTCCTTGGCAACGCAGGTATGCCGCGCCGTATCCCTGATTATCCGGCGGCGTTTGCATATTGGAACGAGATCGTCTCCTACAGCTATCTGATGATACTTGCGGGCGTCGGCGTGTTTTTCGTCAACGTAATTTCGGCGTTCTTTGTTGGCCGCCGCGCAGAGGGCAATTATTGGGGCGAGGGTGCGACAACGTTGGAATGGACATTGTCCAGCCCGCCGCCGTTCCACCAATTCGAGACACTGCCCGTCATCAAATAAACCGACATGAGCGGGCTGCGGGTTAATATCCTGCAGCCCATTCGAAAATTATGACAATAGTAACACGCGACATCATATTGCCAGCCGAATGGCGTGATTTCTGGGCGCTGACTAAGCCTCGGGTTATGAGCCTTGTTGTGTTTACGGCATTGTGCGGTTTGCTGGCCGCCCCTGGCAATATTCACCCGATGCTAGGCTTTACTGCAATTTTGTGTATCGCCGTGGGCGCGGGCGCTTCGGGCGCGCTCAACCAATATTACGAAGCAGACATTGATGCCAAAATGGCGCGGACAGCGAACCGTCCGCTGCCCGGCGGCAGGATGGACCGCCAATCCGCATTGCATTTCGGCATCGGCCTGGCCGCATTCTCAGTGATTATCATGGGCATGGCCGTCAACTGGTTATCGGCTGGATTGCTGGCCTTTTCAATTTTCTTCTATGCGGTAATTTACACGATTTGGTTGAAGCCCAATACACCGCAAAATATCGTAATCGGCGGTGCAGCAGGCGCATTTCCGCCGGTCATTGGCTGGGCCGCGGTCACTGGTGATATTACCGCGTTGCCGGTCATTTTGTTTGCAACTATATTTTTATGGACACCGCCGCATTTTTGGTCACTCGCGCTGTTTATGAAATCTGATTACGGCGCGGCAGGTATCCCTATGCTTCCCAATGTTTCCGGACAAAAGGCGACGCGGAACCAGATTTTCATTTATAGTTTTCCGATGGCAGCCGTCAGCATGCTTCCGCTGATAATCGGCGAGGCCAGCTGGGTATATGGCGGTGTTTCGGGCGTATTGAATGCGATATTCCTCGCACTCGCTTTTACCGTCTGGCGCAATCAATCCACTGACGCAGCCGAAATGAAACCGGAAAAAAGGTTATTCGCATTTTCTATTCTGTATCTGTTTTTATTATTCGCGGTATTTGCCGCTGACCGGATGTTGATGGCATGACTGACATAGAATATACTCCCGAAACCACGCCGGTGGAAATGAACGCGCCTGCACCAATTAGGGCGCCCGATCCACATCAGGCGCAATATGATCCTAATGCCAGATATTCAGCCGAAGCGACTGCCGCAATTCGCAGGCGACAGGCCTCGCGCTCGCTTATTGTCGGCGCATTATTGTTTGGGCTGTGCGTGATGTTTTTTGGCATCACACTCGCAAAAATTGGATATTGGGGATGACTGCTTTCTTGGCTTCTAATCGTAACATAAAAACTGCTGCGCTCGCTGGTACGCTGGCCATTTCGATGGTGGGTTTGGGTTTTGCGGCTGTGCCATTGTATAAACTATTTTGTGCGACGACCGGATTTGGCGGAACCACAATGCGCGTTGATGAGGCGCAGGCCGCCACGGTCAAAGACACCGGAAAAGCAATTACGATCCGGTTTGATGCAAATCATCGCGGTGATTTGCCGTGGGAATTCCGACCCGAACGCACCACCGATGTGGTTAGTGTTGGCGCGCGCGATATGGCAATCTTCCTGGCAAAGAACGAGTCGGGAGAGTCGGTTACAGGAACGGCAACTTTCAATGTCGTGCCTGCCTTAGCCGGAAAATATTTCAATAAGCTCCAATGCTTTTGTTTTACGGAACAGACATTGAAACCAGGGCAGCAAGTGCGTATGCCGGTTCTATATTATGTCGATCCAAAAATCCTAACCGATCCAGAGACAAAAGATATTCAAGAAATTACGCTAAGCTATACCTTCTATCCAGTGGACCAAGCGGGCAAGCCAAGCTAAGCATCATCAACAAATTATGACACGTGACAGGGAATAACAACATGGCCGGTGCCAAAACACATGATTACCACATTTTACCGCCCAGCATTTGGCCACTGGTAGGTTCCTTTTCCGCGCTAACCATGTTTGGCGGATTGGTCATGTGGATGAACGAAGCGTCCTATGGCAGCTTGGTTTTCGGCCTCGGCCTGCTGGGCGTATTATTCACATTCTACAGCTGGTGGGTGGATGTTATTGCAGAGGCGCATGCCGGGGATCACACGCCTGTTGTATCGCTGCATTTGCGCTACGGTATGATCCTGTTCATTGCGTCTGAAGTGATGTTTTTTGTCGGCTGGTTCTGGGCATGGTTTGATTTTTCATTATTCCCGGTGCCTTTGGAAGTCGCCGAAGGCACGACAACGTCTTTGTTTGGTCAAGAAGGTGCCGCCCTTATTGCGCAATGGCCGCCCAAGGGTCTTGAAGTTCTCGACGCAATGAAATTGCCGCTGTTGAACACCTTGATCCTTTTGTGCTCAGGCACGACGGTAACATGGGCGCATCATGCCCTGATCCACGGCGACCGCAAGGGTTTGAAGCAGGGCCTGTGGGTAACCATCATATTGGGAATATTGTTTTCGTCGTTGCAAGCGGTTGAATATGCCGAAGCACCGTTTGCATTTGCCGGACTAAATTATGGCACGACGTTCTTCATGGCGACGGGGTTCCACGGGTTTCACGTTTTGGTAGGTACGATATTCTTGGCGATCTGTTTATTCCGTGTTTACAAAGGCCATTTCACTCCGCAACAGCATTTCGGCTTTGAAGCTGCCGCTTGGTATTGGCATTTTGTCGATGTCGTATGGTTGTTCCTGTTCGCCGTGATCTATGTTTGGGGTGGCTGGGGCGCACCGGTTCACGGTTGATCGGGATGTCGTGACCAATTTGGAAAATCATGAAGGGCAGCCAGCGATATTTCGCGCTGCCCTTTATGGTCTTTGCCCGCAATGTGGTGCACCTACCCTGTTTGCATCGGCCACGCAGTTCAGCGATAAATGCACCAACTGCGGTTTGGATTACTGCAAATTCAACGTTGGTGATGGCCCCGCAGCGTTGATGATTATTCCCATTGGCGCAATTGTCATAACGCTTGCCATCCTATTGGACATTGCAGTTAGGCCGCCGTTTTGGATGCATGCATTGATCTGGGTTCCGCTGACCGCAGCTATAGTGGTCGGGTTTTTGCGTGCGGCCAAAGGCGTGATGCTATCGTTAGAATACCGCAACCGTGCCGGGGAAGGCGTCATTACTGAAACACACGGAGAACAGCCATGACAGCGAAATGGCCAGTCATTCCCTCAATCATCGCCGCGATCGCCGTGCTGATTTTGATTGCGCTAGGCAAGTGGCAATTGGATCGCAAAGAAGAGAAAGATGCGCTGTTGGTGCAATTGGCGCAGGCTGCCAATTTGCCAGCCATCACTTATCCTGCCGTGGCAACCAAGGATGCGTTGCCGTTGTACCGGGCGTCTTCGGTGATGTGCATACGCGTTACGGAATGGCGGACAATATCGGGCAGCAATAGCAAAGGAGAGGCTGGCTTTGCGCACCTTGCAACCTGCCAAACGGGCGGCGCAGAAGGCCCCGGCGCAGTTGTCGCAGTGGGATGGAGCAAGCAGCTGATTAAGCCGCAATGGAATGGCGGAGTGATCGCGGGGATCATCGCACCTGACAAGACGCAACTATTGCGGCTGGTGGCGACCGATCCGGTTCCAGGATTGGCGCTGCTCTCGCGGCCATCGCCGGACAATATACCCAATAACCATTTGGTTTACGCCATCCAGTGGTTCTTCTTTGCCTTTGCGGCGGCGGTGATTTTCATACTTGCGGTTCGCAAGAAGCAACGCGAAGCCTAAACCGCTCAGGCTCGGCGGCCTCGTCTGCTTGAGCATATCTCAAGATGACGAGGTACGCCGTTTATTTCGGTGACAGCACCATCAACATTTGGCGGCCTTCCATGCGCGGATGCGCTTCGACTTTTGCGGTTTCCACCATGTCGACCTGCACACGCTGCAGCAGCTGCATGCCCAATTGCTGGTGCGCCAATTCACGCCCGCGAAACCGCAAAGTCACCTTTACCTTGTCGCCATCGCCGATAAATTCCGTGACCTTTTTCATCTTGGTCAAATAGTCATGATCGTCGATATTGGGCCGCATTTTAATCTCTTTGATCTCTTGCGTCCGTTGAGACTTGCGCGCGGCATTGGCCTTTTTCTGGGCTTCATATTTGAATTTACCAATGTCTAAAAACTTACACACCGGAATATCGGCGTTGGGCGAAATTTCAACCAGATCAAGGCCTAAACTAGCGGCCTGCTCAATCGCTTCACGGGTGTACATTACACCCAAATTCTCACCTTCGTTGTCAATTACGCGGACCTTGTCCACGGTGATCATTTCATTGTGGCGCGGCCCACTTTTTACAGGTGGCGTATTGGCGCGCCGGACGGGCGGAACAGCGATAGCAGTGACTCCTAAACGTTTTCAGAGTGCACTCATTATCCGCATTTGCTTCGCAAATAAAGAGCTTTGCATTGCGGCAGGGCGATTTGTGTTTTGCCGTTGCCTCGATGACACGCAGGCCCCACATTATCAGGGCCAATATCGGGCCAATATCAGGGCCAATATCAAGCTGCGAATCACCGATCGCTGCCAAGAAAATGGCCGCATTCAGACGTCGCCATGGCGATCACATTCTGAAAATGGGTAAAAATTGTGCACCGCAACAAGAATCAACATTTTTCTCCATATAAATACAACGCATTACACGTATATACAATAGTTTACATCGTGTTCACTTTACGGAAAGGTCATTTAGATTATATTAAGCACATAAAGAGCGCGGTGTGACGGTGATCGGCAACGCGCGAAGAATATCTCGAGAAAATCTGGAGCCAGTAATGAATATCGCAGCCAGCGGGTCGCTTTCGAGCGCTCCAAACGGGCGGATCATTGACTTTGAAAATGCAGAACTCAAAACGCTTCCTTTCCAGGATAGCTTATATTTATGGGTGAGCGGGCGAATGCCTGTGGGCTGTTTAGAGGTCACGTTGGCGCCGCGCATTTATCATGATCGCCCGGAATATTGGGGGATTGAAGTCGCCGTCGTTGCAAAGCCAAAGGCGGAGAACGACAGTGAAATCGGTGCAGCCGATGCCGCGACGGCGGCCGTAATGTTTGAAAGATCGGTCCCTTTGTCTGGGATCACCGGAAGTCGGGGGATTTCTGTGATTGGGGCAAATCAGATTAAGCGGATCGAAATTACCAGCAAGTCCCTTTAGGGTCGCAACTTGCGGGTGATGGGGCAGGGGCAGGTTTATAATCTGCTCCTGCCTTATTCTCTAACCCAGCTGCATTATCTCACTGCCCCTTTGGCGCGGCCGATCAAGGCATCGGCAGTCAAAATCTGCGGTAATATTTCCGGCTCCGCGCCCTTGGCATAATAGAGATATAGCGGCACGCCGGACCGGCCGTGGCTGGCCAACGCGCGCGCCAAATCGGAATCGCGCCGGGTAAAATCTCCGACCAAAACCTTTACTCCTGCGGCATCAAACGCCGCCGCCACGTCTTTGCGCTGCACCGCGCTGACCTCGTTAATCTTGCATGTGACGCACCAGTCGGCAGTGAAATAGACGAACACCGGAACGCCTTGCGCACGATATTGTTCCAGCGCGCCTTGCGAATATGCTTCCTCGGTTAAAACCTGCGCGCCCTTCGCCGCCGTTACCGCTTCACGCGGCAGCGCAAATACCGCAAATGCCGTCAGCGCCAAAATTGTTGCCGCCATGATCGGCGGCGTTATGCCGCTGCGTCGCTGCGCATGACCAATAAACAGCAGCAACGCGATAATCGTCGCCGCCGCCGCGCCGCCCAATATCAATCCATATTGCCCCGACAATCGCCACAATAGCCACAACAATGCCGCCGCCGTCAATGCCATCGGGATCGCCATCGCTTTGCGAAACCGCGACAGCCAAGATCCGGGCTTTGGCAACATTGACCGCAATTTGGGCACAAATCCGATCAACAAATAGGGCAACGCTAGGCCAAAGCCCAGTCCCGCAAACACCGCCAATGCCGGTCCAGTGGGCAGCAGCAATGCCGCGCCCAATGCCGCCGCCATAAACGGTCCCGTGCACGGCGTTGCCACCGCCGCCGCCAAAACACCGGTCCAAAATGACCCCGCCGCGCCTTGCTTTCGCGTCAAACCGTCGCCGATATTGACCGTGGCCAGTTCAAAACTGCCCCATAAATTCAGCGTCACCGCCACCATTAACAGCAGCAGGATCAACACCATTCGCGGTTCCTGCAATTGGAATGCCCAGCCCACTTGTTGCCCCCCCGCGCGCAGGGCGAGCATCGCGCCGCCCAGTGCAACGGTGCTTAGGATTACCCCGCCCGTATATGCGAGCGCGTCGCGTTTCGCCGCCGCGCCATCGCCGCCCAATTTTGCCAGCGACAATGCCTTCAACCCCAATATCGGAAATACGCACGGCATCAGGTTCAGGATCAATCCGCCCAAAATCGAAAATACCAAAATCCAGCCAAAGTCCAATGTGCGTGCTGACGGTTGTTCGGCGGCTTCATTGCCCAATGCCGCTACTTGCTGCCCGCCCAACGGGACCGCGCCGGGAACTGCTGAAATGACCAGACCTTGCGCGCGGCCATTGCCATCATTGCCATAGCGCAGCACGCCCGAAATCTCGGTTACATTCTCGCCGCGATAGCCGGTTTTAATCACCAGAAAATCGCCCAATCGCCGCGCCGATTGCGGTACCGGATAATCAACCACATTTGGGGTTGTTGCAAAAAAATAGGGCCGGTCAAGCGCCGCCGCCTCGGCGAACGGCACCGCGATTTCGACAAATTTGCCCGACACCGCAAACGTCGCCGCACGGTCCAGTGGCACGGGCAATGCGGCGCGATACCCATCGAACAACTTGGCATCGGCAGGGTGCACCGCGCCATCACCCGCGACCAGATCAATTATCAGATCATCGCCCTCTGGCACACAAATCCGGTCGGTACAGGCCAGCCAATCGGCGCGCACTTTGATGCGCAGTTGGGTTCCCTTGGCCACGGTCGGATCAATCGACAGTTGCGACAGTAACGCATAGGGCCGTTCATATACATAGTTCATCAGGCCGCTGATAATCAGCGGCTTTGGCACCGGATAAGCGAGCTCACCTGCCGTCACGCCAGCGGGCAAATCCCATTGCAGCTGCATGCCAACACCCGCATCGCCGCCATTCACCCAATATCCGTGCCAAGTGGACTTAGGGGTCATCACAAACGCCAATTGCACCGTTCCGCCGGGCGCGGGCGTCCTCGTTTCGGCTTGTAGAACCGACGGGACATTCAGCGGTGCACCGGGCAATTGCGCAAGCGCACCCTGTGCGAAAAACAACAATATTCCAAAACCGCAAAAGTGGCGAAGTATACGCCCGATATAAAATGTAAGGAAAAAATAACGCAAATCTGCGGTTTTTGGTGAGTGGTTGATACGCGGGCCTGAAACGGAATTTATCATGGCGATGGTATAGGGTAACAATCGCCGTGTAGGAAAATGGTTTTTGCAAAGCAGAGATGGATAGCCGACCAGAGCGGGATGACATTTGATTGAATCAAATGTTCGTCCTAAATTTTTGTTGTCGCGTGATTTATCGACAAAAACCGGTTTCCACTTTTTGTCATCACGCTCTAAATCAGCTTGAATGCGCCAAGCGCCAGATACATGCCCCAGACCAACATCACGGTTCCTGCAATCCTGCGGATCAGGGCTATCGGCACTTTTTCCGAAATCTGTCCCCGTAAAAATATCAACGGTACGCTGGCCGCCATGATACCGGCAAAGCCGCCGGCGAGCACAAATCCCCATAACGAGGTATTTGCCGCGCCAACAAGGATTAGGAATTGGCTCTTGTCGCCAAATTGCAGAATGAACAGCCCCAGAAAGCTGGTGGTAAAGGCGCTGAATTTCCAATTTTCCAATAAATCAACTTTGCCGCGCCACGCCAACATGCCGCCGCCTGCAAAAACATAGGCCATGGCCGTGAACAACCGGACAGGTTCTTCGCTTATCCAATCATCAATTCGCGAACCCAGCGTGGCAGCCAGCATACAGTTGAGCAAAGTGGCCAAGGCCAATCCGGCGAGCACCGATTTGTCATCGCGAAACCGCAACGCCAGTGCGACCGTCAGTATCTGGCTGCGGTCGCCAATTTCTGCGAAAAATACTGATATTAACGTAGTGAGAAATGCGTCCATGTTGCTGCGTTAAACCAACCCGCCGCAAATTGAAATGTTTGGGTCAGGGCCTTGGGGTCAGGACCCTAGTTACGCAGCCGCATCGCCACCGATGCCAACAGCGACTGCGCGATTTCGACGCCGATACTGCCGCAGCCAATGGCCTCGTCCAAAATTTCGGTATAGTTGCGCACGATCATATCGCTATGGCCGCTGCCCATGACGCGCTCCATCGACTCTTCGAAATGCGAAGCTATTTCGGCCACGGCCTCAAACCTATGGTCCATCGCGGTGTGGCGAACGGCGTCGAGCCGCATCAGAAACTGCACTGGGTTGCTGTCAAAATTGGTGACGCGTAAAATGTTTAACAGGTCGCTCAATTGCGCCTTTGCCAATAACAACCGATCTTGATCGAAATCCATGACCTCGCTCCCCAATAGCTGCCCAAACCGTTTATTGCCCGAAAACAATTCTCCACAGGCAGACATGGGCCAACATGGTTAATAAAAGGTTGAGAGAAGATCCGATTTTCAAAAACCGCATAAATTAAAGCCCCCATCCCGGGGGCATTTGGGATGAGGGCTAATTTGCGTTCGTCACGCTGTAACCGAAGGCAGGAGATTGTTGTGGGCAACAGGGGATAAACCTCACAACGCCTTCCCTTCGATGGTTTATGTATAGGCCGGCTAACCTGTCGGTGGGATGAACAACGCCGTTCAGCAAAGCAATCTGACGTTACAATCCATCGCTTCGTCGATACGTCGTGACATATGACATCATTTACGCCGCGCCGTGCGCGGGTCTTTCCAACGAAAGCTCGAATCAGCGATCGATCCATTATATTTTACATTTGACAATCGAATCGTCGTGCGGTTGTTTTTGGAATCGAGCGCAACCCATCCGTTCAGCGCATATCCGGATGGCGCGCTGGCGTCTTTTACGAACACCAGGTTCATCGTACCATATTCCGGCCGTTTGGGATCGCGCACCTCAATACTGATAACGCCGTCATTGGTGGTTGGGATCATCTTGCCGTACCGCGTCAAGTCTTGCCCCGGGTTAAGCAAGGCCGACAGCGGGCTGTTGCCGATGGGCCAACGTTGCACTTGGCGCACGCCGTAATCAATCATGGTCAGCGACTTGCCATCGGCCACAATCAACAATGGCACGTCCTTTTGATATTCAAAGCGGACATGGCCGGGGCGTTTTAACAGCAGCTTGCCAGACAGCGATTGGCCCTTGCGGTCGGTTTGGGTAAAGGTCGCTGACATCGTGCGTACCGCCTGCATATGGGCCGTAACGCTTGAAATCTTGCCCTGCGGTTGCTGCGCCGCAATCGGCGCGGCCATCATGATGATTGCCGGCGGAATAAGTGCGGCGGCGAGATATTTCTTCATAAGCTTGCTTCCTTGGGAGAATGTGAACCTTGCCGCATTGTTTAGGGCGCAGCGATTGAATAGGGGGTGAACCGCAAACGCGCGCTAAATCGGCTCGCCATGCTGATCGCGCAACACCTCGCGCCGCCCGATATGGTTGGGGGCGGAAACAAAGCCATCCTCTTCCATCCGGTCAATCAACCGCGCTGCACTGTTATAGCCGATGCGCAATTGCCGTTGTACCCAGCTGGTCGATGCCTTTTGGCTTTCGAACACAATCTGGCACGCCTTGCGGTATTGTGCGTCCTCTGGGCTGTCATCGCCGCCGATACCGTCCAGCGCAAAGCCGCCATCTTCGGGTTCTTCGGTCACCGCTTGGATATATTCGGGCTGGCCCTGTGTGCGCCAGTAATCGGCGACGCGGCGCACCTCGTCATCCGACACAAAGGGACCATGAATGCGGGTCAGTTGCCGGCCGCCCGCCATATAGAGCATGTCGCCCTTGCCCAATAATTGTTCCGCGCCCTGTTCGCCCAATATCGTGCGGCTGTCGATTTTTGAGGTGACGTGGAATGAAATTCGGGTCGGCAGGTTTGCCTTGATAACGCCCGTGATAACATCCACCGACGGACGCTGCGTCGCCATGATAAGGTGGATGCCCGCCGCCCGCGCCTTTTGCGCCAATCGCTGGATTAGAAACTCGACCTCTTTACCCGCCGTCATCATCAAGTCGGCAAGCTCGTCGACGATAATAACAATCTGCGGCATGGGTTCGTATTCTAAGCTTTCTTCTTCATATTGCGGTTGGCCCGTCATCGGATCATATCCGATTTGCACCTTGCGCCCCAATGGCGCGCCCTTGGCCTTTGCAGTGCGGACCTTGTCATTGAAATTGGCCAGATTGCGCACCGACAATGACGACATCATCCGGTACCGTTCCTCCATTTGCTCCACCGCCCATTTCAGCGCGCGGATCGCCTTGGCCGGTTCGGTAACCACGGGCGACAACAGATGCGGAATATCGTCATAGATAGACAGCTCCAGCATCTTGGGATCGATCATAATCATCCGGCATTGATCGGGCGTTAAACGATAAAGCAGCGACAGGATCATCGAGTTTAATCCAACTGATTTACCCGACCCCGTTGTCCCTGCGACCAGCAAATGCGGCATGGGCGCGAGGTCGGCAATCACTGGATCGCCGGAGATATTCTTGCCCAAGATAATCGGTAGCGCGCCTTTTTGATCGGCAAAGGCGTCGGAGGCGACCATTTCATGCAGCACCACCGATTCGCGGTGGGCATTGGGCAGCTCGATGCCCATCACCGTGCGGCCCGGGATTGTCGATACCCGCGCCGATAATGCCGACATGTTGCGGGCAATATCCTCGGCCAATTGGATAACGCGGCTGGATTTAATCCCGGCGGCGGGCTCCAATTCATACATTGTGACCACAGGACCAGGGCGCACGGCTGTAATCTGACCCTTGACGTGGAAATCATCAAGTACCGTTTCCAGCAGCCGCGCGTTGCTCTCCAGCGCGGCCTTGTCGAGTTTTGGTGCGGAATTGGGCGGCGGCGGATCGAGCAGGTCAACCGACGGCAGAACATAGCTGCCGAAAAAGTCTCCCTGACGCGCGCCCGTTGAAAAATTGGCTTTCTTTGTCGGCTCGCTACGTTCGCTGATTTCCGGAGCTTTGCGTTCTTCGCGTTCAACGATTTTACGCGGCGCAGCCTCGATCACTGGTGTTGGCACATATTCATCATCATCGCCCGTTTGCGCCGCCATTTTGCCAAGGCCCATTTTGCCAAGGCCCATTTTGGTCGCCAAATTCGGTTTCGGCAGAGCGATTGCCGGCATACGAAACAATGGCTTTTCAAGTTCTAACGACCGTATAACCAATAAGGCTCCGCCCAGTAGGCTTCCGCCTGTCAACAGCAACCGGACCAGAAACTGCCATCCTTCACCAATTTGGGCGACCAGCCAAATAGCGGCGTTATCAAGCAATATTGCAATCGTGCCGCCCCATCCGGCGGGCAGTTCGATATCGTTGCCATGCTGCCAAAATGCCATACCGAAACCCAGGAATATCATGCCCAGCAGGCACAATAATATCTGCCGCTTCCAACGCGGTTGCAAGATATTAAGCCCCAGACGGCGAGCGAATATGAGCATCAATGGCAAAAATAAAATCGCAGGCACACCAAACAGAAACAGCGCCGCATCGGCCAAATACGCGCCCGTTTGCCCCATCCAATTATGCTGCACAATCGCCGCGCTGCTATTAAACGCAGGGTCCGCGGCGGAGTAACTGAGCAATGCCAAAGCGTAATAACATGCAAATAACGCCAATACGATTGCAGCGATTACCGCGCCGCTGCGCAAAATCGACTGGCGCATCAATTGACGCCAACCAGCCATTTGCGGTTGGGACGTGCTGGATTTCTGGGCGCGTGAAGCCATAAGTTTTGCCTTTTGCCTGCGGCGTGAACGACGTAATTAATCTTAAAAAAGCCTTTTGCGCCGTCATGGGACTCGCCGTCAAGAGTCCAGCGGAAATTCGGTACTTTGCAGGGGCAAGTTGTCGGCGTAAACAATATTGAAACGACAAATTCGAACAGGATCATCTCCCTTGCAAAAACCAACCAAAACAGACGTCATCATCATCGGCGGCGGTATGATCGGCCTCGCACAGGCGCTGACATTGGCGGCGCACGGCATCACCAGCAATGTTATTGATCGCGCCGATCCAGCGGCGATGCTGGCCGATGGATTTGATGGCCGCACCTCGGCAATTTCCAGCTCAAGCATGAAAATGTTTGAAGCCATTGGCCTGGCGGATAGGCTGGCGGGCAAGGGATGCCCGATCGCACAAATTTGGGTCAGCGACGGGTTGAAGCCCGGTGCGCTCGATTTCGTTCCCAATGAGGGCGACGGCTATTTGGGGCAGATGTTTGAAAACCGTTTACTGCGCCGAACGTTGCACACCGCCGCATCAGACAGCCCGCATATTCATTTGCATATGCCCGCCAATATTTTGAGCAAGCACCGCGATGACGCGGGCGCATCGGTGACATTGGACGATGGCGCAATATTATCCGCACCATTGTTGATCGTCGCCGAGGGACGTAATAGCCAGACCCGCGAAGAAGCAGGCTTGAAAATTGCGCACTGGCAATACGACCACGCGGCCATTGTGGGCGCAATTTTTCATGAAAAACCGCACAATGAAATCGCCTATGAGATTTTTTATCCAACGGGTCCTTTTGCGATATTGCCGATGTTGGACAGCGCCGATGGCCGCCACCGCAGCGCAATCGTATGGTCGCAAACGCGCAGCGATGCACCCGCCTATATGAAGCTGTCTGACCGTGCTTTTGCCGCTGAATTGGAAAAGGCGATGGGCCATATGCTGGGCAGCGTGGAAATCGCCGCACCGCTGGCCAGTTACCCGCTGGGGTTCCACCATTGCACGACGATTACGGCGCAACGGTTGGTGCTGATCGGCGACAGCGCGCATGGCATTCATCCGATTGCGGGGCAGGGGCTGAACCTTGGCCTGCGCGATGTTGCGACGCTGGCCGAAGTGCTAACCGATGGCATGCGGCTGGGGCTGGATTTTGGCGATGCACAGTTGCTCGAACGTTATGGCCGTTGGCGCAGCATCGATACGTTGATGGTATCGGTGGCAACCGACAGCCTGAACCGCCTATTTTCGGTGCCTGGCAAAACCGCGTCGGCGGTGCGGCGCTTTGGCCTCAGTCTGGTGCAGCGCACGCAGCCGGTAAAAGGATTTTTCATGGCCGAGGCACGCGGAGAAAGCGGCGCGTTGCCGAAATTACTGCAAGGACAAATGGTTTAGGGTCAGGACCTAATGCTGCGCGCGGTAATGTAACGTTTCGCAACAAATTTGCGAACCATCAAACGGCGAAATGATTACCAAAAGAGGAATTTTATGCTGCTGCGCTTACTGGCATTTCTGTTATTTTCAGCCGTGCTGCCTTTGCACGCGCAGGGTTTTGACCATAGCCAATGGGACGCGCTGCTTCAAAAAAACATCCGCGTTGCAGACGACGGCAATTCGTCGTCCGCCGACTATGCGCAGTTCAAAAATGATGATGCCGCATTGAGCGCCTATGCGGCGCAGCTGTCGGCGGTGAAGCAGGCTGAATTTGATGGCTGGTCAAAAAACGCGCAGCTCGCGTTCCTGATAAATGCCTATAATGCATGGACGGTTAAACTGATCGTGCAAAATTACCCTGGGGTGAATTCCATTCGCGATCTCGGTTCGCTGGCAACCTCGCCGTGGCAAAAACGCTTTATCCCCTTGTTCGGGGCGAAGCGATCGCTCGACGACATTGAACATGAGATGATCCGGGGCAGCGGCCGATATAACGATCCGCGTATTCATTTTGCGGTCAACTGTGCTAGCATTGGTTGCCCTGCCTTGGCGAACACGGCGTTTGCCGCCGCGACGTTGGACGCACAGCTGGAAACGGCGACGAACGCGTTCCTGTCGGACCGCTCGCGCAATTATGTGGATGCAAAGGGCGCACATATGTCGAGCATCTTCACATGGTATCGCGGCGATTTCGAAGCGGGCTGGCGCGGCGCGGATACACTTGGCAAATTTTTTGCGTTATATGCGTACGCGCTTGGGTTGAACGCAGAGCAGACCGCAAAAATGAAATCCGGCGAATTGGCTTTTGACTTTTTGGATTACGACTGGCGGTTGAACGATGTAAAAGTGCCCGACGCGGGGGTTTCCACCGGCTCTATGTCGCCAATTTGGCTGGCGCGATCGTTCCCCGTACCGGCGATGATTATCGGCGCTGTGTTGCTGCTTTTGCTATACGGCATCATCCGCCTCATCCGGCGTCGTCGCCGTAAAACGGCTTAGCGTGATTTCGAGATCGATGGCATCATTCAGCGGCAAAAGGCCTCTCTGCCGATCACGTATAATATTTTGGTTCCGGCGCGAATGACGCCATCGATAGTGCCGGAGATTTTCGAAACACCAATGCGTTTGCGGTAATCCGCCGGGATTTCGGTGATGCGCATATTTTGCTGCACCGCCTTTACTTGCATCTCAATGGTCCAGCCGAAATCGCGGTCGGCCATGGCAAGCCGTTCCAGCGCGTCGCGGCGGATGGCGCGAAAAGGGCCAAGGTCGGTCATTCGCGCGCCCCAAATAATCCATACCAGCCGCGTCGACAGCCAATTGCCAAAACGCTGCGGCATCGTCATCGCACCGCGCTGCACATGGCCCAGAGCCCGCGAACCTATAACCAAGTCGGCGCGGCCATTTATGATCGGCGCAGCCAATGCCAATGCTTCTTCTGGTATGTCTGATCCATCGGCATCCATGAACATAATGACGTTGGCGCTGGCTGGTAACGCCGTAATCCCGGCAAGACACGCCGCGCCATAGCCGCGCTGTTCCTCGCGCACGACCAGCGCGCCAGCGGCGATGGCGATGCCCGCCGTATCATCATTTGATCCATTATCGACGACAATGATGTGCGGCGGGGTGCCCCATTTTAGCGCGCTGACGCCAGCGACGACGCCGCCGATTGATGCCGCTTCATTTAGTGCCGGAATGATGATGGCAATGTGCGGCGTGCTGACCGGAGTGTTTGGTAAATCCGCCAATCGCGCGTTATCTTGGCGGCGATATTGCCTGATGTCGTATACGCTCGCTGCAAGCAGCACGAATATTTCGAAAGCCCATGCCAGCGGGTGCACTTGGTATGCGTCAATCGCATAATCTTCGAGGTTCAAACCCGTTAAATAACTAAGCGGTAAAACCACCGCCGCAGCAAACGGCCAAATCGATCGCGTTGCGGCAGCAAACGGTAATATCCACAGTATGTACCAACTGTTCACGGCAGGGGCGGTGAGCAGGACGACGGCAAATATTGTTGCCAGCGGCGCAGCACCGATGGACCGGGTGCGCGCATGCAGCAGCATGATGACAAATATGCCCACCGACGCCGCCAACAGGCGCGCGACGTCCGGCCTGAGAACTGCGTCAAAAACGGCGTAGCCGAGCGGGTTGAAATACCATTGTTCAGCGAATATCTGCGTCGATTCAAACCCAATTCCGCGTCCTTGCACCACAAATGGCAGGTATAAAGCAGTTAGCGTCAGCAGCGCCGTGACAGCAGGCCGAATCCCCATTCGCGCCAGCAATGGCCACGCGGCCAGCGCGACGATTTTTGTCGCACCTGCCATGCCAAAGAATATCCCCGCCCATATTGGGTGCCTCCGCGCCGCCAGCATTCCGGCGGCAATGAGCGCGGCCATGATCGCATCGGGGTGCACATGCATGACAATCTCTGCGACCGGAAACGGGCTCCAGCCATATATCGCCGCGCCGCGTGGTCCGGCATATTTCCAAAGCATGGCGACAAGCATCAGGTTTATGGTGGCAAAAACGAGCCGCAGGCCCAATGGGTCGGTTCCCGCAATTGCATAGCAAAAGGCAAACACCCATTGCAGCACGGGGCCATATATTGTCGGCACATCTGGATTGTTTACATTGCCCAGCGTTTGCATGATCGATGGAGCGAGATTGCTATTTTCAAAAAATTCAGACGGCGCGGTGCCATATGGCGTTCCGGCGGTCAGCAAGCGGTATCCGTCCCAGATGAAGCGGAAATAATCATCCTCAAACGCCGCATCGCCGGTCAGCGCGACGCCGTGCAGCAAAACGGCGATCCCCAGTACCAGCCATATCGATATTTTTTTAACGCGCCACAGCAACGCAAATCCAACTGCGCTGCTCAGCGACAACAGGGCAACATATGGGATAACTGGCGGCGCATTGAAACGCGATAACCACGCCAGCCCGGCAACCGCCAATAGGCCGACCAAAGCCGCCGAAAACACGCGTATATTATTGGCCAATAACACTTATGATCGGCCAGATTGCGATTATTTTACGCTGTAACGATCCGAGACATAATAAGCGATCAAACTACGCTCTTGCGGTTTCAAATTGAATTCGCCAGCGTTGACGCGTTTCATAACTTCCCGCGCCGTAACGCTGTCGGGCACGCCTTTTGAATAGTCGCATTTTTTACAGGTGATGCGTTTTTTAAACAGACTAAGGCCGCGGCTATATGCCTGTTGTGCCGGATTAACAGGCTGCGAATAACCGCCGCTATACCCGCCACCACCGCCGCCGCCTGAGCCAGATGCATGCGCAGCAACCGGGATAAGACCAAGCGAAATAGCAGCAATTCCTATCAGCAATCTTGTCATCATATATCCTTTACACATCATAATACGGTCGTGGTTCGCACGCGCCATCAATTAGGTTACACATTTGCATAATGCTGGTAACAATTTGCCGGTTACCACAGAATGTCACATTCTGACGATAGCCAAATCCGCGCCAAATGATCGGGACAGAAAGTCAAATGCCTTTGCCGAAATTACCTGTCCGCGCCGTAATTTTTACGCGCTATCCAATTGCGGGGCAGGCCAAAACACGTCTGATTCCGGCGATTGGCGGCGATAATGCGGCGCGGGTCCACCAAATGCTCACCGAACGCACGGTGGCCGTGTTGAAACAATGCGATTGCCAGTTGAAGGTGAGCATCACTGGAGCCGACGAACAGGCATTTGCAAACTGGTTAGGCAAAGACCTAAATTTCGTCACGCAGCCCAGCGGCGGATTAACCGAGCGGCTGCTGGCGGCGGCGGAACCCGCACCTGTGATATTTTTTGGCTCAGACACGCCGGATTTGCGCGCCGAGCATGTGAACGCGGCCTTGGCAGCACTGCAACACCATGACGCCGTGATTGGTCCGGCGCACGACGGCGGCTATTATCTGATTGGTATCCGCGCGCCTGCGCCGTTCCTGTTCACCGATATGCCGTGGAGCACCGACCAGGTGTTGCCGGAAACTTTGCGCAGGCTATCGCAGCATAACATGACGGTGCATCTAACCGAGGCATTAAGCGATTGTGACACGCCCGAAGATCTGGAGAAATGGCCTTGGCTGACACAAATATCCGCGTGACGATAATCATCCCGGCGCTGGACGAAGAAGCCGCCTTGCCACTTACGCTGCAATCGGTGGCGGCGATGCAGCCTCCGCCCGATGAGGTGATCTTGGTCGACGGCAATAGCAAAGACGCGACGACCGCCATTGCATTGGCGGCCGGAATAAAGGTTCTTCAATCCCCCAAAACAGGGCGCGGCGCGCAGATCAACTATGGCGTTTACCATGCGCAGTCACAGGTGGTGTGCGTCTTGCACGCCGATTCCATTTTGCCAGCCGATGCCATTGCGGAAATTCGGGGGGCAATGGCCAATCCAAAACTGGCATTGGGCAGCTTTACGCCGCGTATCGCCGGGCCATCGGGGACACGGTGGGGCTCCACAATGCACAATTGGATCAAGACATGGTATGCGCCCCTGCTGATGCGGCCGTGGCTGTTTTTCCGTGGCGTTCGGCTGTTATTTGGTGACCATGCGATGTTCTTTCGCCGGGCGCAGTTTTTGGCCATTGGCGGATGCGATGAAAGCATCAAAGTGATGGAAGAGGCCGACCTGTGTATTAAACTAAACCGGTTTGGCCACACCCGCATGATCCCGCGATGGGTGTGGACATCGGACCGCCGCATTGCCGCATGGGGGCGGTGGCGGGCCAATTATATCTATGTGAAAGTGGGCATCATGTGGGCATTGGGCGCACGGGCGCGGCTGGCCGATCACTATCCCGATATTAGGTAGGCCCGATATTAGGTAGGCCCGATATAAGGTAGGCCCGATATTAGGTGGCGACATAGCAGCATGGCAGGAACGCCACCTATCTGCTGCTTAGCGGACCGAACGAATGAAACCTGTGTCGATGCAATAGGAAATCATTCGCGCCAACGCGGCGGCATCGACGGGCGGGCATATGCGGCCGGTTAAGCGCGCGATATTACCGACGGAAAAACGGGGGTCATGCCGAAAATAACTGGCGTAATGCGCCGCCGTTCGCCGATAAATCCGGCGGTTATATGGCGATAGCTGGCTGTCACAAAACATGTCAGGATCCGCAATCGCGGGGCAATCGAGCTGGTCAAAACGGCCAATCGCGTCGAACAAGTTGGCGCCGCTCACCGGCGCGCCGGACGATAGATGGATGGTATCGCCCGCCGCCTGTTCCCAATTGGAAATTATATCCATCAGGCCGCCGGCAACATGATCGATGGGGACAAAGTCCAACGAACAATTTGCGCGCAACGGTATGACCGGAATTCGGCCATGCGCGATCAGGCGAAGCAGCGCGTAAATCGTGTCAAATGACCGTATCGTTCCGCACGCATGCGCGCCGATAACGATGCTGGGCCGGGCGATGACATAGCTGCCCCCTGCGCCGCGTATGATCGTTTCTGCCGCCGCCTTCGATGCTTCATACCCATTGGCAAATAATGCCTGTGCGTCATGCGGTCCCTCCGCAATCTCGCCGTCGCGCTTTCCGCAGACATAGGCTGTGCTGACATGCAGGAACCGGGCATTTTCAAACAGCGCGCGGACATGCGCCGTGCCGCGCACGTTTACCGCATCATAAAGCGCGGCATCGGCATCAAATGCTGTGATCGCGGCGCAGTGTAGCACAAGGTCGGTTTGCGCAGACAGCGCCTGAATGACGTCCGGCGGCAGGCCCAGATCGGGCCGCGACACGTCGCCTTGCACCACCAACATTTGCCCAGCAGCCGGACCATCCCCCACAAACCCCGCCGCCGGAACGTGCGTGCCATCATTAGCGTAGACATCGGTTTTGGCACGCACCAAACCAACAACGCCGTGCCCCGCCGCAGTCAACCGCGCCGCAATCTCTCCGCCAATCAGCCCCGCCGCACCAGTAAGGAATATTCGCATAACCAACGCTTAATGACATTCGTCAGCGCATCCAATTCTATTTCGCGCAAAGCTATTACGGCGGCGCGACCATCGGGGGATGGCCGCAAGCGACGAGACGGCCCCGAGCGTTTTTAAGGGAAGGGCTTACACTTCCCGGCTCGAAAAACGCGATCACAAAAAAATGCGGTTCATGAAGCAACGCCGTGCTTTTGGAACCAGAGGATTGGATGAGGCGGTTTTCAATATCGTAAGTGTAGCTTGATACGCCATCAAAGGTCAGGCTGCCATTGGCATCATAGCCAAACGCGCTGCCAGTGTTGGTGCTGACATTGCTATATTGGTTTAAGCGGTTGACGGTGTAGTTTCAATAAACAGGTAAATATGCACATGCTACAGTAATTCCACCGTAATTCCGAGTATCAATTTGATGCGGTTCCAAGTGCTAAAGCGCCCCAATTCGGGTTGGCATTAACGCACTTTTAAGCTAGCGCCGCCTATGTCTTACGAGATAAATTTTTGGACGGAATCGCTTATGAGGGAAGTCAATTCGGTTGCCCAAGACCGATTTTTTAACCGACCTATCCGGCAAACTTCGCTTGTAACCAGCCTCGCACTTGGCCTTGGCGCGGCGACGACGGCATTTGCACAGCCTGTGTCCGAAACGTCCGAGCAAGCCCCAAAAACATCACCGACAATTGTCGTCACGGGTACGCGCGACAATCAGCCGCAGCTTGACCGGATTGCGACCCCGATTGTTGATACACCGCAGGCAATCTCGGTCTTATCAAGCGAAGACCTTGCCAAGCGCGGCATTTCGAATTTGAATGACGCCCTGCGCAATGTTGCCGGAATCAGCCTGGGCGCAGGCGAGACGAGTTTTCAGGGCAACAACGCAATTTTGCGCGGATTTACGACGCGTAACGATCTGTTTCTGGACAATATCCGCGATTTTGGCTTCTATTACCGCGACACTTTTGACGATGCCGCGATTGAAGTGCTCAAAGGTCCGTCCTCCATTTTATTCGGGCGCGGTTCTACGGGCGGCGTCATCCACCGCGTGGGCAAAACGCCGAAAAACGAGACATTTGGTCAGATCGAAGCCAGTCTGGGCTTGGACGAAACGCGCCGGATCGTCGGTGATCTAAACGTTGCCAATGCGATTGGCGGCGCAGATTTTCGCGTGACCGCTGTCTATCACAAGTCGATGGTTGAAGACCGCGATACGGCATCCAGCCAGCGTTGGGCCGTGTCGCCTAAGCTTGGGTTTCAACTTGGCGCGGACACTAAATTATTGTTGAGCTATTTTCACCAAGAAGAAGATAATGTGCCAGATTATGGCATACCCTTCTTTCCCGGGACGCGTTCGAACCCGGGCGCGCCAGCCGCGGTCAGGCGTTCAAATTATTATGGCTTTACCAATGATTTTCTCGATACAAATGTCGATATCCTGACGGCGCGGCTCGAACACCGCTTCAGCGAGAAGACGCTGTTTCGTTCGCAATTTCGATTTTCAAACAACACGCGAGGGTTCCGGTACAGCGAAGCCATTATTGCGCTCGGCACGCCCCGAACAACCCCGCTTTCGGCGATTACGGTGTCGCGCAATCTTTTTGAAGGATCGTCAACCGATGGGTTTTTGCAAAATCAAACCGACCTCACCACTGAATTTGCACTCGGCAAGACCAAACATACTCTAATAGTGGGTATCGAACTTGGCCGCGAGTCGGCTGATCCTGTTTTTATCTCCAATTTTGCGGTGCCGACCACGTCGTTAACGAACCCCGTCGGTGGTTTCTTTGATAATCGTGCGACCAGCTTTGTGCGGTTGCGCGCGCGCTCAAGGTCAAATGCGTTTGGCATTTTTGCAATCGATACCGTTGAGATTGGCGACAAATGGCGCGCCATTGTTGGATTGCGGTGGGATAGTTTTCGCACCAAATATGACAGCGTGGGTTTTAATCGGGATGGTGTCCAGATCGCCACGACAAACGTAGACCGGACGGATCGGAACCTCAGCTACCGCGCGGCGCTTGTTTACAAGCCCGCGGCAAAGGGGAGCATTTTTCTGGCATATGCCAACTCATTCAACCCGTCTGGGGAAGGCGTCGAGTCCTTGATTTCTGCGGGACGGTCCGTTGCGCAGGCCAACATAAACCTTGCACCCGAAACAAGTGCCAGCATTGAATTCGGCACAAAGTGGAACTTCTTTGGCGATAAGGTGTTGTTTTCGGCATCGATATTTCGGATTGAAAAAGACAATGTTCGCGTGCCTGACCCGGCGACATCCGGGTTCAACACGTTGGGCGGTCTTCAGCGCGTCGACGGCGGCGAAATCGAGTTTCGCGGCGAAGTCGCGGCGGGATGGAGCATCAGCGCGAGTTATAGTTATCTCGACAGTCAAACGCTGAAATCGTCGCCTAATGGTCCGCTCGTCGGTGAACCATTGAACATTACCCCGCGCCATATGGGGAGTTTCAGTACAAGCTATGATTTCACACCCAAACTCAATATCGGTTTCAACCTGCTCGCGGTATCGCGGCGGTTGGCGCAGAATACGCCTGCGTCCTTCCTGACTGCACCCGGCTACGCGATTGCAGACATCAGCGCGAAATATAAGTTCAGCAAAAAAGTGACCGCTTCGATCATCGTCTATAATTTGGGCGACAAGCTCTATTATGAGCAATTGCACCCCGTTCATGTCATACCCGGTGCCGGGCGCACGGCACTCGCAACCGTTAAGTTTGGCTTTTGATGCAGGCTATAATGCTGTTAGGCTTGCTGCCTTAATACGGTCACTGAAAGCAAATACATGCTTCACATCCCCGAAGTTCTGACTGGTGCGGCACTGGCGCGCGTGATTGCGTTGATCGCGGGGGGGCGGTGGGTCGATGGCGCGGCGACCGCAGGGCATCTTTCGGCAAAAGTGAAGCGCAATCAACAGTTGGCGGAGGATGATCCGGCGGGGCTGGAAGCCTCTTCGCTCATTTTTGACGCACTTGCCGCGCATCCCGTTTTTGCCTCCAGCGCGCTCGCGGCCAAAATTTCCCCGCCGCTCTTCAATCGCTACGATGTAGGTGAGACTTACGGGCCGCATATTGATGGGGCCATTAGGCCATTGGGATCACATCGGATGCGGACTGACCTTTCGGCGACTTTGTTTTTGAGCGATCCCGGCAGCTATGAGGGCGGCGAACTTAGAATTGCGGATGTTGCGGGCGAGCATATCGCCAAATTCGCGGCTGGTGATCTATTCCTCTACCCGTCGGGCGCGATCCATCATGTGGCACCCGTCCGCAAAGGTACGCGCATGGCCAGCTTTTTCTGGGTGCAAAGCCTTGTACGTGAAGACGCATGCCGACGGATATTGTTTGACCTTGATAGCACGATCCAATCCATCGCCTCGGACGATGGGCAATCGGCGCACGTCCTTCAACTCACCGCGGTTTACCATAATTTGTTGCGTTTATGGTCCGACGTTTAGCAGTCCTGCTAACGCTGTGACCATATTGGCGCAGCAGGACGGGCGACCCTGTGGCAGGCGCGCTATATTGTCATAAAAAATTGGAGGCCCGACCGGGAATCGAACCCGGGTGCGAGGATTTGCAGTCCTCTACGTCACCACTCCGCCATCGGGCCTCGCTGCATATGATTGCAGAACGCGGGCTCTAGCTTGTGCATTGCGGTTATGCAATTGTGAAATCGCATATCAATTCAAACGAATGGACGCGTTGCCGCTTGCAACCTAAAATCGGCGGTTTGTCGGAATCTTGCTTGGCGTTTGCGCCGGGGCTGGCTAAACCGACTTAGTAACGGCTGTATTGTATTTGCAATACGCATGAACCCTCGGGATAGCCGCCCGAATAGTATATTGCTTATTCAGTCCATCGCCTATCAAGTCTATTGCCGTTCCATGGCCAACTATCGAAAGTATTGCATGTCTATTCCTGATTTTTCAGCCAACCGACGGGCCATGATCGACAGCCAGCTGCGCACCAGCGGTATATCGCAGCCATGGGTGGTCGCGGCGATGGGTGCGTCTGCGCGTGAGGATTTTGTGCCCGCCGCCATGCGCTCTGTGGCGTATATGGACCGCAGCATCGATCTTGGCAGCGGCAACCGCTGGCTTAATCCGCCGATTGCCGCCGCGATGATGATGGAGGCGGGCGACGTGAGCCGCAGCGACCATGTGCTGGTGATTGGCGCAGGCAGCGGGTATCTGGCCAGTTTGATCGCATCGCGCGCCGCGTCGGTGGTCGCGGTTGAGGATGATCCGGCCTTATTTGCTCTTGCCGAAACGAAATTGTCTGTATTGGGCAATGTTACGGTTTTGAATAATCCAATGCCCGGCGGTGCCGCAGAGCATGGCCCATATTCGCTGATTATCATTGACGGCGCAGTGGCCGAATTGCCGAGCGCATTGACCGATCAATTGGCGGACGGCGGCCGCATCGTTTGCGGTTTGACGCAAAAAGGTGTCACGCGGCTGGCGGTTGGTTATCACCAAGGCAGGGTAGCAGGGCAAGCCACCGCGCTGCGCCCGTTTGCCGATACTGAAATTGCGCCCTTGCCCGGCTTTGCAAAAAAGGCGGAGTTTGTATTTTGACATTGAACAGCAAACATATCGTACGCGGTCTGGCTTTGACCGCCACTTGCTCCATATTAACTGGCGCGCCTGCAAGTGCCGATACGTTGCGCGAGGCGCTGGAATCGGCTTATGCCACCAATCCAAGCTTAACCGGTGCGCGCGCTGGGCAACAGGTGGTGGATGAGAATGTGCCGTTGGCGAAATCCAATGGCCGTCCTGGGGTTTCGGCCAATGCGACTTATACCGAGAACTTGTTGAATTCCGCATCGTCACAGTCGACCATTGCGCGCCAAGTTAACGCCGACACATCGCTGAACGTGCCATTATATAATGGCGGCGCGATTAAAAATGCCATTCGCGCGGCGCAAACGCGAGTAGAGGCAGGGCGCGCCAATTTGCGCGGCGCGGAAAGCTCGATATTCTCGGCGGTGGTCGGCGCGTATATGGACGTAATCCGCGATGAGGCTTTGGTATCGCTGAACCGCGCGCAAGTGGGCACGTTGCAGGTCAACCTGCTGGCCACGCGAGACAGGTTTGAAATCGGCGATCTGACGCGGACCGATGTGGCGCAATCCGAAGCGCGATTGGCAGCAGCGGCCAGCAATATGGAGACGGCGCGGGCGCAGCTTATTCGGTCAAAAGAGGTCTATATACAGTTGGTGGGACGTGCGCCCGGTGAACTGGAATCGCCGCCGCCTTTGCCCAATTTACCGGAAACGCCGGATATGGCGGTTACAATCGCTTTGGATAACAACCCCGATCTGCTGTCCGCCAAACAACAGCGTGACGCAGCGTTGTTTGACCGCAAAGGCGCGAATGGTTCGCGGCTGCCAACGGTCAGCGGTTTTTCGCAAGTTACATACAATAATTTTTTAGGGTCGCTGCAAATCAGGGGCAGTAACTTTGTGCCGACGCAATCGTCAACATCAGCGCAAGTTGGCGTGCGCGTTGCCATTCCGTTATATCAAGGCGGGCAGCCAGCCGCCCAAATTCGGCAGGCGCAGGCGCGGCTGAGCCAGGCTCAGGAAAGCGAAATCGCGGCAGAACGCGAAGTGATTGCGCAGACACGGGCGGCTTACGCAAGCTGGCTTGCGTCCAAAGAAGTCATTTCGTCTGCCGAACGCGGCGTATCGGCGAATGATCTGTCCCTCGAAGGGGTGCGCGCCGAAAATACCGTCGGAAACCGAACGATACTCGACATTTTGAATGCTGAGCAGGAATTGCTGAACAGCAAAGTGCAATTGGTGACCGCGCGGCGAAATGCGTATGTCGCAGGCTTCACATTGCTGGCGGCAATGGGCCGCGCAGAGGCACGTGATTTGGGACTGGACGGCGGGCCGTTATATGACCCATCGGAATATTATGACCGCGTGGACAATGCATGGTCCGACTGGTCAACGAACGCCGATCCAACGGCAAAAGCGACCCGCACCATTGACACAGCGGCGCAAACGGCTGAAATAGAACCGTTGGTGGATTTCTCCTCTGGCAAGGGCGTCAGCAAACGGGGCAATTAATATGGCAGACAGTCGCAGCGAGCTCTCGATGGACGAAATTTTATCGTCGATCAAAAAGATCATCGCCGATGAAGATAGAGCGCGGCCCGCGGCACCCAGGCGCGCGATGAAGGCCACGCCGCCAGCGGAACAATCGGCAAGTAACGCAGACGAAATATTAGAGCTGACAGAAGCCGCAGAACCAGCGTTCGATTCTCTCGATGTGCCAGAATCGCAGACGCTGAGCAACGACGGCGTTTTACTCGACGACAATAAAGTTCGCGGCTTACGGCACAGTTTTTCAACTCTGCAAACCCTGTCCGAACCGGGCGCTCCGCCGCAAATCGTTCGGTCGGGCGAAACCTCGCTTGAGGGATTAACTCGCGATCTGTTGCGTCCAATGTTGAAGGATTGGTTGGAAAGCCATTTGCCCGGCATCGTTGAATCTATGGTCGAACGCGAAATTGCCCGAATAACCAAAAAGGATTAAGGGGTGATGCGGCGTTCTGCTGCGTTTCTCACCATGATGGGAGGCATCACCGCCGCGCCCTTACATGCCGAAAACCTGTATATCAATGCAGGCCGTTTGGTCGATGTGCAGGCCGGAACGGTGTTATATGGTCAATGCATAAATGTTGCGGGTGAACGCATAGTTGCCGTTGCGCCCTGCGCTGAGACGCCCAGCGATTCGCGCCGCGTTGACTGGTCGGCCTATACTGTTTTGCCCGGGCTTGTCGATCTGCACACGCATCTGGCCGATACCGGACAAAGCGCCGATGTGGCTGCGCCGCTCAAGACATCGCCCGCCGCCACCGCGCTGATCGGCGCGCATAATGCACGAGTTACGCTAGAGGCCGGGTTCACCACCGTGCGCGATGTTGGTACCTATCGCGGGTTAACCGATGTTGCTTTGCGTGATGCGATAAACACAGGCCAAGTGCCGGGACCACGGATGTTTGTGGCGGGCGCATATATTACCATTCCTAAGGGCGGCGGCGAGCTGAACGGTGTCATCCCCAATGAGCAGCTGCCCGCCGATATGCGACTAGGCGTTGTCAGCACACCCGCAGACGCGGCGGTTAAGACTGAGAATTTATTTGCCAATGGTGCAGATTTTATCAAGATGATTGCCACCGGTGCAGTGCTGGCCCTTGGCACGGAGCCGGGCGAACCAGAATTAACCGAGGCGCAAATGCGCGCCGTCGTCACTGTTGCAACATACCGTAAAAGCTATGCCACCGCCCATGCCCACGGCGCAGCAGGGATTAAGTCCGCGATCCGCGCCGGCGTCCGCTCCATCGAACATGCCAGCCTGATCGACGATGAGGGGCTGAAAATGGCTAAGGATGAGGGTGTGTGGTTGGTGATGGATGTATATAACGGCGATTATATTGACGACATTGGCACCAAAGAAGGCTGGCCGACCGAATATCTGCGCAAAAACCGCGAGACCACTGACGTTCAGCGCGTTGGCTTTGCAAAAGCGGTAAAGCTGGGCGTAAAACTGGCTTATGGAACCGACGCGGGCGTTTATCCGCACGGCGCCAATGCGCGGCAATTTGCCTATATGGTCAAATACGGCATGACGCCGATGCAAGCGATCCAAAGCGCCACCATCGGCGCTGCGCAATTACTCGACAAAACCGCTGATATTGGCAGTATCGCGCCAGGCCGCTTCGCCGATATTATTGCCGTGCGCGGCGACCCATTAGCCGATGTGCGCGCGCTAGAAACGGTTGAGCATGTTATTAAAGGCGCTGTGTTGGTGAAATAGAGCGGCAACCGCCTTCGAAAAAATACAATTAGGCGGCGCAAATTCACTCGCCCAAAATATGCATCACCATTGGATCGCCCAATAAATTGTCAGACCCGGTAAGCGCGGAAATAGTTTCGGTTATAGCGGACTCTGGCCCTTCATGTGTCACCATTGCGATCAGCGCGCTGCCATCGTCGCTTGTTTCTTTTTGGATCAGGCTTTCAATTGACAGCCCGGCATCACGCATTGCCGCCGTGATTTCGGCCAATACGCCCGACTTGTCCGCCACCACCATGCGCAAATAGGTTTTGCCAGTGCGGTGGCCGCTGGTCGCTTGCGGTAGGTTTTCCAATTCAGCGGTCGGCATAGCAAATGCGGGGCCGGTTTCTCCGCGCGCAATATCGATCAAGTCGGCAACGACCGATGATGCGGTGGGTTTATCTCCGGCCCCTGCGCCTTGAAACAACAAACGTCCGGAAAAATTACCCTCAGCCACGACGGCGTTGGTGGGGCCGGTGACATGGGCAAGCGGGTGACTGGTGCGGACCAGAAACGGATGAACCCGCTGGAACAAGCTGCTTGCGCCATTTTCACCGTCAATTTCCGCCAGTCCCAATAAACGTATGCGATATCCCAGCGCACGCGCCTGTTCGATGTCGGCGGCCAGTATCTTGCGAATGCCGCCAATATTCACGCCGCCAAAATTCACTTGCGTGCCAAAGCAAAGCGACGCCAGAATCGCCAGCTTGTGCGCGGCATCAACACCGTCAATATCAAACGCGGGATCCGCCTCGGCAAATCCTGCTGCTTGTGCATCTTTCAGCACGTCGGCAAAATCGCGGCCGTCCTTTTCCATCGCCGACAAGATGTAATTGCACGTGCCGTTTAAAATGCCATAAACCCGCGTTATTCTGTTCGCCGCCACACCTTCGCGCAGGCCCTTAATCACGGGTATGCCGCCCGCAACGGCGGCTTCATATTTCAGCGCAAGGCCATTTGCCTCTGCCAGTGAAGCCAGTTCCAATCCGTGATGCGCAATCATCGCCTTGTTTGCGGTCACAAATGCCTTGCCGCTGCTCAGCGCCTCACGCGCCAAGGTCAGCGCCGGGCCATCCGATCCGCCGACAAGTTCAACCACAACATCAACATCATCGGCCATCGCCAACGCGGTCATGTCGTCGGTCCAGCGGTACCCCGAAATATCAACACCGCGATCCTTAGTCCGGTCGCGCGCCGTGACGGCAACAATTTCGATTGCGCGGCCCGCGCGGCGCGCGATGATGTCGCGGTTTTCTATTATCAGATTGATGACACCGACGCCAACCGTCCCAAGTCCAGCGAGCGCGATGCGGAGGGGAGGAGTCATATATATTGGCTTTCGCTGGAGTGATTCATTGCGCAAGCGCCTAAGCGAATTTAGCCCTATTGGCTAGAGTCCGCAAAATAGTCCTGACCCTGATCTTTCGAACGGACAATAAAAACCGCCCAATTAAATTTGGTTGGGTTTGCATCCTGAATTTGATCCGTTACGTAGTTAACAGGTCCGCGCAAATAAACGGTCGTATTGAAATAGGAGGATGGACAATGAAACCAAACCGAAATCGCAAAATAGCAACGGGAGTGGCCTTGCTGGCGTCACCCTTGCTTGTATTCGCCGCAATGCAGTTTTCCAGCGCCGCCGATCACCTCGATCCGCCAACGCGCACCGATCCGGCATTGGATTCTACCCCAGATCGCGTTGCCGACATCGCGGATGTATATACGTGGCATACGCCTACCTCCGTCGTTGTCGCAATGACCTTCGCTGGTCCGCAGCCAACAACTGCTGCCGCATCATATGACCGGAATGCGCTGTATACGATTAATATTTCGAATGATGGCGCTGCAGCAACAACCGAATTTCCGATCCGCATTCGTTTTGGCGCCGACGCCGCTGCGGGTCCGAACCAATTCGGTGTGCAGGTCATGGGCCTACCCGGCGTTACCGGTGCGATTTCTGGGCCTGTTGAAACTAACCTGACCAAAGACGGTGTGACGGTTCGTGCGGGCCTGTTTGACGATCCATTCTTTTTCGATCTTCAGGGTTTCAGGGACACGCGCAATACCGGAACACTTAGCTTTAATAGTCAACGTAACTTTTTTGCTGGTCAAAATCTGACAGCAATTGTTGTCGAAATTCCCCGCAGTCGTTTGGCCAACGGAACGAGTCAACTCGATATTTGGGGCGAAACCGCACGTTTGGGAGGTAACCTGTAATGAAAAAGCAAACTCCACTTGGGAACCTGATTTACATCGTTCCAGTTGCATTGGCATTAACGCTTAGCGCATGTGGCGGCGGGAATAACGACGCGCCTCCAACTTCTGTGACACCGCCCCCACCGCCCCCAACGCCCGCGCCGCCGCCTCCACCGCCTCCGCCAACAGGTTTCAACGTCTCGAATTGCATAAACCAAGTTATTCCGGGCACAGGCGGCTTGACCGTCGGCGGTGCGATCATTCCCGATACACTGAAGCTGAATTTGGCGGCACCTTCCGGATTTCCAAATGGCCGCCAGTTGACCGACTCGGTGATCGACGTCACGCTCGCGATTGCTTTTCTCGATCTAACCGCAGCTGGGCAAAGTCCTTCGACATTTGCCAATCTACCGCTGGGACCGCAGGCGAATGACGAACCGTTTAGAACAACCTTCCCGTATCTTGCCGCAGCACAAGGTGCGCCCCCGCTTTCGGGCACTGCGGGAACGAACTTTAACTTCCGGACAGAGCCTTTGGCATCCTATACCCGCGTTGACCGCATGGGTATGCCTGCGGTGGCGACGGCGTTAATTGGAACGGCCATGAAAAACGCCTATAACGATGCAAGCCCGGCGGATGATCTGACCGGCGGCGGCAGGTTTGCTCCGGAATTCGTCAGCCAGCTTACCGCTTTGACGAATGCGTTGGCGGACGATTTGGTTGCTGCTAACTTAAGGCCTTGCGCAAGGCCTGCGTAGTCACGGAGCAGTTATTCGTGAATCACCCAAGTGAGAGCCGCATTACCCAATCAGGTTTTGCGGCTCTTATATTAAAACCAACATAACGGTTCAGCACTAGGCGGTAATATGACCTTCACATCAAAATTGCTGATTGCGGTGCTGGTTTTGTTTGGCTGCGTGGCTGTCGGCAACGCATATTTGAACCCCGCGCCGCGCGCTGCGCCAGCGGCGGACACCATGGACAGAGTCAAACCGGGGCTTGGTCCAAAAAACTTTGCGGCGGCCATGGCTGCGCTGGATAAAAGGGTATTGGCCGCAGGGCAACGCGCCGACCGCCAACCCGGATCGTGGCTGAACCATGAGGGTCTGGCCCGTGCGCACCTGTCCCGTTACCGCTTGAGCGGAAATTATGACGACCTCGTGCTGGCCGGAGCGGCAATCCAATTGGGTCAGGACGCCGCGCCCAAAGGCAGCGGGCCATTATTAACCCGCGCAATATTTCAGATCACCACTCATCAGTTAAATGGGTTGTCAGGGGTGCTGCAACAAATGCAGGAATTTGCAGTCGCCCCTGATGCCGATGAACAGGCCGAGGCACTGGCGATCGCAGGGGATGCGGAATTTTTCTCTGGCCGTTATGCGGGCGCAATGATCCGATATAATGAAGCAGCCGCAAAGCAGGATGGCGCTGGCATCGCCATTCGCATCGGCCGCCTG
>JANORM010000067.1:0-6660 GCA_031415335.1 Sphingomonadales bacterium | reverse complement strand
AAAGCCATCGAGCGCTACATAATCTACCCCGGCCAAGCGACCGCCTATATGGTCGGACGCCTGAAGATCAGCGAACTGCGCGACAAGGCGCAAACGGCATTGGGCGCGAAGTTTGACGTGCGCGGGTTCCACGACACGGTGCTGAAATCGGGACCGGTACCGCTCGATGTGCTGGAAGAGCAGGTTAATGGGTGGATTGCTTCGCGGCGGTAGAGGCAGCGAGAACTGCCCGTAGGGAAACGTCCCGAGCGAAGCGTTCAGGGCCGTCCCGATGCGAGCAGGCGCGGGCAGGTTCGATGCCGAAGACCGTGAAGTTACTTTAGGCGACATTTTTACCGACCGCGCGGATTTCGCGGCGCGACTATCCCTAAGGCGTCAAACAATCTTTTAATCACTTTTGTCGAAATCCATAATCTCGACATTGACCGCCATTATCGTTCGCTGCGCTTGCACGGCTTGCTCGCGGACTATGGTATCTGGCATGACTAACCGGAAAACGCGCCGCTACGGCATTTGCCTCTAGCCAGCTGATCGTCGCTACAATGCCCCGGTTTTTACCGAACATTAACCATCTGCGCGCCATAGCTTTTTTACTGCCGGACCAGCATTTGCGGGAATGTCCGACGGCAAGGGGCTTACGAAACTCATGGTGACCAGAACGACCATAAAGGCTGCTGAAAAACGGTCATACCGCAGTCCGAAAGGCTATGCCCCGCAGAACGCGGAATTTGCTCCGCCAGTTTTGTCAACTGTATCCAAAAGGCAGCAGCGGCATAGCGTTGCGGTGTTACTCATCATCACCGACATATTATCGATCATCGCTGCATTCGCCGTCGCCAGCCTGATAAGGCTGGGACACCTGGACAGCAGCCAATTTATACCGATTCTGTTCGCGATAACGCCTATTTACGTCTCAATCGCGCTGAATAAGCAAGGCTATGGTCCTACTGCTACAATGGATTTCGGCCACAGCTACCGTAAATCAGCCCTCGCCTTCTGCTTTGCCTGCGGGTCGCTTTTGCTGATCGCCTTTTTCCTGAAAGCCAGCGAGGACTTTTCGCGTATCCTGCTCGGCGTCGGCGCTTTGCTGGGGTTGGCAAGTCTCGCACTTTCGCGTTTTGTGGTCACCAGAATGGGCGCGACATGGCTCGATGGCGAGCCCTTCGCGTGCCTATTTATTCATGACGGCGTTGCCATGCCGTACAGCGCAGAAGGGCGTTTTATCGACGCCCGGCTTGCCCGGCTTTGCCCTGACCCTGCTGACCGCGATTCGCTGAATCGGCTTGGTGAATATAGTGCCGGAATGGACCGGGTCATTGTGCACTGTCAGCGTGCCGACCGCCAACGCTGGGCGTTCGCGCTCAAGTCTCTGAACCTTCATGCTGAAATAGTTGTTCCAGAACTAGCAAAGCTCGCGCCACTGGCTTTGTCCCGGCACCACGGCACCACGACATTGCTGCTCAGCAGCGACCCTTTGGGCTTAAGCCAGCGGCTGACCAAACGCGTTTTCGACATTAGCATCGCCGTTGTCGCATCGCTGATTACGCTGCCGATATTGGCGGTCGTCGCAATATTGATAAAAATCGAGAGCAAAGGTCCGGCATTTTTCCGGCAGGAGCGGATCGGGATCGCCAACCGGACTTTCACGATTTGGAAACTGCGGTCGATGCGGATGGAGGCGTGCGACGCGAACGGCGAAACATCGACGGCGCGCGGCGACGACCGGCTGACAAATATTGGCCGTATTATGCGCAGTACCAGCATTGATGAGCTACCCCAACTGTGGAATGTCTTGCGAGGCGATATGAGTATCGTAGGCCCGCGCCCGCATGCTTCGGGTTCGCGTGCAGAGAACCTGCTTTTCTGGGATATCGACGAGCGTTACTGGCATCGTCATGCGGTTCAGCCCGGTCTGACCGGCCTTGCCCAAATTCGCGGCTATCGCGGCTCTACCATGTTGCGGGAAGATGTAACCAATCGGCTGCAGGCCGACCTTGAATATGTCGCCAACTGGTCGTTAATCGGCGATATCCGCATCATCCTGCAGACTTTCGGCGTACTGTCGCACAAAAATGCTTACTAGCGGCCAGCCTTCTCCCCACCTTTTAACGCGCATTCGTTAGCGTCGCTGCCCAAACCAACATATTGCACCTGCGATGAACATTCTGATTATCAGCCTAAACTACGCACCGGAGCCTACGGGTATCGGCCTGTACAGTGGCGGCTTGGCAACTGAACTTGCGACCCGCGGACATGGGGTAAAGGTGGTGGCCGCAGTGCCCCATTACCCGCAGTGGCGCATCTTCGATGGATATCGTGGCTGGTGGTGGACTAGCAACACCGAAAGCGGCGTGTCGTTAACGCGCTGCCCGGTTTACGTTCCCGCCAATGTCAGCGGTTTGAAACGCATCATCCATTATGCAAGCTTCGCAATCAGCAGCTTCTTCCCCGTAATTGCCCAGGCGCTGTTCTTTCGGCCTGATATCATCCTCAATGTTGCTCCATCGCTTGGCACAGCACCGACGACGCTGGTTTCAGCAAAGCTGGCAGGCGCGAGAGCTTGGCTGCATGTGCAGGATTTTGAAATAGAAGCGGCATTTGCAACCGGCTATGTCCATGCAAGCGGTATCGCCGCCAACGCGGCGCGTTGGTTTGAAAAAGCAGTACTGAAACGCTTCGACATAGTCAGCAGCATTTCTCCGGAGATGTGCCATAAACTTACCGAAAAGCAGGTGAGCACTGAACAAATTTACGAATTCCGCAACTGGGCGGAGTTAGATCACATCAAGCCGCAAGCCTTGTCCAGCTATCGTTCAAAATGGGGGTTAGAAGGAAAGAAGGTTGCGTTATATTCTGGCAATATTGCGTCAAAGCAAGGCATTGAGATGCTGCTTGATTTGGCGCGGATAATGTCGGTTGATCCGGAATTCCATCTAATCATTTGCGGCGAAGGTGCAAATCGCCGTGCACTCGAAGATAAGGCCAAAGGCTTGAGCAACGTCACCTTCTACGATCTTCAGCCGATGGAGAATCTGTCCGAACTGCTGGCGCTTGCATCGGTCCATTTGCTGCCACAAAAGGCCGATGCGGCAGACCTCGTTCTTCCGTCCAAACTTACAAATATGTTGGCGTCGGGACGCCCAGTCGTGGCCGGCGCTGGCGCCGGAACCGGTCTTGCCCGTGAAATTGTCGGGTGCGGGTTGGCCGTCGAACCTGAAAATGCGCAAGCAATGGCCGACGCAATCAATTTGCTTTTGGGTGACGAACAACTTTACGCGGCCTTCTCAACTGAAGCGAGAGTAAGGGCCGAAGCGCGCTGGTCGAAAAAGGCAATCATCGATGCGCTGGAACAACGCATGATGCCAATGCGGAAAAAGGAGCGCGCATGAACATCTTCACGCGGATCGGTCGTAAACTTCGCCGCCTGATTCGAAAGCCACTGGTTCAGGTTAACCCAGCCGAGGGTATGATCCGGCTAGGATCAGCCTATGGCGGCTGGGATTTTCTTGATCGCGATTATTTGCACGGTTCGACGATTGTGAGCGCAGGGCTTGGGGTAGACGCCAGCTTCGATGTCGAATTCGCACGAAGATATGGTGCGACAATCTTGCTTGTCGACCCCACACCAAAAGCAATCGCACATTACCGCGACCTTGTTGCAAAAGCGGGAGAGCCGGCAACGCAAAGCTATATCGCAGGCGGGCATCAACCGATGGGCGCTTATCCGATGGACTGGACGGATGGTTCTCAGCTGAAACTCGCGCCTTATGCGCTATGGTACGAGGCAGGAAAAATGCGCTTTTTCATGCCTTCGGACAGCAGCCACGTCAGTCACAGCCTAATCAACTTTCAGCAGGGCTATGACGCAGAATCAGAACATATCGAGGTTGATGCCATCCGGCTTTCCGACCTCATCGAACAGCAGAGTTTTGCCCAGCCTGCACTGATGAAATTCGACATTGAAGGCGCCGAGATCGAGGTACTTCAGTCGATGATTGATGATAACATTAAGCCGAAACAGTTACTTATCGAATATGATGAACTTATAATCCGGTCGCGCACGGCGATGCAGCGGGTCAATGGCAGCATCGCAATGTTGGAAGCGAACGGATATGTGTGCCGCTATTATGACGGCGACTCCAATTTTCTGTTTGAGCTTAATTAAGGCTTAGAAATACTTCACAACTGCAAATTTCGGTGTGTAAATTATAATTTGTGCGTCGCTTCCCTGTATCAGATGAAGTTCAGCGTTGCGGCTGGTCAGAAACTCCCTGATCGTGTCTTGTTCGCCTTTGCGAGCTGCATCGTCAAAAATGACAATAAATTCGTCACCGAGACACTTGTCGAGTATGTCCAGCGAACACCAGCGCGAACGGCGACGCGCTCCTTGCGGGCCATCGACCAGAATCATGTCAAATTGCGATGCGACAAAATCATAGCATGGCACAGCATAGCCATGTACTTGCCGCTCCACCAGGGGAGCATGGACACAGGGGTGTTTGACCCGCCCTGCCATACGTTCGACCCAAGGCTTTTCATGATCAACCGAAACCGCGTCGGCGCTGAGCGCATCGAGTAATATGGTCGACTGCCCCATGCCAAGTTCAAGTGTCTTGGCGACCGGTAATTCAGTGAGACAACGCATCAAGGTGTACAAAAGTGAATAGTTCGCAGCTCCTGCCGTCGGATAGAACGCAGGTGCCTCGCCTGTATTGCTGCGAAACGCCTCGTTGAACATCGTCGCATATTTGGCTTCGCGCCGATCAAGCGACCCATCGATTTTGTTGCGCCAGTGGCGAAAGCGGGCCTTCGCCATTGTTCCGTTCGCGGCCATATTATCCCATTGCCCCACTAATTTCCAATTTGCTTACACGCCATAAATCGCGGCCATAAACGGCCATTGCAATTGTCGCCATTGCTATTGCTTGAATGCCTAAAAAGAGTGGCGCGCTATTTTGCGCCAGCGTAATTGCCAAGCCCAGGCCAATGATTGCTGCCACCAAGATTTTGCTCCCTTTGCGGTCTTGATGCGTTATGGCTAGCCGCGTCAAAAAAAGCAGGTGTGTTGCGCAATAGCAGAAAACGAACAGCGCAATCGCGACGAACATGCTCGTATTTTGATCGCCTGTTATCTGGAAAAATTCGCGTGCTATCCGGTCGCCGGCAAAGGCGGTAACGGTCGCTTGGGCCAAAAGTATAGTCGCAGCTATCAATGCCAAATGTCGCATCGCTTTGTTTAGCCAGTTCCTGTCGGCCTGCACCACCGCTTGAGTCAATGTCGGCAAGACAGGCGCAAACAATGCAAGCAGCAGTGAATGGATTAGCACCGCGATCCGCACAAATGCGCCAATGACGGCGACTGCTGCTGTACCGAAGATTACTGCCAGTATGTAGACGCCTCCGTGCAAGTAAAGCACCATACCGCCCTGAGCCTGCACATTAGCGGCCAATAATTCCATAATCTCACTTCGAACTGCCCTATCCACTCTGGGCATACCGATATGACTTCTACGCTGGACGACGAATAGCGAGAGGTTCAGCGCCTGCACAACAACCGGAACAAGATATATGGCCGCAAAATAATAAGCCGTGTCAGCGCCGGTTGGAGCAATAAGGATGACTATCAATGTGATCGCCGAACCCAGCAGCGCAAAGCTGCTATTATAGTGGGTTTCGCCAAACGCCGCACGTGTGCCTTCAATTGGCGCGGCTACAAAATTTGATATTATGAACAGTGAAAATATTAGCGCAAGATATCCGTCATTCGCGCCTGGCAACTCAAAAAATCTCACCGCGAAATAGCTTGTCGCGGCCAATAAAATCCCGCTGATCACGCTCCAAAACCACAGCGACCAGAAATATCCGCCGACGCGGTCATCTTCGGATGATGCCTTCGCCTTAGCAATCAACGCAGACGCAGCCGGGGAAAATCCCGCCATCGCTATCAATGGAAAGGATGCAAGCGCAGCGACCGTGAACAACAATCCGAATGCCTCGACCCCCAGTGCTTTGGCGGCAATAGGCAAAACGGCAAGTTGGACGAGAGCGCCAAAAATCTTTGCACTACCGGTTGCAGCGTAGGCCAGTCCGATCGTTTGTTTGCGCGATTTCATCTCAGAGTGCTTTATCCGCAAGCGCGAACTGCTCGATCATCGAATCCAGACGACCATGTCTGTTTACATACTCATATATTAATGGGCGAAGCTGTCCGGACAAATCGCTGCGGATGGCAGCACTCGAAACGTCCAGAAAGGCGTCCATCCCAGGTTGGCGAACAAGCAAGCCAGTCTCGCCATCAATCACGTTGCAGATTTCCGGGTGATGCCGAGGCAGGTTGCGTCCCCGGCCGAAGCAAATGACTGGTAGATCGTACGCCAGCGCGTGGTTTACCGCCAGTCCCGCAGCGCCCAATAGCACAAAATAATCCGCGCCTTTGAAATGTGGTGCCAATTCGCTTTCCGCATGAATCGCTCCCAGCACTTTTACAGAGCAATCGCCAACCTTCGTAGCTTCGTGTTCGACGGCGGCACGCTCGGGGCCATCGCCAATGATGGTCAAAGCGGCGCCGGGAAATTCAGCCTTGAGTTTCACAAACGCACGAACAAGCTCCGTTATTTTCTTATCCTCGGTCAATCGCCCAACCGACAGCAGCTGCGGGCT
>JANORM010000066.1:0-2720 GCA_031415335.1 Sphingomonadales bacterium | reverse complement strand
ACCGTTCGGTGCTCTGGATGAAATCGTGCGCGATCATCTCAATGTCCAGCTTTTGAAGCTATGGGCAAAGACCAAAAAGACCGCCGTCTTCGTCACGCATTCAATTCCGGAAGCGGTGTTTCTCTCGACGAAAATCGTCGTCATGAGCCCGCGTCCGGGTAAAATTCACGAGATCATTGATTGCGATTTAGGAGCCGAGCGCCCGCTGGAAATCCGTGAAACGCCGGAGTTTTTGAAGATCGCGCAGCAGGTAAGAGACGGGCTGCGGGCGGGGCATAGCTATGATGATTGAGGTATGTGCTTGCGTGTCTTTTCAGTTTGCTGAAACTTTAGGGCAGACACTATGAAAACTCGTCCCTACCTCTCCGTTTTTCGCACAGTCGCGCAGAAGTGTGCGTTGGTTCTGACATCATTTCTATTTCTGATCTTTTGGGGGGGCACTTCGAGTGCGGGTCCAAACGCTGCCGAGTCAAAGAATGATGGCGATTTTTCTGTATTAGCTGCGTTGATCCGTGGCGATGATTTGCCAAATGGAATGGACCAGCCGCCCAAAACATTTCCCTCGCCCGAGCAGCCTTTGAAATTGGGTTTAGGTGAGAAGATTTACGCAGTTATTTTTGCGGTCAATCCTGTTTTAAAGGGCAATAAATTCGATATTCAATGTGATTTTGATGTTTTTGTTGGTGAAGACATCGGCGATACGCCAGGCCCTGAAGACTGTTCACCCGACTTTTCTGAAGCCGGTGAAGCAAGGCATATGTTATCGCACCTAGTCATCGATATTTCGAAGGCACAACTTCCGGCTACGGGCGTCGTCGAGGTGCGCGTACATGATCGAAATTCTGACAAGAAACTGAAATTGACACTTGGCTTCGTGGTGGAGAAAAAATGACTCAACCCTCCTTCCTCCACTCCCGCCTCATCCCCGTCGGTACGATTGTCGTTGCCATCATCATTGCATGGTATGTCGGCACTTATGCCATGAACGCACCGTTTCAGCGGGATCAGAATGAGCGCTCAAAGGTTACGGTTACCACAAGCGAATTTATTGCTCAGACTATGGCGCAGCCAAAACCAACGCTGCCAGCGCCGCATCAAGTGTTTGAAAATCTCTATAAAAACACCTTCACCGTGCCGATCACATCCAAGCGCAGTCTGGTTTACAATGCGTGGGTCACGCTGTCGTCCACGCTGCTCGGCTTCTTGATGGGCACGATACTTGGCGTCGTGATCGCCGTTGGCATCGTGCATATTCCAGCGCTTGAGCGGTCGTTCTTGCCGTGGATTATTGCGAGCCAGACCATTCCTATGCTGGCGGTTGCGCCAATGATTATTGTTATATTGGCGGCCGTCGGCGTTACGGGCATATTGCCCAAGGCGTTGATTTCAACCTATCTATCATTCTTTCCGGTTACTGTCGGCATGGTCAAAGGCCTGCGCTCGCCAGATTTGATGCATTTGGATTTAATGCGCACCTATAGTGCCTCGCCTAGCCAAACATTCTGGAAACTGCGCGTTCCGGCGTCCATCCCGTTTTTCTTCACGTCGATCAAGGTCGCCGTCGCCGCCAGCCTCGTGGGCGCAATTGTGGGCGAGTTGCCGACTGGCGCGGTCGCGGGCATCGGGGCCAAGCTGCTGGCCGGTTCCTATTATTCGCAAACGATCGACGTATTCGCGGCACTCTTCGCAGGCTCTGTCGTTGCTGTGCTGTTGGTTGTGATGGTCGATATTGTCGGGCGCTTCGTCAACACCCGCATGGGAGGGCGTCCGGCATGACTGTGAAGGTAAACTGGCAGGCTGTTGTGGCTCTTCTGTTGGCGTTGGTGGCGGTGCTGAATGTACCGTTTGTCGCCATTGGTTCCATTTGGTTGGGCGTGGCAGCGGCTGTTTTGGTGGCCATCGCAGCTGGCAGATCCATGTGGTCAACGCTGACGACCTTTGACATTATCATCATAGGTCTGTGCACTCACATCGCAGTATTCTTGCTGTTGAACATGTTGAACGGCAATGAGGGAACGGCGACCTTCGGCTATTTCTCCGCGCTTGCTGCAAGCTGGCTGATGGGCTGGCGGTTGGTTACAATTCTTGCTGGCGATGGCCGCAATCGCGGCTGGTTTATCAACCTGCTCATTCCGGCGCTGTTCGGTCTGTGGTTGTTGATTTTGTGGGAAGCCATCACGCGCGGTGCTGGCGTACCATTTGTACTTTTGCCGCCGCCATCCGCAATTGGCGCAAGGTTCATGGCCAGCCTGCCGACACTTGCCGCAGACTTTTATCAAACCGTGATGAAGGCCGTACTGTTCGGTTTTATCGTCGGCTCGTTTTCTGGTTTCCTCGTTGCGATTTTGGCGGACCGCTACAAGTTTTTGTCCAATGGCTTGCTGCCCATCGGCAATATGGTTTCCGCGCTGCCGATCATTGGCATTGCGCCTATTATGGTGATCTGGTTCGGGTTTGACTGGCAGTCTAAAGCTGCCGTTGTTATCGTCATGACGTTTTTCCCTATGCTGGTAAACACGCTGGCGGGGCTAACGGCAGCAGGTAATATGGAACGTGATTTGATGCGCACTTATGCGTCGAGCCATTGGCAAACACTCATAAAACTGCGGCTTCCCGCCGCCATGCCGTTTATATTTAACGCCTTGAAAATTAACTCAACTCTTGCTTTGATTGGTGCGATTGTTTCCGAATTTTTCGGCACGCCCATCGTTGGCATGGGC
>JANORM010000065.1:0-5529 GCA_031415335.1 Sphingomonadales bacterium | reverse complement strand
GGTGCGGGCGACGAACATGGTCATCTGCGTTTCCGTTCGGCGTCTGATTTCTTTCCGATGTCATTCAACAAATCATCGGAGAGCAATTTACGGTCCATGCTGGCCAGTTGTTCGGTGCGTATGGAAATCACAATTCCATCTTGTTTGGGCTTTGCGATCATTTCCGCCGTGCGCGCATCAATTTCTTCATCAGCAGACGGGGATTGCGAGACATCGGCGAGCGCCATTTTCGCGGTTGGTGAACCAATGATTCCCGCCGGCTGTGTGCCATCCGATGAATTTACCGAAACCATGATTGGTTTTGCAGTGGATATACCGCCTTGCAAATTGGCCAGCGCGGATTCTCCATCCAAAAACTGCTGCGCAGTGGGCGGTGCGTAGCCGTATAGCACGTCGTTCCATTCCTGTAACTGCGCCATGCTGGCCCGCGTGCGAAGCTCGGCTTGTAAATAGCTGATCTCGCGCTTTGTATTTTTGATTTTATTGTCGACGCTGACAAGGTCGCTGTGCACCGATGCGACATTCATCGACAGTGGGTATAATAGGATCGCCACGAAAAATACCAGCGCGAACCAGCCGATATTTTGCAATCGTTTCATCGCTAAGCTCATGCTGCGGCCTCCTTCACTGTCCATGCTGGTGCGTCGTTGCGCGTTGCTTCCCGTAATGTTGCCGACCGCGCCCTGGGGTTGCGCGCCAATTCTTCAGCCGAGGGGCGAACCGCCTTTCCGACTTTGTGAAAGGTCGGCGCTGGTCCGGTATCTCGTATTTGCGGCAAATGGCGGGAACCCGACGCATCACCGCCGCTGCGGCTGCGCAAAAACTGCTTTACGATCCGGTCTTCAAGGCTGTGGAAACACACAATTACAAGCTTTCCGCCGGGCTTCAACAGGCGCTCTGCGGCATCCAGTCCATCCATCAACTCGCCAAGTTCACGGTTAATATGAATGCGAATTGCCTGAAATGTGCGCGTCGCGGGATCTTTCGGCGCACCTTGTTTATAGCCAACCGATTTGCGCACAATCGCCGCCAACTGCGCCGTCGTTGTGATCGGGCGCGCTGCAACGATTTCGCGGGCTATCCGGCGTGAGCGATGCTCCTCGCCATAACGGTAGATAATATCGGCGATCTCGGCCTCATCACTGTCATTGACGAAATCCGCCGCACTTTGCCCATCCTGCGCCATGCGCATATCAAGCGGTCCATCTTTTTGAAAAGAAAAGCCGCGTTCGGCGCGATCAAGCTGCATCGACGATACGCCAATGTCCAGCACAACGCTATCGACACTGGCAATATCATCGCAGCCAAGTACCTGATCCATGATAGAAAAGCAGGCCGCATAAAGATGCAAAGCACCCTCATGGCGGCCTGCAAGGTCAGCGCCTTCTATGATGGCGTCAGGGTCACGGTCAAAGGCATATACCTTTGCACCTTTCTCCATAATAGCTGCGCTATATCCGCCAGCACCAAAGGTGCCATCCACAATCTCTGCGCCAGGGGTGATGGCCAGAGAGTGAATTACTTCATCTAATAAAACAGGAATATGATTTGCCGCGCCGCTCATTTGGTGCGCTTCGCATGGTCATTGAGCCAATAATTCAACTCTTCTTTGACATGGGCAAATGCATCTGGTGCTTGCGTCAAAAATATATCAGGGTTCCAAAGCTGAAAATGGGTAACCGTGCCAAAAAAGAATGCACGGTCGTTTAATTGACCAAAATGGCGCAGCATAGGCTGCAGAACAAACCGGCCGCTGGGCTCGAACGCTGTTTCAAATATTGACGATGCCGAAATGCCAGCAATTTCTCGATCGAAATCGTTGCCGCGCACAATGGCGGCTTGCCATTGCGATTCAATATCTGCGCGCAGTTTTTGCCGTTCGGCGCGGCCGAATCCGATCAAGCAGGGCATGCTAGCATGCCGCGAAAGACAAACAATATTAGCATCGCTTGATAACTGGACAGTATCGCGCAACTCGGCGGGAATAGTCGTGCGGCCTTTGGCGTCGAGGGTCGACACTCCAGATCCTGCATAGACGGCTAAACCTGACACGGTGTCTTCATTCCCCAAATGCGGGCGTGGCTTCGCAATCGCGGTAACGCATCATTACCAGCGCGGACGCTATGGCGACCGACAAAAAAGGAAATCCACCCCTAGATAGACTCTGCATATCAAGGGATATCATGGATGAAAAGAGGGAAAATGTGGACTGAAATTGATAATTCTAGCTAAATATTTGTTTTATATTATTATTATATAGCCTTACGCCTTCAGAAATTTATTGAAGCGCCCGTTTTTTAGGATCAAATGCACGTTATTATTCAGATTTTCGGCCCATTTGCCAGCTTTAGAGGATTTGACCCACAATTTCCCTGCGTTGGCATGCATTTGCGCTTACAGCGCAATGAGCGATTCCAGCTGTGCCTTAATCCAAGATATATTTGCGAAATCATCCGATCCCATCAATGCTCTAATCCCCGTGCCCTGCCAAAGATCATCATGAAACAAGTCTGCGTCGGCGACCAATATGGCGGCACCTGCGCCTATTTTGCATTTCGCCACGGCGGCTGTTTGATCAATTAGGCATTGCGCCTTTCCATCCGGTAACGGCTGCCATGCGCCAGCAGTAATTGTTCGAATTGTCTGCCCATCGAGCAGGAGCAATTGATCTTTTTCATCGCCTTGTGCGATCGGCAATACCAGCTCAAGGCCCCAATGCGTAAATAGCGGCGATAACAATGATGTGAATAATGGCCGCCGCTTATCGCCCAGCGGATAAATACTCTCCCAATGCAACGCTGGATCAGCGAACAATAATAGTTTACCGCCAGCGCGAACCCAAATATCTAGATCGCTTAGCTGCTGCGGTGACAGCGCGCGCGATTGAGCCAATAATAATACCTGTAAATCTTTTAGGCTCTGCGGACTTAAATTATCGATTGGGCGTATATCGAATTGCAAGCTTAGCTTTTCAAATGCCGGAGACACGGCACCGCTTGATTTAATAACATCGCCAATACTCCCTTCTTGCCATTGCAAAGGCAGCGTCGTCATCATGCCAATAACAGGGCGCTTCATAGGCTTATCGCCCGAGCAAGCAGCCATTGCAGCAAACAGAAAAACACTGAAGGCAAAAATTACAATTGAGCGAGCGTTTTTTGGCATCCAGCCGATATTGATTCCCATGTTAGCGACAATGATTACCGCGTTGCTGCGGAATCGTTTGACGGCACACGCACGCCGCTCTTTCCTTGATTGGATTCTTGACTGCGATTCGCGCCTTCTTCCGGCTCCACGACGGGCGCCACGCCCAACTCGGCAAGCGGTTCATCAGGCGCTTTTTGTTCAAATATTGTTTCAGACAATCCGCGTTCATCGCCGACGTCTGACATAATCGCGCTATCAATCAGCATATTGGCCAAACTCACGAACAACAATACGACAACCAAGCCAACGACGCCGACTTGAATGCGTTGCAATGCTGACTCTCGCTTAAATGCCATATTCCAAACTCCGGCCCGCTACATTGGTATTAAATTTTCAATTGTTCAGCTGCCATGGCATTGGAGCCAACCCCTTCGACACCATCCAATCCGGATTATATAGTGTCGATAAATAGCGGAACCCAGTATCGCATAATATGGTCGCTATTCGAGCATTCGGCCCCAGCTGCTTGCCTAACGCCACCGCGCCCGCGACATTTATACCAGATGACAGACCGAGGCAAACCCCCTCCTCACTCAACATTTGCCGAACCCAATATAAACCATCTTCGTCAGAAATGCGGAATTGCGTGTCGATCAGCGCACCCTCCAAATTGGCGGTTATGCGGCCTTGGCCAATTCCTTCGGCGACAGAATTGCCCTCCGCTTTCAATTCACCATGGGCATAGTAATCATACAGCGCGGCACCAAATGGATCGGTCAAAGCAATCGTGATATTCTCGTCTTTCGCTTTCAACCCCAAACTGACGCCTGCAATTGTACCGCCCGTGCCCGCAGCGCAGGTAAATCCGTCGATGCGGCCCTCCATCTGGGTCCATATTTCTTCGGCGGTTGTTTCGATGTGCGCGCGGCGATTGGCGATGTTATCAAACTGGTTGGCCCAAACAGCATTCGGCGTCTCCGCCGCGATCCGGCGCGATGTGTGCACAAAATGACCCGGATTTGCATAAGGCGCAGCAGGGACAAGTACCAATTGCGCACCCAAAGCGCGCAGCGTATCCATTTTCTCCTTGGATTGCGTTTCGGGCATGACGATGATGGTTTTATACCCAAGCGCATTTGCAACGAGCGCCAGACCGATGCCGGTATTGCCAGCCGTGCCTTCAACGATCGTGCCGCCGGGGCGCAATGTGCCATTCGCTTCGGCGTCACGCACGATATATAACGCAGCGCGATCTTTAACCGACGCGCCCGGATTGGTAAATTCACATTTGCCGTAAATTTCACAGCCTGCCGCTTCACTCGCACCCTTCAAAAGGACCAGCGGCGTGTTTCCGATCAATTCTAATGTCGATGTCAATATCATGTTGCAGGCTTAGTGCGAAGACGCGCGGACCGCAAACAAGTTTATCTAGGGTCAGGACCAATTGTATTACGTGTTTATTCCTGCGCGGTTCAGTTTCCGGAAAGGTTGCGGCGCGCAAGTTAGGCAATCAACCTAAAGGATCAAACAAATGCGAAAACTTGCCCTCTTCCTCTTGGTTTCAACGTCTTTGCTGGTCAGCGCGTGCAACACGGTAAAAGGTTTGGGCCGCGACATTGAATCTGTTGGCAGCGCCGGAGCAGAGGCTATCGACTAATCAGTCGCTGGTTCGGTTTTGCTTCGGCGCCTGTTCGTTACCGCTATTGCAATGATTGCGAGCTCATAAAGACAATATAGCGGCACCAGCATCAATAGTTGAGACATAATATCCGGCGGCGTTAACACAGCAGAAATGGCGGCAATGCCAACAACAGCGTAACGCCTGCCGGATTTTAATTGCTCCAGACTGATAATGCCCGCGCGTTCCAGCAGCATCAATATCACCGGCAATAAAAATGCTAGGCCAAAGCCGAATATAAACTTCATAACAAAATTCAGATAATTGCCGACCCCCGGCAACGCCTCTTGTGTTACGCCGCCGATATTGCCTGCAAAGCCCAGCAAAAAGCGCAACGCCACCGGGATCGCAACGAAATATGCTAAGCATGCGCCCAATGCGAACAACACAGGGGTTAGCAATAGAAAAGGTAGGAACGCCCGTTTTTCATTGCGGTAGAGCCCTGGCGCGATAAACCGCCAAATTTGCGTCGCAAATATTGGGAAAGCCACCATCATTGCAGCAAAAAATGCGACTTTGATCTCGACCAAAAACCCTTCAAAAACATCCGTGTAAATAAGTTTCGATTGGCCCGCTTCTAATAACGGCTGCACCAGTACCGAGAAAATAGGGCGCGCAAAGTAAAGGCATATGCCAAATGCAACGGCGAGCGCAAGAAAGCTCCAAATCAGCCGGCTGCGCAGTTCAATCAAATGATCGAGCAA
>JANORM010000064.1:0-43137 GCA_031415335.1 Sphingomonadales bacterium | reverse complement strand
CGGTTGCCAATCGCGCAGCCGCCGGGCAGCGAAACAGTGGCTTCGCCCATCCGCGCCAGCAATGGCCCCAGAACAAGGATCGATGCCCGCATTTTGCGGACCAGATCATAAGGCGCGACATTGCTGGTCATCCGCGTCGCTTGCAACGTCATCACGCGGCCAAAATCTTCGGGCCGTGCGCCGGCGATGCTGGTCGACACGCCGAACTGGTTCATTAGATGTTGGAACCCGTCAATATCGGCCAGACGCGGCAAGTTGCGCAGCGTTAGCGGTTCGTCGGTCAACAACGCACAAGGCAATAATGTAAGCGCGCTGTTCTTTGCGCCGCTGATCGGAATTTGGCCTTTTAACGGGTTGCCGCCGCGTACGATTATCTTATCCATTTTTGTTATTTAGCGGGATTGAACGTCGGTGCAAGCGCCGATAAATGGACGGGCGTTTCAGCCTGTCGCGGCCCCGTTGTCTGACGCCTTTAAATCGGTTATCTGATCAGTATGAAAACCAACCGCCTATCCTCGATTGCCGCCGCGTTTGCATTATCGTCAAGCCTGTTACTGCCCAGCAATGCCGCCGCCCGCGATTGGGGTTATGTCGGCGGGTGGTATGTAACATCGGCCGACAAAAGCTGCGGCATGTATGCTCCGCAGGTCCGTCCGCAATCCGCCGAAGTGCTGATCCTAAAACGCCTTGATGGCGCAATTTATGTGCAGGCCAAGAACGCGGCATGGGCGATTGCACCGGGCAGTGAAGAATTAATCCAATACCAAATCGATGGCCGCACATATCGCGGCGCGCAAAAAACGGCGGCGGCAACTGGCGGCGGAATTAGTGGCGGAACTGGCAATGGCTTGCTGGCGGCATTTGGCGGCGATTTTGAAAACGAACTGCGCGGCGGAAGCACACTGACCATCCTGAATAACGGGCGGCAGGTTGAACAAATCCCGTTAACGGGAACGTCGGCGGCGCTGGCCACGATAACATCTTGCCTTGATGATTTAAGGGCAAATGGCAACACGCCAGCCGCTGGGTTCGCGTCATTGGCCGCATCGTCGGTATCGCCCAAGGGCGACGTCAGCCGCTGGATCAGTATTGATGATTATCCCAGCGGCGCATTGCGCGAGGGCCGCGAGGGGACCGTCGGTTTCCGGTTGTCAGTAAGCAATGATGGCAGGGTTTTCGGTTGCACCATAACCAAATCCAGCGGCCATGCCGACCTTGACGAAGCAACATGCAATGGCGTTACAAGGCGCGCCCGTTTCGACCCCGCCAAAGACGCCAGCGGTGCAAAAGTCGCGGGCAGCTACCAAAGCCGCGTCAGCTGGAAATTGCCGAATTGATATACCGAATTGATATGGTGCTTGGCTATCCTAAGGGTCAGGACCTGCTAAATACAGATTCGAGGCAGCAATTATGACCAAAACTGCTCCCCCCTTGCCTTACACGACGCCCCGCATCCCGTCGCCGCGCATATTGGTCGATGCCGACGCCTGTCCGGTAAAGGACGAAATTTTCAAGGTCGCTTACCGCCGCACTGTGCCCGTGGTGCTGGTCAGCAATGCACGCTTTCGTATGCCCGACCATCCGCTGATTACGAGGGTTATCGTATCGGATAGTTTCGACGCCGCCGATGACTGGATCGCGGAGCAAGCGGGCCCACGCAGCGTGGTGATCACCGCCGACATATTGCTTGCGGATCGGTGCCTAAAAGCCGGAGCCGTCGTCATCGGCAATAATGGCAAGCCGTTCACCAGCGCCTCCATCGGCGGAGCCATCGCTACGCGAGCCATCATGGCCGACCTGCGCGCCGGAATGGACGGGATTACAGGAGGGCCAGCGCCCTTTGCCAAATCCGACCGGTCAAGGTTTTTGCAGGCGCTTGATGAAGCGTTGGTTAGGATGGGGTGAGGGGTTAAGTGTATTTGGTAAACTTTTGTCGCAATTTTAATCAAGGTAAATCTATGCACCTGACCCACATTCGCGATTTACTGGTCGAAAAGCCGCTGTCGTCCGGTCACGCGTTTTTGTCGGCGGCGAGCGGGATGGTATTGCAGGGCGATCTGCTGTGCGCGGTTGCCGATGATGAACACTGCCTCGCTTTGTTTGCGATCGGCACCGCAGAACCGGGAAAGCTTGTGCGCCTGATCGGCGATGACCTGCCAAAGGACGCGGCGCAGCGCAAGAAGGTCAAGCCAGATTTTGAGATCCTGCTTGCCCTGCCCGGCGCGCCGGAAAACCGGCTCTTGGCACTTGGCTCTGGATCAACCCCGCAGCGGATGCGCGGCGCGATCATCGATCTGCCAGCCAATGACAGCAAGGACGCCAAGGACGGCAAGCCAGGCGTCCGCCTGATCGATCTGCAACCGATGTTTGCGGCGATTGCCCCGCTGGTGCCAGAGGTTAATTTGGAGGGCGCGGTGCTGAACGGGGATCAACTGCTGCTGTTCAATCGCGGCAATATGCAATTTCCGGCGTCGCACATACTGGCCATACCGCTGGCCGCCGTGCTTGATGGCGGGCCTGTATTGGCCTCAGTTTGTGCAGCGCTGAAGCTGCCGATGGTGTCCGGCGTTCCGCTCACCGTCACCGACGCGTGCCGGATGGAAAACGGGCATATCCTGCTTTGCGCCGTCGCAGAGGCCACCGCTGACAGCTACGCCGATGGCGCGTTGGTGGGCGCGGCCATCGTGGAATTGGACGCACAATTCAAACTGATCGCCGCCGAACCGCTGGAACCTCCCCTCAAGGTCGAGGGCATAGCCGCCCGCTTGACCGATCAGGGTGTGCATTTGCTGTGCGTTACCGATGCCGATGATCCTAATCGCGCTTCGGGGCTTTATGCGGGATTGTATCAGCGGTCTGGTGAAGGACAACTGATCTTTGAACCGGCGCCCAATGCGGCTTAGGAAACCGTATATTCGGTAAACTGGTACCGTAATTCTGAATGATGAGCAGGAACCGGGGGCGCTGTCAATAATTAGGGTATATCGCACGTATCACCGTAATTGCCACCGTAATTAGAACTATTACCTTAATTCCGTAAGGCTATTTTGAGCGATTCGTGAGCAAAGCGATTGGCAGAAATAGTATTATAATCGTCACCGCATCTCCTAATAACAGCGAAATAAGCCTATCGGAACCTGCAAACGCGGCCAAGAGACTCACGACATGCAGCAAGGCAAGAATGCCCCAGTTAAGCACTGGAATTAATTGAGCCGCAATCGCCGGTTGCTCCGGGAATCCAAAGTAGTTTACCGCTATCTGAAAACAAAACAATGGTCCGAGCCAAATCGCTAAAACTACTAGTAATGCGTCGAATAAAGACCTTTTCGTATCTGGCTTATTTATACTGGTATCGGTATATGACGGTCCACTATAGAGATAATCGCCTTCGTCGAAATGGTATTCATCATCGTCGTCGTCTATTTCACCATAGCTGGATGCAGAGAAGGATGTGCAATTTGGGCAGCGGTGTCCACTTGCAGAGAATGTATGGGACTCATACGGTCCGCAGTTCAGGTCATCGCAAAATCGGAATTTACAGTCTCGACACTTATAGAGGCTAGTCCCAGATTTTGCATTGTGGCAAGCTTTACACCTCAAAAACTGCCCCATTCCAAGACCTCCACAATCGTCAAAATTTCGTTCTGAAAATGAAAGTTACGGCGACAATGCACTAAACTACACCCTCATTCATGCTCCCGATCACCAGCGCCCATATATAGCTCGCGCCCAGTCTCGTCATAGACCTTGCACATCTCTGCCATGTCTACTTCTGCCAGATCAACATGAATCTGCATTTGCGCCTTTATCGCCGGGCGCGCGACGGAGCGACAGTAAATATATTGGATGGCAAACAACGCGAGTTTGGATGGGATAACCCAGATGGCCATGACCTGAGCCGCGCTCTCGGCATTGGTCGCGATCACTAAGGTCAGATTCAGAACGCCCGTACCCAGCAAAAGAATTGCCCAAGCTTTTTCGAAGCGGCGCAAAAGCCCGTCGGGCAAGTGTGCGGTCGCGATAGGCGGAATGTAGCGCTCCATCCAGCCGCGCTTGAGCATCGATGCGCCGATAATGCCATACACCAACGTTGCCTTGACCAGAATGAAGCGCGGATCGTTGGTCAGCAGCGTCAATCCGCCCACGACCAAAACCAAAGCTATGCTGGCCCATTGCAGAGGCGCTGTCGGCTGCTTGCGCAGAATTGCGAAAACCAGCTGTCCAGCCGCGAGTGCCATGCCCGCAACGGCGGCAAGGCGTACATTGCCGGTAAGCGCAAAAAGTGCGTAGAACAAAAGAGTGGAGCCAAGATCGACGACCAAAGGCGCAATCGCCGAGAGCAGTGTAGAGCGTTCAAGCCGCCGCGCCTCACGCCGATCCGGCATCGCGGACACCTCAAATTCCGGCGACATAAAATTCCGGAATTACGGTGACTAGGTTAGGCCTAAAACGCATACATAGCTCCACAGTCTCAATCATGCTCCCGATCACCAGCGCCCATATATAGCTCGCGGCCGGTCTCGTCATAGACCTTACTCATCTCTGCCATACCCGCTTCGGCTTCTTCGGTGGCGATAAAGCCATCTGCCGGTTGATTTTGCAACCGCGCAAACTCCCTCACCTCTTGGCTGATCTTCATGCTGCAAAACTTAGGCCCGCACATGCTGCAGAAATGGGCGGTCTTGGCGCCCTCCGCAGGTAACGTCTGGTCGTGATATTGCTCCGCCGTATCGGGGTCGAGCGATAGGTTGAACTGGTCACGCCACCTAAACTCAAACCGCGCTTTGCTCAGCGCATCGTCGCGGACTTGCGCGGCGGGGTGCCCTTTCGCCAGATCGGCGGCGTGCGCGGCCAGCTTGTAGGTGATCACGCCAACCTTCACATCATCACGGTCGGGCAGGCCTAGATGCTCCTTGGGCGTGACGTAGCATAGCATCGCCGTGCCATACCAACCGATTTGCGCCGCACCGATGCCGCTGGTGATATGGTCATATCCCGGCGCGATGTCGGTGGTCAGCGGGCCGAGGGTATAGAATGGCGCTTCGCCGCATACTTCCAATTGCCGGGTCATATTCTCTTTAATCTTGTGCATCGGCACATGGCCGGGGCCCTCAATAATCACCTGCACATCGGATTTCCACGCGCGGTGGGTCAGCTCGCCCAGCGTATATAGCTCGGCAAATTGCGCTTCGTCATTGGCGTCATAAATGCTGCCGGGGCGCAGGCCATCGCCCAGTGAATAGGATATGTCATACGCCTTCATAATTTCGGTGATGTCGTCGAAATGTTCGTACAGGAACGATTCCTTATGATGGTAAAGGCACCATTTCGCCATGATGCTGCCCCCGCGGCTCACGATGCCGGTCATCCGCTTTGCCGCCAGCGGCACATAAGGCAGGCGCACGCCGGCGTGGATGGTGAAATAATCGACGCCCTGTTCGGCTTGTTCGATCAGGGTATCGCGGTACACCTCCCATGTCAGCGCCTCTGCCACGCCGCCGACTTTTTCCAGCGCTTGATAGATGGGAACGGTGCCAATCGGCACAGGCGAGTTGCGGATGATCCATTCGCGGGTGTCGTGAATGTTGCGGCCCGTGGACAGGTCCATGACGGTATCGGCGCCCCAGCGGACGGACCACACCATCTTGTCCACTTCGGTAGCGACATCGGATGCGACCGCGCTGTTGCCGATATTGGCGTTGATCTTGACCAGGAAATTGCGGCCGATAATCATCGGTTCGGTTTCAGGATGGTTGATATTGTTGGGCAGGATTGCACGGCCCCGGGCGATTTCGCTGCGGACAAATTCGGGCGTGACATAATCGGGGATTTCCGCGCCCCAGCTTTCACCGTCACGGGTATAGCTGGCAAGGCGTTCGCGGCCCAGATTTTCGCGTTCGGCGACATATTCCATTTCGGGCGTGATAATGCCTTGGCGAGCATAATGCATTTGGCTGACGTTCATGCCGGATTTGGCGCGCAGCACTTTTTCGCGGACATTGGGGAAGGACGCAACGCCGCCGCTGCGGTCGGGACCAAGCTGTCCGTTGTCTTCGGGCTTTACCTCGCGCTGGGTCACTTCCTCGACATCGCCGCGCGCAAGTATCCATTCGCGGCGCAATTCGGCAAGACCCTTGTTAATGTCGATCAACACATTGTCGTCGGTATAGGGACCGGAGGTATCATAGACGCGGACGGGTGCATCATCGCAGCTTGGGTCCAGATGAATCTCGCGCATGGCGACGCGAACACCGCTGCCGGTTTGGGCGGCAACATGGATTTTTTTGCTGCCGCGAATGGAGCCTGTGGTGACGTTTACTGCGCCTCCCGCGAAGGGGATTTCGGTGCGTGCGGGGATGTCTGCCATAATGTTTGCTCCAAAAATTTCAGAGCAAAGAGGCGGGGTTCATGTTCCGCTCCCTCCCTCCGCCCGCATCAACGGGATCAGGTTCAGCGGGTCGCGGGCATTACAGCACCGCCTCTCAGTCATTCGACTCCCCGGGGATTATTTAAGTATAGACCCGGCGAAGCCACGATGAAAGAACCAAATGAGGAATTTGAGCTGCGCATATTATAGGTTCGTCGAAACCAAGTTGCGATCGAAACGGCGCGGCGCAAATGTTACGGTCAATACTTAACTAAAGAGGCCCTCATGCAATTCAGCGTTAAATTCCCCCGCGCCCGAAAATCGGCAATTGCGTTTTCATTGGCGATGCTTGGCCTTACCACCCCCGTTTACGCCGCCGCAGCGGAACCAGAAATAGTTGTCGAGGGACAGCGCAAGCAATTGTCGGCTCAATTGAAACAATTGTTCAACGAAAGCAGCAGCGGACAGCTGGGCCGGTTTGAGGAAAGCGTATGCCCGATGGTGATCGGCTTTCCAGAGGAATGGACGGGCATATTGGACGGACTGCTGCGGAAAAATATCGCAGCGGCAGGATTGAAAGTACAAGATACCGGATGCCGGCCGAATGCGTTGCTGATTTTCGTCGACGATCCGCAGAGCATTGTGCAGGGGCTTTATGAGGCACAGCCGCGGTTCTTCGGCGTGATCGACCGCGCCGATTTTCAGTCATTAAGCAATGTGAAACGGCCGATTTATTCGTGGCACGTTATTGAGCAGCGCAGCCGTGATGGCGTACAACTGGGCAATATCACCAGCATCAATGGCAGCAACGTGGGACAATCCGGCGTCAAAATCGTCCGCAATGCAGCGGCAACGCGCAACTTTGAAAATGTGCGAGAGGACATGTTGCTATCGTTTGCGGTAATCGACAAACCCGCAACAGAAGGCAAATCGCTGCGGCAACTGGCCGATATCGCAACCATGCATCTGCTGCTGGATATTAAACCCTCAGCATCGGTGGCTGACGATTCCATCTTGTCATTATTTAGCGAAAAAGGCGCCAATACCGCGCCGCCAGAGCGCATGTCCGATTTGGATAAGCGCACGGTGGCAGGGCTCTATGCACTGAAAGCCAATAACTACACCGCATCGGTACAACGCGGCCGTATAGCAACAAAAATTGCCAAAGATATTGAAGCGAGGGTCGAGGCGGGAGCAGCAGCGAGTAATCAGGGGGAGTAGGATGCCTGAAAGTTCGAATTCGGTTGACCTTCGCCGTGCCATAACACACATTCCGTCAGGTCATTGAGGCCGATCGCGCGGTGCAACAAGCCCGTATTGCGCAGGAGCAGGCGATTGAAATCGCACGCCAAGACCGGTAAATTGCGATCCAGAACAAATCTCGCGACGAAAGCCAGGCAAAAGCAGAAGCCGATGAAGCTCGCGCCAAGGCAGTAGCCGCCGAAGTGCAAGTTGTAACCGCTCGCGAAACCGAAATTGCCGAGCGCGGAAAGCGGATTGAGTTGATCGAGTTGATCGAAGCATCAAAAGACGCCGAACGCCAAGCGATTGGTATTAAGATCGAAGCCGAAGCCGCCAAAGAAGCAGCATCAAACCGCGCCGAAGCTGTGCGCATGGAAGCGGAAGGCAATGCCGAGGCCGAAAAACTGAACGCTGAGGCGGCACGCATCCCGTTTAATAAGGCGAGCGGGCCGATTGCTGGGTCGGTGTTATTGTATGATGAAACTATAAACGTCGTGGCCAATCAAATCGCTTAAAGATGATTGATTGGCTGCCCCCTAAAGCATATATTTCATCTTGACCGATTGAACCACGTCATCGCCGCCAACCACGAATGATGCGCTGCCGAATTTGGGCGGGCCCATGCGGATGGCGGGGTTGCGGGAAAAGGCGAAGCCCTCTCGCGGGATGAACAGGCGTAGGTCCATTTTATTGTTGCTATTCTCATCATGGACGATGGCGACGGCATAGGTGCCGGGTTCAACATTAGCAAAGGTCAGGTGCGATGCGCCGCTGGCGGGAACCAATTTCTTGATCGCGCTGCTGTCCTTTGTGCAATCGGGGAATGCTTTTGGATTTTTGGTCAGGCAGACCATCAACTGGCCTTTGCCATTGCGCAGGCCGCTGACATTTAAGCTAACATCAACTTGCGCCGGAACCGACGCCATCAGCGCGCCCGTGCCCAGATTGGTTGCCAAAATGGCCAAGGCCAATATCGGTACCGCACATTTTATCCCAAAACCGAAAGTATAACCCATAATTGCCTCGATATTTGTCATGATGTTTTTGATGATGTGTCGCTGTTATCAGGTAATTTCCTAACACACCGTTAACCATGAACTTGGGGAACAGCTCCCACCCCATATGATTGGTGATCCCCATAACGGTCATGATCGTCAGCACAAGCCCCAATGCGCCGACATGAATGGGAATGAGGAACACCAATACCGGTATCGCAATGGCTCCCGTCACCGCCTCCCACGGGTGGAATGACATCGCCGCCCATGCGGTTGGCGGACGGCTTTCATGATGAACGGCGTGCGCAATTTTGAACCAATAGGGCCGGTGCATCATCCGGTGGGTCCAGTAAAACCATGTGTCATGCGCAAGCAGGAACGCCGCCACTGATATTGGCACGTACCATAGCGGATATTGCGATATGTCCGTATATATTTGGGTCCAACCCAAATTGTCCCAGCACCATGCGGCTATACCCGCCGGGATTCCGTAGATGGCCGCGCTGGCAAGGCTCCAACCAATTTCTCGCCAAATTTGCGGCGACAGGCCCGCATAAAGCGCTGGAAATTTACGTTGCGTCAGCAAAGCAAACCCGCCGCTGGTTATCAGATAACGGACACCGACGATGATCGACATAGCGGCAGCGGAGAGAAGAATCGAAAGGTACATCTAACCTTCACAATAAGACGTTGTGCGCGATTTGCATCTGCTAAAGCAAACCGGCATTATATCCGGCGTTCGGTGCCGCGTTTCTTGTCGATGCCGCGCCACAGTGCCGCAAAGGCTCCCGCCGCGACGGATTTGGGAGCAAGCATACAAACGGGCATGCGGCGTTCGGCCATTTGTTCAACCGCGCTTGCCATCGGAATACTCGGCCATATTGGCTCTGCGGCTAGGCTGGCTTGATGTGTTGCGCGGCGGCGGTCGACCATGGCAAATATCGGTAACAGCGGCACGTTGGCGCTTTTCTGGCTACGCAAATGGACGATAACGTCGTTCAGGGCGCGGCGCGACAGGGCGCTGGGGATGACCGGAACCAATATCAAATCGGCGGCGCGCATAATCTGTTCGCTTAATTCGGTCAGGCCGGGCGGACAATCCAAAATGATCCGATCATATTCTTTCGCCAGCTGCTCGGTTAATTTGGCTACGCGGCGTTTTTTGCCCAGTTCAAACAACGACCGATCAATATGGCGCAAGGATTTGTCAGCAGGCAGCAAATCCAGCGCCGGAACCGAAGTCGCTATTGTCATTTCGGTGGCGTCAATATCCCGCGTGAAAATCGAATGGGCCGCACCGGCTTTTGATGTTTTTTCGCTTTCATCATGGCCCAAAATATAACTGGCGGCTGCTTGCGGATCGAGGTCCCAAAGCAAGGTTTTATACCCCGATTGCATCGCCGATTCCGCCGCAAGATTAACGGCCAGAGAGGTTTTCCCAACACCGCCCTTCAACGAATATACCGCGATGATCTTTGCCTTTTTTGCCATATACGCTTGCTCCACTTTGGTGCGCGGATTGTCAATGATTTGTGAGGGCACTGATTTGAGTTGGCATTGATTTGTGATGGCACTTATGCAGTTAGCGCCTTCCCTCACATGCCCTGCCGCGCTAAAGCGGCGCGATGGAACAAATAAAATGTGATTTGGCGATCGTCGGCGGCGGACTATCGGGCGGGTTGATTGCGCTCGCGCTCGCCAAAACGCGGCCCGAATTGAAAGTCGTCATTATTGAGGGCAACGATCATTTCGGCGGAAATCACATTTGGAGTTACTTCGCCACCGACATCGCGCCCGAAGACCGCTGGCTCACCGCGCCGCTGGTCACCGCTGGCTGGTCTGGTAATGAAGTGCGCTTTCCATCGCATACGCGCCGTCTGGACGGAATTTATTACAGTATCGAATCTGAACGTTTTGACGAAGTGATACGCCAAACTATTTCGCCCAAAAACCGCTTAATGGGCAAACAGGTAAAGGCCGTTAGCCCGCGCCTGGTCGTGCTGGAGGGCGGAACACGGGTCAACGCCAGCGGCGTTATCGACGCCCGAGGCGGCGGCGACCTAAACCATCTCGATTGCGGTTGGCAGAAATTCACTGGGCAGCTTTTGCAATTGTCAGAACCGCACGAAATGACCAATCCAATCATCATGGATGCAACGGTCACGCAATATGACGGATATAGGTTTGTCTATGTGTTGCCGTTCGGAATGGACAAATTGTTTATCGAAGACACGTATTATTCGGACAAGCCCGATCTTGATAGCCGCATACATACGCAGCGAATTGCCGAATATGCCGATACCGCCGGATGGAAAGTCGAACGCGTGTTGCGGCAAGAGGCCGGCATCTTGCCTGTCGTCATGGGCGGTGATCTGGACGGTTATTGGGCCAGCGGCAGCGGCCGTGTGGCAAAGGCAGGGGCGCGCGGCGGGTTCTTTCAGCCTGTCACCAGTTACTCCCTGCCTGATGCCGTCCGGCTGGCCGCATTCCTTGCCAAGCAGCCCGATTTTGATGGCGACCGTTTGCATATGCTGTTGAAACGCCGCGCCGAGAAACATTGGGAGGACGGCAAATATTACCGCATGCTCAACCGGATGATGTTCCGCGCTAGCACGCCATCCGAACGCTATAAAATATTGGAGCGATTTTACACTTTATCACCCGGACTTATCGCACGCTTCTATGCTGGTACCAACAGCATGGCTGACAAATTGCGCATCCTATCGGGCAAACCCCCAGTGCCCATTGGCAAAGCAATCAGTGCAATAAGGAGTAAGAAACGATGAAATCAGCAGCCGTCATTGGCGCAGGCTTTGGCGGCCTCGCGCTTGCCATCCGCCTACAATCCGCTGGCATAAATACCACGATCATCGAAGCGCGCGACAAACCGGGCGGACGCGGATATTATTGGGAACGACAGGGCTTTATTTTTGACGCTGGCCCCACCGTTATCACCGATCCGCCATGTTTGGAGGAACTATGGGAATTATCGGGTGCAAAGCTGTCCGACGATGTTGACCTGATGCCGGTAAAACCGTTTTACCGCCTGAACTGGCCCGACGGCACACAATATGATTACAGCAACGACGAAGAAGAACTGCGCGCAGAAATTCAGCGTATCGCGCCCGGCGATTTGGACGGATATGACAAGTTTCAGGAATATTCTAAGGGCGTTGAACGCGAGGGGTATCAGAAGCTAGGCTCGGTCGCTTTTCTGGATTTTGCCAGCATGATAAAAGCCGCGCCTGCTTTGGCGCGGTATCAGGCGTGGCGCTCCGTTTATTCCATCGCCTCCAAATATGTGAAGAGCGAAAAATTGCGACAAGCTTTGTCGTTCCAGACATTGCTGGTTGGCGGCAACCCGATGACCACCAGCAGCATCTATGCCCTGATCCACACCATCGAAAAGCGCGGCGGCGTGTGGTTTGCGCGCGGCGGAACCAACCGCTTGGTTGCCGGAATGGTAACCCATTTTGAGCGGCTGGGCGGGACGCTGATCCTGAATGACGGGGTGGATGAGATTGAAACCGAAGGCAATAAAACCGTCGCGGTACGGACCACCAGCGGCCAACGTATCGCCGCCGACGCAGTGGCCACCAACGGCGATTTAGTGCACACCTACGACAAATTATTGCGCAGCCACCCGCGCGGTGCAAAGGCCACCAAGTCGCTGAAACGCAAACGGTGGTCGCCGTCGCTGTTCGTTGTGCATTTCGGACTGAAGGGCCATTATCCCGATGTCGCGCATCATATGATCCTGTTCGGGCCGCGCTATAAAGGCCTGTTGGATGACATATACAAAAACGGCCATGTGCCCGATGATTTCAGCCTGTATCTGCACCATCCCAGCATCACCGATCCCAAAATGGCACCCGAAGGATATTCGACATTTTACGTGCTCGCACCCGTTGCGCATTTGGGCAAGGCCGATGTCGATTGGGACGGCGAATTTGGCGAGAAGTTTAAGGACGCAATTTTGGACGAGCTGGAACGCCGCGTATTACCCGGCCTGAAAGAAAACCTCGCGACGTCATTTTATTATGCACCCACCGATTTTGGCCGTGACCTGAACGCGCATCAGGGCAGCGCATTCAGCCTGGAACCGGTATTATGGCAAAGTGCCTATTTCCGCGCCCATAACCGCGATGATGTGATCGACAACCTGTATTTCGTAGGCGCAGGCACGCATCCCGGCGCAGGCATACCCGGCGTCGTCGGCAGCGCAAAGGCGACGGCGAAACTGATGTTGGAGGATTTGGGTGTTTAGTTTTAACTTCATAACTAACGCTGCTCCAGCGAAGGCTGGAGCCTATCACGCCTGTCGTTCTTGGCGGATAGACGCGATGGACCCCAGCCTTCGCTGGGGAAGCGTTGCGAGAATCCGGAACCATTTATGCCGGAGCCAAACATGAAAGCCATCGCGGTATATTGTGGGTCCGCAACCCCCGCTGATCCCATCTATATCGAGGCGGCCAGCACCGTCGGAACGGCACTGGCGCAGCGCGGCATCACCGTTGTCTATGGCGGAGGCAGGCTCGGTTTAATGGGCGCTGTGGCCGACGCGGCGCTATCGGCGGGCGGCAAAGTGATCGGTATAATCCCCGAGGCCTTGGTGGGTGCAGAGGTTGCGCACACAGGATGCACCGAATTGCGCGTGGTCAAAAATATGCATGAGCGCAAGGCGTTGTTCACGGATTTGTCAGACGGTTTCATCAACCTGCCCGGCGGCGTCGGTACGATGGACGAAATGTGGGAAGCGATCAGCTGGTCACAATTGGGCTATCATAATAAGCCCGTTGGCGTGTTGAATGTTGCGGGATATTATGACCATCTGATTGCGTTCAATGCGCATATGGCGAGCGTTGGTTTTGTGCGCGATGCGCATTCTGGCATAATGATTGTCGACGCTACGCTGGACGGGTTACTGGCGAAAATGGCAGATTATGTGCCGCATAAGAATATCTTTGCGATGAAGGCGGAGGATTTGTGAGGGCGCAGTGTATATATTCAGTTCGTCATTGCGAGCTTAGCGAAGCAATCCAGTGCGGGGCAAAACGGCTCTGGATTGCCGCGCTACGCTCGCAATGACGATGAAATTTGGTGCGGCTTAAATGCTTGATCGCCCTGCCCTTGTCTCCTTCGCCCGTGACAGCATCGCGCGCGGGTCAAAATCATTTGCGCTGGCCAGCCGTTTATTTGACCGCAAAACCCGTGAGCGCGTTTGGTTGCTATACGCATGGTGCCGAAAATGCGATGATATGGCCGATGGACAGGATCATGGCGGCGCGATGGCGCACGTCACCGATCCGGCGGCGCGGCTTTTGGTAATTCGTGACCTAACCGCCAAAGCAATACGCGGCGAGACGACGGGCGAACCCGCGTTTGACGCGTTAGGCGTGGTTGCGGCGGAATGCGGATTGACGCAAAAAATGGCCGATGATGTGATCGATGGCTTTGCGCTCGACACCGCAGATTGGCGACCCCGCAGCGAGGATGATTTATACCGCTATTGCTTTCATGTCGCCGGAGCGGTCGGCGTAATGATGGCGGTCGTTATGGGCGTGCGCGCCGATGATGACGCGACGTTGGACCGCGCCTGTGATTTGGGCCTTGCGTTTCAACTCGCCAATATCGCGCGCGATTTGAACGAGGATGACGCCGCCGGACGCTGCTATCTACCGCAGGATTGGCTATCCGATATGGACATTCCCCCGGGGCAAACGCTCAGCCCGCACTACCGCGACCGGATCGCATCACTGGCGAAGCGGCTGTGTGATGCATCGGAGCGCTATGAGGCATCGGCGCGGGTTGGCGCAGCGAATTTACCATTCCGCGCGCGTTGGGCGGTACTGGCAGCTGCGGGGATTTATGGTGATATTGCGCGTGCAGTTCGGACAAAGGGAGCGCATGCATGGGATGCCCGCGTGTATACCAGCAAGGCTGATAAGCTGGCTTGGGTGGCCAAGGCATTTTGGCAGGCGCGGCGCAATGATCCCGCGATGACGGCGCGCGACGGACTATGGACACGTCCGCGCACTGCGACGTAAAACGAGTGACGTAAAACGAGTCATGTCCGCAAGAAGGCCTCTAGGAACCTCGCACAGCGCACTCAAACCGGTTTGGCCCCCTGAGGTAGCAGCCGCCGCTCACACCACCTCCACGCGCTTCCTAGAGCATTTTAGAACCTATTTGGTTCATTGCTTAACAAGCTAGTCGCTCGAGCAGACAATCGTTCGACTGCCGCGTTATGAATGCCCGGCGCGCAACAAATCAACCCGAAATCGAGCGGCTTTGGCTTATTATAACGCAGGACACCCGCAATTGCGTTGGTTACCACCGCGCCCGCCTCTTGCGCCACCAGATGCGCCGCAGCCACGTCCCATTCGTTGCCCCAGCGCAGCGTTGCAACCAAATCGGCACGGTCACATGCCACCATCGTCATCCGCATCGCTATACTATTTGGCTTTGTCACCGTCACTAAATCACGGTCCATTTTGGGCAGGTCATCGGCGGGAACCCGCGCTCCGGCAAATTGCGTTCGCGTGCTGCCCGACAGCAATTTGCCATTGCACCGAACCCCCTGCCCCGCCTCTGCCACCCATGTTTGCTGTGTTGCGGGCGCGGCCATTACTGCAAAAACTGGCACGCCGTCCGCCACCAAAGCCACTGACACGCACCATCCGGCGCGCCCGCGAATATAATCCCGCGTTCCGTCAATCGGATCAACGCACCATAATAATCGCTGCGCAAGCCGGTCTGCATTGTCCGCCGTTTCTTCCGATAACCAGCCCGCACCCGGAATAATCGCCGACAGCCGCGCGTTCAGCAGCGCATCGACCGCCATATCGGCATCGCACACTGGATGGCCCTTGCTCTTTTCCCACACCCGCGCATTGGGGGCCGCGCCCTCACGCCAATTTCCAAACGCCAGTGCCGCTGCCTCTTGAACCGCCGTGATTATGGTATCACGATCAAAATTCAGATCAGGCACGCCTATATCAGGCACTCCCATATTAGGCACTGGCGATCATCATTCCGTCGATGCGCAGGGTGGGCACGTTGGTGCCGCGCACAAACTCCAAATCTCCCGCCGCTGAGAGGTTACGGAACATATCTTTCAGATTTCCGGCGATGGTAAATTCGCTCACGGGCCCTGCGATTTCGCCATTCACGATGAGGAAACCCGCTGCGCCCCGGCTGTAATCGCCCGTGACAGGGTTGACACCTTGGCCCGATAATTCGTGGATATACACGCCGTCCCGAATATCCGCGATTAGGTCAGCGACGCTACCCGTGCCGCCCTCCAAATGTACGTTCGATGCGCTGACTCCCGGTGCGCCGCTGATCCCCCGGCTGGCATGACCCGTCGGTTCCAGATCCAATTGCCGCGCCGATGCGCTTTCCATCATCCACCCGGTGAGCACACCCTTTTCGATGATCGCACGCCGCGCCGTCGGCAGGCCTTCGCCATCAAAGGCGCGACTGGACAGCCCGCGTGGGCGCAATGGGTCGTCAATGATCGATAGGCCGCTATCAAATAGTTGCTTGCCCAACGCGTCCAGTAAGAAACTGGTGCGCCGCGCAATCGCGCTGCCGCCAATTCCGCCCAGCAAATGCCCAATAAACGAGCTGCCGACGCGCGGGTCAAACACCACAGGCATATTGCCGCTTTTGATCGTACCAGGATTAAGTCGCTTAACCGCTTTCTCACCGGCGCTGCGGCCGATCAATTCGGAATCTGCCAAATCGCTTTCATACCGCGCGGCGCGGTAATCATAGTCGCGTTCCTTGGCGTCTCCGTCGCCGGACAACACGCTGGCTGAGACGCCGTAACCGGACGAAGATTTCGCGCCAGCAAAGCCGTGACTGGTGGCCAGCGCGAACACCGAACGCCCCGCACTGGCGCCGCCGCCCTCACTATTGGTAACGCCGGGCACCGCACGTGCGGCATCTTCGCACGCCAATGCGCGCAGTTTCAAAGCGGCAGGATCTGGATCACCGCCATCGTCGCTATCGACATCGGGAATATCTCCGGCCATCAAACGGTCTGCGGGTGCAAGCCCCGCATATTGGTCCTCCGGCGCTTCGCGTGCCATGTCGAGCGCACGGGTGATAAGGCCAGCCAAAATATCGGGGTTCATATTAGATGAAGAAATAGTCGCTGACCGCTGCCCGATAAACACCCGCAGGCCAATATCCTCACCCTCGCTGCGCGATACATCCTCCAGCAGGCCCAGCCGCACCTGCACATCGGTGGCAGCGTCGCATACATATACCGCATCAGCGGCGTCGGCTCCGGCTTTTATGGCGTTTTCGACAAGGGATTGGGCGCGGTCTAGCGCGTCTGATTTGGATAACATGGAAATTGCTTAGGCGCTGGGTTTTGCAGCGTCAATTGTGCGGCACGCGTTTACGGCAAAATCTAACTGTATCAATTATGTTGCGGCAGATACCGTCCGGCAAATGCCCGCAAGGATTAACGGTATGCCAACCGCCACTATCCACAGTTTTACCTTGTCTAGGTTGAACCGCGTTTTCAGGCCGCTATCGCTCAGCTCACTGTTTTCCAGCGCAGCCCAACGGCGATCGACGCCCCGAAAAAACGGGATTACTGCCGCGACCATTAAAACCAACAAGAAATAAGGCCAAATTCGCATACCATGCGCCAACGACGGCGTGACAATGAATATCAGCATCAATGTATAAACGATCAATGCTAAAGCGATATGATCGCTAATCCGCTTGGCATAACCCTTGGGCTGATGCGTGTGCCCCGAACTACGCTGCGATGAACGTTGCGTTCTCGCCATCGCTCACTCTCCCCTGTTTAACTCTCCGCTATCGAATGTGTCACTTCAATTCGCGTCTGTCAAAGGGATTAAGCATCATTCAGGGCAGGCCCAGAATCTTGTGATTTTGCAGGGACAACCGCCATTTGGGATGCGCGTTAACGAACGCAGTGGCTGCCTCGACATTAGCGCGATTGACCGACTCGTCGCCGCTGTCCATCGGTTGAATCAGAAAGTGCGCAAAATCCCAACCTTCCATCTCGGCGGTGTCGCTGCCGGATTGCGGCCATACCAGTTTCAGTTCTTGGCCGCTGCGCTGTATAATATCGCTGCCCGCTTTCGGGCTGATGCATATCCAGTCGATGCCAGCCTGCGCGGCAATCGTGCCGTTGCTTTCCATCGCCACTTCAAATCCACGCGCCTGTAATACGTTGACCAAATCCGCGTCCACTTGCAACATTGGTTCTCCGCCGGTCATCACGACATAGCGGTGGTCCGCCCCTTCGCCCCATAAAGCCGCAACCCTATCCGCCAGCGCCGCCGCATTTGCATAACGTGCGCCATTTTCCCCGTTCATGCCGACAAAGTCCGTATCGCAAAACTGGCATATGGCGGCGGCGCGGTCCTTTTCCAAACCGCTCCACAAATTGCATCCGGCAAACCGCAAGAATACGGCGCGCCGTCCGGCCTGCGCCCCCTCCCCCTGCAATGTCAGGAAAATCTCTTTGACGGCATAGCTTTTGGCATGCGCGCTCATGCGTAAATGGTCGGGTCAATCAGCCCCGCATCAGCAAAGCCCTTAGCGCGCAGCAAACAGCTGTCGCAATGGCCGCAGGCCCTAAAGTTTCCAGAAGCGCTGTCGGGCGTCGGGTCATAACAAGACCAGCTCATCCCCGCGTCCAACCCCAACCGCGCAGCTTCGCTGGCGATTTCCGCTTTGCTCATGTGCAGCAACGGTGTGTGGATGGTGAAGCCCTTAATACCTTCTTTGGCACCCTCTACCCCCGCCTTGGTCGCCAAATTCGCCATCGCCTCGAAACTCGCGATAAATTCGGGTCGGCAATCGGGATAGCCCGAATAGTCCAGCGCGTTGACCCCAATCCACAAATCCCACGCCCCCCGGGCTTCGGCCAATCCCAGGCATAATGACAGGAATATCGTGTTGCGCGCCGGCACATAGGTTACCGGTATCGCGCCGTCCTCGACCCCGTCTTTGGGTACATCAATATCAGCGGTCAACGCCGACCCGCCAAAGCGCGTTAGGTCGATGGGCAGGATGATATGTTCCGCCGCACCCAGATGCTGCGCAATTTTCGTTGCGGACTCCAGCTCGATCCGGTGGCGTTGATTATAATCAATGGTCAGCGCAATCAGCGTATATCCCGCCTCTTTTGCCAGCGCGGCAACAACCATAGAATCAAGGCCGCCAGACAGCAGGATGATCGCGGATTTTGTCTTTGATATATTCATAAACGCCTACCTTACCCGTTCGTCCTGAGCTTGTCGAAGGACGTAATCCCTCGCGCTCTCGTGCTTCGGCACGCTCAGCACGAACGGTGAGGGTAAACAAAGCTGCGGCGAAAGAAAATTGGTGCACCCGGAGCGATTCGAACGCCCGGCCCCCAGATTCGTAGTCTGGTGCTCTATCCAGCTGAGCTACGGGTGCACTGGAACGCTGCCATTAAGGTGGGATTGCCGGATGCGCAACCCCCTATTTTGTTGGCGCGCGATAACAACGTGACTTGCGCCGGATTGCATCAATCGCGGGAAATTCTGACCGATCCTTCATCAAAATACGAATTAGGGCCAAGCCTTTGTCATAACCGAGCCGCACCGGTTCATATCCCGAAGGCGCAGCCATGCCATCGCGCAGCAACGCCAGCCGAGCTGCCTTTCCGCCTGTATCGCGGTCGCTGCGCACGGCGGCCACATCGGTACGGCCATCGAAAACAGTGATCGACCAATAATGATCTGGCACGGGTTCGACGTCGAGTAAGATCGGCCCGCCGCTTAAATCGAACACACAAGTCGCGTAGGACAGATCAGGGCTTGACCTAACAATCGGCTGATTTTCGGTTGATGAAGGCAAAGTGAAATTGAAGCTGTTGACCTGTCCCTGCGCAATCTTGCTAAGCGCGGCAAAATTCAAAACATAGGGCGTTGCAACAAGCGCAGCTTGCCAAGCCAATGCGGTGACCGCTAACCCAGTTACGACGGGAAAAAGCCAATTACGGATCATGCGCAGGCCTCCTTCGTTATCGTCGGTAGCACGGCGTGCGCAGGGTCATGTAATAAGGCCCCTTTTGCATGATAAATACGAAGCGTCAGATCAAAGCTGGGGACGCCGCCGGTAGGAAGATATTGCGGATCATCCAGCGGCGCTTTTGGCCCAATGGTAAATTGCCACTTCGGCGGATTGCTCTCCATCATGGGCAACGCGCCGCCATTGATGGACCAGCGATTGGCCGCATTTTTTACCAGCCAGCCGGTGCCCTGATACAGTGTCACGCTCCACCAGCGTGCATCCATCTCGCCGCCGCGCACCGTATATGTGCATTTGCCGTTCAGCGGCCCGCCATTGCTGTCGGTATGGGCGATATAATACATCGCCTCTTTGGCGGGCAGCGCATAAATGCCGTTGACCGCCACCTTGGCCCGCGTGAACGCCGATGCCTGCTTTGTGCCTTGATTGGTATTGGCATTCCACGGGCCGTTTTGAGCCTGTTGCTTGGAATAATCCCCGCGCACCTGCGATATGGCGAGCGCCCCGCCGCCGGCCAAACCGAGCGCAATGCACATCGTATAGCGCAACCACATTTTCATATGCCCCTCCCTTTGTTGAGAAAAGCTAACCCGTCAGTCAGCGTTTGGCAATCGCCGCCTGCGCCGCCGCCAACCTAGCAATCGGGACACGATATGGCGATGCGCTTACGTAATCCAGCCCTAAGCTCTCACAAAACGCGATGCTGGCCGGGTCGCCGCCATGTTCGCCGCAAATGCCCAGCTTGACGTCTGGCCGGGTCGTGCGGCCCTTATTGGCGGCTATCTCGATTAGCTGCCCCACGCCCTCCACGTCCAGCGATACGAACGGGTCGCGCGCATAAATGCCTTTATCGACATAATGCGTCAGGAACCGGGCGGCGTCGTCGCGCGATACGCCCAATGTTGTCTGCGTCAGGTCGTTGGTGCCAAAGCTGAAAAATGCGCCGACCTCGGCGATTTCATCCGCCATCAGGCACGCACGCGGCAGCTCGATCATCGTACCGACCAGATATTCGACGCGCTTGCCCACTTCGGCAAAAACTGCCTCTGCGGCCTTATCAACCACATCCTTCATCAGCTCCAGCTCGCGCTTTGTGCCCACCAAGGGTATCATGATTTCTGGGATAGGCGACACGGCCAGCGAACATGCCGCCTCAAATATCGCCCGCGCCTGCATCTCGTAAATCTCGGGATAAGTGACACCCAAACGGCAACCCCTGTGCCCAAGCATCGGGTTAACCTCATGCAATTCCGCCGCACGCTGTTTCAACACTTCGATGCCCACACCAGCCGCAGCCGCAACATCGGCAAATTCATTTTCGGCATGCGGCAAAAATTCATGCAGCGGCGGGTCAAGCAAGCGTATGGTAACTGGCAATCCGGCCATCACCTTGAATATCGCCAAAAAGTCACTGCGTTGTTCGGGCAGCAATTTATCCAGCGCGGCGCGCCGTCCCGCTTCATCCTCGGCCAAGATCATCTGGCGCACCGACGTAATCCGCGCGCTGTCAAAGAACATATGTTCGGTCCGGCACAGCCCGATACCCTCCGCGCCAAAATCGCGCGCGGTTTGCGCGTCCAAGGGTGTTTCGGCATTGGCACGCACTTTCATGCGGCGCGCCTTGTCCGCCCACACCATCAATGTGCCAAAATCACCGACCAGTTCGGGTTGCAAAGTCGGAACCTCACCCGCCATCACTTCGCCAGTAGAACCGTCCAGCGTGAGTATATCGCCCTCACGCAATTCACGCCCGGCAACGCGCAATACTTTGGCGTTCGCGTCGATCACAATGCCGCCTGCGCCCGAAACGCAGGGCCGCCCCATGCCGCGTGCCACCACTGCCGCGTGGCTGGTCATGCCGCCGCGTGCGGTCAGGATGCCTCTTGCGGCGTGCATGCCGTGAATGTCTTCGGGCGATGTTTCCACGCGCACCAAAATCACGGCCTCACCCATTGCGTCGTGGCGTTCGGCGGTGTCAGCATCGAACACAATCTTGCCCGACGCCGCGCCCGGTGACGCTGGTAGGCCTTTGGTCAACACATCACGCGGCGCAGAGGGATCAAGGGTGGGATGCAGCAATTGGTCGAGCGCCATCGGATCAATCCGCAGCACCGCCTCATCCTCGCCAATCAATCCTTCGGCCACCATATCGACCGCGATTTTCAGCGCAGCCTTTGCCGTGCGCTTGCCGGAACGGGTTTGCAGCATCCATAGCTGCCCGCGCTCGACGGTGAACTCAATATCCTGCATATCGCGGTAATGCGTTTCCAATATCGCAAAGACCCGTGCCAATTCGCCGTAAACCTCTGGCATCGCCTCTTCCATCGACAAGGGCTTGGCCCCTGCGCGTTCGCGTGCTGCCAGCGTCAGATATTGCGGCGTGCGGATGCCCGCAACCACATCCTCGCCCTGCGCATTGATCAGATATTCGCCGTAATAGGCGTTCTCTCCGGTCGCCGGATCGCGAGTGAACGCTACTCCGGTGGCCGAAGTTTCGCCCATATTGCCGAACACCATCGCCTGTACATTGACCGCGGTTCCCCAGTCGGCGGGGATATTGTTCAGGCGGCGATAGACAGCGGCGCGGTTTGATTCCCAAGACCCGAATACTGCGCCGACCGCGCCCCATAATTGATCATGCACGTCCTGCGGGAACGGCTTGCCCCATTGGTCGGCGACCAGTTTCTTATACTCACCCACCAACGCGCGCAGATCATCGGCGGAAAGCTCGGTGTCGAGATAATAGCCCTGATCTTCCTTGGCGATTTCCAACGCTTCCTCAAATGATCCGTGATCGAGTTCCAGCACAACATCGGCATACATTTGGATGAACCGGCGGTAGCTGTCCCATGCGAACCGCGCATCGCCCGATGACTCCGCCAGCCCCTCGACCGTGGCATCGTTCAGGCCCAGATTGAGCACGGTGTCCATCATGCCTGGCATCGACACCCGCGCGCCCGAACGGACGGAGACGAGCAGCGGATTTGCAGGGTCGCCAAACACGCGGCCCGTGACGCTTTCGATATGGGTCAGGCCATGCGCAACCTCGGCGCGGACGCTGTCGGGAAAGCTTTGGCCATGCGCGTAATATGCGGTGCACATTTCGGTCGTGATGGTAAATCCGGGGGGCACGGGCAATCCGATGCTCGCCATGCCGTCCAAATTCGCGCCCTTACCGCCAAGGATATTCTTGTTGCCGCGAACATTATCGTCCCCGTCAGATACGCCGCCACCGAAACGATACACATATTGGGTCATAAAATCGTCGCTTTCTAAACTAGCCCCTCTCCCCTTGCGGGAGAGGGTTGGGAGAGGGGGCGGCTCGCGTCTGCGAGCCAAGAGACTCAATCGGGAGACGGGAAAATTCTTTTGGTCAGCAGACGCTGACCATCCCCTCTCTCCAACCTCTCTCCCGCAAGGGGAGAGAGGCTTTATGTTGCACTACCCCTCAATTTTCGAAAAATCTGCGACCGTGTGCACTGCGTCACGGAAACGAGTGAGCAAGCCGATGCGGAATGCGCGTTTATCGGGGTCAGGATCGTTGACCATGACGCCGTCAAAAAACGCATCGATGGGCGCGCGCAGGGACGCCAGCGCAGTCATCGCGCCAGCGAAGTCCTCGGCGGCAATTGCGGCGGTGGCGAGCGGTTCGGCGGTGTTTAGGGCGGATTGGAGGGTCAACTCTTCCTCCGTAAAATCCGTCTTGCCAGCGAAAGCCGGCATCTGTGGCGTCGGTGCGCCAACGTCCGAGACCCCAGCCTGCGCTGGGGTGACGGTGTTTTTGTCCGCACCCTCGGCCTGCTTCAATATATTCGCCGCGCGTTTATACCCGGCCAGCAAATCCGCGCCCTCATCCGTCCCGACAAAAGCCTGCAAAGCCTTAACCCGCGCCAGCAGGCGGACAAGATCATCCTCCCCGCCATTTTCGCCGTCGATGATTTGCGCAGCCCGAATGATGTCGGGACGAACACCCAACTCACGCTCAGAAACTTCTAAACGCTCCAACAAGAAATTGCGAATTTCAGCAGCAATAGGAATTGCGGCCATCATACGCTCGCCGAGGGCCACGCGAATCTCTTTTTCGACGCTGAAATCCTTAAGCGTAGGAACCCAACCCTTTAGTAGGCCAAGGGCCGCTTCTGGTCCCAGTTCCTTAAACACTGCATCAAAAACTGCTGCTCGACGATCTTGGTCGATTTTGATTTGGCTTAGGCCTTCATTGTAAACCAAGTTTTGTAGTGCGGTAAAAAACAAGCTCAATCTGAGTCCGTTTTTCTTACAAAGGGCAATCACTCCAAGCGCCGCTCTCCTTAGCGCATAAGGGTCTTTGGACCCAGTGGGTTTCATGCCTTCGCCGAAAAACTGGCATAGCGTATCCAACTTATCCGCCAAACTCACTGCCACGGTCACGGGCGCAGTCGGCACATCATCGCCTTGTCCGACGGGTTTGTAATGGTCGCGGACCGCGTCGGCCACGGCGTCGGGTTCGTTCTGCGCGCGGGCGTAATAGCCGCCCATTATGCCTTGCAGTTCGGGGAATTCGCCGACCATTCCGGTGACCAGATCGGCTTTGCAAAGACGCGCTGCATCCTCCGCCATTTGCGCTAAATCATCCGTCGTCATGCCAGCGGAAGCTGGCATCTGTGGCGTTGGTGTGCCGCCGCTTGAGACCCCAGCCTGCGCTGGGGTGACGTTAGTTTTTTGGGAAACAACGCCGCTTTCAACCAACCAGCGCGCCAGTTTGGACACGCGGTCCACTTTATCCGCAACCGTGCCCAATTTTTCATGGAACACTATGCTCGAGAGTTTCTCTGCCTGTTTCTCCAGCGGGATTTTCAAATCCGCTTCCCAGAAAAACTTTGCGTCGCTTAAGCGCGCCGCCAGGACCTTTTCATTCCCCGCCACAATCGCTGCGCCGCCATCATGCGCGTTGATATTCGCGGTGCAGACAAACGCATTGGCCAGCGCGCCATCCGCATCATGGCAGACAAAATATTTCTGGTTCACTCGCGCGGTCAGCTGAATAACCTCTTTCGGAACCTCCAAAAACGCCGCGTCAAATCGCCCCAGCATTGGCACTGGCCATTCGGTCAGTCCCGCGTTTTCATTCACTAGCCCCTCATCAGCAACCAGCGTCAGTCCCGCATCACTCGCGGCTTTTTCAGCGCCAGTGCGAATAATATCGCGGCGTTCGTTTTGATCCAATATGACGTGCGCGGCGCGTAATTTCATCGCGTAATCGGCGGCGTTGCCAATCGTGATTTCGCCGGAATGATGGAACCTATGCCCCATTGTTGCCGCACCCGAAACGATCCCATCAACCTCACACGCAACCAAATCATCGCCCAATAACGCAACGATCCCCTGCAAAGGCCGTACCCAGCGCAAGCTTTCGGTGCTGGCCGACGCCGCGCCCCAGCGTTGTGATTTCGGCCATGGGAATGCGCGGATGATTGCGGGGATCGCGTCTGCCAATACATCGGCGGTCGCGCGGCCAGCTTTCTCAGTGACAGCAAAATACACGCCGTCGCGTTCCACCAATTGATCCACCGTCAGCCCGGTTTTGCGCAAGAAACCTTCCAACGCTTGCGGCGGGGCGGATGTTTTTGGGCCCTTTGTTTCTTCGCTCACCGCCTGTGTTTCCAGCGGCAATTCGCGCGCGATTAACGCAAGGCGGCGCGGCGTGGCATAGGTTTCTATCGAACCAGCCAACAGCCCGGCCTTAGCCAGTTCAGCGGCAAACATACGCGCTAAATCGTCGCGGGCCTTGTCCTGCATCCGTGCGGGAATTTCTTCGCTGCGCAGTTCGAGGAGGAAGTCAGTCATTGGACACCACCATACGTCATTGCGAGGAGCCAAAGGCGACGCGGCAATCCAGGGCCGTTCTCCATCGCTCTGGATTGCTTCGCTTTGCTCGCAATGACGAATGTTGAATGCACCATCACGCGCCCCACCCGTTTTTGTCCATCCATGCCTGACAGCTGCCCTTGGCCAGATCGCGGACTTGGCCCATATAGCTGGCCCGTTCCTGCACACTGATCACGCCGCGCGCCTGCAACAGGTTGAATATGTGGCTGGCCTTTATCGCTTGTTCATACGCGGAAATCGGTACGGCGCGGTCAAGGCAGCTATGGCATTCGGTCACCGCATCCTTGAAATGTTGGAACAGCATATCGGTATTGGCGATTTCAAAATTATACGTGCTGTGCTGGCGCTCTTGTTCCTTAAAAACATCGCCATAAGTTACGCCGGCATTGTTATAGGCGAGGTCAAAAATGCTGTCCTTGTTTTGAATATACATGGCCAGCCGTTCCAGCCCATAGGTCAGCTCGCCCGATACTGGCTTACAATCGAACCCGCCCATTTGCTGAAAATAGGTGAACTGCGATACTTCCATGCCGTCACACCACACTTCCCAGCCAAGGCCCCATGCGCCCAAAGTCGGCGATTCCCAGTCATCCTCGACAAAGCGGATGTCGTGCAACAACGGGTCGATGCCAATCGCGGCAAGGCTGCCCAGATAAAGCTCCTGCAACTGCGGCGGTGATGGTTTCAGGATGACCTGATATTGGTAATAATGCCCCAGACGGTTCGGGTTTTCGCCGTAGCGGCCATCGGCGGGACGGCGGCAGGGCTGTACAAAGGCGGCGTTCCATGGCTCTGGCCCCAGCGCGCGCAAGGTGGTTGCGGTGTGGAATGTGCCTGCGCCCATTTCCAGATCATAGGGTTGCAGGATCACGCAGCCCTGCTTGCCCCAATAATCATGCAGGGTCAGGATCAAATCCTGAAAGCTTAATGGTCCGGTTTGGCCATGGTTTTGCGTCGCAGCATTCATGGCCCATGCCCTTGGCGGATGGAGCGCGGTAAATCAAGGCTCTGCTTAGGGTGCGGCGCGCTGATTTTATCAGCTGGCGCACATAGGATGCAAATTCAACTTTCATTCAGGCATATCTTGTTGTTATGTAAACTTATGAAAATATCCAAAACATTGCGCGCCGCGCTATTCGCCCCTGCCTTATTTACAGCCAACATCGCATTTGCGCAAAACGCTCCCGACGCGGCGGTTGATCCTGCGTCACTCAGCGAGCTGAACCCTGTTGCCGCGCCCAAGCAAACCGTCGATGCGGATCCGGCGTTGTGGGTGGTGAAGGACAAGGACACGACGATCTATTTGTTCGGCACGGTGCATATCCTGAAACCCAATTTGGGCTGGTTTGATGAGGCAGTGAAAACGGCGTTTGATGCGTCCGATACGTTGGTGCTGGAATTGGTCCAACCGCCAGCCGATAAGATGCAGGCTTTATTCGTTGATCTGGCCATCGACAAAAGCGGCAAGACGTTGCGGTCCAAACTGAGCGCGGAAGATCTGGTTAAATATGATGCCGCGATGACCAAGCTCGGCCTGCCTGTCGGGCAATTTGATCCATTTGACCCGTGGGCCGCGGCGGTCACGTTGCAATTGGTCACCTTGTCCAAGGACGGGTTTGATCCGGGCAGCGGCGCAGAAAGCGTGATTACATCGGCGGCCAGCCAAGCCAAGAAGGAAATCATCGGACTGGAAACTGCCGAATATCAACTCGGTATTTTCGACACTCTGCCCGAAGATAAGCAAATCCGGTTCCTGATCGACGGGTCCAGTGATTTGGATCAAGGTAAAGTAGTTATGAGCAGCTTGGTCGATAGCTGGGCGTCGGGCAACATAGATCGCCTTGCCAAATTGATGAACGACGGCCTTACCGATCCTGTATTGTACGACCGCTTGTTGACACAGCGCAATGCCAATTGGGCCACATGGATCAAGGAACGCATGGCAAAACCGGGCACAGTTTTCGTTGCGGTGGGCGCGGGTCATCTGGGCGGCAAAACCAGCGTGCAGAAATTGTTGAAAAAACTGAAGTTGAAGGCCAAGCGCGTTAAGTATTAATCGATGCGAAATTTTGGCTGAATTATGACCGTAGCCCTGAGCCTGTCGAAGGGCGCTTCCTTTAGAGACATACTTCGACAAGCTCAGTACTTCGGTTTATGAGTAACGACCCTATCTGATGTCATTCAAGTCTAAATCCCCGCCAGCAACCCCCCGCTTGCATTTCAGCGCGCATCAGCCTAAGGGCGCACGCTTGCACGTGATGGTCATCCCTGGAGGCGTTGCGGCAAGAAACGTTATTTAACTGGAGAAATATTATGAGCGATCAGCTGACATTGCCTGCTGAGCCGCGCGAACGGGCTGGCAAGGGAGCCTCCCGTGCATTGCGCCGCGACGGACGGATACCTGCTGTAATTTACGGCAACAACCAAGAGCCACAAACGATCCATGTCGAAGAAAAAGCCCTCGTCAAATTGCTGTCGAGCGGCCACTTCATGAACAGCGTGATTGAGCTGGAACTTGGCGGAAAAACGGCAACAACCCTGCCAAAGGACGTTGCGTTTCACCCCGTGTCCGATCGCCCGCTGCACGTCGATTTCCTGCGCATCGCAAAGGGTGCAAAGGTCGAGGTCGAAGTGCCCGTATTGTTCATCAACGAAGAAAAATCGCCCGGTCTGAAACGTGGCGGTGTTTTGAACATCGTTCGCCATGAACTGGAACTGATTTGCGATGCCACCAAAATCCCTGATGACATTCAAATCGATGTCACTGGCTTTGAAGTGGGCGATTCGATCCACATCAGCAACGTCACATTGCCAGCAGGTTCGGAAAGCAAAATCACTGACCGCGACTTCACCATTGCTACCATTGTCGCACCATCGGGCATGAAGAGCAAAGAAGGCGATGTCGGCAAGGATGATGGCGCTGCGGCGTAAACAGTTTCCTGCATATTCTAATTACGTCATACCAGCGAAAGCTGGTATCTTTAGCGTCAGCACTATGCCGCTTGAGACCCCAGCCTTCGCTGGGGTGACGGTTTAGATTAGGACCATATCATGCAATTATGGGTAGGGCTCGGCAATCCCGGCGCAACATATGCGATGCATCGGCACAATATTGGCTTTATGGCTATTGATGCCTTGGCCGAAATTCACGATTTGCCGCTACCCGCAAAGAAATTCCAAGGCTGGGTGCAGGAACTGCGTCTGGGTTCTGAAAAAATCATCCTTTTAAACCCTGCAAAATACATCAACCAAAGCGGCCGCAGCGTGCGTGCCGCAATGGATTTTTACAAACTCACCGCATCCGACGTCACCGTATTCTATGACGAGCTCGACCTTGCGCCTTTCAAAGTAAAGGTCAAAACCGGCGGCGGCGCAGCGGGGCATAATGGCATCCGCAGTATGATCGACCATATCGGCGCTGATTTCAAACGCGTGCGCATTGGTATCGGCCATCCCGGCCACAAGGACCGTGTGACAGGTTACGTGCTCGGCAATTTCCATAAGAGTGAGATTGACGATCTGGCCGATTTATTGGGCGCAGTGAGTGCCGAGGCCGATTGGCTTGCCAAGGGCGATGATGTGCGGTTTATGAATGATGTGGCGATGCGGTTGCAAGACGATTGACCGTTCAGCAGGAATAACAAGCATGCAACGCGTCCTCATCATCGGCCCGTGCGGCGCGGGCAAATCGACATTAGCGGCAACCCTTGGCAGCAAACTTGACCTGCCCGTATTCCATATGGATCAACTGAACTGGCAAACCGGCCGGGTGGAAAGCAGCAAGGACGAAATCCGCGAGCGTCTTTCCGGCATCACGGCAACTGGCCGCTGGGTGATCGACGGCACATATGGCGGGACGTTGGCGGAGCGTCTGCCGCATGCGGACACTGTCATCTATCTCGACTATCCGGTATCGCTTTGTGTCACTCGCCTTTTACGCCGCATACGGACCTATCGCGGACGAACCCGCCCCGATATGACAGAAGGCTGCCCCGAACGGTTTGATTTGGGTTTCCTATTCTATTTGATACGTTGGAATAGCGGCCCAAGATTGCGGCTGGAGGCAAAGCTCAAGGGCCATGAGGCAAGGGTTATCCGCCTAAAAAGCCCCGATGCACTGGCGCGTTGGCTGGACTCGGCACCCGCCCTAGCCTAAGGACGCTGCATTCAATCGTCCTAGAGGATATTATGGGTTTCAAATGCGGTATCGTCGGTCTGCCCAATGTCGGCAAGTCCACTCTTTTCAATGCACTGACGCAGACGGCCGCTGCACAAGCAGCAAACTACCCGTTTTGTACGATAGAACCAAACATTGGGAACGTCGCGGTTCCTGATCCGCGATTGGATGCGATTGCCAAAATCGGCGGATCGCAAAAGATAATCGAAACACAGCTCGGTTTTGTTGATATTGCTGGCCTTGTGCGCGGCGCGTCAAAGGGTGAAGGTTTGGGAAACCAATTCCTTGGAAACATCCGTGAGGTCGACGCCATCGTCCATGTCCTGCGCTGTTTCATCGATGACGATATTCAGCATGTCGATGAAAAGATTGACCCCATAAGCGACGCCGAAACGGTGGAAACCGAATTGATGCTGTCCGATCTGGAAAGCCTTGAAAAACGCGTTCCAGCGCTGGCCAAAAAAGGCACACAGGGCGACAAGGAGGCCAAGGCAACCGCGATTGTATTGGCCAAGGCGCTCGATCTGCTCCGCGAAGGCAAGCCTGCGCGGCTAACGAAGCGCGATGATGCCGACGAAGAACGCCTGTTCCAGCAAGCGCAATTGTTAACAGCAAAACCCGTTTTATACGTCTGCAACGTCGAAGAGGCGAGCGCAGCCAATGGCAATGAACTGTCGGCGCGCGTATTTGAAAAGGCCAAGGCAGAGGGCGCAGAGGCCGTTGTCGTGTCCGCCGCGATCGAAGCCGAGATTTCAACGATGCCAGCCGAAGACCGCGAAGTGTTCCTCGAAGATTTAGGGCTGACCGAAACCGGCCTGGCCCGTGTTATTCGCGCAGGTTACGAGCTATTGCACCTAATCACTTTCTTCACCGTCGGCCCTAAAGAGGCCCGCGCATGGACCGTCCATCAGGGCGACACCGCGCCGAATGCCGCAGGCGCAATCCACAGTGATTTTGAAAAAGGCTTTATCCGTGCTGAAACGATCGGCTATGCCGATTATGTCCAGTATAACGGCGAAGCTGGCGCAAAAGAGGCCGGCAAATGGCGATCAGAGGGCAAGGAATATCTGGTCAAGGATGGCGACATCATGCTGTTCCGGTTTAATGTTTAGGCCATGATTGATCAAACCATGATTTATTTCGAAGACCTGGTCATCGGCACCAAATCCGCTTTTGGCAGCTATTCCGTCACCCGCGAAGAAGTGATCGAATTTGCCACCAAATACGATCCGCAGTCGTTTCATTTGAACGACGAAGCCGCTGCCGCAACCCATTTCGGTCGACTATCAGCCAGCGGCTGGCACACCTGTGCGATGACGATGGCAATGCTGGTTGAGAATTTGAAGACCACCAAACAGGCCGGACTTGGATCGCCCGGGCATGATGAACTGCGCTGGATCAAGCCGGTTTATCCCGGCGACACGCTGCGCTGCGAAACCGAATTGCTCGAAAAACGGCAATCCGCATCCAGGCCCGAAATGGGGATATTTCGTTCAAAAATAATGGTGTTTAACCAGCATGACGAAATGGTGATGAGCTTCACCTCGATAGCGATGATTAAAACGCACGGCGGCTGATTGACCCCATAAAGGCGTGCGAGCCGGTCAAAGAATGTGCCGCTGCGGTTGCATTGCATAAGGCTTAGCCCTATCGCGCAAGCGCTATGGCATCTCCTCCCATCCTTTCGTATGAAAAACTTGGCCTGCAACAAGGTGGCGGCTGGTTATTTCAGGATCTCTACCTGCATATTGGGCCGCGTGACCGTCTCGCGCTGATTGGCCGCAACGGAGCCGGCAAAACCACGCTGATGAAACTGGTCGCCGGAATGATCGAAGCCGATAAAGGCAAACGGACAATCCAACCCGGCACCAATGTCGTGATGCTGGATCAAGATCCCGATGTAGCGGCCTTTGCAACTCTATTTGACTTTGCGGTGCACGGCGACAACCCGCCGCTGGAATATGAAGTGATGGCCATCGCCGATCAATTGGGTATCGATTTATCGCGAGAGGCCGCGACGGCCAGCGGCGGGGAACGCCGCCGCGCCGCGATCTGCCGTGCTCTTGCCAGCGAGCCGGATTTGCTGTTGCTGGACGAACCAACCAACCATCTTGATCTGCACGCGATCGAGTGGCTTGAGGAATGGCTGACGCGGTATCGCGGCGCTTTCATGGTGATCAGCCATGACAGGACGTTCCTGACGCGGTTAACGCGGCAAACATTCTGGATGGACAGAGGCTTACTGCGCCGCAGCGAAATCGGCTTTGGTGGATACGAAGCATGGACCGAGCAAGTCTATGCCGAGGACGCGCGCAATGCCAGCCGCATGGACGCGAAGCTGAAGATAGAGGAACATTGGAAAGAACGCGGCGTAACGGCGCGGCGCAAACGCAACATGGGGCGATTGACCAAGCTGTATGAAATGCGCGCCGCGCGGGCCGCGATGGAGGGGCCGCAGGGAATCGCAAAGCTTGCGGCATCCAGCGATGACAGCAAAACCAAGACCGTGATTAACGCCGATGCGGTCAACAAAAGCTATGGCAGCCGTCAGATTATCAAGGATTTCACGCTGCGCATTCAACGCGGCGACCGGATCGGCATTGTCGGCGCGAACGGCACTGGCAAGACCACGTTGATCCGTATGCTGACTGGCGAGACACAACCCGACAGCGGCAAAATTACATTGTCACCGACGTTAACGGGCATTGTGATTGACCAACAGCGCAAACTGCTGACCCCCGAAAAGCGCGTGCGCGACGTGTTGGCCGACGGCAGCGACTGGATCGACGTGCGCGGCGTCCGCAAGCACGTGCAGGGGTATCTGAAGGAATTTCTGTTCGACCCCAGTTTGATTGAGGCGAGAATCGGAACATTGTCGGGCGGCGAACAGTCGCGCATATTATTGGCGCGTGAATTTGCCAGAGAGGCCAATTTGCTGGTCCTAGATGAACCAACAAACGACCTTGACCTGGAAACATTGGACCTGTAGCAAGAGGTTATTGCCGATTATGATGGCACGGTGTTGATCGTAAGCCATGATCGTGACTTTCTGGACCGGACCGTGAACCTGACACTGGGCCTAACGGGCAGCGGCAACGTCGATATAATCGTTGGCGGATATGCCGATTGGGAGGCGAAACGCGACCATCCACAATCCAGCGAAAGCCGCAGAAAAGCTGGCAAGTTCACAGTAGAATCGGATAACTTGGAATCGCAAAACTTGGCCGCTCCCGCTCCGCCCGTGCGAACCGTAAAACTGTCATATAAAGACCAGCGTGATTACGACCTGCTGCCCGCGCGCATATCGCAGTTTGACGCCGATATAGCTGCAGCCGAGGCCGAAATGTCCGACCCAGCATTATATACGCGTAAACCAGAACGGTTTGCCGCGCTGTTAAAACAGGTTGAAGCCGCCAACGCAGAAAAGGCCGCCGCCGAAGAACGCTGGCTAGAGCTGGCGATGTTGGTTGAGGGATAGGCTATTTCCGCGGCTGATCCGGCAACTGGCCTGGCAGCCGGTAAAACCCGGCCAGCCTATCAAGCGCGATACGCAGCACCAATTTTCCTGACCGCGCAGGCCACGCCATCGCCCGCTCTGCACCCGCAATTGCCTCACCGGCGCAAATGACCCGCCAGGCAATATCGGATAGGTCCGCACCCAACGACAAAATGGCATCATCAAAGCGATCTTTGGCGGCCAGCATGCGTTCGCTATCCGTCATTATGGCTGGCGGCGCGCGGCGGCCGCGTCCTGCTGGCGCACATTCCCAGTTCATTGTAACTCTTGGTCCCAAATTCGCGGCCTCATAATCACCGCGCAGTTTTTCACCGGCCAGCATCTGAATATCGGTTAGGTGTCCGCGCGAATGCAGCCATGCAAGCGGAGATTCGGCTAAGTTTACGGTGACGGTTCGCACTGCTTGCGTCGGCGATGCATGCTGTAACAATGACCGTTCGATCAACGGACGGGGATCAGAATATTTCGGTGCAGCAGCGATTTTCCGAGGCATGAACAATCCTTTTTAAGTAAAAATATGAATCACCCCTTGCCATTTGGTCAACATTGTAGGAAAGTAAAAACCTATTTGGTTTAGGAAAATTTATCATGCTCAGCAGAATTCGGGAAGTGCGCCGCGCCAAGGGACTGACTTTATTGGATGTTGCTGAACGATGTGCTCCGCCGACAACCGCGCAAACCGTAGGGCGGCTGGAAACCGGAACGCGTACATTGTCGCTCGGTTGGTTAAACCGGATTGCGGCCGCGTTGGAGGTTGATAGCAGCGAATTGGTGCAATTGCCCGATCAAGCCGCGTTGCCCCTTGCGGCAATATTGGCCGCCGATGGCGCGCATGCACCGACCAAGGCCGAAACCATGCTTGTCCCGAATATCAGCGGCCAAATGATTGGCCTGCGCGTTAATGCTGGCGTTGGGGAGTACAGGCGCGGCGACGAAGTCTGGCTGGAAAAAATTGCACCTGCACAATTTGCCGATGCGCTAAATCTGGATGTATTGGTGCCCCGCCCGGCTGGCCGGTTTTTGTTCGCACGGCTATTGGGATGCGAAAATGGCAAATTGCATCTACTGCCGCTTGAATCCGGCGCGCGGCAACAAGTGGTCACCGGCCCGGAATGGATCGCCAAAGCGGTTCGGCTGATGCGCAATTTGTGAGGAATAAAGCTTGCGTATTTTAACTTTAGCGACTTTGTTTCCCAATGCTGCACAACCCAATTTTGGTATTTTTGTTGAACGGCAAACCGCAAATCTGGCGGCACGGGGCGATGTTGATGTTACTGTAATCAACCCCATCGGCATGCCGCCATGGCCGTTGAACCGAGCGGATCGTTATGCCGAATTGGCGGCATTGCCGATGCGCGAGCAATGGCGAGGCCTAAATGTTTATCGGCCTCGATTCACTTTAATCCCCAAATTTGGTGGTCGCTATAATCCGACGATGATCGCCCGCGCAGTCCTGCCATTGATCCGGCATTTGCATGCGCAGCAGCCATTTGATTTGATAGACGCCGAATTTTTCTATCCCGACGGCCCGGCAGCTATGCGACTGGCAAAGGCACTTGATATCCCCTTCACAATCAAAGCGCGTGGTTCAGATATTCACCATTGGGGCAGCGCAAAAGGCTGTACCGCTCAAATTTTGGCGGCGGCCGATGCTGCAGCGGGATCGTTAGCGGTGTCGGGCGCGCTGAAAACAGATATGACGGCATTGGGCATTGATGCTGGCAAGATCATGGTGCATTATACCGGCTTGGATCAAAGCCGCTTTGCACCGCGTGACCGCGCCGCAGAAAAGGCAAAGCTGGGTATATCCGGTCCGATGATATTGTGCGTCGGTGCGCTGATCCTGCGCAAAAATCAGGCCCTTTTAATCGAAGCATTACCGCAATTGCCGGGGACTATTCTGTGCCTTGCCGGGCATGGTCCAAATAAACCAGATTTTCTCGCTTTGGCACAGCGGCTGGGCGTCGCGGATAGGTTGCGGTTCATGGGCAATGTTCCGCATGATGATATGCCTGCGTTATTCGCCGCCGCCGATGTCATGGCGCTGGTTTCGGCGAGCGAAGGCTTGGCCAACGCATGGGTAGAGGCGCTGGCTTGCGGTACGCCCGTTATCGCCAGTAATGTCGGCGGCGCTCCCGAATTGATCCGCAGTGCCGACGCAGGACGCATAATCGAGACGAATGTGCCCGCTATCGTCGCTGCGATTGGCGAATTGCTCAGCCGCCCCATCGCACCGGACCGCGTTTGCGCAACGGTTGCACATTTTTCTTGGGCCCATAATGCGGAGCGTTTAGACGCATTTTTCCGCGAAATTATTGCCCACTAGTTCGTCGTAGCGTGAGTGTAATGGCTTACAGTTGCGGACGAGTTTGGACTAAACGACGCTGCGCTGTCCGATGCGGATCGCTTCTGCTGCCGTGGTTTCGCCGCTGATTACCAGTTTGCGTGCGGCGGAACTTAAATTTGGATTGTTTCTAAAAGCATAGCTTGAAATCACCGCTTCATCACCGCCGCTGATAATCAAGCGGCGAAGCGTGTCGTCGATGCAAACAACCTCAAATACGCCGATGCGGCCTGAAAATCCTGTATAATCACATTCGCCGCAGCCTTTGGGTTCAAATATGCCTGTTCCGCGATCAAAGCCGAGCCGCGAGGCAATGCTTCCGGCGGCTTGCGCAGGAACGCGGCAATTGCTGCACAGGCGCTTTACCAGACGCTGCGCGATAATACAGCGCAGGCTTTCACCGAGCAGCATACGGTCAACCTTTAATTCGCGCAATGCGCCAATGACACCAATTGCATCGTCCGCGTGCAATGACGTCAGGACAAGGGGACCAGTCAACGCGGCCTGCAGGGCGATTTCGGCAGTTTTGCGGTCGGGCATTTCACTGACCATAACTACGTCAGGATCTTGCAACAGAACAGATGCGAATGCCTCAGCAATGGCGGCAGCGGTAGGATTTTTAATCTGCATCTGGTTAATGCCGTCGATACTTTGCAGCATTCCGTGCTCGACGGTCATGATGTTGCGTTTTGCGTCATTGAGCATGTTGAGCGCAGCGTAAAGCGTTGCCGTTACACCTGAACCTGTGGGGCCGGCGGCAATTACCATGCCGCCTGCGCCTGTCATCACCTGCCGAAGGCGAATCTGAATTTCCGGCGCCATTCCCAGCAACTCAAGAGGAGCGTCGACGTTGGCGGCATCGGGAATGCGAAGCACCATCCGCTCCCCATATTTGCGTGGTAAGATTGATATGGAAACCGCCAAATCCGCGTCATTCGATTGAAATTTAAATGCCCCGTTTTTCGGCGATAATGTTTTACGATCAATCTTTGCATATTCCCGCAACCGGGTACTTACAGGTTTCGAATATGCAGCGGACATTCGCAATCGTTCATATAATTTGCCATCCCGCCGGAAACGCACAATCAAATGCTTATCATATGCCTCAATGTGAATATCGGACACGCCTTGATGAAGGGCATCGTTCATCACCCCATCGATCAGCGTGACGACATTTTGGTTCACGCGCTGCTTTCTATCGTCCTCAGCGGCTATTGACTTTTCGCCCTCGGGATTTGGCAACCCATAATGCGCCAATAAATCAAATTGGAAACGCGGTGCCGAAACGAAAGTCAAATCAATAGGAAGCGCCACGATCTGGCTCACTTCTAGCAGGATTGCCGGGTTTGCGCCGTGCCGCAAAATGGCGGTCAGCCTGCCTTTGCCTGTTTGATGGATGAATATACCGTTGGCTTGTGCAAAAACAAATGGCAAATCGAGCATCGACGCGGGTTGACGCGGCTCGAAAGCAGCGGGCGGGCCGCCGCTATCGAATGCTGTGCTTACGCGAATATCCTCAGCGTCCATTGCTAATGTGATGCCCAATAAGCGGCCACGAACTCTCCCCTAAATCTTGCCAACCAACCGATTAAACTGATTGCAAGTCGCGTGCATGACCTTTGCGTGACAGCTTTATTACAGCGGCAGCGGCGAGTGTAATTTTGACCCACCGCTGTTTATTCAATCGGCATTCTGATGCCGGTAAAGTCTGATTAAAATTTGAACTCTAGGCCCAGCGACACGCTGGTTCCGGTTTTATATCGGTTGTAAAATACTTTGTTGTCGCCGTTTTCTTGCAATTCCTGGTATTTTGTACCCGTTAAATTGCGCGCTTCAAATTTCAGCTCTGTCTCAATGCCAGCCAACTTAATGCCTTGGCGCGCGACGAAATCGATCTGTATCCCAGGGCGTTCGATGATGTCGACCTGCCCCGACGCCCCGCGGCTGGTTACCCGGTCGCTGGCAAAAGTGAACAGCAATGTTTGCTGTGACAGGTTGCTGGTATCCTCCAGCCCCAATTGCAAATTCACCAGATGATCCGACTGTCCGGTCAGCGGTGCGCCATCGCGGAAGAAATCAGTGGCTGATGTTGATGATGATCCAAAAACAGCAACGCTGTCGCCCGCACCAACACTGATTTTCGATTTTGTATATGTGTAGTTTGCAATCACAACAGCGCGCCGATTGGCGAAAAATCCGCTTTCCGCTTCGCTGGATAAATCGAAATATTTCTGTGTTTCAATTTCTGCGCCATAAAGATCGGCCTTGGGCGCGTTGGCAAAACTTGTAACGACCGAGTTATCATCGAAGCTTGAGAAAGATTCGATAGGATTGTCGATCCGCTTGAAAAATCCTGCCAATGTTATGCGCTGATCCCGGTCGAAATAATATTCGTAGCGCGCCTCGGCATTGTACAGCTGGCTATCGGTCAACAGCGGGTTTCCGCGAAACAATCGGTTCGAGTCCGGATCGTAGAAATTCTGGAATATCAACTCTCGAAACTGCGGGCGCGCGATAGTTTTTGATCCGCTAAGGCGGAATTTCATCTGATCGTTGATGTCCCAAGTCAGCGTGGCCGCTGGCAACCAATAGTTATTCTTGAGCTGCGTGGATGCCAGTGATGCCGTTGGCACGTTGAACACTTGAACAGGCACAACGGTTTGCTTGGCAATCTCATACCGAACGCCCGCGTTCAGGCTGATTTCTGGGGTAAAGTTAATCTGCAACTGACCGTAACCCGCATTGGTGAGCAATCGCGCATCAAATACTGGGTTGGCTTCGTTGGTATCGATCAAGCTAATGCCATAAAAATCAATTATGCTTTGCTGTAGCAAAAGATCGGGACGCAACAAGCCTACCGCTGCTGGCAAGGTATTTGGCGCAGAAAACAGGAACTCGCGCCGCTCGGTGCGGCGGGTTGTATCTGAATACGCATAGCCGGCCGTGCCGGTTATATCGGGCGTGAATTTCACCGATATATCGGCGCTGCCCGCATACAGATCTTCATTCAAATACGAATAGCTGACCTCGGCTGTACCTTGCTGTCCATTGTTCAGGCGGTTGATAAAAAACGTTCCCAAAACGTCATTCGCCGCGTTGCTGCGATAATATTCAAAGCTGAATTCATCGGGCGCTTCACGCTGCGAATTGGCATAAGCCGCGCGCAGGTTGAGCGTGACGTCGGGCGACAGTTTGAAATCGCCGACCAATTGCGTATCGATCAATTGCCGCTCATAAAATGCAGTGTCTTGTTGCAGCAATGTCGCCGTCGGTGACGTGGTTTGCCGCGTTCCAACGCCCAGACGTGCCTGTTTCAACGTGTCGCGGATGAACAGACTGGTCCAGCGAATTTTTTGCTCACCGCTTTCCAAACCAAAACCAAGCAAGCCATTTACGACGATACGATTGTCGGTAATCACGCGCTGAAAATCGAGTTCTCGCTCGGAAAGGTCCAGCGTCGATGCGGTCTGTTGCAACGTATCGCGCGTACGCCATTTGTTGCTATACCCAATCGTCGCGATCACGCCGAATGAGGTGTCTGCGCCCACATCGAAATTTGTTCCGCCGGTGATGTTTGCCGATCCGTTCGCGGGCAGATGGCGGTTGCGTTGGACGACTGCGTTGCGGCCCGTAACCAATTGTCCGGCAATCGCCTGCGTATTCACCGTACCGGTACTGATCCGTTCGCCGCTGGCCAAAAATTCGGCAAGTGCAGGCTGTAAATCACGGTTGCCGTTATCAAAGCCGGTATAGTCAAACGAGCTGCCGAAATATGTATATCCCAACTCGTTGGTGGTTTCGCTATTGCCGCTAATGTCCGCGCTAATCGTTAAAAACGGCTCACGCGGGATCGCTTTGGTGGTTAGGTTAATGACACCACCGCCAAATTCGCCAGGAAAATTGGCAGAATAGGTTTTTTGCACCAGTGACGATGCAATCACGCTGGTCGGAAACAAGTCCAGCGGCACAACGCGCTTCAACGGTTCGGGGCTAGGCAGCGGCGAACCATTAAGCAGTGCTAAAGAATAGCGGTCGCCAAGGCCGCGTACATATACAAATCCGTTGCCAACAACGCTAAGCCCAGTAACCCGCGCCAATGCGCCTGCAATGTCGCCCTCACCCGTGCGCTCAATATCGGCGCTGGATAAAACCGAAACAACTTGTGGTGCCGATTTGGCGACGTTCCGTTCAAATTTGCCGCGAACGACGATTTCATTAGAGTTGCCGGGAATGGATACATCCAACGGCTCCTCTTCAGGGGCGGATTGTGAACCAGCCGCATCGCTTGCGAGTGGCTCAGTAGGCAGAGCCTCCGTCTCAGATGGTTCCGGCGTCGTTTGCGCCAGCACCGCAGACGGCGCAACAAGCGCAGTTGTAATTAGCAGCAGGCCGATCGCCCCCATTGGCTTCAACATTTTATTTCCCTTAATCAAATTCAAAAAATGGGCAGGGTGCATCCATGTCGTGCACCCCGCCCAAAATCATTCAGCTGTGCTTAGAAAGTCGGCAGCGAAGTACACAGGCCAGTCGTGCTAGTGCCTAAGTTTGCCGTCGAACTGTTGCAGGTCCATCCGGTATACCAAGTGTCAGCTGCATCTCTGACCGCGCCGACATATGTCGTGGTGTCAAAGAACGGATTTAACGTATTGGCGTTGAACGCGCTAACCGCTGTTTCACTGGCGCCGTTGATGAACAATGACATCAGAGTTGGTGTAAAGGCGCTGTTGTTGCCGTTGCTGCCCGATCCGAAAATCGCTGCGACTTCGACTTCGGTGACACCATTGGAGCCAATGAATGCAGGCGTAGCGCATTGTGCAACAACGGAGCGAACAAGCGGAGCGCCTGCTTCGTCGATTGCGGCGTTGACGGTGGCCGATGCGGTTTGCGGGCGGCTGATACGCAAGCATGCAGCAGACGGGCTAACAATCACGCCATTCGCAAGCGTATAATCGGTGCCACCACGCAATAAGATCGCTGATCCATTGCCTGTATTGTTGCGTTGAATGAAGGTAAAATTTGACAGCCGCGTGTTTTGGCGCGGTGTATTTCCGTCTAGCGAATTGTCCGAATCCGCCTCAATCATCGAATCGCCAGCGTTCGGGCGCTGCACTGCCAACACATATTGGAAGTTTGCTTTGACCCCAGTGTCCGTATCCAAATTGTCATCATCCGCGCCAATCGATACGAAATATTTCATGTTTACAGATCCGCCGAAAAATTCTGCGCCGTCATCTGAACTGTTGAACGATTGGATATGATCCAGCACGGTACCTGAACCAACACCGCCGGTGGTCAACGATTGCAGTTCGGAATTGCCCGACAAGACAAATCCAGAATAGCGGATTTGAACGAAGCTCATCTGGCCGCTGTTATCCGCTGAGTTTGCGCCGCCGTATAATGCCGGGTCAACCGCGCCCTCGACTTGACGCTCGCATGCCACCGTTCCGGGCGTTGCTGCTGGCGCGGCACAATCGGTAATCGGTGCGCGGCCGTTCAACACTACGCCGCCCCATTGACCAATGGAGCTATCGGAATTGAGACCAAGCACGTTATCACGGCTGGTAAAGACGATCGGCAATGCCGCCGTTCCGACGGCGCTGATCCTGTTGCCGCGGTTGACGTTTAACCAAGATTGACCCGAACCGCCAAAAACAACCACGCCAGGTGCAATGGTCAACGTAACCACATTGTTGGTCGATGCTGGCCCTTGGTCGGTACCAACGTCCACGCGGCCGCCCAAACGATATAGCAAACCTGTGACCTTTGGCAAAGTCGAGCTGGCATTGAACCGCGCGGGCAATGTGCAAATCCGGTATGAACCTGTCGGGCCGCTCAATGTGCCTGAATCGGTCAAGCCCTGCGCATCGGCAATTGTGGGACAGCCAGAAGCTGCAGCAACGGTCGCTGGCGGGGGTGGTGGTGGCGGCGGCGGGGGCGGGGCTGGCGGATTGTTAATCGTAACGCCGCCGCTGGTTCCTGGCGAGGCGATATCATCAGCGCCGCAACCAGATACTATAGCGGCAGCAGCCGTAGCAAAAATGATCCCACGCAATTTCGGGTTAAGCATGCAATTTCTCCACAACAAAAAAACCATCTCGGATGAGATGTCCAAGAAGCGGAGCGAAAGAATCAAATGATTGGCCCCACATTCTTCGACCTGCGAATTAGGCGCGATGTGTGACGGGGCAGTTGGGATATGATGATAGTTTTGAGAATTATTTGTGACAGAAAAATGTCGGTTTACGGTGCGCGATTTTGACCAATCAGGTCACAAGAAAACGGCAGAGCAAACGCTCCGCCGTTTTTGCAAACATTCACAAATACGATGCGATCGGCGCATCGCGCCGCTGACTATTTCGATGCAAACCGCGAATTAAATTGCGCTAACGCCAGTCGCGCTGCTGCGCGTGACGACATTATTTTTCCATCAGCCAATTCTAAATCAAACACATCGTGGCTATCGAATGCCGCCTGATACAAGCGTATCGCATCGGCGGTGCGGCCCAATCGTTGATAGGCCCGGCCCAAGTTCAACAGCTTTGCTGGATCCGTTGTCCGATCATCCGTCCGTGCCAAAATCTGCTCTGCGGCGCGCTGATTGTCCCCCGCCATTAAGGCGTCATAACCAAGCTCCCCCGTTTGATAACCCACCTCGCCTTTATTTTCAGCAGCCTGAACAGGAATGGCGATAAAGACGGACAAGGCGGCAACGCACAACATCTTTTTCATTTCAATTCTCCTCACAACATTTCCATGAATGTTACAAGAATATGACAGAATTGAAATATGTCAAAATATATTTATTTTTGGATAGAAAATGCAGTTATTCAATATATTATGAAGATCAAAGGTTTTCAAAATGTCATCGAACAACACGCCAATAAATAAATTTGAGTCGAAAACTGTCACATAAATGAAATATTTGGATGCGGCGTTATGCAGTCTGAACTTGCGGTGTTTTAGTAATGTGGTAAACTCTTTGGCAGGAGATAATTATGAAACTCGCAGGTTATCCGCGCATATCAATTGAAACAAATGTTTGTGGCGGGCGACCCGTCGTAGTTGGTACTCGGATGCGCGTAAGTGATATTCTTGAGATGCTCGCTAACGGCGCAGACTTAGAAGAAATAGTGAACGACTTCCCCTACATTAGCTCGGCTGATGTCATGGCATGTTTGGCATACGCAGCAAACGCGGCAGATCATCCAGTTGTAATCGCAGCTTAATGAAGTTTGTAATCGATGCACAATTGCCGCCTGCTTTATGTGCTGGATTGAAATTACGAGGCCATGATGCAACCCATGTTGTTGACATTGGCTTGGGCGGCGCAAGCGATCAATTGATCGCAGATTATGCGGTTTCGGAAAACCTGATGCTGATCAGCAAAGATGAGGATTTTGTATACTTGCGGCATCCCGACCGTTTTGCATTCATGTGGCTGCGATGCGGAAACGCGAACAACCGCGCGTTGACGGAGTGGTTGGATCATCGTTGGGATCGGGTAGAAACTCTGTTGGCGGCTGGAGAGCGGTTTATTGAGTTGCGGTGATGGCACGCACCGCTTGCTTTAGTTCG
>JANORM010000063.1:0-4432 GCA_031415335.1 Sphingomonadales bacterium | reverse complement strand
CAAGATCAAATTCCTGGCTGACGAAAGCTTTGACCAAGCCACGCATATTGAGAAGCTGCTCGCTGCGCCAAAGGTGCAACAGGACTTGGGTGATGATATCACCTAAGGTTGACTATTGGCAAAGTAAGACGTATCTTACCGTTATGAATGCACAAACTACTGTTTCATCTAAAGGCCAAGTTGTGATTCCCAAGGATGTTCGGGATAGGCTAAAACTCGTTCCGGGAACTACGCTTGAGATCATAGAGTCAGCCGGCGGCATGTTTTTGAAAATTGCTTCAAATGCTAAAAAACGCAGTTTCGAAGAATGCGATGCCGTAATTCGCGAAGCGATCCGGTACGATGGCCCTCGCTTTAGTGACGAAAGAGAAAAACAGGCTATTTTCGATATGCTAAGTAAATCGGCTAAGTTCGACAAATAGATGAATGCCATAGATACAAACATACTTGCCAGATATTTTCTGAATGATGACAAGGCGCAATCGCCGTTGGCGCGAGAGATAGTCATTCGCGGTGCCTTTGTAAGTAACACTGTCATCCTGGAAACGGCTTGGTTGTTAAAGTCCCGGTACAATCAACCGGCGAAGGCCGTATCGGCGGCATTGCTTGCGCTCATTGACATGCCGAACGTCGTTGTCGGGGACCACGCACTTCTCGCTTGGGCGTTGGAACAATATGCCAATGGCGCGGATATTGCTGATATGTTTCATTTGGTGGAGGCAGCAGGTCATGACACTTTCCTGACTTTCGACCGAAAATTATCAGAGCAGGCAGGCAAGAATGCTCCTATTCATATCAAGCTAGCGAGCGAATAATGGTCGAAGCCTATTTTTACTATTCCCCAGCGGCGGCCGGATTCGCGGCCGATTTGTGGCAAGCAGTTTTCAACTGCCGCGAACGCATGATGGAGAAGCGCACATGACCAACCCGCTGTCAAAACGCCTGAGCGAGGGCAATGTCCATTTGATGCCGTTTATCGACGACTATATCGAGCCTTTGCGCGCCGCGTATGAGCAGGATCAGGACATTTGGGAAATCTACCCGCAATGTATGATCGGCGAGTATTTTGAGGCAGGATTTGGAGCGTTCTATAAACATTATCTGATCGGAGACTGGGCTGGCTTCGCTATATTTGATGGCGAAGAGCTGGTAGGGCTGACTAATTTCATTGATTTCGACAGTCGCAATGGTGTGGTTGAAATTGGCGGCACATATATCACCCCGTCAGCGCGCGGTACCGGGCTGAACCGCGTGATGAAGCGTCTGATGATCGAGCATGCGTTCGATTGCGGGTACCGCCGGATCGAATTTCGCGTTGATTTGCGCAACAAACGATCGCAGGCCGCCGTGCTGAAACTTGGCGTGCAATATGAGGGCACGTTGCGTAAGAACAAGATCACATGGACCGGACATATCCGCGATACGATGGTGTTCAGCCTGTTTCAGGATGAGTGGGCAGGGTGAAACCTATTCACGGTTGGATCATCTTGGATAAACCGCTTGGTCTCGGTTCGACGCAGGCGGTGGCGGCGGTGAAACGCAATATGCGCAGTGCAGGCTTCGGCAAGGTAAAGGTCGGCCATGGCGGCACGCTGGATCCGCTGGCGACGGGCGTGCTGCCTATTGCGTTGGGCGAGGCGACAAAGCTGTGCGGACGGATGCTGGATGCGTCGAAAATTTATGATTTTACGATAGACTTTGGCACGCAAACGGCGGGGTTGGATGCGGAAGGCGATGTTGTAGCGACGTCCGATGTCCGCCCAACTTTGGCCAAAATCGAAGGGGTGCTGGCGCAATTTACCGGTCCAATAGAGCAAATCCCGCCAGCATATTCTGCAATCAAAATTGATGGCAAACGCGCCTATGATTTGGCGCGGGCAGGGGAAGAGGTGGAGATGAATGCGCGGGGCGTGACAATTTATTCGCTTTCAATCTCAAAAAACCACCATTCCCGCGAAGGCGGGAATCCTTCACCGGACCTAGAATTTACTCAAGACGTTTGCATAAATCGGACAGTACCGGAGATGGATTCCCGCCTTCGCGGGAATGACGAGAGTGTAAGGGAGTTTTGTGAAAGCATAACTCTAACCGCCCACGTATCCAAGGGCACATATATCCGCAGTCTGGCGCGTGACATATCATATGCGCTTGGAACGGTAGGCCATGTCACCATGCTGCGCCGCACGAAAGCGGGCCCCTTCACGCTAGCCCAAGCGATTTCGCTAGACAAACTGAACGCTTTCGGCCAAGGGGCATCGCACGACGACATTATCTTGCCAATGGAGGCAGGGCTGGACGACATCCCGGCTCTTAACCTCTCCCCGGAACAGGCAAGGGCGGTCCAACAGGGCCGGTTATTAACCGGGATTGCCACGGATGATGGTTTCTATTGGGGGCGGGATGCAGAAATGCGGCCCGTTGCGCTTTTGGAAATCACTGCAGGAATGCTGATAGTCATTCGCGGCTTCAATATATAAAACATTGATGTTCGAAGGAAAAATATGACGATTACTGCAGAGCGTAAAACGCAATTGGTTGCTGAACATGGCCGCGATAAAGGCGATACCGGTTCACCCGAAGTGCAAGTGGCGATTTTGACGGAAAGGATCAACAACCTGACCGATCACTTCAAAGCAAATCACAAAGACAACCACTCGCGCCGCGGCCTTTTGATGATGGTGAATAAGCGTCGCTCGCTGCTCGCTTATTTGAAAAAGGTCGACGAAGCCCGTTATGGCGAGCTGATTAAAAAGCTTGGTCTGCGCAAATAATCAAAAGAACGGCTCCGGTTTCGGGGCCGTTTTTGCATTTTGATAATATAGAAATTGGGGTGTCTCCGCAATTAGGCGGATGCAGCCAAAGGGGCATAAGTCCCCAAAACGCCGCAGGACGTCTCCTGCAAATCACGAAGGCCCCTTCGCGCAATCGGGCGGAAGGGTATAAGGAAATAATATGTTTGATGTAAAAACTGTAAGTCTGGAATGGGGCGGCAAAACCCTCACTCTGGAAACGGGCCGTATCGCCCGTCAAGCCGATGGTGCCGTGTTGGCGACCTATGGCGAAACCGTAGTGCTTTGCGCAGTCACTGCCGCAAAATCGGTAAAAGAGGGACAGGATTTCTTTCCACTCACCGTGCATTATCAGGAAAAATTCTCGGCTGCTGGGCGCATCCCTGGCGGCTTTTTTAAGCGCGAACGCGGCGCTACGGAAAAGGAAACTTTGGTCAGCCGTTTGATCGACCGTCCGGTTCGTCCGCTGTTTCCAGAAGGTTTCTACAACGAAATCAATGTGATCTGCCAAGTTCTTAGCTATGATGGCGAAACTGAGCCAGATATTCTGGCCATGGTTGCTGCGTCCGCTGCGCTGACTATTTCCGGTGTGCCGTTCATGGGACCCATCGGCGCAGCACGCGTTGGGTACAAAGAAGGCGAATATCAATTGAACCCGTCATTGGCCGAAGTGGCCACAGGCGATCTCGATCTGGTTGTTGCCGCCACTGGCGATGCCGTCATGATGGTAGAATCCGAAGCGAAAGAGCTTTCCGAAGAAGTCATGCTTGGCGCGGTGTTATTTGCCCATGCCGAGATCCGCAAAGTTGCAAACGCGATCATCGATCTGGCCGAAAAAGCGGCGAAAGATCCATGGGAAGTTGACCTGACCGACAACACAGCGGACATGAAAGCCGACCTGAAAAAACTGATCGGCAAGGATATTGCGGCGGCGTACAAAACCACCGACAAATCGGCCCGCTCAAACGCACTGAACGCTGCGCGCGCTGTAGCTAAGGCGCATTTTGCAGGTGAAACACCGCAAACGCAAATGACCGCGAACAAGGTGATGAAGAAGCTGGAAGCAGAAATCGTTCGCGGCGCAATCTTAAAAGATGGCAGCCGTATCGATGGCCGTACCACCACGCAAATCCGCAACATCGAGAGCATGGTCGGTTTCTTGCCGCGCACGCACGGTTCGGCGCTGTTTACTCGCGGTGAAACGCAGGCGATTTGCACCACCACATTGGGCACACGCGACAGCGAGCAAATGATCGACGGTTTAGACGGTCTAAGCTACACCAACTTCATGTTGCACTATAACTTCCCGCCTTATTCGGTTGGTGAAGTTGGACGTTTCGGTGCACCGGGCCGCCGCGAAGTGGGCCATGGCAAATTGGCATGGCGCGCGTTGCACCCTGTTTTGCCTACCACCGAAGATTTCCCTTACACCATCCGTATCCTGTCTGACATCACCGAGTCCAATGGCTCGTCATCGATGGCGACAGTTTGCGGCGGCTGTTTGTCGATGATGGATGCGGGCGTACCAATCACACGTCCAGTATCGGGTATCGCAATGGGCCTGATTCTGGAAGGTAAGGAATATGCCATCTTATCCGACATTTTGGGTGACGAAGATCATCTGGGTGACATGGATTTCAAGG
>JANORM010000062.1:0-2354 GCA_031415335.1 Sphingomonadales bacterium | reverse complement strand
GAAGCCCCTGATCTAGTGCGCTTTCCTGCATTGGCGCTGGCACGCTCCGCGATCCAAGATGGCGGTGCAAAACCAGCAATCCTGAACGCGGCAAATGAAATTGCGGTTGCCGCGTTTCTGGCGGGGCAAATCGGATTTCTGGATATCGCGGCCTTGTGCCAGCGTATTTTGGAACAATATTGCCCGAACGCGCCGGAAACGATGGACGATTTGTTCAGCATCGATGCAGATGCGCGGCGTTATGCAAGTGCCAGAGTAAAGGAAACGCAATATGCCGCTTGAAAGCCCGAATATCTTGATCACATTATTTGCGTTCGTGGTTTTGATCGGAACGTTGGTGGTGGTGCATGAGATGGGCCATTATTGGGTGGGCCGTTGGTGCGGGGTTAAGGCGGAGAAATTCTCCATCGGCTTTGGCCCGCAATTATGGGGCAGGGTGGACAAACGCGGTACATTATGGCGGATCGGCGCGCTGCCACTAGGCGGATATGTGCAGTTCGCGGGCGATATGAACCCAGCGGGTAAGCCCGACGAAAATTGGTATAAATTGTCTGAGGCGGAACGCAACCAGACATTCCAGTCCAAACCGCTTTGGCAACGCGCCGCAATTGTGTTTGCGGGACCAGCGATCAACTTCATCTTTGCCATTATTTTATTGTCAGGTTTTTTGGTCGTCTACGGTCAGATGGTCAATCCTCCCGTCGCATCGGCTATACAAGCCGGCAGCGCCGCCGCCAAAGCAGGCATATTGGTCGGTGACAAGATTGTAAGTATCAATGGCACGGGTGTTGATAGTTTTCAGGCGTTGGCCACCGAGGTGTCGATCTATCCCGGCGAAACAGTGCCAATACGAATCGAACGCAGCGGCACGGTCATCGAAAAATCGGTGACAATCGCAGTGCTGGTTGAAAAAGATCGGTTCGGCAATGAAATGCGGCGCGGATTGTTGGGGCTATCGTCATCCGACGTAAAAATAGCAAAGGTCAGCATTTGGAAAGCGCCATTTATTGCGGCGCAAGAGACCGTCAATATCGTGCGTTTGACGCTGAAAACGCTGGGTCAAATGATAAGCGGCAAACGGTCAGTGAAGGAACTAGGTGGGCCATTGAAAATCGCAAAAGTATCCGGCGAACATTTCGCTATGGGCTTTGCGGCGTTTGTTTGGCTGGCGGCGATGATCTCGATTAACTTAGGGTTCATGAACCTGCTGCCAATTCCGATGCTCGATGGCGGCCATTTGCTGCTCTATGCGATTGAGGCGGTGCGCAGGCGTCCCGCCACCCCGCAATTGCAGGAGTGGGCTTTTCGTGCAGGCTTTGCTATGTTGATTGGATTCATGGTCATGGTAACATTTAATGACCTTGCATCATTTGGAGTGTTCGGATGAGCGGTGTTATCAGGCAAAACAGGGCCAATGTTTGCTTGATTGCCGCGCCGTCATGGGGCAGGGGGAAGCGCGGCTTTTTTTGAACCGTTTAGTATAAGTTTGGCAGGTTATCGCCGCCACATACCGGAACAGCAGATCGGATGAAAATGAAATTCAAGTCCCTTAGTATCTCATTGCTGGCGTCAACGGTTCTGATGCCCGTTTCGGTTATTGCGCAAACCAAAACATCGCCGCCCGTATCGCCGCCCACGCCGGCGCCGATCACCGCACCTGCATCCATTCCTGCGGCTGAGGCAGATGTTATCCAATCGATAACCGTTGTCGGTACGCAACGTTTAGAGGGCGATACAGTCCGTTCGTATATTCGGCTGCGTACTGGTCAATCATGGTCGCAAGTTGTCGCCGATCAGGCGCTGAAAGATTTATACGCCACTGAATTATTTGCCGATGCTGCCATCCGCAACAATAATGGCGCAGTGATTGTCGAGGTTCGTGAAAATCCCGTCGTCAACCGGATTATCCTTGAGGGCAATAAGCGTATCAAGAACGACAAAATTGAACCGGAAATCAAACTGGCTCCGCGTCAGATATTTTCGCGTTCAAAAGTACGCGCCGATGTCGCTCGCATTGTTGAGCTCTATAAACGCCAAGGCCGTTTTGCTGCGTCGGTTGAACCAAAAATGGTGCAGCTTGACCAGAACCGCGTCGACATTGTTTTTGAAATTAATGAAGGCCCAAAATCCAAGGTTCGCCAAATCAATATTATCGGTAACGAGCAATTTTCCGATGGCGAGTTGCGCGGCGAAATGGTTACCAAGCAAGCGCGGTTGACCAGTTTTTTCAGCTCGGGCACCAGTTACGATCCGGACCGTCTTGCCTTTGACCAACAAAAGCTGCGGCAATTTTATCTGACCCAAGGCTATGCCGATTTCCGCGTCGTTTCTGCGGTCGCTGAGTTGACCCCGAA
>JANORM010000061.1:0-12532 GCA_031415335.1 Sphingomonadales bacterium | reverse complement strand
TTGGCCAGCTCACGCTGGAATCCGCTCCGGCCCACTCCCTCACCCGGCCACCCATGACGATACCCTGTTTGGGTGGCCGGGGGGGGGAGTGGGCGGGTACCGTGAAACTAATCAGAGCCCGTATGGCGCCCATTTCTTGATTGTTTTGGCATCCGCGTCCGAAATCGTATCGGTGCGGCGGTGCTGGCGGATATACTTGGCATTATGGCTGTTCAAACGGTGACGTTTGCCAACGGCGCCGTGCTTAATCTTGCCAGTTGCGGTGATTTTGAAGCGTTTCTTCACACCGCTTTTGGTCTTCAGCTTGGGCATTTTGGTCTCCTTTAGTTGAGTCCGTATCAGATCGACATGGCAGCCCTATTAGCCAGCCCATCTATTCGGAAGCCGCGCGGGTAGCGTTAGTGGGAATGAAAAGCAAGCGATTCGAACCTTACCGCTATTCCGCCTTTGCCGTTACTAATGCCGGCCGATGTAATGCCTGCATGGGAGCACCGACGGCGGCCATCCTGCCGAACACCGCTGCGCCCAAAATCGGGTGAGGAAGTTTTTTATACTCGCTTGCGCTCATTCCCATGAACCGATTGAAATCCCGTGTAAAATGTGCCTGATCATGATATTGTGCGTCCAAGCTTGCGATCCAACGCATTGAAGGATCGAGCATCACTTGCGATAAAGTGCGAAGGAATCTTTGGCGCCGCAGCAACAATTTTGGCGGAAAACCAAATGCTCTGCAGCACAGTCGCTCTAATGTCCGTCCTGACATGGCCATTCGGTCGGCAAGATCACTGACGGTTGCAAAGCCTGGGTCTAAAATCGCTTCTTGGGCTTGCATTACAGCGATGTCATCAACTGGAGCATCGGCAAGCATATCGACTAGAAACGAGTTGATGATGGCGGCTTCTTGATGGAAATCTAATGCTTCATCACCAAATAATTTATCATAGAGCGGGGCAAATTTCGAGAAAGCAGGTTCGATTGCTCCATCGGTAAATCGGTCGGCAAACTTGTTGGCAGGCGCCTGCACTAATTTTACCCAACCCAAAGGCAATAAACCAATGCCCCACGTGTACATTTTTGTGCATGAAAAGTAGGTCGAATAACTGGTTGGGCCTACAGCGATGATATTCGGCATAACCGATTTTGTCTGCGTTCCGATCGCACCTTTTAAGGGGCCACCTTTTACAAACCGGATGTTGGCCCATTCCGGATGTAGATAGTCCGACACCTCTTTCCCGACCGTTGTGTCAACTTCAGTCAAATAAATTGTGCTGATATAGGGTAACAATGCAGGGTCGGTCGCAAAGAAGCGAACTTTAACCGGAACATCCATCAATGCCGACACCGCAACGCCTCTACCACATCGTCAAGCCGAGCTGGGTCACCGAGTGCTATAACATTGCCCTCGCTGGCAGCGTGAAGCAATTCCCCGCTCCAGTCACACATCATTCCCCCAGCGCCCTCAACAATAGGGATAAGCGCAGCAAAATCATGAACTTTCAACCCGCTTTCAACCACAAGATCAATATGTCCGGCGGCAAGCAATCCATAATTATAGCAGTCACCCCCCCAGACAATTTTCTTGTGCGCGGTTTTCGCGGCTAGGGCCATAAAATGTTCGGCGTTATGATCGTCGAAATGTTGCGGCCCAGTTGAAGCCAGCACCGCACCTGACAATTCACGGCAGCGACGCGTGCTTACCGGCAATCCGTTCAAAGTAGTCCCGCGTCCAGCCGATCCGATCCAACGTTCGCCGCTAATGCATTGGTCGATCACGCCCAAAATCGGCCAGCCATCCTGCATCAACGCAATCAGCGTGCCAAATATCGGCCGGCCGGCCATGAAACTGACGGTGCCATCGATCGGATCTAGCACCCAAGTCCGTCCGCTGCAGCCTTCCTTTGTGCCAAATTCTTCACCAATTATCGCATCATCTGGACATTCGACATCCAAAATTGCACGAATTGCTAATTCTGCTGCGCGGTCCGCCTCTGTAACCGGAGAGGCATCGCCTTTTGCTTCATGCGCGAATTCGTTCCGAAAAAACGGCCGAATGGCGTTCCCGGCTACATCGGCGAGGCGCGAAGCTAAGCGAATATCGTCTTCTGTCATGGCAATATCTCTGCGACAGTCGGTGCCTCATCGCAAGCTTAATTAGCGGTTTTGCCTGTGCATTACCGTGTCATTACTGGTCAACCATGCCTGTCGTAATCGTACAATGTTTTAAAACGACAGCGATGTATCAAATCACGCATTGCAAAGGGGAGGATATTATGAAATCGAACAAAATTATATTGCTGTTTGCGGCGTCAATGTTGGTGTCGGCACCAGCGTTTGCAGCAAAAGAACCCGCACCAGATTTGGTCAAATGCGAAAAGAGTTACGGCACAATTGCTGTGGTGGAGGGTGACACACAAGGTTGGTCTAAATTCGGACTGGGCAGTCCGCGTGAGTTAATTGCTGCTATGGCGGCAGAATCCGGCTGTTTCACTCTGCATAATCAGGCGAGCGGGCAGAATGCGAACTATCTGATGAATGTCATCGCTGGCGACAAAGAAGAAGTCGACAAGGGGATACAGATAGCTAAATCCGCGGCAGTAGAAGGGCTCGTTCGATCTGGCGCAGCAAATTCATTGCTTGGCAGAGTGCCGATTGGCGGAGCAGTGCTAGGTATGTTTGGCGGCTTGGGCGGAAAGAAGAAAACTGTGGCTGCTGGCATCCGGGTGATAAGCCCAGCAACAGGTGCGACGATGGTAACAGGATCGGGCGAAGTGAAAAAATCAGCGTTGACTTTCGGCGGTGGGTCAAGTGGCTGGCAGCAAGGCGCTGCCGCATCGGGCTATGCCAACAGCAAAGACGGTCAAATGCTGACAGAAGCATTTATTTTAGCGTATAACTCGGTTGTTGCCCAGAGCAGCGCACTTTCGGTTGCACCTGCCAGTATTCCGACTGTGTCCGCAAATGCAGTGGTTGCCGTCGAAACATCAATGTACGTTGGGCCGAACAAAACGTCGGCTGTCACCCGAGCATTGCGAGCAGAAACGACCTTATCGCGAACCGGCAAGCGTGAAGGTTTGTTTGTCGAGGTGACTGACAATTTTGGTACCAAAGGCTGGGTATCAGTCGAAGATCTTAAATAAATCCCGCGTCGATGGTCTGGCTGTCGTTTAGTCGGACCATCAATCAAACAGCGACGATACGCTGCTTTCATCGGCAATCCGGCGGATGGCCTCACCCAATAATGGCGCAATCGGCAAATGGCGGATGTTGGGCGCATCATTTACGGCATCGGTCGCTTGGATGGAATCGGTGATAACCAGTTCCTTTAGCACCGAACCGCTAACCCGCGCCGCTGCTTCGCCCGACAAAACACCGTGGGTGCAATACGCGACAACGTCAGTTGCGCCTTTGGCTTTCAACGCGGCGGCTGCGTTGCATAATGTTCCGCCCGAATCGACCATATCGTCGTGCAGGATGCAAAATTTGCCAGACACATCACCGATGATGTTCATCACTTCGGACAGACCCGCTTTCTCGCGGCGTTTGTCGACGATGGCGAGCGGCGCATCGTCAAGCCGTTTGGCCAGCGCGCGGGCGCGAACAACGCCGCCGACATCGGGCGATACTACCATCAAATCTTCACCGCATATCGCGACAATATGTCGGCGCTCATCACCGGCGCGCCATAAAGATTGTCAGTGGGAATATCGAAAAACCCCTGAATTTGGCCCGCATGCAGATCAACACACAACACGCGGTCTGCGCCAGCTTCGGTGATCAGATTGGCGACCAGCTTTGCCGATATCGGCGTTCGCGGACCGGGTTTCCGGTCCTGACGGGCATAACCGAAATACGGCATCACGGCAGTAATTCGCTTTGCCGACGCACGGCGCAGGGCGTCGATCATGATGAGCAATTCCATCAGATTGTCGTTGGCTGGATGGTTGGTGGGCTGCATCACAAACACATCTTCGCCGCGAACATTTTCGTGGATTTCCACGAAGATCTCATCGTCGGCAAAGCGGCGCACAGATGCATCGGTTAACGGCACTTCCAAATAACTGGAAACGGCACGCGCCAAGGGCAGGTTGGAATTACCCGACATTAATTTCATGGATTAGTATTCCCAGCCTGAATGTATGGATTCGCAAGTCCCTCTAACGCTGCACCGCCAAAATGACAATCGCCTTGCGGCCTTTTGTTTGCCGCAATATGTGTGGGCAATGACCAATCAACTTACCATCGCCATTGCCCAGATTAACCAGCGCGTCGGCGATCTTGCCGGCAATGCCGCAGCGATGCTGGAATGGCGCGCAAAGGCATCCGGCGCAGATTTGATCGCCTATCCGGAACAGCAACTGATAGGTTATCCTGCCGAAGATTTGGTGTTAAAGCCAGAATTTGCGGCACGCGCGGCGCAGCAACTGGACACGCTAGCGCTGGCGACCGCAGATGGCGGCCCAGCAATGTTGGTGGGCAGCATATTTGCAGACGGCGGCGCGCTGTATAATGGCGTCGCGTTGCTCGATGGCGGTAAAATTGCGGCGGTCCGGTACAAGCATGAGCTGCCCAATTACGGCACGTTCGATGAAAAACGGATATTTGCAGCTGGGCCTTTGCCCGCGCCAGTGGAGTTTCGCGGAGTGAAATTGGGCCTGCCGATATGTGAGGATGGGTGGTTGCCTGCGGTCAGCGCGCATTTGGCGGGATTGGGCGCGGAGATATTGATCTCTGTTAACGGTAGCCCGTATGAAATCGACAAGGATGACCGCCGCGAATTTGTGGTGTTTGCCAGCCGCGTCAAACAAACCGGATTGCCACTGATTTTCCTAAACCGTGTTGGTGGTCAGGACGAGCTGGTGTTCGATGGCTGTTCGTTTGTATTAAACAGCAACGGCAGCACCGCGCTGCGCCTGCCCGATTGGGAAGAGGCTCTGGCCATTACCGAATGGACACGCGGCGATGCAGGGTGGGTATGTACGCCGGGCATATTGGCCAAATGGGAGGAGCATCCCGCCGATATTTACAGCGCGATGGTGCTATCGCTGCGCGATTATGTCGAACGCAACCGTTTTCCCGGCGTTGTCCTTGGCATGTCGGGCGGCATTGACAGCGCGATTTGCGCGGCGATTGCGGCGGACGCGTTGGGGCCGGACCGCGTATGGTGCGTGATGCTGCCCAGCCGCTATACAGGGCAGCTAAGCCTTGATCTGGCCGCCGAATGCGCTGCGATGATTGGCTGTAAATTGGACACGATTCCGATCAATCCGGCGGTGGAGGCGTTTGACGAAATGCTGTCGGGCAACTTTGCCGATGTCGAAGTCGACATCACCGAGGAGAATGTTCAGTCACGCATTCGCGGCGTTACATTGATGGCGCTGTCGAATAAATTTGGCCACATGCTGCTGACCACGGGCAATAAAAGCGAGATGAGCGTTGGCTATGCCACCATTTATGGCGATATGGCGGGGGGATATAATCCGCTGAAAGATGCGTATAAAATGACGGTGTTTGCGATTAGCGAATGGCGAAACGCCAACAAACCGCGCATCGGGCTTGGCCGCGATGGCCCCGTAATACCGCAGGCAATCATCACGCGCCCGCCCAGCGCCGAACTGCGCCCCGATCAAAAGGACAGCGATAGCTTGCCGCCCTATCCCGAGCTCGACAATATCCTTTTGGGGTTGGTGGAACAGGAGGCATCGGTCGATGATCTGGTGCGGCGCGGCCACGACCGCGATACCGTGATCCGCATCGAACGATTGCTGTACATCGCCGAATATAAGCGCCGTCAGGCCCCGCCGGGCACCAAATTGGGCACGCGCAATTTTGGCCGAGATAGGCGCTACCCGATCACGAATGCGTTTCGGAGTGGATAACGATCGAGCATATTTGCGCTAGCTTTTTAAACCTATGCAAATTTGGCGCATTGCTCTTACGGCCCCTGTAAGCCACGGAGAAGGCATGTCCGGAATTTTGGCTGCATGGGGACCCTGAGGTGGAAGGATGGCCATTATGGGATATTCTAGGCCACATTAGAGCCTATTTGGTTATATGACCCTTGATATCCAAATATTTCTGCTTGCATGCGTAACGTAATAGTATAACATTACTAACACATCGTTCGAGTCAGGATATTGGCCGTAATATTATCTCTGATCCGGGCCTTGTGCATCTGTGAGAGGAGAATATTTATGAGTTATATTTCCGAAAAACAGCGCGCCAATCCAGCGGGCCTTGCTGCGGCAATCTTGATAAATGGCGGGGTTGTTGCCGCTGCATTTTCGACTTCGATGGTGGTTGTGCCGCGGGTGATGGAACCGCGAACAACGACGTTTAATGTGCCGATCGCTAAACCCCCTCCGATACCAGTCAACAAGATCAAGCCAAAGGTGGAGATGCAAAAACCCAGCCCGCTTTATATCGACAGGCCCATTATCAACATCCCGGCAAAACCGGCGGATCAAATCAGCACGACCGATGTGTTAGGCAACATTCCCTTGGACACGGGTTCTGGCGGCGTGGACATTGCGGCCAACATTGGCGTGAAGGACGCGATTGAACGCATATTGCCGCCGCCCGTATTCAAATCCGCCGCGCGCGACCCAAAATTTGCGCGCAATTTCCAACCCGATTATCCAGTTGGCTTATTACAGCGCGAAATTGAGGGCAAAGTCACAATCCGTGTCTTAATTGGAACCGATGGCCGTGTGCGTCAAGCCAGCATACTGAACGCGACGCATGCCGATTTTGGCAAGGCCACCGAGCGGCAGGCATTGAACGCGTGGCGTTTCAAACCCGCCACGCGCGATGGAAAGCCCGTGGAGGATTGGCAAACGCTGACCGTTCGGTTCGACATCAACGAATGATTTGATGTCCTGACCCTGTTTATGCCATCTCTGCCTTGGCGGGGATGGCAACTTGTTGATGGGGCTTTTGTTGCCCTGAATTTGCTGCCACATTGCGTGAATGTCTCTTAGGATCACAGCCACAGTAGAGCGTTGGCCCGTCGCGGGCGCGTTCGTCATTGCGCGCGGCGCAAAAACCTATGTCGACGTGCTGCTGGTCGCGGCCGGCGATGGCGCGCATGCCGGGCTGGGCGAAGGCACGCCGATTTATTATGAGGGCGAGACGGCTGAACATTGCCTGAGCCAAGTGATGGCAGTGGCGCAGCAGCTGGAGGAAATGACATGCCATGCGGCGCGGCTGGCGGCGCAAACCATGCTGCCACGCGGCGCGGCGCGCAATGCGCTGGATGCGGCGCTTTGGGATTTGGCGGCGAAACAGGCGGGCGTGCCACTTTCGCAACTTGCCGGACTGTCGCAGGCCGTAACGCCCTTCCCCACGGCATTTACCATCTCGTTGGACGACGCGGACATGATGCAAATGGCGGCGGCAAAGGCTGCGGCGGCAGGTTATGGCCTGTTAAAACTAAAACTGACCGGGCAGGGTGACCGTGTCCGCGTTACGGCGGTGCGTGCTGGCGCACCAAACGCGCGGTTGATTGTCGATGCCAATGAAAGCTGGGATGACTTGGATGTCGCGGCAGAAGCGGCGGCGTTGGCGGCGCTTGGCGTTGAAATGATTGAGCAACCGGTAAAAGCAGGCAACGAAGCCAAGCTTCGCCGGGTGCGCTCCCCGATTCCATTGGTTGCGGACGAAAGCTGTCACACCGCCGCCGATGTGGCAATGTGCGCGCAATATTATGACGGCGTAAACATCAAATTGGACAAAGCAGGCGGGCTGACCGAGGCGCTGAAACTGAACGCAGCGGCGCGCGGCGCGGGGTTACAGGTGATGGTGGGATGCATGCTTTCGACCAGCCTTGGCATCGCGCCTGCGTTTGTGTTGGCGCAAGGCGCGGATTGGGTGGATTTGGACGGTCCCGCGTTATTGGCCGAAGACCGCGAAGATGGGTTCCGGTTTTCCGGCGGGATGATTTTGCCATGATTGAAGCGCCAACACTTACCACCGCACGCCTGATCCTGCGCGGGTATCGGCGCGAGGATTTTGACGCAATTTACGCCATTGGCGCGAATGCGGAAATCACACGGTTGATGGGCGGGCCGATAGTGAGCCGCAGCGCCGCATGGGAGAAATTCCTGCGCGGTCCGGCAATGTGGCCCATGCTCGGCTATGGCATGTGGATCGTGGAGAGGGCCAGCGACAGCGCGGTGCTGGGCCAGATTGGCTATGCCGATTTCATGCGCGATATGGACCCGCCGCTGGCCGATGTACCCGAAATGGCCTGGGTATTGGGAGGAGGCGGCGAGGATGGCATCGGACTAGGCCAAGGCTATGGCAGCGAGGCGTTGGCATCGGTGCTGGCATGGGGCGACGCGCATCTGGGCGCCGCAAAATATCAATGCATCATCGCGCCGGAAAACACGCCGTCGTTGCGGTTGGCGGCACGATTTGGGTTTGCCGAGATCCGGCGCGCCGCGTTAAAGGATGAAGAGGTGCTGGTATTTGAACGGACGGTGGGTGGTTAGGGTTGATAAATGTTCAATAAATATCTAATTTTAGAAACGCCATAGTGACAATAAGTACTTTAATATCTAAGTAGCTGAACGATATTGCAAGAAAAATACTAAAGTAACGCTTGCTTTCTTTTTAATTTGACTGTTAACGACATCGAATCTTGCGTGCCGATTTCCTTGTATGTTTACCGAAAATCGTGTTTGTCCAATAATCCAATCTCTCGAGACATTATCTACTATTGTTTGCTCAGTATCAGCCCCGGCTATCACCACCCAAGCTTTCGTAATTATATGATTGGACGAAACATCGGCAATACAAACCCCATTGTTGTTAGAATTTACAAATATCGTTTTACCTATCTCGGCATCCTGATTTATGTTAAATTGTACAGGTGCTGATGATGCTTGGCCAATGCCATTATCGAGGAATGTTCGGTTATCGAACGCAACTCTTACCTCCGGATTCAAACATCGGAAAGAAATAGTGGCATTTGTATTAGCCTTATCGTTTACATTAATCAGATGTTGGCCAACAGGCTTTTGATTTTGTGTTTGATCATTTACGTTTTTAGCGTCGCTACATCCGAAAATAAAAAAGCTGGCGAAAATTACAGCAGCATTTACATTTTTCATAATATTAATCCTAATATAAATATCAAAATTACCAGCTGCATTTATCTGCAACCAATTCTCCATTTTCTATACGTACATTTTCTGCTGACCAAGGATTTTTGCAGCCAAGGAAAAAAACTTTTGAATTAGGACCAACAAAGACAAATCGCAGTTGTGTCCTTTTGGAATCGCTGTTTATTGTATCTGTGTAAAATATGTTCGTTCCGCACCCTTCACTTTTATTAGGATCTTGAACGCAAAATGTCATTTCGATACTATGCTTGCATCTATTGCTAACATAAGCAAAAATTGATGTGATTTCCTCCAAAATTAAGCAATTTGTCGCATCATTAACGTCAGCTTCGGCATTGGCTCTGGCTGGAGTATATGCGGCTATATAACAAAAAAAGATGGCAATTATTAAGAATATCGGTGATTTGTTATTCACCACGATATCGCTTTCCAACACATTTGCTTTCATCGGCTGCTAACTGTGTGCAAGCTCGCTTAGTGCTCGTATGTGATTTCTTCCACGAATCTCTAAGTTCAGTATAGTTTTGTTCGTCAGAACAGTTAAGATCTAAAAATAACATAGCGCCCTCTAAAGCCCACATTAGATGGGTTAGCTTTGCGATTGTATCTGCACTGCGTGGAGGAGAGCTATTTTCAAGCTCGCTGGAAAATTCGACACCTGCATTTGCACAGGAACTCGGCATCATTGCATTTGCCGATGTTGAAAACTGAGGTGTTATAGGTAAAATTGTTGCAGTTGATAATGCAGCAATAATTAAAATTGACTTTTTCATATGACATCCTCGCCAGTTTACGTCCTTAATTTATTTAACTTTATGACTTAATCGGGAGTTATATTACAACCCAATTTTTGTGGGGTTTACAGAATTGTGCAATTAGCTACGCTGTACAAGAATTATTAGCTGCGGGGCTGGGGTAATTTGCTAAATCAAGACACCTATGGGTCTGATGTCCTTATGGATATCAACGCTCTTATTAAATCAAGGCGCAGTGCAGAGGCGGCAATGCTTGCCGATATAGCTATGCTTGCTGCAAGTGGTTTGTCTGTGCGTGCGTACATTCGGATTCTTCCGGACCTGATCCGGAGATTGTTTCAAGTTGATACGGTTGGTTTTTTCTGGTGCACAGAAAATGGCGATATGGTTGATGCCTATGTTGAAGAACCTCATTTCTTATCAGCCGAAGTGCTTCACTCGTGTCAATCTTACCAAGAAGAGCGAGCCGACAACTGGCCTAGCTTTACTGAAAATGTTCTTGCCGGTTCGGTAACCGGTTATTTGCTTCCATACCAAACACCAGAATTTTATGGATCACACCATTTTAGCTTCACGTATGATAAAATCCATGCATATTATATACTTGATGCAGTGGTGCATGACGGCACGCGGCCATATGGTTGCTTTCTTCTGATGCGATCGCGGAATGCAGGACCGTTCTCTAAACATGAAATCGCGCTGGCTCATGACATAGCCAAATTGATGATTTTCAGTTTTGCTAAACCCGAGGCCTGTACTGCGGATGCATCACGACATTTTGAGTCCGGGTTGATTATGTTGAATGCAAAAAATGTTATCACCTATCGCAACCGCGCGGCACATCAAAGCTTATGGATGATAGCGCGCGAAGGCTCGGCACATATGTTAACCGATACACAGGATTCCAACGATGTATTGCTGAACCAATTTTGTCACTCCGGCATTCATGAGATGCGTGTAAATGGAAGTCACGAACAGAAATTTCGGAACTCTTGGGGGGACTTTATAGTGAAATACGATCCCGGCGAAGTTCCAGGCAGCGTCATGATCCAATTTAGACAAGCTCAAGCTTTTGCTTGTCACGTTGCGTTGAGATTGGCTGCAGAAAAAATTTCTCCGCGTCGGATTATGATATGCTGGTTGCTTCTAAGCGGGCTTTCCCGGAAAGAGATCGCTTGGCGGTTAGGGATCGGGTTGGACACAACAAATGAGCATATTGCATGCCTCTTCGCTCAGCTCGGTGTTATTAGCAATGTGGATTTAATGAGGCATTTTTCGAACTAAAAGTTGTTCGCCATTTAGCGAAGCCGACTGCCTACGGCTTTACAATAAATGCTATGAACCCGACGTTCAAGGGCTTCTCGGTAAGGCCAATAAACGAGAGGTCATAGCTAGCGTCGCACGGCATCCAAAGGCGCTTGCGCTTACTTGGATTGCCACGCTTCGCTCGCAATGACGTTTGTTTGGTTTAGTGGTTGTTTAAAAAATCTCGAACAATCCAGCTGCGCCTATGCCGCCGCCGACGCACATGGTGACGACGCCGTATTTTGCGCCGCGGCGTTTGCCCTCGATCAGCGCGTGGCCAACGCAGCGGGCGCCGGTCATACCATAGGGGTGACCGATGGAGATTGCGCCGCCGTTGACGTTGAGCAACTCGCCGGGAATGCCCAGTGTGTCGCGGCAATATAATACCTGCACCGCGAACGCTTCGTTCAGTTCCCAGATGCCGATGTCATCCATTTTCAGTCCGAAACGCGACAGCAATTTAGGGATGGCAAAGACGGGGCCAATGCCCATTTCATCCGGCTCGGTTCCGGCAACCGCCATGCCGACATAGCGGCCCAGTGGGTTCAGGCCCTTTTTCTCGGCGACTTTGGCTTCCATCAGGATCGACGCGGATGAACCATCGGACAGCTGGCTGGCATTGCCCGCCGTGATCGTCATGCCGGGGCCCATTACGGGGTTCAGCGCTTGCAATCCGGCCAGCTGCGTATCGGCGCGGTTGCCTTCGTCCTTGGCGATGGTCACTTCGGCTTGCGTGACTTCTTTGGTTTCCTTGTTCATCACATTCATTGTCGTGGTGACGGGGACGATTTCGGCATCGAAATAACCAGCGGCCTGCGCAGCGGCGGTGCGTTGCTGCGATTGCAGCGCATATTCGTCCATCGCATCGCGGCTGATATTATAGCGTTTGGCGACAACCTCGGCGGTTTGCAGCATCGGCATGTAGATATTGGCGTGCATTTCCATCAGCGCGCGGTCGGGTGCGACGCGCATTTCGGGGGTTTGCACCAGGCTGATCGATTCCTAACCGCCCGCTGCCATGATATCGACATTGTCGGTGATGATTGTCTTGGCGGCAGTCGCAATCGTCATCAGGCCCGACGAACATTGACGGTCCATCGTCATGCCCGATGTGGTGATGGGCAGACCCGCCCGCAACGCAACTTGCCGCGCCAGATTGCCAGCCTGCGTGCCCTGTTGCAGCGCGCTGCCCCAAAGGACATCATCGACCTCGCCGCCGTCAATACCGGCGCGTTCGACAGCTGCGGCGAGGGAATAACTGCCCAATGTGGGACCGGAAGTGGCATTGAACCCGCCGCGATAGGCTTTGCCAATGGCGGTACGGGCGGTGGAAACGATTACTGCGTCACG
>JANORM010000060.1:0-3149 GCA_031415335.1 Sphingomonadales bacterium | reverse complement strand
CTCAAGTATCGAGTCCGCAGCAAACGGAGGCGGTACGTAAACCACGCTGGCATCCGCGCCCGTGGTTTCCTTCGCCTCAAGCACGGTGTTGAACATGGGAAGGCCGATATGCGTCGTCCCGCCCTTGCCCGGCGTAACCCCGCCCACCATCTGCGTGCCATAAGCCAACGCTTGTTCGGTATGAAAAGTACCGGTCGCGCCGGTCATGCCTTGGGTGATGACCGTGGTATTTTTGTTAATTAAGATGCTCATGTGGGTTCCTCAGCATTGCTCCGGAAACGCAGGAGCCAAAAGTTATGGGTGTTAGATTGCAGCAATTCCCTACCTCGGCAGGACCGGAAAGTTTACGCCAAGCTTGGCTCAATCGCCCTGCACGCCGTCAGCAATTCTTTCACCGCGTCGACCGACACGTCAAAGTTTGCCTTGGCATCGGCTTTCAATTCGATCTCGACAATGCGCTCTACGCCGCCTGCGCCGATCACTACGGGGACACCGACATACAGGTCATTGACGCCGTACTGTCCGGTCAGATTTGCGGCGCATGGCAGCAAGCGTTTCTTATCTTTTAGGAAGCTTTCGGCCATTGCGATGGCTGATGTGGCGGGCGCGTAGTATGCGCTGCCATTGCCGAGCAAGCCAACGATCTCGCCGCCGCCGCTGCGTGTCCGTGCAACAATTGCGTCGATTTTCTCTTGTGTGGACCAGCCCATTTTAATCAGGTCAGGAATGGGGATGCCCGCAACGGTCGAATATTCGATCACCGGCACCATCGTGTCGCCATGGCCGCCCAATACAAATGCGGTGACGTCTTCGACGCTGACCTTGAATTCATCGGCCAGGAAGTGACGGAAACGCGCGCTGTCCAAAACGCCCGCCATACCGACGACCATATTGTGCGGCAGGCCGGAAAATTCGCGCAGCGCCCACACCATTGCATCCAATGGATTGGTGATGCAGATAACGAATGCATTCGGCGCGTTGGCCTTGATGCCTTCACCCACCGCCTTCATCACGCCCAGATTAATGGCAAGCAAATCATCACGGCTCATGCCGGGTTTGCGCGGGATGCCAGCGGTTACGATGATAACATCGGCGCCCGCTATATCGGCATAATCCATTGTGCCCTTAAGGTTGACGTCAAAACCCTCAACCGGTGCGGATTGCGACAGATCAAGCGCCTTACCCTTCGGCATGCCCTCGGCAATATCAAACAACACGATGTCGCCCATTTCCTTTTGCGCCGCCAAATGCGCAAGCGTGCCGCCAATCATGCCAGCGCCGATAAGCGCAATTTTTTTACGTGCCATGGGGGAGAGTTCCTTTGCTGTTGCTTAAACTTGATGGGCTTAACTGAAATGCGGCCTGCAAAGGCAGGGTTTATTTAGGAATATAATGAACCGTTACGCGGCTAATTGTTAAAATTCAACTAGTGAAATCAACTATCTTTGCAATTCGTTCGCAATATCAAGTATTGCCGAAAAGATGCCGTTTGCACCGATTAATCCTGCCCATGGCCCAGCGACAAATAGTCATCCGATTGCATTTCCATCAACCGTGACACGGTGCGGTCAAATTCAAATCGGCCATCACCAGCTGGATAAAGCGTGTCGGGTGCAGTATCGGCGCTGGCGAGCAATTTAACGCGGTATTCGTATAACGCGTCAATCAAGGTCACAAACCGCGCTGCCTCATTACGGTTCTCGGGGCCAAGGATCGGGATGCCGACAATGAACACCGTGTGAAATTTCCGCGCTATCGCCAGATAGTCTGCCGCCCCCCGTGCCTGCGCACAGAGCCGCTTAAACGAAAACACCGCGACGCCCTTCAACGCTTTGGGCACATGCAGCATACGGCCTGCGCCGACATCCAGCTCTTCGGTGGGAACATGTGCGGCGTCACCGGGTGGAAAATCGGTCAACTGGAAAAAACTTTGTGAAAGAGCGGCGGTTGCCGCTGCCCCATTCGGGGTCAACCATGTTTGCGCATCCCCCAACCTGTCGCGGCGATAATCAGTGGGACCATTCAGGGCCATGACGTCAAGCCGTGCGGTGATAAGATCAATGAAAGGCAGGAAAAGCTGCCGGTTTAGGCCATCTTTATACAAATCGATCGGCGGGCGATTTGATGTGGTGACGATCGTTACGCCCCCCTCAATCAGCGCGGTGAACAGCCGCGACATGATCGCCGCATCGGCCATATTTTTAACTACCATTTCGTCAAAACATAATAGCCGCGCCTCATCGGCGATGGCGGCGGCAACGGGCCCAATTGGGTCGCCAGCCTCCTTTGCGCGCTCCACCCGCAAGCGCGCATCAATATCCAGCATGAAGGCATGGAAATGTGCACGGCGTTTGCGGCCGATTTGGACGCTGTCAAAGAACAGGTCCATTAGCATCGATTTGCCGCGCCCAACGCCGCCCCATAGATATAGCCCGCGCACCGGATCGGGTTTCCGCCCGAACATGCGCCACAAAGTGCTGCCGCGCGGGGGAACCGCCTGTAGTTTATCTTGAATTTCCTGTAACGCGCCCGCCGCGGCGGCTTGTTCATTGTCGGCCTGCAATTCGCCTGCGGCCAGCATCGCTTCATACCGGCGCAACACGCCGCTCATTTGGGCGTGGTCGGTTTGCGAATTGTGCCAGAAAAGGCCGCAACCTTGTCGCCGCCTTGCACAACCAATCCGCGCATGAACAGCAAGCGCCGCGTTTCTTTCAGCAGCTCAACCTCGGCGTCCAGCGGTTCGTTTATGCGTCCTGCTCCGATAAATTGGACCGACAAATCCAGTGTCACGGCCATACCCGTATCGATAAGGCCAAACATCCGTGCCGCACCAAATAACGCCACATCGATAAAGCCCAATGTCGTACCGCCATGGACATTATTGCCCAAATTGCTGTGGCGATGTTCAGGATACATGCGCAGCAACGCTTTTCCGCCATCCACCGGGCGCAGTATCATCTTGCCCAGCGTTTGGCCGTTATATCGGCTGGTGTCAGTCATCTGCCACTTATACCAGCCCGGATTATCGGGATCGGGACTGGTATCGAAAGCGGGAGTATCTAAAATCGCCACACCCGAAATCAAAGCTGCCGCTGCGCGACCATTTTCTTGGTTTCCGCAATCGCCTTTGCCGGGTTCAATCCCTTGGG
>JANORM010000059.1:0-2003 GCA_031415335.1 Sphingomonadales bacterium | reverse complement strand
GCGGCGGCGATGCGGCCGAGGCCGAGGAAGCCAGCCAAGCGACGGCGGCGAGGGAGAAGGAGAGACGCATTGCGGAGAGACCCCCGGTGGAGTGCGGCGAAGCGGGAGGGGAAAGTCCCGATTGGGCACACGCGGAACATGAGGCGTTTGGGAAGGCTGTAGGAAGAATAGCCCATCTTCCGGGCGATTGGAATGTCCGTTGTCGTCGGGTCGGGGAATTTTCGCCCGGTATCTTCGGAGCAACCGCGCCTTGCCGGGGTGGGGTTTTCGAGTAAATTGCCACTGTTGCCGGGGTAGCTCAGCGGTTAGAGCGGTCGCTTCATAAGCGATAGGTCGCCGGTTCAAGTCCGGCCCTCGGTATTGATTTTCTCCGCTCCGCACTTCTCATGAATTGTGCGCCCTCTGGCATCTTTATTGCCAAAGGGCGTACAACATCTTTTCCCCCATTCCATCTAAACCGCTCCGGCTCCGAGCCGTTGACACCGAGGTCGAGCGGGTGATCCCACTCCCTGCCACTATACACGAATTGGCTGGGCGAATCCTCGTCCAAGAAGCCATCTGCCCCGATTGCGGGGGTCACGAACCGGTCGTCGCTTCGCGCGTCTGCCTCAAACTCAAAGTGCCCCTCGCGACGCTCATGGGGGCCGCGGGGTTTTCCTCGTTGTTGAGCCGGGCTTTGGCGCTCGCCAAAGCCGAAGCTCCGGCGCTCGCACCCGTCACCGTGCGAGCCGACGGCGGGTTGGCCGGGTTCGACGCGACCGACCCGGCCCAAACGGAGCCGGGTCAATTGATAGTGGTGGGTCATTTGCTGGCCCTGTTGGCCACGTTTATCGGCGGAGCGCTGACCCGCCGACTCGCCTGCGAAGCGTGGCCCCATGCGACTACAACCGGAAGTCCGGACCCGAAAGGCGAAGGGCATTCATGAGCGCGGACAAAGTGACCATCCGGAAGTTGCCGACGGGCGTGCCGGGGCTCGACGAGATCCTCGGCGGCGGCTTGCCCGAGTACTCGTTCAATATCATCGCCGGCTCGCCGGGGAGCGGGAAGACCACGCTGGCGCACCAGATCCTGTTCGCGAACGCCACCCCGGCGCGGCCCGCCCTCTATTTCACCGTACTCGGGGAACCCGCGCTCAAGATGTTGCGGTACCAGCAGCAATTCGCTTTCTTCGACGCCGACAAGCTGAACAAGTCGGTGCGCTTCATCAACCTCAGCCAGGTCGTGCTGGAAAAAGACTTGAGCGTGGTCGCCGAGGAGATCGCCCGCGAGGTCGGGGCCTGCAATCCCGCGTTCGTCGTCGTCGACTCGTTCCGGTCGATCGTGCGGAAAGCCACCGGCGCCGGCAGCGATGTGGAACTCCAGGGTTTCATCCAGCGCTTGGCCCTACACCTGACGACGTGGCAAGCGACCACGTTCCTCATCGGGGAATACCTCGAAGCGGAAATCCGCCACGATCCGGTCTTCACCGTCGCCGACGGACTCTTCTGGCTCAGCCAGCAGACGGAGCGGAACTCCATCGTGCGGAAGATGCAGGTCGTGAAGATGCGCGGGCAGGAGACCGTGCCGGGCTTGCACACCTTCCGCATCAACGACGGCGGGGTGCAGACCTTCCCGCGCACTTTCGGATTCTCGCAGGGGGCGACCGAGGTCAAAGGCAACCGCCGGCTTTCCACCGGCATCCCCGCCATGGATGCGATGATGCACGGGGGCATCCCGGAAGGCGACAGCTTGCTGCTGGCCGGGCCATCCGGCTCGGGCAAGTCGCTCATCGGCACGCAGTTCATCGCCGAGGGTTTGAAGCGGGGCGAACCGGGCATCGTCGCGATCTTCGAGGAGTTGCCCGCTCAATACGTGCGGCGGGCGGCCTCGTTGGGGTTCGATTTCGCGGCGCCGCTGAAAGAAGGCAAGCTCGAAATCCTGTACCTCCGGCCGCTCGACTTGTCGGTGGACGAAACCGTCCACGAGATCGTGGCGACGGTGAAGCGGATCGGCGCCAAGCGATT
>JANORM010000058.1:0-4960 GCA_031415335.1 Sphingomonadales bacterium | reverse complement strand
GTTAGCGCGGCAACTTGCCATGCTGGTGTGGTGATACCATTGGGCGCTCCGGCAGTGAGCATCATGACGAATGCTAGTGCGCCGACGATCAGGCCAGAGGATCTGGTGGTCATGATAGCAAGCTGCTTAGAGTTAAAAAGCAACGCCGCTCTAGCGCTGGCTGGAGCCTATCGCGTATCTCATTGTTACGCCGCGATGGCTGTTCTCGAACGACAGGCGTGATAGGCTCCAGCCTGCGCTGGAGCAGCGTGGAGTAGCATAAAATCATCCCCCCACCCCGATCATTGAAAGCTGTGTGCCATAATCACCCTCGCCCAAATGACAGGTGCGACGGTAGCTGAAAAAACGGTCAGGTTGTGAATAGGTATCCTGCCCCAGACATTCGATCCGCGATATGCCAGCAGCGGCGAGCCGCGATGCGACATAGCCCTCGATGTCGAATTGGTGATGGTCCGCTTTGGCTCCGCCAAAAAAGCGTTCGTTGGCTGGATCATGTTCGGCAAAGCGCCGAAAGAACGCGTCGTCCACTTCGTAACTTTTCTGAGCAATGCAGGGACCGATGGCGCAGGCGATGCGGCTGCGGTCCGCGCCCAACGCCTCCATGGCGGCAAGCGTTGCCTCGTTAACGCCGCCGATTGCTCCTTTCCATCCCGAATGCGCCGCGCCGACCACGCCTACGGCGATGTCTGCAAACAATACCGGAACGCAGTCCGCTGTCGAAATGCCGAGCAATATTCCGGGCGTATTGGTTACCATCGCGTCGCCGCGTGGCGGGTCATCCTGATTAATCGGCCCGGTGACTGTCACAACATCTGCTGAATGGATTTGATACACTCGTGCCAAGCCAGCGGCGGGCAGCACCGCCTCTACCGCAAGACGGCGGTTTTCGATTACATTGGCGCGCACGTCTTTAGAACCCAGCGCTATATTCAGACCGGCGTAAATCCCATTGGAAACGCCGCCCTTGCGGCCCAGAAATCCGTGCGGAATGCCGTACAGCGATTTTGCCTTGGTCACTTCGATTGTCATGCGCTCTCCTAATATGTCTTCTTTGCAAGGTTGGCGCAGCTTGGCAACTGCGCTATCGCAGGCAAATACTCATGCCCAAACATATGCTCATCTTTGGCCTAGGCTATACTGCATCGCATTTGGCAGACGCGTTGCGTGCCGATGGCTGGCGGGTGACGGGTATCAAGCGCATCGCTGGCGAGCATATACTCGCCTTTGACGACCAAGCAGCGGTCTTGGACGCATTGCGCACGGCCACGCATATCTTGTCGTCTGTGCCGCCTGCACGCGATGGCAATGATCCAGTGCTGACGAAATATAGCGTGGCAATCGCGGCCGCCCCGGCAATCTGGACCGGCTATCTATCCTCCACTGGGGTTTACGGCGACGCAGGTGGCGCTTGGGTGGATGAAAGCGCGCCTGTCACGGGGCGCAGGGCAGGGCGCAACGTCGCCGATTTGGCGTGGCAATCGTTGCGCACAGGCAGCCGCGTTTTTCGCTTGCCGGGCATTTACGGCCCGGGGCGCAGCGCGCTAGATCGCGTCGCAGAGGGCAAAGCTCACCGCATTGATTTGCCGGATCAGGTTTTCAGCCGTGTTCATGTGGATGATATTGTCAGCGGCATTATCGCTTCGTTCGGCGGCCCCGCAGGCATATATAATCTGACTGATGATAATCCTTGCAGCCAAAACCTTGTGATCGAGGCGGCATGCGATTTATTGGGATTACCCTATCCAGCAATGCAGAGCTTAGAAGAAGCCAATCTGTCGTCAATGGCGCTGGCATTTTATGCCGAAAACCGGCGCGTTGCCAATTTCAAGGCAAAGCGTCTGTTCGGCTGGACGCCGCAATATGCGAACTACCGCGCGGGTTTGGCCGCTTGCATGGCAATGAACGTTCCCGCCATTACCAGCGCCGCGCCGCTTGCCGCCAGCATCGACCATATATAGCCCTCAAACACTGTCGATAACCCCATGGCAACGACGGGAATGAACACGCTGGTATACGCCGCTTTGCCCGGGCCGATATTGCGGACGAGACTGAAATATAGCGGAAATGTAATCACCGAACCGACGATCGCTAAATAGGCTATCCCGCCCAAATACCCCGCCGTCCATTCGATTTGCGGCGCGCCATGATTATACAGCGACCACAGCCCATTGCCGATTGCTCCATACAGCATCGACCAAGCCAATACGGTGGTGATTGGAAATTTCGAAAAACGGTCGGATGCTTGTAGCACATTGGAAATTGATGCGGTTATAACTGCCACCAGTGTAAACCCGGCACCAATCAGCACAGAACGTGCATCAACCGGCGCAAAGCGGTATTCGCGCAGGATCAGCAAACCGACGCCAATCGTTGCAATCGCCGACCCGATCCAGAAAATTTTTGCAACGGGCCGCCCGAGCCACCATTTGCCAAGCAGCGCATTGGGCACGATCAGCAAAGCAAACAGCACTGCGACCAAGCCTGAGGTAATATACTCCTCAGCGGCATAGACGAAATTGAAGTTCAATCCGAATTGCACAAATCCGATGACCATGGCCCATCCTTGAGCGCGGCGGTTCATGTGCAGCGATTGACGCAGGAACAGCGTTAGGATGAACATGCCAATCGCGGCGATGATAAAACGGTAGGTGACGGACCAACTGGGCGGAACAGTGCCAAGCTGCCCCTTGATTACCAGCCATGTCGACCCCCAAATTAGTGACACCAGCAAAAACGGGATCAGCACACTTGGGTGGAACAGGCCGTGGTCTTGAGTTTCTTCAAAGGCGGCGGCGGGAACTCCGGCAGGCTGTGCCAAATCAATATCGCTCATAATGCGGCAATCGCTTGCGCCAGCGGTGCGACTTCGGCGGCCCCATGCTGCCAACTGGTCACAAGCCGCGCTGCGCCATCACCCCAATCGTAAAAATCAAATCCTTGGGCGCGCAGTACCGCCGCTTCTGCCGCCGTCAGGCGGATAAATATCTCGTTTGCTTGCACCGGATAAAGCAGCCTTTCATTTGCCGCCGCCGCGATAACCTGCGCTGAGTCATTGGCGGCGCGCGCATTGTGCAGCCACAAATCCCCATCCAGCATGGCCAACAACTGCGCTGCTGAAAACCGTCCCTTGCTAAACAAATGTCCCGCTTGCTTGCGCCGATAAAATGTTTCACCCGCAAGGTCAGAATTGAAAAACACCAACGCCTCTGCGTTCATTCCGCCATTTTTGACAAAACCAAAACTCAACGCATCGACGCCCGCGCGCCATGTAATATCGGCGGGACTATAACCGCCCGACGCAACCGCATTGGCAAACCGCGCACCATCCATATGGAAACCAAGGCCGTGTTCACGGCATATTGCGCCCAATGCTGCCACTTCATTTGGTGTATAGATCAAGCCATATTCGCTAGTGTTGGTAATAGAAACGGCTGCGGCCTGCACCTGATGCACATCGCCGCGAATACCCGATAACCTATCGCGCACGCTAGCTGCGGTCAATTTTGCCCCGTCGCCCGGCGTTAGAATCAGTTTGGCGCCGCCTGTGTAAAATCCTGGCGCACCGCATTCATCAACCTCGATATGTGCTTCCTCATGGCAAATTATGCCTTGATGCGATCGCGCCATTCCGGCCAATGCAAGACAGTTTGCAGCCGTTCCAGTGGAAACCCAAAGCACGCGCACATCTGTTTCAAACACTGCGCCAAAGGTTGCGTCCAATTTGGCGCTCCACATATCACCATCATAGGCGGTGTCGACCACATTGGCGGCGCAAATAGCTTCCATAACCTTGGCATGGACGGGCGCAGCATTGTCTGAGAAAAATCGCATGGCCATGGCATTGGCGCGCACGCCGCCTGCCGTCAAGCCGTCCGCCGTCAACGTTGAAAAAGATGTTTCAAATTGCCCTGCAAATCGGCATCAATTCGCCGCAATGTGTTTTGCCCCATTTTATAGTGGCGCGGCGTATCCACGCGCCCTGTTTGGGCCAGCAAAACGCCATAGAATATCGCCCATCCGGCGGCGCGAATAATTAAGCTGTCTGACATGCCATAAGCGCGAATTGCTGAAATCCGAGCTTCGGGGGCCTCAAACAAAGCCCATATTGACGCAAGATCAGAGGCAGGATCGCCGATGCACATATCGCCCCAGTCGATAAACGCGCTGATTTCACCATCCATGGTCAGCACGTTACGTGCATGAATGTCGCCTGCTACCCAACATGTTTTCAGCGCGGCAGGTTCGGCCATCGCGGTTTGCCACGCTGAGCCAATCGCGCTGCTCACCAATGATGTACCTGAAAGCGCAATCATTCGTGCGGCAATATCTGGTCCCTTCGCAGATAGCGGGCAATCGCGCACCGCATTTTCCGGCGCTTGAGCAGGAATCGGCAATTGGTGCAATATACGCAAAAATTCGGATAATGTAGCTGTTTGGTCATTATTCGGCGGTGCTAAATCTGCGGCTTGCCCCGGCAGCCATTTTAGCAACGACCAGGCAAATGGATAACCGGGGTTTGGCATACCGCAAAACCGCGGTACTGGCACGGCGACTGGCAGTTTGGGCGCGAGGATCGGCAGCCATCGTTGTTCGTTTTTTATCAGCGGTTCAGCGGCGGCGCGGCGCGGCAAACGGACGGCAAGTTCCGAGCCAATGCGGGCCATGACATTATCCCAGCCCGCCTCCATGATACGAATTTCATGCTCCGCAAGATGCGGCTTCTGTTCCGATAAAAGCGCACGGATTAAAGCTTCATCGATTAGGATTTCTGCGGCTGGGGTGCCATGCGCGTCGGCGGTCATTTGCAAATCCCCTAACCTGTCTGGTGCTGCTGGGGAGGATTGAACTCCCGACCTCGTCATTACCAATGACGCGCTCTACCACTGAGCTACAGCAGCCTGCCAAGACGGCGGCGCTATGCGAATACGCGGGCCTAATGTCAAGCAACTTGCATCGCTGC
>JANORM010000057.1:0-1580 GCA_031415335.1 Sphingomonadales bacterium | reverse complement strand
TATGCCGTGGGTTAAGGCCGCCCGCTACGCGAGGGCGCGGGCGGAACCCGTTCAATGATAACGGCGTAGCAGTCCTGCAAGCTTGCCCTGAACCTCAACCTCATGCGAGGCATAATATTGCGGTTCGTGAGCGCTATTGGCGGGATCTAGACGGATTTGCTGACCTTCGCGGCGTAGATATTTGAGTGTTGCTTCTTCACCGCGTATCAGCGCCACCACAATTTCACCGTCGCGCGCGGTGTTGGCTTTTTTGATAAGCGCATAGTCGCCGTCAAGAATGCCAGCTTCGCACATCGAATCGCCTGACACCTCAAGCGCATAATGTTCGCCCGCACCTAGCAAAGCCATCGGCACCGAGAGCGAATTCTGCCCTTCGAGTGCTTCGATCGGAACGCCAGCGGCAATTCTGCCATGCAGCGGAATTTCCAATACATCATTGGCCGCAACCGGCAAATTAACCTGCGCGGTGCTGCTGGCAATGGCAGGTGTCAGCTTCACAATATTTGTATCACGCGTGGTTCCGCCCTCAGGCATTTTAACCACTTCAAGTGCGCGTGCCCGGTTCGCCAAACGCCTAATAAATCCGCGTTCTTCGAGTGCGCCAATCAACCTATGCACACCGGATTTGCTTTTCAAATCGAGCGCCTCTTTCATTTCCTCGAATGAAGGCGAAATACCGCTACCTTCAAGACGATGATGGATGAAGAGCAGCAATTCATGTTGTTTGGCGGTAAGCATCAAAACGTTCCCGATAGGTTGAACATGAATGGAACGATTAGGGAACAGGAAAGATCAAGTCAAGAACAATCGAACATCTTGTGGCCGGATGGTCAGTCAATGCGGAGATATTGCGCTTCGGACCCTGCCGAACGGGGCAGGCTGCCTGCCGGATTGATAAGCAGCGCATTGGCCTGCGACAATGGTGCGAGCATACCGCTATCTTGCCGGCTAAACGGCGAAATTACACGATTTTCTACTCTTGATCGCAGGTAATCGGTGCGGACTCCTCCTGCAGGCAAATCCCCTGCGAGAATGGCCGTGAGCAGTTCTGGTAACGGCGATTTACTGCTGCCCAAATGGCGCACCAGCGGAAGCAAAAAGAGATAGGCAGTAACAAATGCTGATGACGGGTTTCCTGGTAGTCCAAGAAAGATAGCATTGCCAAGCCGCGCGGCCATAACCGGTTTGCCGGGACGCATCGCGACTTTCCAGAAGTCGATTTCGGCCCCGACATTGCGAAGTGCCTGCTGCACCAAATCATGATCGCCGACCGACGCGCCGCCGCTAGTGACGATGACGTCGGAGCTCGCGCACTCACGGAACGCAGCCTCGAGATCGGCGAGATTGTCGGCAATGATGCCTTTGTCATTGACCGTGCAAGGTAATCCAGCCAGAATAGCTCGCAACATTGTGCTATTCGACGACGGAATATGCGCCGCGTCGCATGGCTCGCCCGGTAACCGTAATTCATCACCTGATGCGATGATGCTGATCTTTGGACACCCTCCGACAGACAGCACGCCATAGCCTGCCATTACCGCAACCGCGATCGCCCCTGCCGATAGCTGTGCTCCGGCTTC
>JANORM010000056.1:0-2502 GCA_031415335.1 Sphingomonadales bacterium | reverse complement strand
ACCCCGCAGGAAGCGGTGACGCTGGCGTCGATTGTTGAGAAAGAAACCGCGCTGAAATCCGAATTGCGGAAGGTAGCGGGTGTCTATTCGAACCGGATCAGGCAGGGTATGATGCTGCAGGCCGACCCGACGATCATCTATCCAATCACCAAAGGCAAACCGCTCGGCCGCCGCATCCGCCAATCGGAAATTGCCGACGTCAATGATTACAACACCTATGCGATGGTCGGTCTGCCCAAAGGTCCGATAGCCAACCCGTCACGCGCAGCTATTGAAGCAGTGCTCAACCCACTTGAGACCAAGGCGTTGTTCTTCGTCGCCGATGGCAAAGGCGGCCATGTGTTCGCCGATACGCTGCAGGAGCATAATGCCAATGTTGAAAAATGGTATGCGATCAGGCGCGAGCGGGGCGAGATGTAGGCGCGACAATATAGTCGTGCCGCGCCTACCTGATATCAATGGTTGATCGTAATGATGTTGGTGGACGCAACACTACCATCGAACCACTTTTTCCCATCAGTGAGATCGAGGTGCAACCCGAGGTCTTTCAGCGTAGCACCATCCTCAATATCAACGCCTTGCCCCTTCAGTAAGTCCAGAAAATTATTCATAAACTTTACCCGGGCAGCGGGGCTTTTGACGAGGTTTTTGCTCAATGTTTCACGTGCGCTAGGCATTTTACGTCTCCGTTGACTGGCTGCACTCCAACACCATTTTCTCGAAAAAGGTGGCAGCGTTACCTTCATCGAGAAGCGACCCTATTTTATCCAGAGATTTCATGATTTCGGCGGTACGATAGGTTTCGAAAACCTGTTCAACCCGCACAGCAATATCTTGTTTTTTGAAAACAGCGTGACACGTGCTGCACGCGCCAGGGTAACTTTCAAACTTCGGCATCTCGGCATAAAGTTCAGGGTCGAACCGGCGGATAATGTCGTAAAACTCCGGAAATCCCTCGCGTTTGATAACGCGGAACAACAGTGAAGCTTCCAGTCTCGCGCGAATTAGCTCGAGCGGCTCTTCAAACGCGTTGCCGATAACAAGCCCTTCGGTCGCACGGTTGAACGTTGAGCAGCAAGGATAGGTTTTGCCATCCCAGAATACGACGATGTCATGATGCACCCGCCGGTAACAGGTTTTGACCTTATCCGTTACGATAGCCGAATAATCGACGTCCCATTTGGTGGCGCGGCCCGTTTTGGCGACGACTTTGTCGATAAGAAAGATGTTGTGGACGCCCACGAGGTCGGGAACAAAGTCATTTAAACTGTCACCCACTTTGTTGAATGTTCCAACGATGTAGACCGGCACATCTCGCTTCGCACAGTTATGGGCGGCCCTGCTAACCGCTTCCGGCGTCACAAATTCGGCGTGTGACGGGTCGCAGCTAATGTTCATACGGCGCAGGCCGGTTGCCACCATGTGATCCGCCAGCGCTTCTCCTCCGTCGGCGTCGGCGCCCCAATAACCAGAGGTCGCGACAGTATATGGCAGGCCGTGCATCGCCAACCGGTTGGTCATCGCCAGAAAATCTTCGCGGTAAAAGACGGGTTCTCCGCCAGTAAATCCAACCGACGAAAAGCTTGGCATCGCCGCTGCTTGGTCAATCAAGTCAAGCGCGTCTTCCAGCGGCATTTTTTCTTTTCGGCCCGGATGGCATCCGTAACAGCAGAAGTCGCAACTTAAAGGGCAAGTCATTGTTGTATTTAAAACAAGGACGTCTCTCTCAAGTATATTTGACCATTCACGCAAATCATCATATTCCGACAAGGTAAATTCCTTCGGCTTGATATTGTCATTTTTGCGAATTTACAGCATTTTTCTGCTGAATTATGTAATACAAATATCAATCATTGACGAACATTCGTCAATTAAATAGAGTATTTATTATATTTTAACCAAAAAAATAGCGGTATTAAAACGGAAATTACTTTAACTTAAATCCATTAAAATTTCGCAGTCTGGGGTCAAGGCTCAGCAATATTGAACGGCCCAGGCATAGGGTCGAGCGCGGCTTGCAGAGTTTCGACTGCCATCCGGTCACCTTCAACCTTTAATCCTGCACCTTCCAACTGCGCTAGCGGCATTTTCAGGAACAGCATCGCAAGAAAAAGCTGGCGCGGGCCGCTCACCGTCACGGCGGGCGCAGCGTGGCTGGTGCCCATTTCGCTGAACATCACTGCGTTGCCGACACTGACCTTGGCGTTTTCCTGACGGTCGGAAAAGACGAAGTTGATCGCCAGCGCCTTGTCGCCAATCGCCACCGGGTCCAGCCGGGTAGCCACCGAATCCAGCAATAATGCCGTGGGAATTGCCGAAATGACGTCGACGCTTTGCGCGGTGATGCTTGCCTTCACGCCGTCGCGCAGGTCGCGTGCGGCGGATAGATACATATTGCGCCAGATTGCCGATTCCGCCTGATAGCCCTGCTGCTCATAGCTATCGGCGAGCCATGACCGGCCCTCGGCGTTCTTGGGGTCAGCAAAAACGAGGCTGTTGAGC
>JANORM010000055.1:0-12414 GCA_031415335.1 Sphingomonadales bacterium | reverse complement strand
ATGCGCAATATCCCCATCCGCAATCGTGCGCAGAATTAGCCGCTCAGTCTCGATAATGATCTCAGCCATTAACTGATTGCTTTTTTGTTTCACGCGAAGTTCGCGAAGAAGCGAAGGTCACGAAGATTGCCTATGCATCCGCAGTTTTGAACCAGTAGTATCGCCGTGATTATTTACGATACGGCGCAATCCATCAGTAAATTTATCAGCAGAAAAATTCATTAGTAAACCAACAGGCATATTCAAAAACCTCAGATAAGTAAGAAGTTGCTTTGCATGAACAGGGGCAATTCGTTCGACTGATTTCAGTTCAATGACCAATGATTTTTAAACGATTAAATCAGCGCGAAACCCTTGATCGATAATCAGTCCTTCATATTGGATAGGGACAATAACTTGCCTTTCGACAAAGAGGCCCTTTTTCTTAAACAAATGTGCCAGCACAGTTTCGTATGCCGATTCTAAAAGCACTGGCACCAAATTCTTATGAACTTGCAAACCGCAGTCAACAGCTAAACTGGCCACTTCCTCAACGTGCATACTAACCCCCTTCGCCTTCTTCGCTCCTTCGCGCACTTCGCGTGAACCAATTAGCCATTTAACAACCGGGCCGCATGTGCTGCGTGATAGGTTAATACACCGCTTGCGCCTGCGCGTTTGAACGCCATTAGCGTTTCCAATATCAACGCGTCACGGTTCCCCGCGCCTGCCGCTGCGGCGGCCTCTATCATCGCGTATTCGCCCGACACTTGGTATGCGAATACAGGGATATTGAAATTGTCATGCACGCGCCGCACTATGTCGAGATAAGGCAGGCCGGGCTTTACCATCACGCTGTCGGCGCCTTCGGATATGTCCATTGCCACTTCGCGCAGGGCTTCATCGCCGTTGGCTGGATCCATTTGATAGCTTTTCTTGTCACCCTTTAACAATCCGCCCGACCCTACCGCGTCACGAAATGGGCCATAAAAGGCGCTGGCATATTTGGCGGCATAAGACATAATTTGGACGTTTGGAAATTCGTTCATTTCCAGCGCACGGCGAATGATCCCGATCCGGCCATCCATCATGTCGCTGGGCGCGATTATGTCGGCCCCGGCGCGTGCTTGGTTTACCGCTTGATCGACAAGTACGCCAACGGTTTCATCGTTCAGGACATACCCGTCTGAAGCCACCAAACCGTCTTGGCCGTGGCTCGTATATGGATCAAGCGCGACGTCGGTTAGCACCCCGATTTTGTCACCATATGCCGATTTTATGGCGCGGATGGCGCGGCACATCAAATTGTCGGGATTTAACGCCTCGTCGCCATTATCGCTGCGCCGGTCAGCCTGCGTGTGCGGGAATAGGGCAATGCATGGGATACCAAGGTCAATCGCTTCACCTGCGCGTTCGATAATTAAGTCTACCGACCAGCGCGATACGCCGGGCAAGCTAGCAATCGGGCTTTCGACATTTTCGCCATCGGTGACAAATAATGGCCAGATAAGATCTGCACTGGTGAGTGCATTTTCACGCACCATATTGCGGCTCCATGATGACGCTCTGGAACGGCGAAGGCGCGTTGCGGGATAATTTATCGGTGCGGTCATTTACGGGCCTTAGCCGACGCCGCCGATGCGCTCAAGTTTGCAGTGCGCCGCCGATAATATTGCGCTGTGATATTTTATCAATCTCGCGCTTCGGGCCTACTGAATCGGTATTGGCTTTTTTAACACCATTTAACGCCGCCCCCGGAGTGACGGATTTCAGGCGGGACAGCTTGGCGCGGAAATTGACTAAATCTGCGCCAGAAAGCTGCGCCCGCGACGTGAATTTCACCGACAATGGGTTAATTGCGCGACCGCCGCGATACAATTCATAATGCAAATGTGGTCCGGTGGACAGGCCAGTGGACCCGACATAGCCAATGATTTGGCCGCGCCGGACAACCTGCCCCGCGCGCGCGGCGATGCGGCTCATATGACCGTATCCCGTCGCCAATCCGCCGCCATGATTGATTTGCACAAAATTGCCATAACCGCCCTTGCGTCCGGAATATGCGATGCGGCCATCGGTGACAGCGTAAATTGGCGCGCCATGGCCGGCGCCAAAATCGACGCCGCTGTGCATGCGCTGGTATCCTAATAACGGATGCCGCCGCATGCCGAATCCTGATGTCATTGGACCAGCAACAGGGCGGCCAATGGCTCCGCGGGTTTCACCCACTCCCGATGCTTCGAACCATTGGCTGTTGTCGCCTGTTTTCCATTCGAGCATTTGAATCGTGGATTTACCGTCGCGGTCAAGGCCAGCATATAACATATTTCCGGTCTCTGTTTCTCCGGTTTCTGCGCGGCGATAGTCTATGATGATGTCAAATTCATCGGTCGAACGCAAATTGGAAAGGTCGGTGCGTCCTGCGATTATTTGCAAATATTTTTGGATGGCAGCGGCTGGAGCGCCAGCGGCGCGCGCCGATTTATACAGGCTTTGGCCGATGATGCCGCGAATACGCAGTGGCGTGTCGTTAACCTTTATCGGTTTACGGATCAATTGCAGTGACCCGCCATTGCGCAACACCGCGACGTTCAGGTCAAAACGTGCGCGAAACGACAATGATTGCACCGGGCGCGCGGCGGAACGTGAAGCGCGGCTGCCTAATGTGATTTCCATTGGCGTTCCAGCCGCTATCGAAGGCAGATCGACGGTGCTGGATACCATCTTGGCAATCTGTGATGCTTCCCCGCCGCCCACGCCAGCGCGTTGTAGGACGCGGGCAAAACTATCGCCTCGGCCCAGCGTTGCGGTCAATTCGATTGTTGGGCGTTCGGGGCTGGCGGTTAGCGAGACGACATTTTCATTTGCGGCCATGCGTCTGCCGCTATCGCTTCCAAACGCAATTGGCATTATCATCTGCGCGCGAGATTCTTCAAATTCCGCTTCGGTTGGCAAAGGTGCCTGCGCGCCATATAACGGGCCAAAATCGGGTAACAGCGCGAGTGACAATATGAAAAGCCCCGCCAAAGTGCCCAGTCCGCGAAACCAGCGCAACGAACCGATTTGGTCGCCCAGGTCTGGCGTCAAATCAAGGCCTGCTAACTTTTGCAAAAAGGTTTCATCCGACCCGCCGCGCATCGGCATTCGCACCGTAGCTGGAATTGCCATCGGTGCATTCCCTGCTGCGTTGCCAATGGCAAAATCAAATTCAAATTCGGATTTACGCGCTTCGAACACTAATAGTCCCTGACCCACACCAAAGCATATTTTCTCCCCTACCTCTGTGCAGTGATATGGTTAATGTCAAATGAAGACGCACCGAACTCACAACTCGAAGCGGCAGGACGTTACAAATAGTGGTTAGAACTTGCCATGCGTTGTGGTTCATGCTGAAAACTGCGAAATATTTACAGACCGCTTATGTCAAATGCAGGGCGGCAAAAGGTCATTTAGATGAAGCGAAGCCAGATTATATTATATGCAGCGCAGCTCGGGATGTTGGCGGTAATGGGCGGTTGTAAACCTGTCATACAGGACAGCGATCGCCCGGAAACGGCGCACGAATTTCCCCAGCCATTCCGGCTGGTGTCGGATGCGGCCAGTACTCAATTTTCGACCGAGGCGGCCCGTGATGAGGCGGGTGAAGCCAATTTGGTCATGGATTGGGCAGGTATTAAACCAGGCTCGACCGTCGCCGATATTGGGGCAGGTGAGGGATATTACACGATCCGCCTGTCCAAACGGGTCGGAGAAAAAGGCCGGGTACTGGCGCAAGACATCAATCGCGGCGCATTGCAGCGGCTTGGTGAACGGGTTGCTCGTGATAGGCTGGATAATGTTTCCATCAAACCCGGTGCCATAGACGATCCGCGCCTGCCCGAGCGCAGCTTTGACAGGATTTTCATGGTGCATATGTATCATGAGGTTACCGAACCATATGCGTTTTTATGGCGGCTAATGCCTGCATTGAACAAGGGCGGTGAAATAATAGTCGTCGACCGCGACCGCGCGACGGACCAGCACGGGATTCCCCCAAAACTGCTATTCTGCGAATTTGAATCGGTTGGATACCGGCTTACCGAGTTTACGCAGCGGCCCAAAGTGGGCGGATATTTTGCGCGATTTGAATCGAGTGGGAACCGACCAAATCCGGCGCAGATTAAAACATGCTCTGAACGAAAAGCACCGGCTAAGGGCTAATTCGCGTAGCTTTTAAATCCGTTCATATTCCAATCAAACGCATTTGTTGACGGTTGGTAAGGCCGTTGGCAAGTCGTCTTAGCGATATCATCGCCGCCTAAGCAAAGCGGTTTACGCAGGCGTTTGGAGCGTATCGTTTTGCTTTACAAATGTCTGCAGCCTTGCGCTGACCGTGCGTTGTCGCGATCGATTTAATCTGGCGGGCTAACATATAACGGCGGCCATTACGCTGCTGCGCGTTTGTCATCGCATGTTTTACGACCAATTGAGCAATTTAATCTGTTTGACCGTAATAATATGGCGGCTACATTCCTGCACAAGACATCAATTTTATTCGGAGAAGTCGCAATGATTGCGAATACTAACAGCACCGCAGCAGTTTTAGAGCCGACGCAAGACGACTTGGACGTATCGGAAATAGCGTCGCTGGTTGCACGCTCGCGCGCTGCGCAGGCACAGATTGAAAATTATACACAAGAGCAAGTCGACGCTCTGATCCGGGCGATGGTGTGGTCTGTTGCGAAACCTGGCGTGGCGGAATTGATCGCGCAGCATACCGTTGATGAAACTCAGCTTGGCAATTATGATGGCAAATTTCTGAAAATTTCCCGCAAAACCCGTGCTACATTAATGGATATCATCGACGATAAGTCCGTTGGCATAATTGAAGAAGATCACGCTCGCAATATTGTTAAAATTGCCAAGCCAATCGGCGTTATCGGCGCGCTGTCGCCGTCCACCAATCCAGAGGCCACTCCGGTCATCAAAGCAATTTCTGCGGTGAAGGGGCGTAATTCCATCATCGTTGCGCCGCATCCTCGCGCTAAACTTACCAACAAGATGATATGCGATCACATGCGCAATGCATTGGTAAAGATGGGCGCGCCGGCGGACTTGGTCATCAGCATTGACGTTCCGTCTGTGAACAAAACAAACGAGCTGATGAAGCAATGCGACCGCATTCTTGCAACGGGCGGCGGGGCAATGGTGACTGCGGCTTATTCAAGCGGTACACCGGCGCTGGGCGTGGGTGTGGGCAACGCTGTAATCACCGTTGATGAAACCGCCGATCTGGATGATGCCGCCGAAAAAATCCGAATTTCCAAAACGCTGGATTTGGCTGCTAGCTGTTCATCCGATAATGCAGTAATTTTGGTCGATGCGATTTATGATAGCATGCTTGCAAAGCTGATTGCCAAGGGCGGCCACGTCTTGGATGCGGACGCAAAGGCCAAGTTTCAAGCGGTTCTTTGGATAGATGGACATATCAATGCCAAGGTGGTGGCGCAAACGCCTCAGTTTATTGCGGGCATGGCCGGCTTTTCAGTGCCGGACGACACGCAGTTCTTGATCATTCCCGAAACTGGCATCGGCGCGGATCATCCATTCTCTGGTGAGAAGATGACGGTGGCGATGGCGCTTTACCGCGCAAAAGATATCGATGACGCGATCATGTTGACCAACGCGATTCAGGCCTATCAGGGACAAGGCCATAGCTGCGGTATCTATTCGCAATCTGACGCTAATATCATGAAGCTGGCAAGCGCGACGCGGACAAGCCGGGTGATGGTTAATCAACCGCAAGCGGCATCGAACAGCGGCAACTTGTGGAACGGCATGCGCCAAACATTTTCTCTCGGTTGCGGAAGCTGGGGCGGTAACGCGACCAACAATAATATAACATGGCGCGATTTGATAAACGAAACCTGGGTGTCGAAGCCGCTTGCCATTGCCAAGACATTGCCGAGCGATGAAATTTTATTTGGCAAGGATGTGATGACAAAAGTGGGTTAGGACGGCGCGGCAATGTCAGCTGCGGTCAATCAGAATGCCAACAATTAGGTGAATCACGGACATGAAAATAGCATTTATTGGCCTTGGTAATATGGGCGGAGGAATGGCGGCCAATTTGGTGAAGTCTGGACATATTGTTCATGCGTTTGACCTAAGTGAAGCGGCGCTAAGTGCGGCGGCAACAAATGGATGTGTTCCGTTTTCAAATGTGCGCGACGCTGTGTCTGGAGTTGACGCCGTTGTAACTATGTTGCCCAATGGGAAAATTATGCAAAGCGTCTATATCGCTGACGTTATCGGTTATGCCCCCGCCGCTGCATTGCTGCTTGATTGTTCAACCATTGATGTAGCGACAGCGCGCGCCGTTGCAAATGACGCGGCGGCCAAAGGATATGAAATGGTCGATGCGCCTGTGTCTGGCGGGATTGCCGCTGCCAATGCGGGCACGTTGACATTCATGGTCGGGGGCAGCGAAGCGGCGTTTTCGCGCGCTGCACCGATATTGTCGGCGATGGGCAAAGCGGTGATCCATGCAGGCGCAGCTGGCGCAGGACAAGCCGCAAAAATCTGCAATAACCTAATCCTTGGCGCACAAATGATTTCCACGTGCGAGGCATTTGTAATGGCAGAAAAACTAGGTTTAGACGCGCAGGTTTTTTATGACATCAGTTCTAATGCCACTGGCCAAAGCTGGTCAATGACAAGCTATTGCCCGTTACCAGGCGTCGGCCCGCAGTCTCCGGCCGATAACGATTATGCGGGCGGCTTTGCCGCTGCGCTGATGCTTAAGGATCTCAATCTTGCGATGGAGGCCGCGCAGTCGGTCGATGCCAACGTACCCATGGGCAAGCGTGCAACAGAGATATATCAGGCTTTTGCCGATGCGGGGCAGGGCGGATTGGATTTTTCTGCCATTATTAAATCACTGAATCAAAATTGAGTTCAACGCATCCATTGGTAGCAAGCAAGCCGTACGAGCGCGCAGCAACGGCGCCTGAATGCTGCCGAACGGGCGGAGAGCGGTCAGCGAAAAGCAGGCAGAGCGCGCGCCTCAATTGGGCGGCTCAGCGACTTTTTTTGATGTTGCGATGATGATGAAAAATATGGTGCCGGCTACAAGATTCGAACTCGTGACCCCCTGATTACAAATCAGGTAATTGTGCTTTTCCATAGCTACCCAATTCAACGCTACTCCCCAAATTACCCCCAAAAAAGGCTTGTTTTAAGCCATTTATCGTATAGCCTCCAAATCTGGCGTATCGGGAGCCTAGAACTTTCACGATGACATTCACCGGCCTAAAACCGGCCTAAAAATTGAATCAGGCGTTTTATGAGTGATTTGCGTATAGCATTGAATGATAAGGCAATCGCACGATTGGCTCCTCCTGAAAGCGGGCAATACAAAGCGCGCGATGTTGAACTAAAGGGCTTCTATCTGCTCGTTGGAAAGCGCCGCCGCACATTCATGGTGCAAGGCGATTTGCGTCAAGCGGGCGTGCGAACGTCTTCGATCAAAGTGTCGGTGGGTGACGCAGCGTTTATGTCCACACGCGATGCGCGCTCGATTGCGAAAGCCTATCTTGGCGAGATCGGGCAGGGGCGACATCCCAAGCCTCCGGAAGTTGTTGAGACGCCAGCTGCGCCTGTATCCAAGGGCGGCATTACTCTGCGAGAGGCATGGACACGTTACCGTGATGCTCATCTGGTGCGTAAAGGTCGAAGTGCTGTCACCATCGAAGGCTACCGCGATCATGTTGAACGGGTGTTCAAAGATTGGCTGGATAGGCCGCTCAAGGAACTCGCTGATGATCCACGACTGGTCGCTGCCAGACATGATGAGGTAACCCTTTCCGGTGGTCCCTACACAGCCAATTCCTGCATGCGCACGTTGCGGGCCATCTATAATCATGCGCGGCGAAAGAGCCGTGAATTGCCGCCGCTAAACCCGGTTGATTCAGTCGATTGGAATCCGGAAGAGCGCCGCAACACAGCTATGGGCGCGAGCGATTTGCCCGACTGGTTTCGTCAGCTGGCGGCCTTTGAAAACCCGATCCGGCGCGAATTTCATCTGATGACCCTTTTGTCGGGATGCCGCCCGACGGCGCTCAAGGCGGTGAGGACGGGCGACTTCAATTTTGCGCGCCGCGTACTCCATATCCCGAGTCCAAAGGGCGGTGCCAAACGCGCCTTTGATATTCCGCTATCGCGCGAGATGATCCAGTGTATCGTTCGCGCCATGCGCTACGGGCGTGTTTTGCACCCAGATCAGGCAGCCGAATGGCTGTTTCCTGCCAACAGCGCGTCTGGCCACCTTGCGGCACACAAGGAGGATCGCACTGAACTTTCGAAACTGGGAAATGATCTGCGTCAGACATACCGAACCATTGCGACGATCGCCGAGGTGTCGGACGTTGATGCCAAATTGCTTATGAACCACGCAATCTCAGGCGTTAACCAAGGCTATATTACGCGTCACAAGCTGCTCGAAGATCATCTGCGCGCGCGCCAACAGGCAATCTCCACGGTTATGTTTGCGGACATCCGCGATGAGCTGCGCAGTGGAAGCAAAGTGGGTGCCTGGCTAGGCGCAGGTGCTGCTAAGCGAGCGACGCGGCCATGACGCCCCAGTGCGTAGTAGTCGGTACTTGAAGGATTCAGATATTAGTCATATATGATATTTAGTATCGAGTTTTTCGTCATATATGGAAAAATAATATGGGTTCGCCAAAATCGCTAATAGCGCTGAAAAGGCTGGGACAGGATCTCCGCAGCGCACGGTTAAGGCGCGGCGTTGCGGTCTCTGATCTGGCCGCGCGCGCCGGTACTTCGTCAAGCACGATTACGCGCTTGGAAAAGGGCGATCCCGGCGTCGGGATCGGTACACTTGCCGACATTCTGGTTGCACTTGGCCTTGTCGAGCGGTTGGCCGATCTGATTGATATTCGCAAGGATGACCTTGGGCTTGCGCTCATAACCGAGCGTCAGCCCCGCCGTGGGCGGACGTTTGCAACAACACTGCGCCGACAAAAAGAAAAGGACAAAGCAGCCCAGGGTAGCGTCGATCAAGACGGCGTGAGCTTCTAATGACAGACTTCCTCACCCATGTTGCTCTTGGCGAAAGCTTGGTTCCCGTTGGTCAATTGCGGTTCACGCAGGCTGGCCCGCGCCAATTTTCGACATTCATCTATGATGCCGCATGGACTGAGGATGCGCGCGCCTTTGCGATACAACCAGACCTCTCGCTTGAAAGCGGGCCGTTCCATGCCTCGGGACAGGGCGGGAATGCCCGCGATGCGCTCGCTGGCGTTTTTGCCGATGCTGCGCCCGATAGTTGGGGCCGCAGACTTCTCGAACGCGCTTACGGCGCTGGTCTGTCCGAATTTGAATATTTAACCCTGTCCGATGATCAATGCCGTCAGGGCGCGTTGCGGTTTCTGGATGACAAGGGTGACATCATCCGAGGCAATGCGACAGACTCAGTCCCGCGCGTCATCGATCTGGAAGCTATCACCGCCATCGCGCGGGCCTATGAACAGGGCAAAGAAATCAGCACCGAAGACATGCAGGCTTTGGCTGGCGCGGGCGGCTCCGGCGGCGCGCGACCCAAAGCCAATGTTCGCGACGGCGAAACGCTGTGGCTTGCCAAATTCACATCGGTGTATGACCAGAAACCAATCGAACGGGTCGAGGTCGCGACGCTTCGTTTGGCCAAAGCGTGCGGTATCCGAACGCCTGAAGTCAGGCTGGAGTTAGCCGACACGCCGTTTCCGGTCGCTCTGGTCCAGCGGTTTGACCGGCGCGGAAGCGCGCGCATTCCCTATATTTCTGCCCGCACTGCGCTCGGAAAGACGGGAACGGAACTTGGTTCCTATACTGAGATCGTCGATTTCATGCGCGTCCATGCCGCCGACCCTGTGGCCGATTTCCGCGAACTCTATCTGCGCATGATCTTCACCATTCTCGTGTCGAACAAGGACGACCATCTCAAGAACCACGGCTTCCTCTATGTGGGTGCGGGGCGGTGGCGTCTGTCTCCGGTGTTCGACGTTAATCCAGCCCCTGACCGCAATCCCCATCTCGAAACAGCGATCCTGGAAGGCGGGGCGTATGACAGGTCCATTCTCTTGGCACTCCAGTCGTGCGCATTCTTTGAGATCGAGGAGGCTGATGCCCGCCGGATGATCCGCGAAACCGCGCAGCATATTACGGACACGTGGCGTGACGCGCTGAAAGAAGTGGGTGTTTCTGGAAGCCTGGCACGCGATTATGAAGCGGCGTTCGTCAACGATCAGACTTTGATCGCAAAAAGCTCATAGTATCATATATGACTGATTGAGTTTTATTAAAATCCATATCTGACATATTTAATCAAAGGCATGGAGCAACGTCATGCATCAATCGGCGTTGCGGATAAACCGCTCAGGCGGAGATTGTCAGGATTCGCGATTTTTCACGAAACGATGCCCCGAATGCTGCGCAGCAATTTACGCGGAAGCACGCTAAATTGACGCTAAGGTATTGCCGTTAAATAGTAATTCCGGATCGCAATCGAGATTGCCCGCAAGTCCCAATTACATACAACAACAATTCATTTGCACTCTGCGAATTTATCAAGTTTATGAACACATTATAGTAAAAATGAGGAGGCGTGCAGATGACGATTCAACAGGAAAGCCGAGGTTTCACGTTGAAAAACGCCATTGGCATCATAGCCGAATCCATATCCTTCCTCTGGAAACCTGCGTTCGTTGCCGCGCCGTTGATCGGGACAGCACTGTTCTTCGCATCGGGCACTCATGCGCAAACCAGTGGAAGCGCGACGCCGACCGTCACGACAACGGCGAATGGGCCAGTGGCACCAATTGCTGCACCAGAAGCGGCACGGACCGGCCGACCGAAAATAAAAACGAAAACAGCATCGGATACAAGTCGTGTGGCGAGTCCACCCACTACGACGGCCCCCGTCACTGCGCCAATTGCACCTATTGCCTCGCCGGAGGCCGCGAGGACTGGGCGGCCCAAAGAACGGGATAAGACACCAATGGATACTGGCCGTGCGGCGAATCCAACGCCTGCGGCTGACCCGGTGGCACAGCCCTCTGAAAGGCGCCGTCGCGGCCCGAAGGTGCGCGATGATTCCGTCTCCGACACCAGCCGAACCGGTCGCCCGAAGGAGCGGGATCCCACCCCTCACAATCGCACGGGAGGCGGATCGGCAACTTCCCCCAGTCGTGGCAGCAACCTCCTGCTCCCAGCCCTAGGCGGCGCAGCAGCCATAGCTGCCATTGTCGCAGCAACGAGTGGGAACGACAGGCCAACCAGCCCCTGAGTTCTGCCTGCACGAACCAACACAAAAATATTCACGGGGTATTGAACCTTTTCCATCCCGCCACCGATTAAGGATTGTAGCTTAAAAAAGGGACTTCGATGGCAAGGCTTCCACAAACCGGCAGGACCAATGCTGTGATGTCCGAAGCTGTTGTTGCGTCCATTTTGCTTTTTGTACGCCAATCTATTGTTGCATCCTGTCTGCGTCGTAACCCGATATGCATTCGCATTAACAATGCGGATGACCAATTGGCATGACCTCGGCTTCTCCGCCTCAAAACCAAACAAAGGCTGGGGATAACCAGGGGCCGAAGGCCGTTCGAGAGTTCAACAAAATTATTCCCGAACTGGGCCTGCCGAAGACTTCCGGTACAATTAAGGGAATTGGCGAAAAGTTCAGCCTTTCCCCTGCAACGGGCTCCGGCAGCGCCTCCATTCCGATAGCTTTGAATGCAGTGCGCGGCGCGCCTGAACTCGCGATCAGCTATGACTCCGGAAATGGTAATGGAATATTTGGGCTTGGCTGGTCGATCGGCCTTTCAGCAATCGCGCGCAAAACGGAAAAACGGCTGCCAACCTATGATGAAGATGACGTCTTCATTCTAAGCGGATTCGAAGATTTGGTGCCAATCAAGCAAGAAAAAGTCGGTATTTCGGGAGAAGTAACAACATATTTGCCCCGCACAGAGGGTAGCTTTTCCTGGATACGACATTTCGTTGACGGCGATGCTAGTTGGTGGCTTGTTATAGATCGGAGCAATGTTCGGCGATGGTACGGTGCTTATCCCGCAGGCGAGGGTGATACCGTAACCCTTAACGATAATCTGCTTATTCGCCACCCCACACGGGCGGCACATGTTTTCAGCTGGCTGCTTGCAGAAGAGCGAGATGATCGTGGCAATCGAACCAAATTTCATTATGAGCGCGAAGACAACACAGGTCTGGAACCACTTGATTCATGGGAGCAGAACAGAACTGAAGTCCAGCCAGCGCGGTTCATCAAGCATATCGATTTTACGCCATTGCCGCTGGGCAACCCTTCGCTACTTGAATGGGGATCGCGGCTCACCTTCGATTATGGCGATCACGAAACTGCGGCATCAGAGCTTGCTG
>JANORM010000054.1:0-36147 GCA_031415335.1 Sphingomonadales bacterium | reverse complement strand
TGGTCTCCTCGCTTGGCAAAGGTCTTATGGCAGCATCGTTGGCTGCGTTGCTACAAGCGCGCGGCTTTCGTGTGCGTATACGCAAATTTGACCCGTATTTGAACGTCGACCCCGGTACGATGTCACCATATCAGCATGGTGAAGTATTCGTAACCGATGATGGTGCGGAAACTGATCTTGATCTTGGCCATTACGAACGGTTTACCGGTGTTTCGGCGCGGCAATCTGATAATGTGACATCGGGCCGGATTTACCAACAGATTATTCAAAAAGAGCGGCGAGGTGATTACCTGGGCGCGACAGTGCAAGTAATTCCCCATGTCACCGATGCAATTAAAGAGTTTGCGGTATCAGAAACCGATGATCTTGATTTTGTCCTGTGTGAAATCGGCGGAACAGTGGGTGACATTGAATCGCTGCCCTTTATCGAAGCCATCCGGCAGCTGCGCAACGAGCTTGGCCGTGAACGTACTTTGTCTGTGCATGTAACGTTGGTGCCCTATATTGCCGCTGCGGGTGAGTTAAAAACCAAACCGACACAACATAGCGTGCGGGAACTTACCTCGCTAGGTATCCAACCTGACGTGCTATTGTGCCGATGCGAGCATGAATTGCCCGAAAGCGACCGCGCCAAAATCGCAGCGTTTTGTAACGTTCGCAAAGAAGCCGTGATTCCGGCCTTAGATGCCAAAAGTATTTATGATGTGCCGATGCAATATCATAATGAAGGGTTGGATTTCGAGGTACTTCGCGCGTTTGGCATTCATGATGCACCGCAGCCCGACATGACCCGGTGGATCGACATAGCTGATCGTCACCACAATCCCGAAGGCGAAGTCACGATTGGCGTTGTTGGCAAATATGTTGGCCTACAGGATGCCTATAAATCGCTCAATGAGGCGTTGGTGCATGGCGGCTTTGCCAATCGAGTTAAAGTGAATGTAAAATGGTTGGACGCTGAATTGTTCGAAGGCAATGAAGCGGAACTCGCGTCATTGTTGGAACCCATGCACGCAATTTTGGTACCTGGAGCATTCGGAGAGCGCGGAGCAGAAGGGAAAATTGCCAGCATCCGGTTTGCGCGCGAACGCAACGTGCCGTTTTTTGGCATTTGTTTCGGCATGCAAATGGCGTGCGTTGAAACTGCGCGCAACCTTGCCGGGGTGACTGGCGCATCCTCGACCGAATTTGGCCCGACAAGTGAACCCGTGGTCGGTATTATTTCAGAATGGATGGGCGAAGAAGGCCTGCAAAAACGCGAAGCGGACGGCGATCTTGGTGGGACGATGCGGCTTGGCGCATATGACGCGCGGCTTGATGGCAATAGCCATGCAGCCGCGATTTACGGTGGCACGGCAATATCGGAACGTCATCGCCACCGCTATGAAGTCAATACAGGCTACAAAAAAACGCTCGAGAGCCATGGTCTGAATTTTAGCGGAATGTCGCCGGATGGCGAGCTGCCGGAAATTGTGGAGCGTCCGGATCATCCCTGGTTTATCGGCGTGCAATTCCACCCTGAATTAAAATCCCGACCATTTGACCCGCACCCGTTGTTCGCAAGCTTTGTCAAAGCGGCGCTCGATCAAAGCCGGTTGGTATAGTTAAATTTGAAGTTAGTGATAATTTGCGGCACCGAACAAAGTTGCCGCATTTGCAAAACTAGAGTAAAGCTGCGTCTTGGACGTTTTATTGGTTTTCGTTGGATCGGCGGCCCACTTGCGACCCGGGTTGCGGATCAAACGGAGGAGGGGCGTAACAGTCCCGGGGACGGCAAACTCATTTGCCGTCCCCTATACCTAAATATTTTAAGCGGACTTTTTGTCTTTTGGCTTGATCTTCGTCACGGCGGTATCATGTTCAATCGTCGTCACATTTGCCTGCTCACCGATTGCGATCTTCCGTGGTTTCAACGCGTCAGGTATCTCGCGCACCAGTGAAATCGTCAGCAATCCGTCGGACAAATCGGCGGATGTCACAAATACATAGTCCGCCAATTGAAAGCGGCGCTCAAAATTTCGTGTTGCGATGCCCATGTGAAGGAAATCGCGGTTGTCGTTTCCATTGGCAATTTTACTGCCGGCGACAATCAACATATTCTGCTGCGCTGTGATTTCGATTTCTTCGGATTTGAAACCCGCGACGGCAACAGTGATACCATATTGGTTTTCGCCCGTACGCTCGATATTAAACGGTGGGTAATTTTCATTCTGAACGCCGCGCCCTGCATTTTCGAGTAACTCGAACAAATGGTCAAAGCCAACGGTTGTGCGGCGGTATGGCGTAAAGTCAAAACGGTGCATTCAAATTCTCCTTTTGAGCAATTTGTATCAAAAGCCCGTATAAACGGCGCTTCTGGTTGAGATTGAGGACCATCTGGCTCCTCAACTTACAAAATGGGAATAACGCAGAAAAATACAAGGCCGCAATATTGCGAAAGTTAGGCGTAAAAGATAAGGGCCGCCAGAAATTAACCCGGCGACCCTTATTTTCCCTTGGCTTGCGCCAATGGAATTTCCCCCAATTACACCGCATGATGCAGTTGTACCGCACCGAACGCAATTCCCTGAACCACTGGCCGCTAAACAGCTCGAATTTGGTCACGTGTTGATTTCACTTGTTGCAGGCGATTTGCAATTATTACTGTAATATGACGGTCGCTTTTTCGGAACTTGTTGCAGCGCTGCAACAACTCAACCTGCTTGCCAGCGGCGCAGGCGCAACCTAAGAGCGCAGGAGCAGCAACAATTTTCTGTAAGCGGAAGCACTCAATTTCGATGTTCCTATCCCGTTATGAAGCGATGATTGCCAAGCGCTATTTGGCGCCGGGTAAAGGCGAAGGCTTTATATTTTTAGTGGCCAGTATCAGCTTGGTTGCGGTTGCGTTGGGTGTTGCTGCGTTGATAATAGTTATGAGCGTGATGAACGGTTTTCGTGCGGAAATGTTTGACAAGATTGTCGGCTTGAACGGGCACGCGGTGATCCAAGGATATGACGGCCGCATCTCTGATTGGCGCGAAATGCTTGTCGATGTGCGAACAACGAAAGGTGTGACAAGCGCGTCGCCGCTTATCGAACAGCCATTATTGTCAACGAACGAAGGCCGCGTCGAGGCGGTTTTGGTACGCGGCATGTTGACCGAAGACATTTTGCGCAATCCAACGCTAAAGGGAAAAACTGTCGCTGGCGATTTGAAGAATTTGCGCGCGGGAAGCGAACGAATTGCAATTGGTTCGCGGCTAGCGCAAAAACTTGGCGCGCAGTTGGGGCAAAAGATTACGATCATTAACCCTGCAGGGCGGACGACGCCATTTGGCACCGTGCCACGTGAAATATCTTATGAAATTGGCGCGATATTTGAAGTTGGATTGTATCAATATGACGAAGCGTTCGTTATAATGCCCATCGAACAGGCGCAGCAGTTGATGCTGATCGGCGATCAAGTCGGCATGATTGAGGTGCAAACCGAAGACCCCGATAATGTGGGAGCGATACTGGCGCCTTTGGTGCCAAAAATTGGTAGTAAGGCGTTGATACAGGATTGGCGCTCAATGAATGCGAACTTGTTTGAAACGCTGGCGGTCGAACGTGTTGCGATGTTCGTGATCCTGTCGATCATCGTGCTGGTTGCGGTTTTCAATATCCTGTCATCGCTGATTATGTTGGTGCGCGCCAAGACGCGCGATATTGCGATATTGCGCACGATGGGCGCATCGCGCCAATCCTTGTTGCGGATATTCATGGTCGTTGGTGTGTCAATTGGTTCATCGGGCATTATTCTGGGACTGTTCCTTGGCTTTTTGTTTCTGTATTTTCGGCAGTCGATCGTGGTGTTTGTGCAATTTATCACCGGGCAAAATTTGTGGGATCCCTCGATCCGCTTTCTGACCGAATTGCCGTCGCGAACCGACCCAGTTGAGGTGACGGCGATCGTGCTGATGGCGTTGCTATTCAGCTTTTTGGCTACGCTATATCCCGCGTTCAAGGCCGCCAGTACCGATCCCGTACAGGTGCTTCGCTATGAATGATGACAACGTCCTGATTGCCCAGTTAACCGATGTACGGCGCAGTTTTGTGCAGGGCAATGTAACGATTAATGTGTTGCGCGGCGTAAACCTGAATGTTCGTGCAGGAGAGCTGGTCGCTCTTTTGGGGCCATCGGGCACGGGTAAATCAACCCTGTTGCAAGCATTGGGTTTATTAGAAGGCGGATTTTCCGGCTCGATCAAAATCGACGGCGTTGAAACGCGAGATTTGGACGCAGATGCGCATACCATCATCCGGCGTGAGAAGCTTGGTTTTGTCTATCAGTTCCATCATTTGTTGCCAGATTTTAACGCGCTTGAAAACGTGATGTTGCCGCAGCTGATTGCTGGCGCAGATACAGATACGGCAATAACACATGGCACCGAATTGCTGACGATTTTGGGTTTAGGCGAGCGGTTAGAGCATAAGCCGTCAAAGCTTTCAGGCGGCGAGCAACAGCGGGTTGCGGTTGCGCGGGCTTTGGCCAACAAACCCCGTTTAGTGCTGGCGGACGAGCCAACGGGCAATCTGGATGAGCATACAGCCGGTATCGTAATCGGCGAATTTATGGCATTGGTACGCGGGCAGGGAACAGCGGCGGTCGTTGCCACGCATAACGAGCGGTTGGCGGCAAAAATGGACCGCATCGTGCGCTTACATGATGGCGTTTTAACAGAGGGATGATGCAATGAGTTTATATGATTTTACGGTAAAGTTGCCGGGTGGCGGTGATCAAGCAATGGCCGAAAATGCGGGTAAAGTGCTGTTGATAGTCAACACCGCTTCGAAATGCGGGTTCACGCCGCAATATGACGGTTTGGAAACATTATATAAAAATTACAAAGACAAAGGGCTCGAAATTCTTGCGTTTCCGTGCAATCAATTTGGCGCACAGGAGCCGGGTAACGAAGAAGAGATTAAAAATTTCTGCTCGCTAACCTATGACGTGAGCTTTCCTTTGGCGGCGAAGGTCGATGTTAACGGGGACAATGCCGATCCGCTCTGGGATTATTTAAAGCAACAACAGGCTGGTTTGCTGGGTTCGCGGGGGATTAAGTGGAATTTTACCAAGTTCTTGGTTGACCGCAAAGGCAATGTTGTTGCGCGTCATGGCCCGCAAGTCAAACCCGCTGCGTTGGCTTCGGATATTGAGCGGCTGCTGGCTGCGCCTGCATAGAACGCAAAAATATCGTGATCAAAGTTGCATATTTTGAACAACCTATTTTACGCGAATTTGCCTATATTGCCTCAGCGCCGTTTTAAGGGGTCAAACAGAGCAGTTTTTGGCTTTGGCTACCGAGGTCCCAAAAGCCGATCACTGGGCATCCTGGAGCATCCTAGGGGCATTTATAGCCTATTTGGTTAGCTGTCCTTGCTCTTATCAAAATCGCCGTAATTTTCCACAGCGAAGCGCGTCGCTTCAATTGCAGAATCGGTGCAATAGGATTTAAGCTCTTTTAATGGCATTTGTACCCTTCGTTCCGTTACGCATATTCTCTGCATATACCATGCTAGAGGGAGCAATTGAGCCAAAAGCCATCGGCAAACATGCAAAAAAACTAGGCTTTCCTGCAATAGCCATCACCGACCGTAACGGTCTTTATGGGGTAATGCCGTTTGAAGATGCGGCGCGCAGTAACGGGGTTCAGCCCATCATTGGAATGCTGCTCGCGATTGAGCGTCCGGATAGCATAAATCAAGGCGGGTTTGTGCGTGATTGGCTGGCACTATATGCGCAGGATGATGCGGGCTATACCAATCTTTGCCGTTTGGCCTCGATGGCGCATCTCGACCGTCCCGACGCGTATGACGCGCACGTTAGTTTCGAACAGCTTACCGGATTAACCGGCGGGTTGATTGCCTTAACGGGCGGCGCGGAAGGCGGGTTGACGCGGTTATTTGCGCAGGGTCAGACGGATGCAGCCTTGGCATATTGCGCACGTTTGCAAGCGTTGTTTCCGCAGCGACTTTATATCGAACTGAGCCGCAGAAATGATGAGACCGAAGAAGCCGCAGAGGCTGCATTAATTGATCTCGCCTATGCAGAAAATATTCCGTTGGTCGCCACCAACGCTGCGAACTTTGCTGAGCCCGATTTTTTTGATGCCCATGATGCGATGTTATGCATTGCCGATGGCGAATATATTGCCAACACCGACCGCCGGAAATCGTCACGCGATGCGTGGATCAAAACTGGGCGGCAAATGGCGGAGATTTTCGCCGATATTCCTGAGGCATTGGCAAATACGCTGGTCGTTGCGCAACGGTGTAGCGCCGGTGCGCCGCGCCGCGACCCGATATTGCCCAGCCTAGCGGGGGACCTAGAGGCCGAGAAATTACAATTGCGCGGTGATGCGAAGGCGGGGCTGATCGCACGGCTCGAATATGCCGGTGTTAACGATAACGCCGCGCGGCAACCCTATTTCGACCGTTTGGAATTTGAGTGCAATGTCATTTGCTCGATGGGTTTTCCGGGCTATTTCCTGATCGTTGCCGATTTTATCAAATGGGCGAAGGATCAGGATATAGCGGTTGGCCCGGGACGTGGTTCGGGCGCTGGTTCGCTTGTGGCATGGTCGTTAACGATCACCGACCTTGATCCGATAAAATTCGGACTATTGTTTGAACGGTTCCTAAATCCAGACCGCGTGTCGATGCCTGATTTCGACATCGATTTTTGTGAAACACGGCGCGGCGAGGTTATTCGCTATGTTCAAAAAAAATATGGTAGCCGGCAAGTCGCCCAGATCATCACGTTTGGAAAGCTAAAAGCACGCGCGGTGCTGCGTGATACGGGACGCGTTTTACAAATGAGCTATGGTCAGGTGGATAGGCTTTGCAAAATGATCCCTAACCATCCAACCGATCCATGGGATTTGCAAAAATCGCTGGGCGGCGTGGCAGAATTGCGCGAGGAATACCGCCGCGATGCGCAGGTGAAGCAGCTATTTGATCTGGCGATGAAGTTGGAGGGGCTGCCCCGGCATAGTTCAACGCATGCGGCGGGCGTGGTGATCGGTGACCGCGACCTGTCCGAATTGGCGCCGCTTTACCGTGATCCGCGTTCAGAAATTCCGGTCACGCAATTTGACATGAAATATGTCGAAAGCGCAGGTCTGGTAAAGTTTGATTTTCTGGGATTGAAGACACTTTCGGTTTTGCAGCGCGCTGGTCAAATGATGAAGAAGCGCGGCATAAACGTTGATTTGGACCGACTGGCGTTGGATGATCCAGCCGTTTATGATCTGTTGCAGCGCAGTGATACTGTCGGTGTGTTTCAGTTGGAATCTGAAGGTATGCGGCGCACTTTGTCAGCGGTGAAACCGACCAATTTTGGCGACATTATTGCGCTGGTTTCACTGTACCGGCCAGGACCAATGGACAATATACCGATGTTTGGCAGGCGGAAAAATGGCGATGAATCCATCGAATACCCGCATGCATTGTTGGAAGGCGTGTTGTCGGAAACATACGGTGTTTTTGTGTATCAGGAACAGGTTATGCAGGCTGCACAGATTTTGTCAGGCTATAGTCTGGGCGAAGCGGATCTTTTGCGGCGCGCCATGGGCAAAAAGATCCAAGCCGAGATGGATGCGCAGAGGGACCGTTTTGTTACTGGCTGCGCTGTAAATGATATTGGTAAAGTGCAAGCGAATGAACTGTTCGATTTGATCGACAAATTTGCAGGATATGGATTTAATAAAAGTCACGCGGCGGCATATGCTTTGCTGGCATATCAGACGGCGTGGTTAAAAACGCATCATCCAGAGGATTTCTTTGCGGCGTCGATGTGTTTTGACATGCACCAAACCGACAAGCTCGGCATTTTCATTGATGACATGCGTCGACTGGATGTCGGATGTTTGCCGCCCGACATCAACGCGAGCGATGCCGAATTTATCGTCGAAGAGACAAGTGAGGGAGAACTTGCCGTGCGTTTTGCGCTCGCCGGTTTGAAAAATGTCGGCGAAAAAGCAATGGAAGGGTTGGCCGAGGAACGCGCTTTATCTGGTCCGTTTGTGTCGATTGATGATTTCGCCAACCGTATTGACCCATCGCAGGTCAATCGCCGCAGTTTGGAAAACTTGGCAGCAGCAGGGGCCTTTGATTCCATTGCGGCCAATCGCGGCGGCGTTGCCGCAGCAGCCGAAATGATCATCGCCACCGCAACATCGGCGCGCGATATGCGCAGCAGCGGGCAGGGCGGGCTATTCGGCGGTGACGAGGGCAGCGATATGGCGCATATCCGGCTTAACGCCGATGCCATATGGTCCGTGGGGGAAACGATGAGCCGCGAAAAGGAAGCCTTTGGTTATTATTTTGCGGCGCATCCTGTCAGCCAATATAAGGCTATCGCCGACAGCCACGGCGCAAAAAGTCACGCTGAATTGTCCAATAGCGGTCCGATACCTGAAGGCGTTCGGCGCGCCGCAACGATGGCGGCGCTGATCGAAGGTGTTCGGTGGCGAGATTCGCGGAAGGGCAAAAGATTCATCCTCATCGACTTATCCGATAGCAGCGGGCAATTTTCGGCGAGCTGCTTTGAAGAAGGCGTCGCTGCACAATTGGCCGATTGGGCAAAGGAATCCGCTTGCCTGTTATTGAATGTTGAAATGGACATGCGCGCGGGCGAAGAAACCCCGCGGTTTGCCATTCGCTCGGCAAAGCCGCTTGATGGGTTGGTCGGCGTGTCGCGTTTAAAACTGCAAATGGATGTGGCCACCCCCGAAGCACTCGGCCATCTGGCGGCGTTGCTTGCGCCGTTGCAAGGCGGCAAAAGCGAGCTGGTGGTGAAAACGCCTGCGCAGGGCGGCCGCTTTGTGCACATCGTACTGGGCCGCCGTTTTCAACTGGACACCGAAATTGCCAACAAAGTTGGCGCGATTGACGGAATTAATAATGTTCAGCTTGCCCCATTGACAACGGTACATCTTAGCATAGTTCATTAACCAGAGAGTTTTGAACTGGGAGGATATTTTATGCTGGGCGGAATGCAAAATCATGTTTTGCGGGTAAGCAACTTAGTCGACCATGCGGCACGCGAATATGGCTACCGCGAAATTGTAAGCCATTGGGCTGACGGCAGCGAAACGCGAACAACATGGGGTGACATTCGCACCGATGCATTGCGTATGACGCAGGCATTGCGAGCTTTGGGGATTAGCAAAGGCGACCGGATAGCGACGCTGGCGATGAACCATAGCCGCCATTTGGTCAGCTGGTACGGGGCGGTCGGAGTGGGCGGTGTATTGCACACGATTAATCCCCGGCTGTTTGATGAGCAGTTGGTCTACATAGCCAACCATGCCGAGGACCGCGTATTGCTGTATGATGCCGCGTTTCAGCCGATTGTCGACCGCCTGAAAGGGCAATGGACCAGCATTGAGCATTATATCTGCTATGATCCGGCGGCGGGCGGCGGCTTTGAAGATTGGATTGCGCCGCATGATGGCAATACCGATTGGGCCGAGGTCGATGAATATGATCCGTGCATGCTGTGCTACACCAGCGGCACTACAGGCAATCCCAAGGGCGTATTGTACGAACACCGCTCAACTATGCTGCACGCGATTTCAGGACTGCAACCGGCTGCATTTGATTTCAATACGCAATCGGTGATGCTGCCTGTTGTGCCGATGTTCCACGCCGCAAGCTGGGGATTGCCGTGGGCGGGCGCGGCAACGGGCGTGAAATTCGTTTACTCCGCCGTCAATGATCCGAAGATATTGCATGATTTGATGATCCGCGAAGGCGTGACGCATAGCGCGGGCGTGCCGACGGTCTGGCTCGCGATGTTCCAATATATGGATGCAACCGGTAACGATCTGGGTAAATTGAAAATGGCGATTATCGGGGGTTCTGCTGCGCCGCGATCGATGGTTGAGCGGTTAATGAAGGCGGGCATTCGCGTTGGCCATGCGTGGGGAATGACCGAAACATCACCCATTGGCACGATAGGCTCGCCCACACATGATTGGGATGAACTGAGTTTTGAAGCGCAGGTCGATATGGTTTGCAAACAGGGTCGTTCGATTTTTGGCGTCGAGCTGAAAACCGTGGATGATGACAATGTGCTGCTTCCGCGTGATGGCGAGACATCCGGACGATTGTTGATCCGTGGCCCCTGGGTAATAAAACGCTATTTCAAAGCGACCGAGGACGCCACCGACGCTGATGGCTGGTTTGATACGGGCGACGTGGCGACGCTGCATCCCGATGGTACATTGCAAATTACTGACCGGTCAAAGGATGTAATTAAATCAGGCGGCGAATGGATCAGCTCGGTTGAACTTGAAAATGCTGCCATCGGCTGCCCCGGCGTTGCTGAGGCGGCGGCGATTGGTATTTATCACCCCAAATGGGACGAGCGGCCGTTGCTGCTGGTGGTTCGCAAACCCGATGCACACGTTTCCGGCGACGATGTTAAACAGTATCTTGCCGATAAAATCGCCAAATGGTGGATGCCCGATGCGATTGAGTTCATCGATGAAATCCCGCACACTGCGACGGGCAAGATTCTGAAAACCGAGCTTCGTAAGCAATTCAAGGGCTATAAATTGGAGAGATGAGCGCAATGGAAGACTTATACGTTGATCCAAGTCGCGCGCATTTTGATGCGTTCAAGGCTTTGCCCCGAGACGTTCCGATCCATATGCTCAACCTGCTGCGTTTTCGCGGACGGGCAGCATATCCGGCAGACCATCCGTGCGCAGATAACGAATGGAGTGGCGCGCAAGCGTACGGCGAATATGGCAAAACCAGTGGTGCGATTTTTCGGCGTGTGGGCGGTGCGATAGTTTGGCGGGGCAGTATGGAAACGATGGTAATAGGACCAAATGATAAAAACTGGGAAATGGCCTTTATCGCATTTTATCCGAACAGCGCGGCTTTTTTAGAAATGATCACCGATCCAGAATATCATAAAGCCGTCGTCCACCGCCAAGCCGCCATATTGACCAGCCGATTGATTAGGTTCGCGCCACTCGGCGGTGATGTCGATGGTTTTGGGTAAGGGCGGATCAAGCAATGATTGCAATTAATGAGCGCGAAACATAGGAGCATGTCAGCCATGATCGTATTTCCAGAATTTGCGTCTTTATCATTATCGCGGCGTAACTTTACAAACTTGTCGTTGCTCATCTAAAAACAGCGGACATAGTTGCGCGATCCAATCCATTGCCGAACGGTGCTAAACATGCCGACATCCGAGACTGGTCCGATTTGCCATCGGTTAGCGAAGACTATCAAAATGCTCGAAGCATTCTAGATACGCGCATAGAGAAGCTGCTCGACGAAATCTCCGCCGGATCGTCGCAACATTAGAGCGTGATGACAAAAAGTGGGAACCGGTTTTTGTCGCTAAATCACGCGACAACAAAAATTTAGAGCGGGCGTTTGATTTAATCAAATGTCATCCCGATCTAAACCTCACGCAACCTGGGCATCAATTCCACAAAATTGCAGGGCCGGTGGCGGCTATCGAGTTGGTGAACCAAAATCATATCCCAGCCGTCTTTCACAGCGCCGTTGGAGCCAGGCAAAGCAAATATATACGTTCCGCGCGCCAATACGGCACAAGCGCGCGATTGGATGGTGGAGGTGCCGATATTTTCGTAACTTAGCATCCTGAAAAGCTCACCGAATCCGGGAATGTCTTTTGTTTTCACACGATCCAGTGCCTCGGGCGTAATGTCGCGTCCGGTAAGGCCGGTGCCGCCGGTAATGATGACGCAATCGACCTCCACATCGTCGATCCAGTTGTGCAGAAGCGAAACAAGTTTCTCTTGGTCATCTCGCTCGATATGTCGAGCAAACAAATTATGGCCTGCAGCGGTTATACGATCAGATAAAATATCGCCGCTGGTATCGTCAAATGCACTGCGAGTATCAGAAACCGTCAGCAATGCGATGTTGATAGGCTTGAACACTTTTGCGTCATCGAGCGGCAATGGAGCCTCCTAAGACGCGAACCGACGAGCTGCCTTTCTTATCGGGAAAACGCGGCCATAAATGCTGCGCCAACCCTGTCATGCTTCCTCCGTTTTTGCCGCTTCGCATCTCATAAATCCAATAGTTGCGTAGGATAATGGCAACATATCCACGTGTCTCCCAATATGGGATAGACTCGATGAATAACAGCGGATCGCCATTATCACGAATTTCTGTGTTCCAACGGGCAATGGGCGATGGACCCGCATTATATGCCGCAATCACTTTGGGTAACAGCCCCCCCGTCGCGGCCATATCACGCAATTTTTCCATATAGGATTGGCCATATTCAAGGTTGATCGAAGGACTATCCAAATCGCTTGCATCCAGACTTGCTCCGCGATCCCGCGCCATATCTTGAGCCGTTCCTGGGCGAACTTGCAACAAGCCGCGCGCTCCAGCAGAACTGATCACGCCCGTTCGAAATGCCGATTCCTGTAAAGCATGCGCATACACCAACGAAGAATCAACGCGCCACCCGCCAGACGGCGTCCAATTTGGAGCGGGATAACGTGCCAAGGCATCACCATTGCCATTTGCCGGGCCATAATGGCTGAGCCATAATTGTGTTGAAGGTAAATTCAACGCACCCGCCAACTGCGCGAGCTCTGTATGATTACGCGCTTCTCCGATACGGGCCTGAAATCGAATGGTTTCATCGGCAAGCCGCGATTGGCCTATTTCATTTAGACCGACTGCAATTTGTACATTTTCGGATTTTTTTAAACCGTCCCAGTCCAGTTTCTTAACGCGTGCTTGCTTACGAGCTAGCGGTTCCATGCCCAACGTTTCGCTAGCCAGTATGCCGTAAAATGTCTCCGGCAAGCGCGCTGCATTTTGCAGGCGCGGCTGAATTTGGGCTGGTTTCTTGGCCGCCATTGCGGCGCGGGCGCTCCAATATAGGCCCGCAGCGCGTAAGTCATCATTTCCGGCGTATTTTGATACAAAATCAAAACCATCAAATGCAGCAGCATAATCTTTTAATCGCCAGCTGGAGAGTGCATAGGCCCATTGCGCCTGCGCGCCCCAGTCCCCGCCCATCGCGCGCGCGGCTCCGGCGACGCGGCGCGCGTTTATGTCATCATTTTCGATATAATAAGACCATGCGACGCGGTAACGTAACTCGGCCAATGCGGGGGATGACAAAGATTGAGCGCTTGTTTCAATTAGGTTTTCCGCCGACGCTGGATCATCATTGCGGATAAATAATTGAATTTGATCGCGCAAACTAGTTGCGTCGGCGATGTTATCGGGAAGGTCGCGTTTCGGCGCGGAACCGAGATATGAGAATTGCTGCGTACCAGGACGTTGCGGCAAATTTTCAGCACCGCGCTTTATTGCAAGCCGCTCAATTTGTTCGGCCTGAGGCAAGTAAGGCGCTTGTTCCAGCAGTGATTTAAGCGCGCTGACCTCAACGCGGGGACTGCCTGATGCCAAATATAATTCTGCGCGAGCCATCGATGTCATCGGCCCTGTTGGAACGGCGTTGATTAGTTGTTCTGCCTCGGACCATTTGCCGCCATGAATTGCGGTATAAATAGCTGCAAATTGTTTGCGCTCTTTCGCGTTTAATACATTGAGTTCATCAGGTGCCTTGATATCCTGAACGTTCTCGCTGGTTGTCGCCAGCGCTGGAATTGCATGAACCGAAGTTAAAATCAGCGCTGTAGCAGCAAGCAAGCGATATGGTCTCACAGAGCATCCTTAATATTGAACATCTGCATATCTTTCCAAGCTTGGGCTTTCAAAATCGGCCGAGCGAGCAAAGTACGCGGATGGAAAGTTACCATTGCTGACACTTTTTGACCATCATGGTTAAAATAATGTAAATTTCCGCGTGCTGTCATTAATTCTGCGCCCAAAAGTGCCTGACAAGCGACTGAACCCAAAATCCAGATCATTTCAGGTTTCATCATTTTAATCTGATCTAAAACAAGCCCGGCGAGCATCGGCAAATCGGCTTCAGGAATATCGCCTGTCGCAGGGCGCGAATGCGCGAGCGCAGTGAAATAGCAATTTGAAAAGCTTTTGCCAGTTGCTGCGACCATTTGTCGCAACAATTTGCCGCTTGCACCTTCGCCCAGCCGCTCGGATTCAATATCCTCAGGGTCGGGCAGGTCACTAATAATCATCAATTTTTCGCTGAATTCGCCAACGGCAACAGCGATTTTCCCGCCATAATTATCGCCTAGCAATTTGTCGGGGATGGATTGGACTGCCAGCCCGTCCGTTGCCCTCAACTGCGATGGCGTCTGCGGCTTCAGGGTTGAAGCAATTTCGGCGCTTTTTGGCTGGTTCGAAACAACATCATCATCTTGAAGCCAATTCATCGGCAAATCGCCAACTTGATAGATGACCCCTGCCATTGCCCACCAATCAATGTATGAGGCCGCATTTGCGAAGGAAATTTTTTCTGCTTGAACCATATTCTACCTCAGTCACCCATTGACGAGAGGGTCAATTGATTGGCATGACCATGGCTGCGAAATGCACGAATTTCAAGCCAGCCCGAGCTTTGGGTGATTTAGAGGATGAAGAAAATGTCTGAACGGGAATCGATGCCTTATGATGTGGTGATTATAGGAGCGGGACCAGCAGGCCTGTCTGCCGCGATCCGCATTAAACAGTTGTCACCCGATACAAGTGTGTGTGTCCTTGAGAAAGGTTCAGAGGTTGGTGCGCATATTTTGTCCGGTGCCGTAGTTGATCCAAAAGGGTTGGATGAACTCATTCCCGATTGGCGCGGTCAAGGCTGCCCCATGGCAGAAACGCCAGTAAATGATAACCAGCACTGGATTATGACTAAATCCCGCAAATTCAGCATACCCCATTTCCTTACTCCTAGTTTCATGCACAATAGTGGCACGTATACAGGCTCGTTGGGCAATTTATGCCGTTGGTTGGCCGGGCAAGCGGAAAATCTAGGTGTAGAGATTTTTCCGGGTTTTGCAGCGGCAGAAGTGTTGTTCAATGAAAATGGCTCGGTAAAGGGCGTAGCAACGGGTGATATGGGGATTGCGCGTGATGGCAGCCATAAGGCGGACTATATGCCGGGAATGGAATTGCATGCGAAATATACGTTGTTTGCAGAGGGCGTACGCGGGCATTTGACGAAGCAATTGAAGCCCAAATTTGCACTTGATACCAACTGCGAACCGCAGGTGTACGGAATAGGTATCAAGGAATTGTGGGATATCCCCGCAGAGCAACATTCAGCAGGGCGCGTAATCCATTCCCAAGGTTGGCCGCTGACCGACGCAAATGGCGGCGCGTTCCTTTACCATCAGGCCAATAATCAAGTCGCACTGGGATTTGTCGTTTGGCTGAATTATTCCAATCCGCACTTATCGCCATTCGAAGAACTGCAGCGTTGGAAAACGCATCCAGAAATTAAGAAAATACTAACTGGCGGAAAACGCGTCTCCTACGGAGCACGGGCGATCAGCGACGGCGGGTTTCAGTCGGTACCAAAGCTTGCATTTCCCGGCGGCGCGTTGATCGGTTGCACTGCTGGTTTTTTGAATGTTCCGCGTATCAAAGGAACGCATACGGCAATGAAATCCGGCATGTTGGCGGCGCAAGCTGCGGTTGATGCGTTAGCCGCCGGGCGCGAACATGACGAGTTAAGCGCATATCAATCGGCTTATGAAAATAGTTGGATTTACAAAGAGCTGCGTACCGTGCGCAATGTCCTGCCGCTGGTTGAAAAATTTGGTAATATTTTTGGGACGATGCTGTCCGGTTTGGCGATGTGGTGTGAACATCTGGGGCTGCGCTGGCCGGTAACAATGAAACACCACGCGGATTACAAAGCACTAAAAAAGAAAACTAGCGCCCCCAAAATCGAATATCCAAAACCGGACGGCGTTTTCAGCTTTGACCGTTTGTCCTCGGTTTTCCTGTCCAACACGAACCATGCCGAGGATCAGCCTGTGCATTTGCAGGTCAAAAATGTTGAACTTCAACTCAGCAGTGAGTTTATGGAATTTGCGGGGCCATCGGCGCGTTACTGCCCCGCCGGCGTTTACGAATGGATTGAGGAAGACGGCAAAGATCCGCGCTTTCAAATAAATTCGCAAAACTGCGTACACTGCAAAACCTGCGACATAAAGGACCCCAACCAGAATATAAATTGGGTCACTCCGGAGGGTGGCGGTGGTCCAAATTACCCGAATATGTAGTCGTCCATTGCCAAAGAAATTTCGGAACATTTTCGCGGCGTTAAATATCGCCACGTTGATGGTCACGTTCGCACCTGCGGCATTTGCGGATATTGATCGCGGGACTGGAGTGGACCAATACGTTGCCGCTCGCATTGCAGAATTTGAAAATCGCAGTGCAGAAGCGTTCGCAACTTACAAGATATTGTTCAAAGCGCAGCCTGCCAGCACTGCGTTAGCAGAGCGATTATACCAAAATGCGATGTTGGAAGGTGATATGGCCAGCGCCGTTCTGGCGGTTAGAGCGTTGGAATTGCAGAATGAAACTGATGCAACCGCGCCCCTTTTGCTGTTTGCTGAAGCATTCAGACGCAATGATTGGCGAGGTGCTGAGATTGCAGTGTTAGAATTGGAGGCCAAAAGCAATTTTGGATTTATCGCACCCGTTCTTCACGCTTGGGTCAGGGCGGCACAACGGAAGCCACATGGTTTTTCTCGAGCGACCGCCAACAAAAATCCGTTGTTGAGTTATTATTCGCAAGATCAGCTAGTATATTTCGAACTTGCCTCGGCAAACGTTGCAGCGGCAAAACCACTTTTGAATAGATTTCGAAATATTGATGACGATTTTGGCCGGAACTTAATCCTGCGAGCGGCGCCAATACTTGCCGCCAACGGCGAAACGGAGTTTGCCCGAAATTCGTTGACCAATATCATTGAGCCGGAATTTGCCGAAGGATTATTGACGCCGGGCAAAAGTTATACGTCGCGGCTTCAGCCTAACGAGGGTATCGCGGCATTATTTACAAGATTTGCGGAGGCATTGGTTCAGCAGAACTCACCTGAGCAAGCGTTGACTATGGCACGTATCGCTAATTGGTTGGACGACCGAAACGTTCCAGCGCAATTGGCGCTTTCAACGTCGCTATATGCCATGAACAGGGGGGATGCCGGCTATGTGTTACTCAATGAAATTTCGCCCAGCTCGCCATACGCACCCGAAGCGACGGAACAAAAAATTCGGCGACTTTCAAATATAGGAAGCGGCCAAGATGCGCTGCATTTGGCGCAAGCGGATATGCGCCGACACCCAAATTCAACGCGAGCGGCTTTGCTATTGGCTCAAGCGCTAGATCGGCAGGGGCATACCGCACAAGCGGCCGAGGGCTATCAATCGCTGATTATGCTCGCGGAAAAGGCAAATGAGTCGCCGCGAAGGCGCGCATATTATTTGCTATATTGGGCCACGATGGCCGACAGAAACGGCAATTGGAATCAAGCGCGCCAAGTATTGGATTCAGCGAATATACTCGATCCAAATAATGCTGATATTTTGAACTATTTGGGTTTCACATTGTTGGAGCGGCGTGAAGACATTTCGTATGCGTTAGAACTTTTGAAGCGGGCGCATCAGCTTGCACCAGAATCTGCTGCAATTGCAGATTCCCTTGGCTGGGGTTATTATTTGAATGGAAAATATGCACAGTCAGTTTTGTTGCTGGAAAAGGCAGTGAAGCTTGTGGGTGATGACGTGACCATCAATGAACATCTTGGCGATGCTTATTGGCAATATGGGAAGCGCGTGGATGCTCGTTATGCTTGGAATACCGCAGCAAACAAAGCCTCAGAAGTGGATAAATTACGTTTGCGGAAAAAAATAGAGTTTGGACAACTCAGCATTGATCCAGCCGCCGCACAGACACCGTAAATGCCAATGAAGCGAGCAATATCTGAAGTCGCCTATGCCAAGATAAACTTAGCATTGCATGTCCGCGCGCGCCGCGCCGATGGCTATCACGAGCTTGATACGATTTTTGCATTTATGAATGACGGCGATCACTTGCATGGTGCCGAAGCCGAAGAATTGTCCCTCAATATTAGTGGGCCATTTGCAAACGGCTTGACTAAAGATGATGATAATTTGGTTCTTCGTACTGCCAAGTTGTTGCAGAACAGTTATAATATCCCGTGCGGCGCTTTGCTGCATTTAAACAAGCGAGTGCCAATTTCATCGGGGATTGGCGGCGGATCAGCTGATGCAGCGGCGGCGGCACGGCTGCTTAATCGGCTTTGGGGAATTGGCGCATCCGAAATTGAACTCGCTGAATTGCTTGGCCCGTTGGGCGCCGATATTCCTGCTTGTGTGTCAAGCAAGTTGGCGCGCGGCAAAGGTACAGGAACCGAATTGACTGCGATTTCTGACAATCCCTTTACAGATCAGCCGATGCTGCTTGTGAATCCACTAAAGGCCGTCTCGACAGCTGACGTGTTTGCTGCGTGGGATGGTAATGATTTAGGCCCGTTATCAGGTATCGGCGTATCGGATATGGCTCAATCCGGGCGAAATGATCTGCAAGCGGCGGCGATGCGTTTATGTCCTGAAATTCAGGTAATTCTTGAAACACTTAAAATTTTTTCACCGCAATTGACACGTATGTCTGGTTCCGGAGCTACTTGTTTTGCTGTTTTTGCCAGCAATCAAGAATGCGAAACTGCAAGAAGCTACATTTCTACCGAATTTCCGGGATATTGGACAATGTCGGGGACAATAAAATGAACGAGGTATACGAAATAAAGGGCCAATTGCAGAAATACGGTATCCTGATCGTAGGCGATCACGCGTCAAACATCATTCCATCAGACGTCGTTCTGACATTGAGTTCATCGCAACGCGAAAGCCATATTGCTTGGGATATAGGCGTCGCGGGTGTTGCAGATATTCTTGTTAAACGACACGCATTTACTGCGATGCTCGCGCGAGTTTCGCGTCTGGTGGTCGATCAAAATCGATATTGCGATGAAGATGCCGTTATCCCAAATGTTAGCGACGGCATTATGCTGCATGGCAACCAGTTAACACAGGCAGCAAGGACGGAACGCCTGCATAAATATTATCATCCCTATCACAATGCTTTGACGGATTTGATTACTAAACTGTCGCCAACACTGTTGTTGTCAATCCATAGTTTTACTCCCCGGCTTACCAGTAATCCTGACGAAAAACGTCCTTGGGAAATCGGTGTATTATATAATCAGGATGACCGCGCGGCACGGATTGCCATACCTGAATTTGAAAAAGCCGGGCTTTGTGTGGGCGATCAATTGCCATATTCCGGCAGGCTATTGAACGCTACGATGAACCGGCATGGGGAGGGCAATAATCTTCCTTATCTAGGCATTGAAATGCGGCAGGATTTGGTGGCAGATAGCGCCGGACAAGCAAGATTTGCTACACTTTTAGCGCAGGCTTGCCAGAAAATTACAGAAATGCTTGGCGTCACAGCTTAAAATGAATAGACGGCGCTACATTATGCGGAGCGAAACATGACCAATATTTTTGACAAAGCAAATTTGCCCAGCCGGCACGTATCTGTGGGACCAGAACGGGCACCGCATCGCAGCTATTATTACGCCATGGGATTGACCGAGGAAGAAATTGCTCGACCATTTGTGGGTATTGCGTCGGCGGGCAATGACAGCGCGCCATGCAACACAATGCTGGATCACCAAGCCAATGTCGCCCGTGGCGGTGTGGAGCAAGGAGGCGGCATGCCGCGCCGATTCAACACAATTACCGTCACTGATGGGATTGCAATGGGTCATCAAGGTATGAAATCGTCGTTGGTTAGCCGCGAAGTCATCGCAGATTCTGTCGAGCTTAGTGTTAGAGGTCATTGTTACGATGCGTTAATCGGATTTGCGGGCTGTGATAAATCATTGCCTGGCATGATGATGGCTATGTTGCGGCTGAATGTCCCTTCGATCTTTGTGTATGGCGGTTCGATTTTGCCGGGGCGGCACAGAGGCAAAGACGTGACGGTTGTCGATGTTTTTGAAATCGTCGGGAAATATGCGGCGGGTGCATGCCCGCTTTCGGAGGTGCATGAGCTTGAAAAGGCCGCATGTCCGGGGCATGGCGCGTGCGGAGGCCAGTATACTGCAAACACAATGGCATGCGTTGCCGAAGCAATCGGGCTGTCGTTACCAAATTCAAATATGGCTCCCGCCCCTTATACAACGCGCGATCAAGTGGCGCATGCAGCAGGCGTGCAAGTGATGGAGTTGATCGCCAAAAACATCAGGCCACGTGATATATGTACGCGTGAAGCATTTGAAAATGCAGCACGAATTGTTGCCGCAACCGGTGGTTCCACCAATGGCGCGCTGCATTTGCCTGCGATGGCGCATGAAGCTGGTATCGATATGGATTTGTTCGATGTCGCGGAGATATTCAAAACAACGCCCTATATGGCCGATTTGAAACCCGGTGGAAATTATGTCGCAAAGGACATGTATGAGGCCGGCGGCGTTTATATGTTGATGAAATCGCTACTGGGGGAAGGGTTGCTGCATGGTGATTGCATGACAGTTAGCGGTAAAACGCTGGGTGAGAATATTGACGAGATAACATGGAATCCTGATCAAAAAGTCATCTATGCGGCGAACAGTCCAATTTCACCTACTGGCGGCGTGGTTGGCCTGCGTGGTTCGCTGGCTCCTGAAGGCGCGATCGTAAAGGTTGCTGGCATGGAACGGTTACAATTTAGAGGGCCAGCGCAAGTTTTTGATTGTGAAGAAGATGCGTTCGCTGCTGTGGAACGGCGCGAAATTGAGGAAGGCGGCGTCGTTGTTATCCGTTACGAGGGGCCCAAAGGAGGGCCCGGTATGCGCGAAATGCTATCCACCACGGCGGCATTATATGGTCAGGGCATGGGTGAAAAAGTTGCGTTAATAACCGATGGTCGATTTTCAGGGGCAACACGTGGGTTTTGCATTGGACATGTCGGCCCCGAGGCAGCTGAAGGAGGCCCGATTGCTTTGATTGAGGCTGGCGATATGATCAGTATTGATGCTGCATTGGGTACGATCGACCTTGAAGTCGATGACGCGGTTTTGGAGGAGCGACGTAAATCGTGGGCACCGCGATTGACCGATTATGGGGCAGGCGCATTATGGCGCTTTGCACAAAATGTCGGTCCGGCCTACAAGGGTGCAGTCACGCATCCTGGAGGAAAATATGAACGGCATTGTTATGCAGACATCTAAATATGCCATGATTTTATGTGCAACGCTATTGGTGAGCGCCTGTAATAAAACCGATCAGGAATCGTTGGCGCAAGCCGAAAAAGGTGCAGACGATGGCGCGCTGAACGATGGCAAAATTCAATGTGCGCTCGCCAGCGGAAAAACCTTCACCCGCGTGTGTGAAACAGAACGGATCGCTGGACCCGGCGGTCAGATATTGGTCATTCGGCATCCTAACGGAGGATTTCGGCGATTTAGGGTGCTAACCGATGGGCGCGGCTTGGCGGCTGCGGAGGGCGCGGACCCCACAAGCATCAAAATATTGAACACCGGCGAGATCGAGCTATCCTCGGGAGATGATCTCTACCATTTGCCAGCGCAGATAAAAGAGCAAGCTCCTTTGCCGCAAGGCGAAACGCAAAACCTCGACACAAACGAACAACAATCGGATGAAGCGCAAGTCGCGGGTTGATTGCACCGCTGTGTCAGGGCAAAGCAGCGGCATGACCGATAATGATATAATAATCCGCGTTGCTGCACGCGGGGACGGCGTGACGGCTGATGGCCGATATGTGGCCCACGCCGCGCCGGGGGACCGTTTAGAAGCAAATGGCGGGCTAATTCATGGCCCACATCATGCGGAACCCGCGTGCCGCCATTTTCCGCTATGTGGCGGTTGTCAATTGCAACATCTTGATCATCAGCACTTGGCGACATTCGTATCAGACCGCGTTTTGCACGCGCTTGCGACGCAGGGAATTGTACCCGAAACGATGATGCCAGTCCATCTGTCCCCACCTCACGCTCGGCGCCGGGTGGCGGTACGGTCGGCATGGGCGGGCAAGAGTTTTCATTTGGGCTTCAGTACCGAAAAAAGTCATCGGATCATTGATCTAAGTCAATGCGACGTCATGGCACCGCAATTGTTCGCCTTGCTTCAACCGCTACGTGATTTGCTGGCTCCGCGCCTAAACCGCGCTCGTCAGGTGCAGATTAAACTGGCTTTGGTGGATCAAGGCGTCGATGTCCTTATTGAAAATTGGATTGCCAATGATCTGGACAGTCATGAGGCGATGTCCGCCTTTGCCAGCAAATTTGGCCTTGCGCGCCTTTCATTGGACGAGGGTTACGGCCCGGTAACATTTTGGGAGCCAGAACCGGTAACAATGTCCTTTAGCGGCGTTGCCGTTGCCTATCCGCCATATGGATTTGTGCAAGCCACACATGACGGCGAGGCGGTATTGATAGACGCCGTGAGCAACATCATTGGCGAGGCAAGGGTGGTTGCGGATTTGTTTTGCGGCCTGGGTACTTTCACGCTTGCGCTGGCAAAGGACCGCAAATTTTATGCCGCGGAGGCCGATCGAGAACCGATTGCCGCGCTGAAATCGGCGAGCGAGAGGACCAATCTGTCTGTATTTACCGAGCATCGCGATTTATTTCGTCGTCCGCTATTGGCAAGCGAGCTAAACAAATTTGGCGCAGTCATCATCGATCCGCCGCGTGCAGGGGCAAAGGAACAAGTGGATCAATTGGCACAATCCACCGTCGCCAAACTGGCCTATGTCAGTTGCAATCCGTCCAGTTTTGCCCGCGATGCCAAGGCGTTGATAGCGGGCGGATATAATCTGCGCCGTATTTGGCCTGTGGGACAATTCCGCTGGTCATCGCACATCGAAATGGTCGGCGAGTTTATCCGTGACTGAACACCGAAATTGCAGCGTGTGCCACCAGCATAATCAGCGCGATGCTAGATAGAGCAAACAACGAAAAACGGATCATGACGCGGTTGGATAACACTTGAACCAAGCTATGTGCGACTCGCAATGCAACATAAGCCCATGCGATCGTGGCGTTCAAATTGTCTCCTTGCCCAATAATGGCAAGAACAAGAGCTGTTGCGTAAAATACCGTAGGAGCTTCATGTAAGTGGTTATAATTATGAGCAACCCACTGTATTTTTGCCGGTAAAACCTTGTCTAAATCGCCGCCAACGCCGCCAACCCAATTTTTTGTATCAAGGCCCTCAACTTTGCCCATGGCAGGCAGTCTGGTTGCATACATCCAAATCCACATGACCATGGTCCACGCCGCCAAGGCGACAACGGGCTGTAGTATTTCGCTGTTCATTATGTTTCCCCCCAAGAGTGTTAAAAATTATAAAGACAATGTCGCGCGAACGGCGTTGATCGCAAGGCCGGCAAGACAGATCGTTGAAAGCAGGAATATGACAAAGCGAACCGAAACCTTGTTCACCAACGCCTGATACAGGCTGTGTATGATGCGGAATACCACATATCCCCATGCGAGATACAAGTTCAATCCTGTGCCCGCTCCGGTCAATGCAAGGATGATTATCGCCGGATAGAATATCGTCGGTTGCTCCATCAAATGCGCGTAGTTATGCGATTTCCATGCAACGGACGGCGGCACATTGGGGTCAATGTCCGCGCCGCGTCCGCCCGGAGCAGCGGTCTTCAAGTCCATCCCGATTTTGGACATTGCGGGCAGGCGCGTAGCCGCCAGCCATCCCAGCATTACAACCGACCATAAGATCAAAATCGCGCCGGGCGCTAAAATTTCTAATGTCACCGCACATTCTCCCTCAAATTAAAGGGCGAATGTGCGGGAGTAATTTTAGATTGTCAAATGCAACCTAAGCGCCCTTTGCGCGTTTAACCACTGGATCATCATTGGCCGCAAGCGCAGCGTATAACGTATCCATCGGGGCATCGCCGACAGTTATTGTTTCAACGTCGCCAAAGCCGTTAAATTCTGTCCGCATAGCACAACCATAAGCGCCGAGCATGCCGATTTCGATATAGTCACCGGCGGCAACATCGTCGGGCAATATAAACGGCCCCGCCATATAGTCCATGTCGTCACAGGTTGGGCCGTAAAAGGCGAATTCCGCCATTTGCGTGCCGATGCTGGTTTCGCTGCGTTGCAATGCAACCGGAAAGCGCCAATCGACATGCGCGGCATCAAACAGCGCGCCATACGCGCCGTCGTTGATGAACAGCTCGTTCCCGCGGCGTTTCTCAACCTTGACCAGCAATGATGCATATTCGGCACACAATGCACGGCCCGGTTCGCACCATAGTTCAGCCGAATAGCTGATCGGCAAGTCTTCAAAAGTACGGTGGATGGTTTCGAAGTATAATTCCAGCGGGGGCGGCTCCATCCCGGGATACACGCTTGGAAAACCGCCGCCGACATCGATGACGTCCACGGTAACTGACGCCTCGACAATCGCGGCGCGTACGTGACTCATTGCGTCGGAATAGGCCGCTGGTGTCATGGCTTGGCTGCCGACATGGAAACAAATGCCCAGACTGTCAGCGACTTGGCGGGTCGCGCGCAGCAGGTTAGCAACTTCGCTATGCAATGCGCCAAATTTGGCCGCAAGACTTAGCTTAGAATGTTCAGACGACACCTGAATACGGACGCAAAGCTCCAAATCTGTCGCAGCAACGCCGTCGTTGGCGGTGGCGCGCGCGATTTTGTCGAGCTCGTCCTGACTATCCAACGAGAATATGCGCACACCGTGATTGTGATAGGCCTGCGCAATGGCCCGTTCCGATTTCACCGGATGCATGAAACACAAAGTCGCATCGGGCAGGAACTTGTTCACCAAACGCACTTCGCCCAGCGACGCGACGTCATAATGCGTGATGCCGCTATCCCACAGGATTTGCAGCAGCGCCGGCGATGGATTGGCTTTTACTGCATAGAGCGACTTGCCCGGAAACTTCTCGGCAAAGAAGCGGGCAGCGCGCATTGCAGCATGCGGGCGAAGGAGCGTGATAGAATCATCCGGGCGAAGCGCGCGGACAACAGCTAATGCGTCAGGAAATTCGTGCAATTCAAGGGACCCCCAATGTCGTTAAACCAAAAAGTGAAAACCACGCTGCCTTGCGGTTATTGGAAGTCCCCCTGGGGCAACGGAAGTGCGCGTATATGCAGATGGCGGTTTAATGTAAAGTGAATGCGATGAAAAAAATTGAGACTTAACTCAACCGGTCTCGAAATTCCGTCCAGTCGAATTTTTTGATGCAGTACAATTCGTCTGTCGCGCTGTTCCACAGCCAAATTGAGGGCAGGGGCACGCCGTTGAAGGTGTTGGTTTTGACCATCGAATAATGCGCTTGGTCAAGGAAGGCAAAGCGCTGCCCATGTTCCGTAGGGCAGGGCAGGCGGTAATCGCCGATAATATCGCCTGCAAGGCATGATGGGCCGCCAAGGCGGATCGCTGGGCCATTATTAAGCTCTCCTAGCATTGCGGGGCGGTAGGGCGCTTCGATCACGTCGGGCATGTGGCACGTTGCGCTGATGTCTGTAATGCCGATGGGCATGCCGTTGTCGAACACATCAAGGATTTCGCCGACCAATATGCCTGCATCCAGCGCCACGGCTTCGCCAGGTTCCAGATAGACGATGCAGCCGGTTTCTTCGCGGACTTGTTTGATAAACTCTACAAGCTCATCGCGCTGGTAATCGGCGCGGGTGATGTGGTGGCCGCCGCCGAAATTGAGCCATTCTAGTTGAGCAAAATAGGGTGCGATAAGGGGTTTTAAGGCTGCCCAAGTGCGTTGCAGCGGTTCAAAATTCTGCTCACAAAGTGTGTGAAAATGCAGGCCTGATACGCCTTGCAAATGCTGCGGCTGCAACTGGCTGACCGGAAAGCCCAAACGCGATGAGGGCTGGCACGGATCGTATTTGGCAACCTCACCCTCGGCATGCTCGGGGTTGATGCGCAGACCGACATCGAAATGCGCTTCGCTGGCGTCAAGTACACCACGGAAACGCGCATGCTGACCCGGGCTGTTGAATACGATGTGATCCGACATATCCAGAATTTCGGGCAAGTCTTCAGCCTTGTACCCAGCGCAATAGGTTTCGATTATCCCGCTATATTTATCGCGCGCCAACCTTGCTTCCCATAGGCCGCTTGCACAAACGCCGTCGAGATACTCGCCGATCAACGGCGCGAGTTCCCACATCGAAAATGCTTTCATCGCACACAGGATTTTTGCGCCGGAACGTGTTTTGATATCAGCCAATATCTCAAGGTTTCGGCGGATAGCGGCTGCGTCCACGACAAACGCGGGGCTATCAACACGGCTTAGGTCAAAATACGCAAATGCGCGCGCGTCGCCTGCTTTGGTTTCCATCTCGAATTACCTCGTCATTGCGAGCGAAGCGCGGCAATCCAGTGTTGTGCGGCGCTGCTCTGGATTGCTTCGTCACTACGTTCCTCGCAATGACGAATATTAAGTCAAAAGTTTAGAGGGCCATCCAATTCCTCAACTTGCCAAGGAAGGCCATGCGCGTTCAGCATGTCCATGAACGGATCAGGATCAAACTGTTCGATGTTAAACACACCTGCGCCAGACCACTTACCCGTCAGCAACATTGCTGCGCCAATCATCGCGGGAACGCCCGTAGTGTAACTCACCGCCTGATTACCTGTTTCCGCAAAGCATTCTTCATGGTCGCAGATGTTCTTGATATACAGCGTTTTCTCGCGGCCATCTTTGCCCAAACCAGTGGCAATATCGCCGATGTTGGTTTTGCCCTTGGTCGTTGGACCCAATGAGGCGGGTTCAGGCAATACCGCCTTCAAAAACTGCAGCGGAATAATCTCGCGGCCTTCGTACATTACCGGATCAATCCGGGTCATGCCCACAGCCAGAAGCACATTAAGGTGCGTGATATACGCATCACCAAAGGTCATCCAAAACCGGATGCGCTTAATTTCCGGCAGATGCGTTTTCAGGCTCTCGATTTCTTCATGGTACATCAAATACATGTTCTTCGGGCCGACCGCCTCAAAATCAAACTGCTGTTTGACCGACATCGCCGGAGTTTCCACCCAGTTGCTATTTTCCCAGTGGCGCGCAATTGCGGTGACTTCGCGGATGTTGATTTCCGGATTGAAATTCGTGGCAAACGCTTGGCCATGATCGCCGCCATTGCAATCGAGAATGTCGAGCGTGTCGATGCGGTCGAAATGATGTTTTTTCAAATAGGTTGCAAACACCGATGTCACGCCGGGGTCAAAGCCTGAACCCAGCAACGCGGTTAAACCAGCCGCTTTGAACCGTTCCTGATACGCCCATTGCCAATGATATTCGAACTTTGCGACATCCAATGGTTCGTAATTTGCCGTGTCCATATAATTGACACCAGCAGCAAGGCAGGCGTCCATGATGTTTAGATCTTGATAGGGCAGAGCGAGGTTTACTACCAAAGCGGGCTTGATCTGGTTCAGCAGAGCCGTTGTCGCTGCGACTTCATCGGCATCAAGGCCATAAGTATCGATTTGGACGCCAGTGCGTTCTTTGACCGATGCTGCAATAGCGTCGCATTTGGACTTGGTGCGGCTCGCAAGGCTGATATGCGAAAAAATATCCGCATTCATTGCCATCTTGTGCACCGCAACCGAACCGACACCACCTGCGCCAATTACCAAAATTTTGCTCATCGAATATGCCTTAACACTAGTGATTCAGATTGAGCCGATATAGAGTGGATTTATGACAGCACAACATTTGCATGACCCAAATCGGCAGCCAAGTTACGCAGGCGTTGTCCGTGCCGCTGCAAAAATCGCCGAACTTTTGCCGCCAACACCGCTGTTACCGCTGGAGGTTGATGGGCAGACTATCTGGTGCAAGACTGAAAGCTTGCAGCCCGTTGGCGCATTCAAAATACGCGGCGCCTGGCACCGTTTGTCGGACTTGACCGAGGAGGAGCGCGCGCGCGGCGTTGTCGGCGTTTCCAGCGGCAATCATGCGCAAGGCGTGGCGTGGGCGGCCAAGCGATTGGGCGTATCTGCCGTCATCGTCATGCCCAGCAACGCGCCGCAAATGAAGCTTGACGCGACCCGTGCGTTGGGAGCTGAGGTGGTGACATATGACCGCGCGACGGAATCGCGTGACGAGATTGCAGCAGCACTGGTGGCAAAAACAGGCGGTACTTTGGTGCATGCTTTCGGCGATCCTTGGATCATTGAGGGGCAGGGGACGATGGCGTTGGAGGCCATCACCCAACTGGCGGCGCGCGGAATCGGCGAGCCAGCCCAGATTATAGCATGCTGCGGCGGGGGCGGGCTCTCCGCTGGGCTCGCAATTGCCTGTCCCAAGGCGCAGATATTTGCGGTCGAACCGGAGGGCTGGGATGACATTAGACGGTCGTTATTGGCCGGTGAAATCTTGCCAGTCGATGATTTGGCGTATCCCACCGATTGCGATGCGTTGCAGACGCCAAAGACTTATCCGATCAACTTTCAGATATTGCAGGATCGCGGCGTGAAAGGGATCGTGGTGACCAAGGCCGAAGTTCACGCGGCGATGCGGCTCGCGTTTGAAAGGCTGCATCTGGTACTGGAACCCGGCGGCGCGGCTGCATTGGCGGCGGTGATTGCCGGGAAAGTGGAACTGAGCGGGGTTACGATGGTTACGCTGTCCGGTGGGAATGTTGATGCCGCGATGTTTGCGCGGATATTGTCAAGTTAAGCATATTAAGCCTATATTTTCGTCATTGCGAGAAGCGTAGCGACAAAGCAATCTAGAGCCGCGTAAACAAACTCTGGATTGCCGCGCTTCGCTCGCAATGACGGAAATTAGTGATAGGTACTGCGACGAATTCAGCCTTAAGCCGCCATCTCCAATTGCAGTTCCATACGGCCCCAAATTTCAACCAGCGCATCGGTTAGTTCCCGCATCATCGCTTCGTTATGGTGCGGCCCGGGGGTAAAGCGCAGGCGCTCTGTCCCGCGCGGGACTGTGGGATAGTTTATTGGCTGCACATACACGCCATATTCGGCCAGCAATGTATCGCTGATTTTCTTGGCCTTGATGGGGTCGCCCACCATCAACGGTACGATATGCGTTTCACCTGCCATTAACGGCAAGCCAGCTGCAACGAACAACGATTTCAGCATCGCGGCATTGGCTTGCTGAGCATCGCGCTCTTCGTTTGATCCCTTCAAATGGCGCACGGCGGCCAACACGCCAGCGACCAAAACGGGCGACAAGCTGGTCGTGAAGATGAATCCCGGTGCATAAGACCGGATCACATCGATTATCCGCGTATCGGCGGCGATATATCCGCCCATGACGCCAAACGCTTTGCCAAGCGTGCCCTCGATAATAGTTACTCGGTCTGCCACGCCATCACGTTCGGTGATGCCGCCGCCATGCGCGCCGTACATGCCGACCGCATGCACCTCGTCACAATATGTCAGGGCATTATATTTGTCAGCCAAATCGCAAATCTCCGCAATCGGAGACACTGCGCCATTCATCGAATACACGCTTTCAAACGCGATCAGTTTTGGGATGTCGGCATCATCGGCAGACAGTAATTCTTCCAAATGTGCCAAATTATTATGGCGGAAAACCCGCTTTTCACATCCTGAATTGCGAATACCCGCAATCATCGAGGCGTGGTTCAATTCATCGGAATAAACGATGCAGCCCGGCAGAATTTTTGCCAAGGTCGACAATGTGGCATCGTTGGAAACATATCCAGACGTAAACAGCAATGCGCCGCCCTTGCCATGAAGATCAGCTAGCTCTTCTTCCAATTCCACATGAAAATGCGTGTTGCCGCCGATATTGCGTGTGCCGCCCGATCCTGCACCAACGTCGTGCAGGGCATCCTCCATTGCGGCGATTACCTTTGGGTGCTGCCCCATGCACAGATAGTCGTTTGAGCACCAAACGGTAATCGGCTTGGGCCCATTATGCCCCGCGAAACAGCGGGCATTGGGGAATTTCCCTTTGTTGCGAAGAATATCAATGAACACACGGTAGCGGCCTTCGGTGTGCAGCCGGTCAATCTCTTTGTCAAAAATCATGTCGTAATTCACGCAGTCAAGCCCCGCTTCATGTAACGTCAATCCTAGGTTGCGCTCGATATAATAAGGGAAATCACAAAAATCCAGCGCGAACGACTTGCAAAAACAGATTATAAGGATTCGATTTTGGTAAGCCCATATACTGCAATCGCACTGCGATATGGCTCCATCTCGGTGCAGCTGCTCGTTGTCACAAAAATGCCCTCATGCGGGGTATCTGGCCAGCTGCGCCCTTCGCTTACCTTTGCAACGCGCCGCGCAATCCCCTGCGCCCCGTCGGTAAATTGCATTTTCGCGCCGCTGACTTGCGCCAGTTCTTTCAGGAGTAATGGAAAATGCGTGCAGCCCAATATTATTGTATCCATCCTGTCACCGCCGGGCTGGCTGGTTAAACCCACGACGGCGTCAATAATCACATGCTCATCTGCCTTCCCCCCGCGCATTTTTGCTTCGGCGGCATGCACCAGATCGGGCGCGGCATAGCGCAGAAGCGTCAATTCACTGGCAAATTCAGCCTGCAATTGATCGACATATGGTTGGCGAATTGTCGCCTGCGTTCCCAATAGCCCGATGACGCCGCTATGGGTGGCCAGCGAGGCTGGCTTAATAGCGGGAACGGTACCCACAACAGGAACATTCAGCGCAGCACGCACGTGCGACAAGGCAATCGTACACGCGGTATTGCAAGCGATCACCACCAAAGCTGGTTTATACCGTTCCACCAGACGGCCCAATAAAGCAGGCACACGGGCCGCGATTTCGGCCTCGCTTTTTGTGCCATATGGCAGGCCAGCATAGTCAGCCGCGTAAACTATCGGAGCAAGCGGCAACTGCGCTTTAATCGCCCGCAATACTGACAATCCGCCGATACCGGAGTCGAATATCAGCAACGGCGCATTTGGATCGATTTTCGGAATATCATTCATGGTGATGTCGTTATCGGCGGAAATTACATTGCGCAAGCCAGCGCGTAGGCGCAGCATTGGCACCTGCCCATCACTATTTGCACCACAATATATTGAGAAACCGATCGTTTGTGGTTAGCGTAGTGAAATTAACGAAAGAATCGTCTGTGTCAGATCAAGTCATTCCTATCCTGCTCGCGCTGTTGATCGGCTACGCATTGGGCGCGATCCCATTTGGCCTGATTTTGACCCGCGTGTCCGGTGGCGGCGATATACGCGACATCGGATCGGGCAATATCGGTGCCACCAACGTGTTGCGCACTGGCAATAAAGGATTGGCTGCGGCGACATTGCTGCTTGACATATTAAAGGGCTATGTCGCGGTGCGACTGGCGTCTTATTTCTTGCCCGGTACCGCATCGGTCGCGGCGGCGGGGGCCTTTTTCGGCCATTTATATCCGATATGGCTTGGGTTCAAAGGCGGCAAGGGTGTGGCAACCTATGCCGGAATTATGTTCGGCCTGTTTTGGCAGGGCGGCGTGGTATACGCATTGGCGTGGTTGGCGGCATTGGCGGTTTTTCGCATCTCTTCGGTTGCAGGCCTGTGTGCCGCAATTTCAGCGCCGATCGCGGCGGTCTATTTTGGCCAGACCGATTTGGCCGCTATGCTGGTCGCATGCTCGATGATAGTTTTATGGATGCACCGTGAAAATATTGAGCGATTGTTTGCGGGCACGGAACCACGTGTTGGCCGAAAATCAGACGCCAAATCAAACGTGAAATCAGAATAGACTTAATCTTGGCGGCAGATAATGATTTAGACAAGCTGCGCCTTATCCGATCTCCAAATATCGGTCCGGTTACCTATCGCCAACTGTTGATGCGTTTCGGCAGCGCAGGATCCGCATTAAAAGCACTGCCCGATTTGATTGCGCGGGGCGGTGGCCGCAATATCCAGATCGCCAGATTGGCCGACGTTGAACGCGAATATGATTCTGCGCGGAAATTTGGCGCACAATACCAGTTTCTTGGCGATGCGGCTTATCCTGCAATGCTTGCCGAGTTGGACAATGCGCCCGCCTGTTTTGCGTATATGGGCGATTTGGCAATTTTTGATCGGCCCAATATTTCCATTGTCGGCGCGCGCAATGCATCGGCGGGCGCGTGCCGTTTCGCGCGGCAACTTGCTCTGGATTTGGGCAATGATGGAATAGTCGTCACGTCCGGACTAGCACGCGGGATTGATACCGCCGCGCATGTTGGCGCATTGCCAACAGGCACTATCGGCGTGATTGCTGGCGGTATCGATGTTGTTTACCCGCCGGAAAACCGAGATTTGCAAGCCGCCGTCGCGGCGCGGGGTATGTTAATTGCGGAACAAGCATATGGCACGGAGCCACGTGCACGGCATTTTCCGCACCGCAACCGGATTATCGCAGCACTATCTTCGGGAACTGTGGTGGTGGAGGCTGCGCCAAAATCAGGATCGTTAATCACCGCGCGTTTGGCCGCTGAGGCTGGACGCGAAGTGATGGCTGTGCCGGGATCGCCGATGGATCCGCGAGCAAGAGGCTGCAATCACCTGATCCGCGAAGGCGCAACGCTGATTCAGGATGCACGCGATGTTGCGGAGCTGATCCGTCCAATTGGCGGTAATGTAATCCGCACTCCGCGAAATTATATCAGCGAACTGTCATTATTTGCTGCGCAAGATTTGGAACATAGCGATAGCCGCCAAATCGTAACCAACCTTTTAGGGATGACGGGTGTGGCTGTTGATGAAATCGTACGCCAATCTGGTTTGCCGCCTTCTGAAGTGCAAATGGTGTTGCTCGAATTGGAATTGGCGGGGCGGCTTGAGCGCGGCGCAGGGGCAAAGGTGAAGCTGACAGCGTGAATCCGGCGCTTGCATAAACTTCTAAAATCATGCTTGACGACACTCACTTTTGAACGCCAGCATGTGCGCGTACGCGAGACATTTAGAAAAAGACCATAAAAACATGCGATTAGTAATAGTTGAATCACCCGCCAAAGCCAAAACAATCGAGAAATATTTGGGCCCCGGTCACAAGGTTTTGGCATCATACGGCCATATCCGTGATTTGCCGCCTAAGGATGGCTCTGTTGATCCCGATAACGGCTTTGAAATGATATGGGACAATTATGCCGATAAAGCCAAGCAGCTGAAGGCGATCACTGATGAAGCCAAAAAGGCAGATACGCTGATCCTGGCGACCGACCCTGACCGCGAAGGCGAAGCGATCAGCTGGCATGTGCAAGAAGTACTGGCGAAGAAAAAACTGCTGCCAAAGGATGTGCAGCGGGTAACATTTAACGCGATTACCAAGGCCGCCGTGACCGAAGCGATGACCAAGCCACGCGGGTTGGATCTTGATTTGATCGACGCCTACCGCGCGCGCCGTGCGCTCGATTATCTGGTTGGTTTCACTTTGTCGCCGGTATTGTGGCGCAAGTTACCGGGCGCGAAATCGGCGGGGCGCGTGCAATCTGTGGCGCTGCGTTTGATCGTGGAGCGCGAGCGCGAAATTGAGGGCTTTATTCCGCAGGAATATTGGTCCGTTAAGGTTCCGATGGAACATAAGGGGCAGAGTTTTGAAAGCCGCCTGATCAGGTTTGATGGCGCAAAGTTGGATAAAATGGACCTGAAAAATGAGGGCCAAGCCGAGGCCGCGCGCGCCGCCGTTGATGCGGGCGCGTTCAAAGTGGACAGCGTCGAAACCAAACCCGTCACGCGCAATCCGCAGCCGCCATTCACCACGTCAACGCTGCAACAAGAGGCGGCGCGTAAGCTTGGCTTTGCCGCCAGCCATACGATGCGCATTGCGCAGGGCCTGTATGAGGACGGCGCGATTACCTATATGCGGACCGACGGCGTACAAATGGATGGCAGCGCGATTTCGGCGGCGCGAAAGGCCATCGCAGATCGGTATGATAGCGGCTATATCCCTGAAAAACCGCGTATGTACCAAACAAAAGCCAAGAATGCGCAGGAAGCGCATGAAGCAATACGGCCCACGGATTTTACCAAGGACAAGGTCGGATCGGGCGATCACGGACGGCTATATGACCTTATATTCAAGCGTGCGATGGCCAGCCAAATGGCATCGGCACGTATGGAACGGACCACCATCGACTTTTTGGATGGCACAGGCCAAACGGGTCTGCGCGCCACTGGACAGGTGATGAAATTCCCGGGCTTTCTAGCCGTTTATGAAGAGGGCATGGATGACAGCGAGAGCGAGGATGGCGCGTTGTTGCCGGCCATGGCGGCAGGCGATGCCCCGGTAAAGCGCACCGCAGAAAAGACCCAGCATTTTACACAGGCGCTGCCACGTTATTCTGAGGCCAGTCTTGTTAAACGATTGGAAGAATTGGGCATTGGCCGTCCTTCCACCTATGCCTCGACCATCCAAGTGCTCAAAGACCGCGCCTATGTACGTACAGAGAAAAACCGTTTTTTTGCTGAGGAATCTGGGCGGTTATTAACGGCATTTCTTGAAAGATTTTTCGAACGCTATGTGGCATATGACTATACCGCAGGGCTAGAGGATCAGCTGGATGAAATAAGCGCAGGCAACGCCAATTGGCAGCAATTTTTGGACAGCTTCTGGCGCGATTTTAAGCCAATTACTGCTGAAGTAATGGAGCGGCAGCCATCCGAAGTAACGGCAGAGCTGGATATTTTCCTTGCGCCCTATCTGTTCCCTGAAAAAGAAGATGGCGGCGATCCGCGCCTTTGCCCCAAATGCGGCGTTGGTAAATTGTCGCTGCGCGGAGGGCGTTTTGGCGCGTTTGTTGCCTGTTCGGATTATCCCGAATGCAAATTCACCCGCAAATTTGGTCAGCCCGGCGGTGGTGACGGCGCGGACACTGGTCCTGAATTGCTGGGCGAGCATTCCGAAACCGGGCAAGAAGTGAACCGCAAGTCGGGGCGGTTTGGACCGTATTTTGAAATGGGTGAGGGCAAGGAAGCCAAACGCGCATCCATTCCCAAAGATTTGCCTGATGAAGACATTGGGCTGGATTGGGCCGTGAAGCTGCTTTCATTGCCACGCACCATCGGCGTGCATCCGGAATCTGGCGAGCCTGTGCTGGCGGCGATTGGTCGTTATGGGCCGTATTTGAACCATGCGGGCAAATATGCGCGGTTGCAAAACACGATGGAAGTGTTTGAAACCGGAATGAATATGGCCGTCGTCAAATTGGCCGAGGCGCTCGCCAATCCGGGGCGGGCGCGCGGCGCATCGCGTGAGCCGTTACGGATTATGGGCATGCATCCGCGTACCGAATTGGAGCTGAAACTGATGGAGGGCCGGTTCGGCGCGTACGTCACCGACGGCACCAACAACGCAACCCTGCCCAAATCCATCGCGCCCGACCAACTGACCCTAGAAGAAGCCGCACAACTCATCGACGAACGCGCCGCCAAGGGCCCCGCCAAAGGAAAGAAAAAGCCCGCAGCGAAAAAAGCACCTGCGAAGAAGAAGGCAGCTGTAAAAAAGAAAGCGGCGGTGAAGAAAAAAGTGGTGAAGGTGGAGTAGGTTTAGGTTTAGATTTATGGTTGATGTCGATGGAACCGTGACGCAAATAGGCGCAATATTTTTGACTTTAGGCGGCAGTGGAAAGCAAGGGCTAAAAAAACTTCTCAAAACCGCCCTTACTAATAGGATACCTTCGGGGAACCTGCGAAATTTAGCTGGTCAGGGTATATAAAGAGCACTCGATAGAGTTATTCCGGAGTTTCGTTCATGCCGCCTGTGAAAAAATGGCTAATTGTAGCCAGTGTTCTGCTTTTTACATTTTTGGCTTGTTGTTATTTGCTGTTTTTCTGCAGTGAATCAATTTCACAATCCGAAACTGGTACCACTATATTTTTAATAGTATCTGGGATGTCACTTTTCGGATGGCCAATAGCGTTTATCAAACTATTGAATGCCTGGGCAGAAGCGCGGATGAAGAATAGACTAAAGTAGCGCGTTAACGCTAAGAGATGCTAAAGGCATTGGCTTATGATCCAGCGGGACGTCTGGTCGCTTGCAACCATTCCCCAGATGGTCGCGTCTCCTCGATATCAAACCAGCAAGGGCGCACTCCCAACGCGGATGCAATATGATGGCAGCGACCTGATCGCGGAGTATAACGCCTCAAACGTCCT
>JANORM010000053.1:0-37083 GCA_031415335.1 Sphingomonadales bacterium | reverse complement strand
CAAACGAGCGATCTGCAGCAGATCGGCCGAGCCGATGGCACGCAAGGCGGCGATGGCATCGTCCAAGTCGCGGAGCTCCAACTACTACAGTAACAGCTGATTGCGATAGCCCTCATCATTCATGCCATATTTCCAGCGTTGTAACCGACCCGATCCTCAAGTCATCGGCAAAACCGTTCTGTAGATACCTATTGCCAATAATAGGGGCAGACACGCAATGTATTTCGTGTTGTATTCGTCCGGCAAGACAACGACTCTTATCAAGGAGAATGAGGTGAATAATAATCACATGTCCGCCCTGCGCATTAAGCACGCCGATTTGGAAACCAAGCTGGAACGCGAAGAAGCCCGGCCGATGCCCGACAGTGAATTGATCCTCAATCTTAAAAAGCAAAAGCTACACCTTAAAGACGCGATCGCGCAGGAATTGGCGGAAAGTTAGGGCGCGTTATTTAACAGGTCCTGACCCTAGCGCCCGAATTGCCAATCTGCTAGGCGAGTGGCCATGGAAAGTGCCGCTCACTCTGCTCGTAAAATTTTGACCGGACTTCATGAGGTTATGGCCGCGAAAAATAATGCGCAGGCCAAGCTAAATCATGTCGTCAACATCATTGGCGAAGCATTGTCGAGCGAAGTATGCTCGATCTATTTGCTGCGAGATGGCGTGCTGGAATTATACGCGACGCGCGGCCTGAATGAGGCGGCGGTGCATGTCACGCGGCTTAGCCTTGGCGAAGGATTGGTCGGGACAATCGCTGAGCATGTTGAAACATTAAACTTGGATGAAGCCGCTGCGCATCCCAACTTTCGCTATATGCCGGAAACCGGCGAAGAACGCTTTCACAGCTTTGCCGGCGTGCCCATCGTCAGGTCCGAACGCGCCGTTGGGGTATTATGTGTTCAACATAGCGACCCGCGCAAATATGAAGAAGTTGAGATCGAGGCGTTGCAAACCGTCGCGATGGTGCTGTCCGAGCTGATCGCGGGCGCGGAATTGATCGATGACGCATCGGCCCACGGCGCGTTCGATAATGGCACCATTGCGCTAGGCGGATTGTCGTTGGTGCAGGGCATGGCGGCGGGCGTAGCGATTTTTCACCAGCCCAATATCCGCATCGAACATACCGTTGCCGAAGATACTGAGGCGGAGCGACACCGCGTTTATTCTGCATTTGACAAGATGCGCGAGCAAATTGACCGCATGACCAGCCAAGCCGATTTTGCCAAAGGCGGCGAACATGAAGAGGTGCTGCAAACCTATAAAATGTTTGCCTATGACGAAGGCTGGTCGCGGCGCATTAACGAGGCAATTGACAGCGGCCTGACCGCCGAGGCCGCGATTGAACGCGTGCAACAACGCACTCGTATGCGCATGCGCCAGATTGATGATCCGCTGCTGGCCGACCGGATGCACGATTTGGAGGATCTGGCCAATCGGTTGCTGCGGATTGTATCGGGTCAGATGAGCACTGCGGCGCAGTTGGGATTGAAGCAAGACTCGATCTTGGTTGCGCGCAATTTGGGCCCGGCTGAGCTTTTGGAATATGACAAACGCCGGCTGCGTGGTGTGATCCTCGAGGAGGGGTCATTAACTGCGCACGTCATCATTGTCGCGCGTGCCATGGGGATACCCGTTTTGGGCCGCGTATCGGGCGTGCGTCAACAGGTCCGCGATGGTGACATGTTGCTGCTGAACGCCGACGAAAAAACCGTCATAGTTCGGCCCAGCGACGGCGTGGTTGAGGCGTTTCAATCGCAATTGGCGGATCAACAAAAACGCAAAGCGCGCTATGCCTCGCTGCGCGATGCAGAACCGGTGACCAAAGACGGCGCGCGGATCGGGCTGATGATTAACGCGGGGTTGCGTGATGATGTTGCCGCAATTGGCCTGACAGGCGCGGACGGCATCGGATTGTTCCGAACCGAGTTTCAGTTTCTGATCTCCGCCACACTGCCGCAGCGCGAACGCCAACAAAGGTTTTACCGCGAAGTATTAGAAGCAGCCCGGGATAAACCCGTCACTTTTCGCACGATTGATGTTGGCGGCGACAAGGCGCTGCCATATTTGCGCACGGGCCAGGCGGATGAGGAAAACCCTGCACTCGGCTGGCGCGCTGTGCGGTTGTCGCTTGAACATGTCGGGTTGATGAAGGCCCAGGCGCGGGCATTATTGGAGGCCAGCGCCGGGCGGACATTGAATATCATGTTCCCAATGATTTCAGAGCCATGGGAATTTGACGCCGCAAAAGCCGTGTTTGAGGCACAGCTAGAATATTTAACAGGGCGCAAAAAATTGCTGCCAAAACGTATCCGTTATGGAGCGATGCTAGAGGTACCCGCGCTGGCCGATGCGCTCGATATATTATTGCCAAAAATAGACTTTTTGTCGATTGGAACCAACGATTTAACACAATTTCTGTTTGCCGCGGACCGCGCCGACCCTCGGCTTGCCGAACGATATGACTGGTTGAGTGCGTCCATCCTGCGGTTCATCCGCCGTGTTGCGCAGGCATGTGAGACGCATGATGTGAATTTGTCCGTGTGCGGCGAAATGGGTGGTAGGCCGCTGGAGGCGGCGGCCTTGATCGGCATTGGTATTAAAAACCTGTCGATCACGCCAGCTGGTATCGGCCCGATTAAGGCGATGGTCCGTTCGTTGGACCGGGCCGCCATTGTTCGGCAGGTCGAAGCAATGCTGTCGCGGCCAACGGAGAATTTCCGTGCAGAATTGGAGCAATGGGCAGCGGCGCAACAAATTGAACTTGGCTAATTGTAAAATAACGTAATTCACCGTTTCGGCCATTGTTCGGTATGTGATCGGCATTGACTTTCGAGCAACCACTGTCATGGTTTAGTCCTATACCATCGATAAAATAAAAATGGGCGCTTGGAGAGTATTAAGGTGGAAGAAGAGACAATGGAAAACGCCGAGTTTGCGTTCCAAAATGTTGGTGAAAAATTAAAGGCCGAACGCGAGCGCCGGGCATTAAGTCTGGACGATATCGCGCTGCGCACGCGCATACCGATGCGCCATTTGGAAGCGATTGAAAAATCTGAATATGAAAAACTTCCCGGCACCACCTATGCAATCGGTTTCACGCGAACATATGCCCGGGCCATGGAGATGGATGACGCCAAAATTGGTTCAGATTTGCGGGCGGAATTGGTGCAAAGCGGCATTGGTGGATATCAGGCAGCAACGCCGAATTATGAACCTACTGACCCATCAAGCGTTCCATCGCGGATGCTGGCATGGACCGCTGCGGCCATCTTTATCGCCGTATTAGGCGGATTTTTAATCTGGCGCGGTTATTTTATGAACGGCGATCTGGCGGCCGATGGCGCGCCAACCGAAGCAGTGACGGCGGCTGAACAGGCGACCGGACAAATCGCAGCGCCAACGCCAGCCGCGACACCAGCAAACGCAGGCAATGCAAATGGCGAAGTTACGTTGACCGCGAAAGATGTCGTTTGGATCAAAATATATGACGAATCACGTAAGCGCCTGTACGAGTCCGAAATGAAGGCTGGCGATAGTTATATTGTCCCCAAAGATGCAATAAATCCGATGATTGTAACGGGCCGTCCGCAGATGCTAACCATTACCATAGACGGCAAAATGGTTGCACCCTTGGGCACGGCGGAACGCACGATCGCTGACGTCGGCGTAAGTGCCGCAAAGCTCGTGGCGCGAGAAACGCCTGCGCAAATTGCCGTGCCAGTTGGCGGCGCGGTGGCACCATCAACTGCCGCAGGATCAATTGAACCATAATGGCGGGGATAATCCACTTTTTCTAGTGTTTAGAACATTATAGGCACGAGACTCTTTATCTACCATGCAATATTGGATATAAGGGGTTAATTAAAGTGGAGGGAAGGCGATTAAAATGAGGCTTGGATCAATCCAAATTAGCTCGATTGCGTTGGCAATATCTGCCTCCGTCATGTCTGTATCGCTGTCAGCGCCTGTCATCGCGCAAGATGCGAATACTGAGGGCCGCGTGGGGAAGCTGGAAAAAGAAATGCGGGCGGTGCAGCGCAAGGTTTTTCCCGAGGGTGCAGGCAAAGTTTTTGAGGCAGAGATCAAAACGCCAACATCGTCCAATCCAAACGCGACATCATCGTCCAGCGCGGTCAGCGATTTGATCGCGCGGGTCGACGCGCTGGAATCGCAATTGGCGACCTTGACGGGCACGGTCGAACGCCAGGGAAATACAATGCGCGCAATGGATGCGCGATTGAAAACCGCCGAAGGTCAAATCAAGGCGCAAGCCGAAGCGACCCCAGCGGAAATTCCGGCTAATGTTCCAGCGATAACGCAGGCTCGGCCGCCCATTCCCATTGATGACCGAAAGCCGGTTGTTAAGCCGCCGGTTGCCAGACCATCGGCTAGCCGAACCGCTGCGGTTGCGGCAATCGGCCGGCCTGCAACGGGCAATGTGTTTGAGGATGGCTATAATTACGGCTATCGTTTGTGGGAGGCAAAATTCTATCCCGAGGCGCAGGTCACCTTGCAGGAAACCGTGACCAAATTCCCCAAGCACGCACGCGGCAGTTACGCCCGCAACCTGCTCGGCCGCGCATGGCTCGACGATAAAAAACCGGCTACGGCGGTGAAGATTTTCTATGACAACTATAAAGTCGATCCTCGCGGAGACCGCGCCCCCGAAAGCCTGTATTTTCTGGGTCAATCATTGACTGACTTAGGCAAAAATGTGGAGGCGTGTGAGGCATTTGGGCAATTGCAAACCGCCTATCCTGACGTTGCCACGGGTCGGCTTTCGGATAGAATGACATCCGGCCGCGCCCGTGCGAAGTGCAAATAATTGTGGCTAACGCCTGACATTAAACACAGGTTTTTGGCAGGATGTGCGCGCTGTGGCTTGCACGATTATGCCATTGCGGGCGCGCCCATTGGCGTGGCGGTGTCGGGCGGCCCGGATAGCGCCGCGTTGCTGCTGCTGATGCACGAATGTTTTACGGGGCGTGTATTTGCCGCCACCGTTGACCACCGGTTGCGCGCAGAGGCGGCGGAGGAGGCGCAGTTTGTGGCGCGGCTATGTTCGGAGCGCCACATACCGCATTCCATCCTTGTCCCCGCCGCGCCAATCACTGGCAATCTTCAGTCGGCGGCGCGGACGGCGCGTTACGCCTTGCTTGCGGATTGGGCAAATGTACATCAATGTGCGCACATTGCCACCGCGCATCACGCCGATGACCAGCTGGAAACGGTGTTGATGCGGCTGGCGCGGGGCAGCGGTGTAGGCGGATTATCGGGCGTGCGAGCCGTCAATGGCCGCATCATTCGGCCGCTATTAAATTTCACCAAATCTGAACTCAACGAAATCTGCGAAGCCGCAGGGATTACCGCTGTACATGACCCCAGCAACCGCGATTTGGATTATGACCGAGTGCGTATGCGCGAATGGCTCGGCGCTTCGCCGGGGCCATTAAGCGCCGCCGCCGCAGTTCGCAGCGCCTCCGCGCTTGTTGACGCCAGCGAAGCGTTGGATTGGATGACGGGAAAATTGGCGGCAGAGCGGATAAATTTGTCGCCGGACACTTGCTCGCTCACGCTCAATCCAGCCGATCTGCCGCGTGAATTACAACGCCGGTTATTGTTGCAGGTATTGGCGCGGATCGAACCGGAAATCAATATGCGCGGATCGGCAATTGAACGCGGTTTAGACAGCCTGTTAGACAGGCAAACGATCACATTGGGCAACACGCTTTGTCACGGCGGCGCACTGTGGCGCTTTACAGCGGCCCCTGCGCGGTCGCAGTCCAAAACCGACGTTAACAAATCTGCATCTTAATTTTCATTCTGTTATATTGCCATTCACCCAATCGCGCCTACATAGGCATGGGAATTGGCATAAAGGCAGGCTGAAACAATGAATGACGAACAAGAACCACAAGGCAATCCCTTGATGAAGAATATGGCAATTTGGGCTGCGGTGATTGTCGCATTCTTGCTTATCGCTTCGATATTTAGCGGCGCAGCCAATGATCCAGCCAAATCGATCAGCTATTCCGGATTTCGCGGCAAAGTATCCGCAGGCCAAGTTAAAACTGTGGCTATTGCGCCCGACAAGATCACCGGCAAGCTTGCCAATGGCGAAATATTCACGACCGTTCCTGTCGCCAGCGATTCGGGCCTCTATCAATTGCTCGAAGAGAAAAATGTCGAAGTGCAGGGCAAGCAGGTCGACCAGCCTAGCCTATGGTTGATATTTCTCTACCAAGCATTGCCATTCATCCTGATATTGGGAATCGCGTTTTTCGTGCTGCGCCAAATGCAAAAAGGCGGCGGCGCAGGCGGCGCGATGGGTTTCGGCAAATCCAAGGCCAAGCTGCTCACCGAAAAACATGGCAAAGTTACGTTTGACGATGTCGCAGGTATCGATGAAGCCCGCGAAGAATTACAGGAAATCGTTGAATTCTTAAAAGACCCGATGAAATTTTCGCGGTTGGGCGGCAAGATTCCCAAGGGCGCGTTGTTGATCGGATCGCCGGGTACCGGCAAAACCCTTCTAGCCCGTGCAATTGCGGGCGAGGCAGGGGTGCCGTTCTTCTCAATTTCGGGTTCGGACTTTGTGGAAATGTTTGTCGGCGTCGGCGCAAGCCGCGTGCGCGACATGTTTGAACAAGCTAAGAAGAACGCGCCTTGCATCATCTTCATCGACGAAATCGATGCCGTCGGGCGCAGCCGCGGCGCTGGTCTTGGCAATCAGAATGACGAGCGCGAGCAAACATTGAACCAATTGCTTGTAGAAATGGACGGTTTTGAGGCCAATGACGGCGTCATCATCGTCGCCGCCACCAACCGTCCCGACGTGCTCGATCCCGCATTGCTGCGTCCGGGCCGGTTTGACCGCCAAGTCACCGTGCCACTGCCGGATATAGAAGGCCGTGAGAAAATTCTGGGCGTGCACATTAAAAAGGTGCCAACCGCACCTGATGTCGATGTTCGTTCAATCGCGCGCGGTACGCCAGGCTTCTCTGGTGCGGAACTGGCCAATATCGTAAACGAAGCCGCATTGCTCGCGGCTCGGCTCGGCAAGCGTCTCGTGGCGATGGCACAGTTTGAAGCGGCCAAAGACAAGGTGATGATGGGAACCGAGTGGAAATCGCTCAGCATGACCGTCGATGAAAAGCGGATGACCGCGTTCCATGAGGCTGGCCATGCGATTGTCGCCATGCATGAGGCCGCGTCTGACCCCATTCACAAGGCAACGATCATCCCGCGCGGGCGCGCATTGGGCATGGTGGTGCGTTTGCCCGAACGTGATACCTATTCGTATCACCGCGATGCTATGTACGCCAACCTGTCGATTGCGATGGGCGGACGCGTGGCCGAGGAAATGATCTTTGGCTATGATAAAGTATCATCGGGCGCGAGCGGCGACATTCAGCAAGCAACCAAATTGGCGCGGTCCATGGTAACTCAATGGGGCATGTCCGATGCACTTGGCCCGATCCAATATGAAGAGCAGCAGGAAAGCTATTTGGGTTATGGCGGACCACAGCGACGCGCGATGTCCGGCGACACCGCGATGTTGATCGATGCCGAAATCCGTAAGCTTGTCGATGGCGGCTATGAACGTGCCAAAATGTTGCTGAAAAAGCACAAAAAGCAGCTCGATTTGCTCGCCAATGCGTTGCTGGAATTTGAAACATTGTCTGGTGATGAGATCAGGCAGTTGATCGATACTGGCAAGTTTGACCGCGATGATAATACGACATCACGGCCGTCCAACATCCCGCTGGCGGGGTCATCAATCCCCAAGGCAGGACGCGGCAAACGCAGCAGCATCGGCGATGCAAAACCGCAAGGCGCGTGAGGTCATTTAGGCCATAGGGTGTGGTAAAGCTGATTTCATACGAAAACAGGTAGGGAAAAATGGAAGGAAATAAGGTGCCGCGCAGTGGCATCGCCCTTCTCTCCTCTTTCCCCGGCACCGCGTTCTCCGGAGCGGTCGTACGCTTGTTGGTTAAATCCAGCCGTGCCTACATTTCTATTGCTGGTCAGCGTAATTTTCTTGCGCCGCCGGATTGGCGGGTTTAGCCAATGGCCATGACTAAAATACAGACCGCCGCACCACGCCGCTCGCCCGCTTGTGCTGCGCTTGCGTTAACCACCGCCTTGGCTGCCACGTTCGTAGCTGTTCCTGCTGCGGCGCGGCCGATGACGCAAACCGATCTGGCCACGTTAAAACGGATCGCCGCGCCTGCGGTATCGCCCGACGGGACGATGGCCGCATATCAGCTGCGCGAAACCGATTTGGCGGCGAATAAAGGCCGCACCGATATCTATGTCTTGAAATTGGGCGGTACAGCGATGCTGCCTAGCAAAATAGCATCCAAGCCCGAGTATAACGAACATGACCCGGCGTTTTCAACGGATGGCAAATCGATCTATTATATCAGCGATGAAAGCGGTTCTGACCAGATTTGGCGTTATGACCTTGGCAATCAAACGGCACGCCAACTTAGCAAATTCAAAACCGACGTTGGTGGATTTAAGCTTTCACCCAATGGCAAGTCGCTGGTCATCTGGGGCGATGTCGCGCGGCAATGCACTTCTTTGGATTGCGACAGCGACGCCGAAATAAATGCATTGGGCAAGACCGCGCCATCGGGTGACACCTCAAAGCCAGGTCCCGGCACGGGCCGCGAATATAACCAGCTTTTCGTTCGGCACTGGGACGCCTGGGAAACGCCGGGCAATTACAGCCGTCCGTTCACCTATGCGCTCGATGCGCAAGGGACATTGAGCGGGGGAAAGCCGATGGACGGCGACCTGATCGGCGATGCGCCCTCCAAACCCTTTGGCGGCGGCGAAGAAATAGCTTGGGCCGCAGACAGCAAATCGGTGTTTTTCACTTTGCGCAAGGCCGACAAAGACGAAGCGAATTCGACCAATTTAGATATTTACCATGCCGACGCCGCGACGGGCAAAGTGCACAACGCCACGCCAAATAATGCCGCGACTGATACAATGCCAGTGCCGTCACCCGATGGCAAATGGCTGGCCTATGCGGCGATGGCACGGCCAACCTATGAGTCCGACCGGCAAGTGTTGATGCTGCGTGATTTGAAGACGGGCAAAGCGCACGCGCTGAGCGAAAAATGGGATCGTTCCGTCGCTTCGATTGCTTGGGCGACGGACAGCAAGAGCCTGTACGTGACCGCCAATGAAATTCTCGACAACCCGGTATTCCAACTTGATATGTCAGGCAAAGTCACACGTCTGACCACCGATGGCCATGTTACTGATGTGATGCCGCTCGCCGGAGGCGCGCTGATTTATGGAGTGGATTCTATCCACGCGCCGACCGAGCTTTACCGCCGCGATGCCAAGGGGAATGTCACGCAACTTACCGATGTAAACGGCGCGGCGCTGGCGCAAATTGACAAGGTCGCATTGCAGCGGTTTGATTTTAAGGGCGCTAACGGCGATCAGGTTTGGGGGCAGATTATTAAGCCCGCCGATGGTACAGGCAAGCTTCCCATTGCCTTTATCGTCCATGGCGGCCCGCAAGGTTCGTTCGGCAATAGCTGGTCATACCGCTGGAATCCCAAGGTAATTGCGTCTCAGGGCTATGCCGCCGTTTCCATCGATTTTCATGGGTCAACTGGTTATGGCCAAGCCTTCACCGACAGCATTAACAAGGATTGGGGCGGCAAGCCGCTCGAAGATTTGAAACTGGGTTTGGCGGCGGCAGGTAAAATTGATACGCAGGCCGACATCACGAACGCCTGCGCGCTGGGCGCATCTTATGGCGGCTATATGATGAACTGGATCGCCGGACAATGGGCGGATGGGTTCAAATGCCTAGTGCAACATGACGGCGTATTTGACGCACGTGCAATGGCGTATGAAACCGAAGAGCTCTGGTTCGACGAATGGGAACATGGCGGTCCATATCATGCCGTGCCGCAAGAATATGAAAAATGGAATCCTGTGAACCATGTCGCCAACTGGAAAACGCCGATGCTGGTCATTACCGGCGAAAAGGATTTCCGTATTCCTTATACTCAGGGATTGGCGGCGTTCACCGCATTGCAACGACTCGGCGTGCCGTCGAAACTTTTGGTGTTTCCCGATGAAAATCACTGGGTGCTAAAACCAAAGAACAGCATTCAATGGCACAATAATGTTTTCGGTTGGTTGAACACATATTTGAAAAAGGAATAAGGCATGATGAAATCCTTAATCATTGCACAACTCTTGGCATTGCAAGCGGCACCCATCGCCCCTGCGACAACAACGAACCCCGCAAACATATATGCAGCGGTAGAGGGTGACTGGGTTGTTGATTTGAGTGTCAAGGATGATGAACCCTACACACAGCCGATGAAGATAACCGTTGGACCGGACAAAGTTATTTCAGGCGAGTTTTATAATTCGAATATCGACAAGGGCAGAGTGGGCGGAAATCAAGGGCGCATCTGCATCAGTTTCCAGACCAGCGATGGCTTGGGCCCTTATTATCATGCGGCCTGTTTTGTTGACGGAGTCATGATCGGGCAAAGCTGGGCCGAACATCGTAAATTCGTCCTGCCTTGGACGGCAAGGAGAAACTCGACCAGATAATCTCCCCCTTGTCGCGGTGCACCATCGCTGGCAAAGGCAACTCCCATGACTATCGACAAAAATTTCGACCCCGCCGCGATTGAGGCGAAATGGTATAAGCATTGGGAGGATACGAACGCGTTCCGCCCAGACCGGCCTGATGCGCAGCCCTATACAATCGTCAATCCGCCGCCGAATGTTACCGGATCGCTGCATATCGGCCATGCGCTGGATAATACCTTGCAGGATATCCTGATCCGCCATGCGCGGTTGCAGGGCAAGGACGCGTTGTGGGTCGTTGGTACCGATCATGCGGGTATCGCGACGCAAATGGTGGTCGAACGCCAGATGAATGCGGCGGGTCAAAAACGCACCGATTTCACCCGCGACGAATTCATTGCCAAGGTTTGGGAATGGAAAGAGGAATCAGGCGGCGAGATTACCGGCCAGCTGCGGCGGCTTGGCTGTTCGATGGATTGGGAAAACGAACGCTTCACAATGGACGAAGGCTTTTCCAAGGCCGTCATCAAAGTGTTCGTTGAGCTGTACAATCAAGGTCTGCTCTATCGCGACAAACGCCTCGTCAACTGGGACCCGCATTTCAAATCGGCGATTTCTGACCTAGAGGTCGAAACACGCGAAGTGAACGGCCATATGTGGCACTTCAAATATCCGCTCGCGGGCGGCGAAACCTATACTTGTGTCGAGCGCGACGCCGACGGCAATGTGACACTCACCGAGGAGCGCGATTATATCGCCATCGCGACCACGCGGCCCGAAACGATGCTGGGCGACGGCGCGGTTGCGGTGCATCCATCGGACAAACGCTATAGCGCCATTGTTGGCAAGCTCTGCGAAATCCCGGTCGGGCCAAAAGAACATCGCCGCCTGATCCCGATCATCACCGACGAATATCCCGATCCCGATTTCGGCTCGGGCGCGGTCAAGATCACCGGCGCGCACGACCAGAACGACTATGGCGTGGCACAGCGGAACAATATCCCGATGTACCGGTTGATGGACGAAGTCGCTGCGATGCGGGCCGATGGCGCGCCATATGCGCAGGCGGCTGAACTGGCGAAATCCTATGCCGGTGGCACAGCATGGACGACCGCCGAGATCGACGCGCTGAACCTTGTGCCCGATGCCTATCGCGGACTGGACCGGTACGAAGCGCGAAAGCGGGTGATTGCCGACATCGACGCCGATGGCCTGATGATTGCCGTCGAAGCCAAGGCCATCCAGCAACCCTTTGGTGACCGTTCGGGCGTGGTTATCGAACCGATGCTGACCGACCAATGGTATGTTGATGCCAAGACATTGGCCGCTCCCGCGATTGAAGCGGTGCGGTCTGGGGCGATTGATATCGTGCCCAAGTCTTGGGAGAAAACCTACTTTAACTGGATGGAGAATATTCAGCCTTGGTGTGTTTCGCGTCAGTTGTGGTGGGGGCACAGAATTCCGGCTTGGTTCGACGCCGACGGCAATATTTTTGTGGCCGAAGACGAAGCTGGCGCGCAGGCGCTTGCTGGCGAGGGCGTTACCATAGCGCAGGATGAAGACGTCCTAGACACATGGTTCTCCTCCGCGCTCTGGCCGTTCGGCACCTTGGGCTGGCCGGACCAGACCAGCGAGCTCGACCGCCATTACCCCAATGACGTCCTCGTCTCTGGCTTTGACATCTTGTTCTTCTGGGACGCGCGCATGGCGATGCAGGGCATTCACTTCATGAAAGAAGTGCCTTGGAAAACGCTCTATCTCCACGGCCTCGTCCGCGCCGCCGATGGCAGCAAGATGTCGAAGTCGAAGGGCAATACCGTCGACCCGCTGGGCCTGATTGACCAGTACGGCGCCGACGCGTTGCGCTTTTTCATGGCAGCAATGGAGAGCCAGGGCCGCGACATCAAGATGGATGAAAGCCGCGTCGCCGGATACCGCAATTTCGCCACCAAGCTGTGGAACGCCGCGCGCTTTGCGCAATCGAATGGCATCGGCGGTTCGCACTCTATCTCGGCTCCTAAAGCCGAACTGGCGGTCAACCGATGGATCATCGGCGAAGTGGTCGAGACCGTCGAAAAACTGAACAAAGCCTTCGCCGAATTCCGTTTCGACGGCATGGCCGATGTGATCTATCACTTCGTCTGGGACCAGTTCTGCGATTGGTATCTGGAACTGATAAAACCCGCCTTTATCGACGGCGAAAAGCAGGAAATAGATGCGGAGTCGCGGGTTGTCGCGGGCTGGGTGCTCGACCAGATATTGGTGATGCTGCATCCGTTTATGCCGTTCATCACCGAAGAGTTGTGGCACGCGTTGGCTGACCCAGAGCAGCCAAGGCAGGATGACATTATCCATGCGAAATGGCCGGAGCCTAGGGCAGTGGTTGATGCTGGGGCGAAGGCTGAGGTTGAATGGCTAATCAAGCTGGTTAGCGAAGTTCGTACAGTGCGTTCCGAGTTGAACGTGCCGCCTTCAGCCCGACTCTTCGCAACTTTCCGCGATGCTGAAGTCGAAACTTATTCGCGAATTAGCCGCAATCGGGCGGTGCTTTCTAGACTGGCTCGTATTGACGACTTCAAGGCAGACGGAACCATTCTTCTAAAGGTTGGCGCTGGCTCGATCGACGGCGATGAAGAGGCTAAATCTGGAGCGGCACAGATAATTGTCGATGAGGCGACCTTTATTTTCCCACTGGACGGCGTCATCGACCTAGACGCCGAACGCTTGCGGCTCACCAAAGCCATCGAAGCCGCCACCAAGGAACGCGACGCGCTCGCGGGCCGCCTGTCCAATGCCGCCTTTGTCGAACGCGCTAAGCCCGAGGCGGTCGAAAAGGCCCGCGCTGACCATGCCGAAAAAGCGGCGGAGGCAGATCGGCTGGGCGCGGCGCTGGCGCGGTTGGGATAGGCGTCGCTTAACTAAGCGTTATCACGCCCAAATTTGCATTTATATTCACTTTGCATTCAACTCAAATTCGGCAACGGTCGAAAGTATAAAATCGGGGGCGTTTATGAGATTGAACTTTGGTGTTGCGGCAATGTTTTTGGCGGCCATTCCTGCAAGTGCCTATGCGATGGATGCCGACACGTTTTACAACAAGGCAGCCGCGTTGCAGAAAAAGGGCGTTACCGCGATATTGTCGAGTGATTTGAAACCGGTGATGAACGAAATAAAGACCGCCAGCCAATCGGTTAAGGCCGAAAATGATGCGGCCAAAGCGGCTGGCAAACCCATTTATTGTGTCCCCAAAGGGGCGAAGTTTACATCGGAAGATGCGTTGAAATCATTTGGGGCGATCCCGGCGCCGCGCCGCAAATCGATGACTGTGAGGCAAGCATGGCGTGAGACGTTGGTGAAGCGTTTTCCTTGCTAGGCACGCAATAAATTGTAAGCATGCGGTCATGCCAATTTATTGCGATGAAAGCGGCGGCATCGGACGCGGGGTGATGACGCTAGCGGCTGTGTCAATCGATGAATTGGCGGCTGAAAATCTGTTGGCGCAGTTTCGGAATGCCACCGGATTAGTCGGCGAGCTGAAAGGCAGCCGTATCGACCTGCCTGAACGCGCGATGGTTTTTGACCTTCTGGCGCAAACAGGTGCGCAGATTGTCGTCAGTATCGCAATTTCCGCGTTGAAACCGGGGCCAGGTGAGGACCGGGGCATGCATGATGCCGAAATCTATGCGCAGTTGATGACCGATGCGGTCGGTGCGCTATTACCGGCCGGCGGCGAATGCGTCAGCGTCATTATGGATGCGGGCCGGTATGATGACAAAATATTGGGAACCGTGCAGCGCGACATCGCCGCGTTAATTGGCCCGTGGAATGGCGTGCAGCTGGTGGAAAGCCACATATTGGCGGGCCTGCAAATTGCCGATGTCATCGCCAACAGTTTCTTCAACCGCGCCTTTGTCACCAGCCGTCAGCCCCGCTTCACCGAAATAGTCCAGCCGTTTCTGGATAGCGGCCAAATCAAGCTGCGCTTGCTAGAGCGGGATAACATTTGATTGCATCAAATATCCGCTCTAAATTTTTGTTGTCGCGTGATTTAGCGACAAAACCGGTTCCCACTTTTTGTCATCACGCTCTAACCGGTGATACCCAAAGTGAGAATGATTGAAGCGAATAGTGTCAACGCTAACAAAGCGAAATGAGACAATAATAATGCGCGGCACATCGCCCCAAACCGCGACGTTTGATATGCCCGGTGCAATTGGCGATACATATGCAGCGGTGGTACAAAAATCAGCGCCAAAATCGAAATGACAAACAGCGCGCTGCCCTCTTGCGTTAAAGAAATAACTATTGCACCTAAAGTACTTAGCGCCATCATAAAACACAGGGAATAGGTCACAAATACGGCATGGTCGAACAGTTTGAACTGCCGCCGCCAAAAAAACAGCAGCCATAAAAATGGCAGAGAAATCGGAATCAGTGCCCAGCTGAATTTATAGGCATTGGATTGAATTTTATACAGCAATAGCTGCGGGTTTTCGGCGGCATGTTTTGCCATATCATTCAACGTTGTCGATCCAGAGAAACTACCACCTGTGAAGGTCCAATTCTTGGGTGGTTCCAGCGTGCGAGATAAGTTATTTTGCGCTTTTTTCATCAACGCTGCGGCGGCTTTTTCGTCTGCAATTTTTTCGGAGATTGCCTTGGTCTCTTGCCCGGATTTCTGCTTTAATGCGAGCTCAGCTTCCAACCGCGCAATTGTTGTTTGGCTTTCTTGCTGAATGATCGCAAATTTTCGCGCTGCCAAATCTGCTGTGTAAATTTCTTTACGATGATTTTCATCGAGTTCCGCCAGGCTTGCACGATTTCGCGCTATTTCAGTGTCCATCCATTCATAGCCAAGTCCGCTCGCTGCGACCCCCTCTTTCTTCTCTTTTTCCAATTTGCCTATCGCACTCAATATCTCCTTGCGAACGGACTGATATTCTGCTGCCGTTTCGCTTGCACTGACCTTGGTATTGAGTTCCGTATTATGCGGTACAAGATTATTAAATACGGCATATGTCAGGAACACAACGAACAAAAACAACGCAAGCGGCGAAACGAACTTTGCCCTTTCCCCGTGCACGTAACGGCGCGTCAATTCCCCGGGATGCCAAAACAGCATCGGTAATGTGCGCCAGATTTTTCCGTCAAAATGAAATACGCCGTGGATCAAATCATGGCCAAATCCGGCAAGCGTCCGGTGAACATGGGCCTTCTGCCCGCACGCGGCACAAAATGAACCTATCAAATGCGCTTCGCAATTAAGGCATACCGATGGATGCATATTATCTGAACGCGGATCGGACGAAGGCTCCACCGCGTTGCCAAGGATCGCGCCTGTGGCGATGTCTGCTGCTGTTTCTAACCCTATCGGCATTATGGAGATCTATCAAAGCAATGCGTGGTTGGCGAGCGGTAAGTGCGCAAGAAAAAAGCCCGGCGTATTAAGCCGGGCTGTTGGTATTACATCGATCTGGAAATTCTTACCGGTCGTAATCCCGGGCAACGCCGCTGCCGCGAGCAGGCGCAGCTGCGGTTAAGCGCAACGCCTCTGCTGACAGACTGAGCGAGCCGATTTCATCGGGCGTTTCATCATCGTCAATCTGCATTTTTTGCAACGATTGCGTCAGACCCTCCATCAAATGCGGCGGGCTAACGGTTTCTTCGGCGATTTCGCGAAGTGCAACAACCGGATTTTTATCGCGGTCGCGGTCGACAGTCAGCTCTGCTCCGCCAGAAATCTCACGCGCGCGCTCAGCGGCCAGCAAAACCAGATCAAAACGGTTTGTGATCTTATCAATGCAATCTTCAACGGTTACGCGTGCCATACTGGCTCCTGATTCTCGGAATGTAAGGAAGTTTGGCCGCCGCATAAGGGGCACGCCGCCGATTGTCAATGAAAAGCCGCCCACGCCCGCGATGTATAGGCTTGCGTGACGCAGGGCCACTGCTTATTCAAGGGTGATGTCGAAACCATTGCCCGACGCCGATTTTCCTGGCAAGCGATTCACAGTAAACGATCATAATATCCGCGTTGTATCCGCCGATGAAGATCGCTTAAACGCCGTCCTAAATGTTATCGCGTCCGCCAAATCGACATTGCGTATGTTTAGTTATATATTTCGCAGCGATACCTCCGGAAGCGAAGTTTTGGCAGCATTGGTGGCGTCGGCGCAGCGCGGCGTTAGGGTTCAGCTGATTATCGACAGTTTCGGATCGAGCGAAACTTCCCACGAATTTTTTGATCCTTTGGTGGCGGCGGGCGGCGATTATCGCTGTTTCAGTTCAAAGTGGAATTTGGGCTATGCCATACGCAACCATCAGAAAATCCTGATCGCCGATCAACAACATGCCGTAATCGGCGGTTTCAATATCACCGATCACTATTTCGGGCGCGCAGGCGATGAAAGTTGGGAGGATTTTGGGATCATCATTTCTGGTCCCAAGGTGGCGGAACTGGCGCATTATTACGATTCGTTGCACGACATGACAAATAGTGACGGCGGCGTTAAGTTTCGCAAATTGCGGCGTGTTATTCGGGCGTGGAAACCCGGCGATGGGCCAGTGCAATGGTTATTGGGCGGCCCGACCAATCGTATATCACCATGGGCATTACGGTTGAAAAAAGAATTGGAAACGGTGCGCCAATTGCACATTGTTTCGGCCTATTTTTCGCCATCACAGTCGATTTTGCGCCGGATTGCCAAGGTCACGCGGGGCGGCGGGTCGCAAATCATTCTCGCGGGGAAAACCGACAATGGCGCGACCATCGGCGCGGCACGGCTGCTGTATAAATATCTGCTGAAGCGCGGCGCGCGCATTTTTGAATTCCAAACGCGGCCATTGCACATGAAATTGCTGGTGTTGGATGATGCCTGCTATATCGGTTCATCCAATCTGGACACCCGCAGCTTGTTTATCAATATGGAAATTATGGTGCGGGTTGAGGATGCCGCGCTGGCGGCGCATCTGCGGGGGATTATTCAGGATATGGCGGATCATAGCGAAGAACAAACGCTGGCCCTGCACCGCAGCCGCGACGGTTTTTTCGTGCGCTTGAAATGGGCGCTCAGTTACTTGCTGGTCAATACCGTTGATTATACCATCGGGCGCCGGATCAAGTTCAGTCTGATGTTCAACCGTAGAGCCCCCTAGGAAGCCAATACAGAGCATCCATGTGAATTTGGCTGTCAGGGCACCCAAGAAGTGATCGATAGCCCTTGCGGGCGCTCCTAGAGCGAATTAGTACCCATTTGGTTAATCACCTCCTATTGATCCTTTCAATAGGTTATCCCTTCCAACCCCAGAATAAATGGCATGGCAAGATATTCCATGCCTCAAAACCGTTGTCGATTTTGGCGAAATGCGGCGTCATAAAATCGCGGGCGCGGGCGCGGAATTGATATACCAGAAACGCGCCGCCGGGACGGATCGCCTTTGCGGTTTCTTCAGCAATTATCGGGCCCAGATTGCCCGGCAATGTCGAAAAAGGTAAACCAGACAGTATATAGTCGGCATGTGAAAAACCAAAATCGCCGATAATCTGAACCACGTCCGCCGCCGAACCGTGTACCGCGATAAAGCGGCTGTCGCGGAACGTCTTGGTTAGATATTCAATAAAGTCGGGGTTCAGGTCGATGACGATCAATTTGCCATCAGGCCGCAACCGGTCCAAAATTGGCTGACAAAAGGTGCCAACACCCGGGCCATATTCGACAAATAATTTTGTATTTTCCCAATCAACCGGGGCCAACATTTTGTTCACCGTGCGCGATGATGACGGAATGATCGATCCGACCATGACAGGATGTTTAATGAACCCTTTGAAAAACACGCCCCATGGACCAAAAAAATGGCTTAGCTTTGTTCTAACACGGCTGGTGAGACTGGATTTCGCAATAGCAGAAGCTGGCATATTTTCGCTTTAGGATATTATCGGGAACACGGATTGTCGCAAATGCCGCGGGTCAGTGCAACCTGTATATGCCAAAAAATACGCTAAGCCGTATTTGCGCAATTGCGAAGCGCCGCCATATGCTTCTAAGACACCAGGTCACAAACTCATAAATATCACAATCGAGGTTTGAGGCAAATTTGTTCAGAGCTAGGAAAAGAGCCGCAGGATTATAGATATAATTCAAGGTTCTTTGACGTAGTGCTGGACAAATTTGGTCAAATCCTAAAGGACGCCAAAATGGCTGCGATAACAAAGCAAAATGACCTTGCAGGCAGTCATACTGCCCGCGGCGGCCATTTCACTTCGTTATCATTGCCGTTTTGACGCCTCGTTTGTGATATTTATGAGTTTGTGACCTAGAATGACCACTCAAACGCTCGGAACCATTGCGGTGATTTTTGTTGCACAGCGAACCGGCAATGATGACGATGCCTATAACGCCGCCGCCGTCCAAATGGATGCGCTTGCCGCGATGCAGCCAGGATATATCGGTATCGATTCGGTACGCGGCAGCGATGGTCTTGGTATAACCGTCAGCTATTGGCGCGATGATGACGCGGCAAAGGCATGGCGTGATAATCCGCAGCACACGGCAATCCGGGATGCCGGTCGCAGCCAATGGTATTCACAATATAGCCTGCATGTTGCAGAAGTAACACGCAGTTATGATTGGCAAAAAATATGAAAATAACCGATCAGGCTAGCGAAAAAAAGGCCATTCCTACGGGGCGGATCGTGATATTGTTTCTGGTCATGCTGGTCGCCGCAGCGGGCAATACCGCGATGCAATCCACCCTTCCGTCGATCGCCAGCAAGTTGAACGTTGCCGATGTCTGGGTCAGTTTGGCGTTCAGCTGGTCTGCGTTGTTATGGGTCATCACCGCGCCGCGATGGGCGCGCATGTCTGATCGGCGTGGGCGCAAGCAATTGATGACCGTCGGCATGCTGGGCTTTATTTCGTCAATGGGCCTGTGCGGGACGGTTTTGTGGATGGGTCTGGCCGGATGGATTGCCCCTGCTGCGACGTTCATTATTTTTGCGATATTCCGCAGCCTATATGGCGGGTTTGGCAGCGCCGCGCCGCCCGCCGTACAGGCCTATGTCGCCGCGCGCACGGAACGCGCCGAACGCACCAAGGCGCTGTCATTATTGGCATCGTCATTTGGTTTGGGCACCGTTATCGGCCCTGCGCTCGCGCCGCTATTGGTATTTTATCCCTTTGGCCTCGCGGGACCATTGATTTTGTTTGGATTATTTGGTGTAGGCGTTTTGGCGGCGTTATATTTGCGGCTTCCCAATGACACCCCACGTTTCGAGGCGCGCGGCGCGGTCGCGTCTTATCCATCATCGGCGGGGACAAACACGCCGGATGCGGGCGAGGCCGGCGATCCTTTGCGCGCGGATACAGAGGAACGTCCATCGGAAGTCCGCCTGAAATGGCGCGATGAACGCATAGTCTCGTGGCTGCTGGCTGGATTGATCGGCGGCCATGCGCAGGCAATATTGCTGGGCGTTGTCGGATTTTTGGTACGCGACCGGCTTGGTTTGCACGATGATGCTGTCGGCGCAGTGCAAGCCATTGGTTCGGTGATGTTCATTGGTGCCATGGCATCGTTGCTGGCCCAATGGGGCTTGGTCCCGTTGCTGTCACCAAGTCCGCGAGGTTCGGTTTTATGGGGAGCTATCCTGGCGCTGATTGGCGTGGCGATCACGGGCATGTCGCATGATTTTTACGGCATCAGCACGGGCTATGCCATCGCATCGCTCGGCTTTGGCCTTTACCGCCCCGGCTTTACCGCCGGAACATCGCTGGCCGTTCCGCGCAGCGAACAAGGCGACGTGGCGGGCAAGGTCGCGTCTGTTAATGGCGCAGCATATATATTCGCGCCCGCCGTCGGAGTTTGGCTGTTCAATATATGGGAACCCGCAACATTCGCGATTATCGTCGCAGCGTTGCTATTTCTGGTTATTTGGGGCCGTAAAACGTTGAAAGGCGAAGCGACCGTTTAATTCGCCTCGCCGTATATACACCCGTTTTACAGTAGTTTTGAATAAACCGAAACCAATGCAACTCCGGCCAGACCTAGCAATGTCAGCATCGTCAGCAGCGTTCCGATCATCCGGCCTTTGGCCAACGCGCCGCCATCCATGCCCAATGGGTGCAATAACCGGCCGACGGTATAGGCGATACCCACCGCCCAAAGCCATGTAGACGTGCCGCCAGTTAATTCCAGCGCCGCAATCAGGACCAGCACGATTGGCGCGCTTTCGATGAAATTGGCGTGGGCTCGCATCCGGCGAATAACCATCTCGCTGCCGCCATCGCCAATGCTGACTTTTTCTGTCGTGCGTGCCTGTCCGCACCGGATCATCAACCACAAATTGATGAGCGCCGCAGCGGCGGCAATCGTAAGGGTAATTGATAAAGTCATATAATATTCCTCCCGTTTGAACCACTCGTCGTACACAGCATCGCCGTGATTGCAAAGCGAAGGGTTGCAAAGGGCAGAATTTTGGCTATACGCGCCGCTCACCCGAATGCTTGTGGCTTTTCGGCTAGTGATTCTAGCGTTGCTTGCCAGCGCTGGCGGAATGGCATAAAGCGTTAGGCATTAATTTGAATTTGAAATGGAACTGGTGCCGAAATGGCTGTCCCTAAAAGAAAAACATCTCCATCGAAACGCGGCATGCGCCGCAGCCATGACTCGTTGAAAGTCGACGCTTATCAAGAGTGTTCGAACTGCGGCGAGTTGAAACGTCCGCATCATTTGTGTGATGCCTGTGGCCATTATAATGGCCGCGAAATAATGGCGGCTGGCTGATCCTTCATTGGCTAACTCCCTGAAATCCGCTAGGGCTGATGCCACTAGAAATCAGGGAGAAAAACAGTGGCCATGAACCCGCGTATCGCAATTGACGCGATGGGCGGCGATGAAGGTGTGTCTGTTATGGTAGCAGGCGCTGCGCTAGCCCGGCATCGCCATGAAAGCTTCAAATTCCTGTTGGTCGGCGACGAAGTGCGAATCAAAGCCGCACTCGACGACCACCCAAATTTGCGCAGTGCATCCGACATTATCCATACCGATGGGATGGTAACGGGCGAAGACAAACTGTCGCAAGCGTTGCGTAAATCTAAATCCAGTTCCATGGGTTTAGCCATCAACGCGGTTAAAGAGGGTGAAGCCAGTGCAGCGGTTAGCGCAGGCAATACCGGCGCATTGATGGCCATGGCAAAATTGGCGCTGCGTACCATGCCAGGTATCGACCGGCCGGCACTCGCGGCATTGCTGCCGACATTAACCGATACCGATGTTGTGATGCTCGATCTGGGCGCGAATACCGAATGCGACGCGCATAATCTGGTGCAATTTGCCGTCATGGGTGCGGCGTATTCGCGGATCATTTACGGTTTTGACAAACCCCGCGTGCGGCTGTTGAATATCGGGACCGAGGATATGAAGGGCACCGACGAATTGCGCGACGCGGCACAGCATTTGCGCGATTCGGTTGGCCTGGCGATGGACTTTCAAGGATTCACCGAGGCCGACAAGATCAACCGTGGCGATTGCGACGTGGTGGTTTGCGACGGATTTTCCGGTAACATCGCGCTGAAAGCAATCGAGGGTTCAGCGCGGTTTGTAACCGACCTGCTCAAACGCGCTTTCACCAGCTCCATCCGGTCCAAGGTAGGATTTCTGGTATCGCGCCCTGCAACCGAATTATTACGCCACCATCTCGACCCCAATAACCATAATGGCGCAGTGTTCATGGGCCTGAACGGCGTTGTCGTGAAAAGCCATGGCAGCGCCAGTGTGAAGGGCGTGGCCAACGCCGTCGAAGTCGCCGCACGGCTGGTTGAGGAAGATATTACCGCACGCATCGCGAGTGATTTGCGGTCCGTGTCCGAATCGCAAGCGGAAGATACGAAATGACTATTGCTGCATTGCGCGCCGTTATTAAGGGAACGGGCTCGGCGCTGCCTGCCAACTGCGTTTCTAACGCCGAACTGGCGCAGCGCGTCGACACATCGGATGATTGGATCACCGAACGCACGGGTATAAAATTCCGGCATTTGGCTGGTGACGGCGAAACCACGGCAACATTGGCTGCGCAGGCGGCACGAGTTGCGTTGGACGCCGCCGGAATGCAGCCCAGTGATATTGATCTGATCATCGTTGCCACCGCCACGCCGGATCAAACATTTCCTGCGACCGCCACCATCGTACAACATATGCTGGGCCATCATGGCGGCGTCGCGTTCGACGTTGCCGCCGTCTGCTCTGGCTTCCTATACGCGTTCTCGGTGGCCGAAAGCATGATTCGGGCGGGATCGGCGCACAATGCGCTGGTGATTGGTTCAGAAACATTCAGCCGGATATTGGACTGGGAAGACCGCACGACCTGCGTTTTGTTTGGCGATGGAGCAGGGGCGGTTGTGCTGTCGGGAGAAGTGGGAACGCGCGGCGTTCTGGCGACAAAATTACACGCCGATGGGCGCCACAATCAATTGCTATATGTCGATGGCGGACCATCAACCACGGGTACAGTCGGCAAATTGCGGATGAAAGGCCAAGAAGTGTTTCGGCACGCTGTTACCAATTTGGCCAGCGTGATGCACGAATGCCTTGACGCGGCGCAGATGAGCGCAACCGATATCGATTGGGTGGTCCCGCATCAGGCGAATGCAAGGATCATCGACGCAACCGTGCGCAAATTGGGGCTGAATAAGGACAAGGTTGTGGTGACCGTGGACCGGCACGCCAACACGTCGGCGGCGTCGGTGCCGTTGGCGCTGGATGTTGCGGTGCGCGATGGCCGGATTAAGCAGGGTGATGTTGTCGTTTTGGAGGCCATGGGTGGTGGTTTCACTTGGGGCGCATCAATCGTCCGCATTTAGGGTCAGATCCCTAACCAAATATCCGCCGGAGACACAGACGATTTTACATTTAGCAATTTGTTATATATACCAATGCATAGTATATGAAACAGGACGAGGGGCGGAGACAAGAAATGGCTGAAGTAGGAACATTAACACGGGCCGATTTGGCCGAAACACTGAACCGTCAAATCGGATTGTCGCGAGCGGATTCGTCGGCGATGATCGAATCGATCATGGATCATATGACCGCAGCATTGATCGATGGCGAAAATGTTAAAATATCTGGCTTTGGAACATTTGTCCTGCGTGACAAGGGCGAACGCGTTGGCCGCAATCCTAAAACCGGGATCGAGGTGCCGATCACGCCGCGCCGCGTTTTGACATTCCGCGCCAGCCAGGGCATGCGTCAACGCGTAAAGTGAACAGCGACATGACGGCGGAGAGTTAAGTTGGAAAAATCGTCGGACGCGTTTCGCACCATCGGTGAAATGGCCGCTGAATTGGGCGTGAAAACTCACATATTGAGGTATTGGGAAGAGCAATTCCCGATGCTGCGGCCGTTGAAGCGCGCAGGCGGGCGGCGGCATTACCGTGCGAGCGACGTTGCCTTGCTGCACAAAATAAACAATCTACTGCATGTAGACGGCTATACGATCAAGGGCGCGGCCAAGTTTTTAGGCGGCGGCAATGGCATTGCACCGTTAGCCGTGCCGCCGGCCGTATCAATTGCGCAGGCGTCACCGCAATTGCCACCGCAATTCGACGTCAGCGCGCTTTGCGGCATTCGCGACCGATTAAGCGCGGCGTTGACCGCGGCATAGTCAATTCGCGCTGAGTGGACACTGTGCCCAACATAAAGCGCAGGCAGCAATTATAGCGAAACGATTATTTCCCCCATTTACGCTGCGTCTTGCCATATTTCATTTTGCGCGTTCCGGGCTTGCCCTCCATCGAGCGGCCTTTTGGCGCTGCGACCTGCTTATCGTTGGGTAGGCCCAGTTCGGTCGCCTCCAACTGACGGATTTCATCGCGCAGTCGCCCGGCTTCTTCAAATTCCAAATCAGCCGCAGCAGTCCGCATCCTTTTTTCCAAATCGGCAATATAGCCGCGCAGATTATGGCCGACCAAATTGTTGATGCCGTCATCTTCCAAATCGACCAGAACGCTGTCCCTTGACGCGGTGTTCGCAACAATATCGGCAATGTCGCGCTTGATCGTTGTCGGCGTAATGCCATGTTCGATATTGTAAGCATGTTGCCGTGCCCGCCTGCGGTCGGTTTCGGCGATGGCGCGCTCCATGCTGCCCGTCATCCGGTCGGCATATAGGATCACACGGCCATCGACATTGCGCGCGGCGCGGCCGATGGTTTGGATCAGCGACGTTTCGCTGCGCAAGAACCCCTCTTTGTCGGCGTCCAATATCGTCACCAATCCGCATTCGGGAATATCCAGCCCCTCCCGCAGCAGGTTGATTCCCACCAGAACATCATACACGCCCAGCCGCAAATCACGGATCAGCTCAATCCGCTCCAGCGTCTCAACATCGCTGTGCATGTAACGGACACGCAGCCCTGACTCGTGCATGAACTCGGTTAAATCCTCAGCCATGCGTTTCGTCAGCGTGGTGACGAGCGTGCGGTATCCAGCTTCTGCGGTTTTGCGGCACTCGTTGATGCAATCCTGCACCTGATCTTCAACGGGTTTAATCTCGACGGGCGGATCAATCAGGCCAGTGGGCCGGATAACCTGTTCGGCAAAAACGCCGCCCGCCTGCTCCATTTCCCACTTACCCGGCGTTGCCGACACGCTGACCGTCTGAGGCCGCATTGCATCCCATTCGTTGAAGCGCAGCGGCCGGTTGTCGATGCACGATGGCAAGCGAAACCCATATTCGGCAAGCGTCAATTTACGCCGGTGATCGCCCTTTGACATTGCGCCAATTTGCGGGATGGTCTGGTGGCTTTCGTCCACAAACAGCAGCGCGTTATCGGGAAGATACTCAAATAATGTCGGCGGCGGTTCGCCGGGCAGGCGTCCGGTCAGAAACCGGCTGTAATTCTCAATGCCCGCGCAGCTTCCGGTGGCGGCAATCATCTCAAGATCAAAGTGCGTGCGTTGTTCCAACCTTTGATGCTCGATCAATTTGCCTTCGGCTTCCAATTCTTTCAGCCGCTCGGTAAGCTCAAACTTAATTGCTTCGGTGGCTTGCTTCATCGTGGGACCTGGAGTCACATAATGGCTGTTGGCATAGACGCGGACATTGTTCAGTTTCGCACCCGTGGTACCGGTTAAGGGATCAAACTCGGCAATCTCCTCGATATCATCGCCAAAAAAACTGATCCGCCAGGCCATATCTTCATAATGCGAGGGGAATATTTCCAGATTATCGCCGCGCACCCGAAAATTGCCGCGCGCAAATGCGGTGTCATTGCGCTTATATTGCAGCGCCACCAGCTTGCGGATCAACTCACGCTGATCGACGCTATCGCCCTTTTTAATGTCGAAAATCATCGCCGAATATGTTTCGACCGACCCAATGCCGTAAATACAGCTGACCGATGCCACGATGATAACATCGTCGCGTTCCAACAATGACCGCGTGGCGGAATGCCGCATCCGGTCAATCGCTTCGTTCACGCTGGATTCTTTTTCGATATAGGTGTCGCTGCGGGCAACATAGGCTTCGGGCTGATAATAGTCATAATAGCTGACAAAATATTCAACCGCGTTGTCAGGAAAAAAGCTTTTGAACTCCCCATATAACTGCGCTGCCAAAATTTTGTTGGGCGCAAGGACCAATGCCGGGCGTTGCAATTGCTCGATCATTTTGGCCATCGTGAATGTCTTGCCGGAACCTGTCACGCCCAACAGAACCTGATCTTTTTCGCCGGTCAGTGCCGTTGTCGTAAGCTCGCGGATCGCCGTGGGCTGGTCACCAGCGGGTTCATAATCGGACTGTATGCGAAATTGCTGCCCGCTTTCCAATTTGACCGGACGCTGCGGCTTGTGCGGAACGAAATTGCCGTCGGTTTCAGGTTCGGCAAGCCCGCGGCGAATGATAAGCTCTGACATATCATCTATATGGCTATGGACAGGTTAAATGTCATCCGCCAAGTCTGAATTGATTGCGTTTAGGATGCAAGAACGACATTATAGCAGCCATATTGGTGAGAGGGACTTTTTATGCGCAAGATAATTTTGGCGAGTGCAGCAATTTTGGCATTAGCGGGCTGTTCCAAAAAGAATGCCGATCAAGACGGCGACGGGCAAGTAACAGCGGCCGAAGTCGGCTCTGCACTGGCAAAGGACGGCGCGATGGAAATGACGCCAGGCGAATGGGAAGTCAAAATCGACTTTTCCAATATTGAGGGCGCGGGCATCCCTGAGGCCGCAAAAGCCGCGATTAAGGAACAGATTGGCAAGGGCGTAACCACCAAAAGCTGCTTAACCAAAGAGGAAGCCGCCAAGCCCGGTGCAGGGATGTTTGGATCCCCCGAAGGTAGCAATTGCACTTTTGCCAAATTCGACCGAACGGGCAACAAATTGTCGATTGATATGACCTGCAAACCAAGCGGGATGACGCTGAAGAGCAAAATGGACGGCAGCTTTGGTGCAGAGGATTATAGCATGACGATGGAACAAACTATGGAGGGCCTGCCCACCGGCGCGATTACCATGAAAGGGACGATAACGGGCAAACGGCTGGGCGATTGTTCGGCATGATGATCGTTAAATACCCCGTCAATGGCCCGGCATGCGCGCGTGTTTTGGGAATCGCCGCGCTGCTTTGCCTAACCGCATGTAACAATGCGGCGGACAAGGATGGCGGCGCAGAGACAGACCGCAATGCACACGCTGGCCAAATTCCCAGCAATGTTGTTTTGCCGCTACAGCCCGGATTATGGCAGCGAACAGTGGAGTTTGGCCAGATAAAGGTGCCCGGCTTAAGCGAAAAGAAAAAGCGCGGCATCTTGGCGCGAATGTCAAAGGCCGCTTCGCAACAAATCTGTTTGACTCCAAAACAAGCGCCCCGTCCGCCTGCGGATTTTTTCGGTGGCGGCACAAAGGGTGCTTGCAAATACCGCAGTTTTAGCGCGCAGGAAAACGGCGTAAAGATGCTGTTGAGCTGTGACATGGACGGGATGGCGGTTGCCGAGATGGACATAGGCGGGCACATTGATGCTGCGCAATTCGACTTTGACGTTGCAACCGAATTGCGCCTGCCCATGGCCGGTAAAGTGCAATTGACCGGAACTTCGCAAGGGCGGTTTATGGGGGCATGCGGCGGATGAATGCGGAATGTTGGCTATGCGCCCGCCCGCTTGGCGAGGTAACCGAACTGCATTTACCAATACCCAAAAATCGTGGCGGCAAGGTTAAGGTCGCGGTGCATCCTATGTGTCACCGCACGATCCATGACAATATAAGTAACGCCGATATGGCACGGCGTTTCAATACTCCCGATGCGTTGAAAGAGCACGAGGTTATCGGGCGATTTGTTGACTGGATCGCCAATAAACCGCCCGATTTTGATGCGCCCACCAAGGGTAAGCGTTAAGGTCTATCTTTAGCCGCGGTCAACCCCAGCTTCGTCCGGCGGTTGCTGGTCACATCTAATTCTAATGCCATTATTGCTCCTCCTATTTTTTAGGTGGTGGTTTGTAAAACTGTCAGACCGAATGCTTTGCATCCACCTGTCCTTTGGTTTTCCAGAGTGAGAAGAATATCCCGCCCAAGATAAGTGCAAAGGTAACGGCAAGGCTGAACACCGGCGGAAATTTGTCGCCGTCCATTAAGAAGTCCGAAACGAAAATTTTCGACCCGATGAACACCAGCACAAGCGCCAGCGCATATTTCAGATAATGGAAACGGTGGACCATCGCGGCGAGTGCGAAGTATAAAGCGCGCAAGCCCAATATTGCCATAATATTCGACGTGTAGACGATGAACGTATCGGTGGTGATCGCAAAAATGGCAGGTACGCTGTCCACTGCAAACACCAGATCGGCGAGATTGATGACAACGAGCGCCAGGAATAACGGTGTTGCCGCACGCACCAGCTTTCCGGTTTTTTCATCGACCTCTTTAACAAAGAAACGCTCATTATGAAGCTCTTTGGTGATCCGCATATGCCGCGACAGGAATCGCACGACAGGGTTTTTGGATACGTCCATTTCGGTATCGCTGCCGAACAGCATCTTTATGCCCGTCGCGATCAGGAACGCGGCAAAAATATATAGCGACCAATAAAACTGTTCCACCAATGCCGCGCCCGCCGCGATCATAATCCCGCGCAGGAATATGACGGCGATAATACCCCATAATAATGCGCGATATTGATATTTGGCGGGTATCGCAAAATAAGTGAAGATCAACGATATGACGAAGACATTGTCGATCGACAGCGCTTTTTCGATAAAGAAGCCGGTATAATATTTCATCCCAAGGTCAGCGCCCTTGGCAACCCAAATCCATACCCCGAATAGCATCGCGACGCTGATGTAAAACGCGGATAGCTTAAGGCTTTCGCCAATCCCCATCACCTTGTCTTCTTTGTGCAGAAAGCCCAAGTCAAACGCGGTTAAGATGGCGACCAGGCCAAAAAACGCCAACCAAAACCAGACTGGCGTTCCCAGCCAGTCCATCATAAAAAATTCCATGATTTTTCCCTTGTTACACAAATATGCTCTGCGCCGGATGACAACGGCGCAGAGCGTTTTTCATTGGTCTGTAATGTTTCAGGCCTGGATCGTCGTGCGCCCTATGCCAGCTAACCGGGCCAGTTGGTCCTTGACCTTAAGCTTCAGTTTTTTCAGGCGCTGGATGCGTGGCATATCGGGCCAGCGCCGCTTAATCTCGGCGCGCAGCTGCGTGTCGATATGCTGATGATATTGCATTAAACGAAATGATTTTGGTGACATAGAAAACTCCTCTTGAATATGAAAATTCAATCGGATGAACCAGCGCATAGCGGGGCATTTTGGGAGGGAGGTAAGAGACCCACGACCATGCACCGGTTTCACCCGATGCGGCCGACATCACGCTATCTGATCACCAATTGGCCAATCAGACGAGCGCCAGAGGGGCCCGGTCCGCAAGAGCAATATGCATTACCCGGCATTGATTTGCAATAAAGACCGATGCAGCTCGTCGAAAATTGATCGCGGTTAGTCGCGCAATAACTCGTTGATAGCGGTTTTAGCGCGGGTTTGCGCGTCACCCGTTTGACGATGACGGCGCAGGACAGGCTGGGGCCGGGGCTGCCATCGGGCAGCGGCTTGCCGGGCAAGCTGCCGGGAACGACAACCGAGTAAGCAGGTACGCGGCCGACGAAAACTTCGCCAGTCGTCCGGTCCACAATTTTGCTGGTCGAGCTGATAAACACGCCCATCGACAGCACCGCGCCTTCCTCGATTATCACGCCCTCAACCACTTCGCTGCGCGCACCGATGAAGCAATTATCCTCAATGATTACGGGGCCAGCCTGTAATGGCTCCAATACGCCGCCAATGCCGACGCCGCCCGACAGATGCACATTCTTGCCAATTTGTGCGCAGCTGCCCACCGTTGCCCATGTGTCGACCATGCTGCCTTCATCCACGCGGGCGCCGATGTTGACGAAGCTGGGCATTAGCACGACATTTTTGGCGATATGGCTGCCATGGCGCGCGACGGCGCCAGGTACGACGCGAAAACCAGCGTCTTTGAATCGGCTCTCGCCCCATCCAGCAAATTTGCTCGGCACTTTGTCATACCCGGGTGAACCCGCCGACCCGCCGTCAACCAACACATTGTCGTTCAGGCGGAATGACAGCAGCACCGCTTTTTTCAGCCATTGGTTGACCTGCCAAGTGCCGCTGGATTTATCGGCAACGCGGAAAAACCCATCATCCAGTCCATTCAGTGCCACTTGCACTGCCTCGCGCACTTCACCTTGCGTCGCGCTGCTGATGGTATCGCGCGCGTCCCATGCGGCGTCGATGATTGCGGCAAGTTGGTCGGTCATGCAAATTCCTGTTCATGATATGCGCAAAGCCATTCGGTCAAACATTGCGCTTTATGGTCAATATGGTCGTGGTCAGCATTGGTATCGGCCTGTTCCGAACCATTGTTAATCCACAATGTCGCCATGCCAAGAGCCTTGGCCGGACGCAAGTTCCGCGCCATGTCATCGGTGAAAAAAGCGGATTTTGGTGTGATATTATGCGCATCACACAGCATGGCGTAACTTATCGCCGCGGGTTTTGGAATCAGATCGCTGGCCACAATGTCGAATATCGCCTCAAAACTGTCGCCCAATCCCAGCGCATCCAACACCCTTTGCGCATAGGGCGCATCGCCGTTGGTATAAACCAGCTTGCGTCCCGGTAATGCCGCGATATGCGAACGCAATGCGGGGTTGGGGGTAATCCGGTCCAAGGATATATCATGCACAAAATTCAAGAATTCATGCGGGTCAATATTGTGGCTGGCCATCAATCCGGCAACGGTTGTGCCATAGCGGTGGAAATAATCCTTTTGCACGCCATGCGCCGCCGCCGCGTCAACATTCAATAAACGCTCAAGATATAGCCGCATACGTTCATCGACCAATGCGAACAAATCGCAATCGGCGGGGTATAGTGTATTATCAAGATCGAACAGCCATGTGTCGACATGGGAAAGGCTCGGCGTCAAACCGTAAAGCTTTCGCCGCATCCGCACGCGCCCTTGGCATTGGGGTTATTGAACACGAACCCTGCGGCAAATTCATCCTCGACCCAGTCCATCGTCGATCCGACCAGATACAGCACCGATCCGCCGTCGATATAAAAACTGCCGCCGGGCGTTTGGATATGTTCATCAAATTTATCGGCCTGTGTTATATAATCGACCGAATACGCTAGCCCAGAACAACCGCGGCGCGGCGTCGATAATTTAACACCGATCGCGTCAGCAGGTGCCTTGGCCATCAGTTCGGCGATACGCGCCTCGGAGGATGGCGTCAGGATGACGGCGGCGGGGATCGCACGGCGGGTTTTGGTTTGCGTTTCCATATTCATTACCATTACTCCAAACCGCAGTCCTGAGCCTGTCGAAGGGCGCTTCAAAAGTTAGCGCAATCCTAAAAACGTACTTCGACAAGCTCAGTACTACGGTAGTTTCTTATAACATCCCCAACTCCAACCGCGCTTCATCGGTCATGTTGGCAGGCGACCATGCAGGATCCCACACCAGCACAACCTCTGCGTCCAATATCCCCGGCACGCCAGCCACGCGCATTTCCACTTCGCCGGGCATCGATTCTGCCACTGGGCAATTGGGGGTGGTCAATGTCATCGAAACCAAAGCTTGTCCGTCGTTTATCTCAACATTATAAATCAAGCCAAGGTCATAAATATTGACCGGAATTTCCGGATCGTAAATTTCCTTCAGCGCGGCAATGACGGCTTCATATAAATCGCCACCCACCTCGCCAGCACTACCGGCAGCTGGTTTTTGTGCCAGAAAGCCCTCAAGATAATCTTTTTTGCGGCTCAATGTTTCGCTCGCTGTTTCGGCAGCGGTGCCCGCCAAATCAACGCGCACTTTTGGCGGGGCTTCGACGCTGTCTACTTCTTCTATTCTGATGCCAGTTTCACTCATCCAAATATCCTCGATACCCTATGCAATCCTGCAACCAGCGCCGCGACATCGTTTTCATCGCTGTAAATTCCAAAACTCGCCCGCGCCGTTGCCGGTACGCCCAAATATTCCATCAGCGGCTGGCAACAATGATGGCCAGCCCTAATCGCGACATTCTCTTCATCCAATATAGTGCCGATGTCGTGCGGATGTACCCCCTTCATCGTGAAGGACACAATCCCCGCTGATTTTTCGGGGCCATATAGCGTGATCGAATTGATGGCGCGCAGAGCCTCGCGAGTTGTCGCCGCTAGCGCGCTTTCGTGCGCGAAAATTGCCTCGACGCCGATGGCATCGACAAAATCAATCGCAGCGTGGAGCCCGATGACTTCGATAATCATCGGCGTGCCTGCCTCAAACCGTCCGGGCGCGGGCGCATATGTTGTCCCGGCGAAACTAACCCGGTCAATCATCGCGCCGCCGCCCTGCCATGGGGGCATCGCACCCAGCGTTTCCGCGCTCGCCCACAACACGCCGACGCCGGTTGGGCCGTACAATTTGTGACCTGACAGCACGTAAAAATCGCAGCCAAGTTCAGCCATGTTGAGCCGCATACGCGGCGCGGCCTGGCAGCCATCGAGCAACAGCTTCGCGCCCACCGCATGCGCCGCTTTGGCAGCGCGCTTCGCGCCGAGGATCGACCCCAAAACATTGGAAACATGCGCCAGCGCGACCAACTTGTGCCGCTCGGTAAGGTTTGCTTCCAGCCAATCGAGATCGATCAGGCCATCCTCAGTCAGCGGACACACATCAATATGCGCGCCGACTTTTTCGGCCAGCATCTGCCACGGCACGATGTTGCTGTGATGCTCCAACTGCGACAGCATGATGCGGTCGCCAGCTTTCAAACTGGCCGGACCCCAGCTTTGCGCGACCAAATTAATTCCCTCTGTCGCGCCGCGCACAAAGACGATTTCGTTGGGCGATGCCGCACCGATAAAGCGCGCCACGCGTTCACGGGCTGCTTCAAACGCGAGGGTCATATTCGCCGAACGCGCATAGACGCCGCGATGGACGGTGGCGTAGTCTACCCCGCCAGCGCGCATCATCGAGTCGAGGACGACCTGCGGCTTCTGCGCCGTCGCACCGGTATCGAGATAGTGCCAGTTATTGGCAAGACCGGGAAACTGATCGCGAACGTCGATCGAAGAAATCTCGTCGCCCCGCACTTGATGCGGGGCTGGGCTATTTGCGCCATCGGCTGAAATAAAGCCTAACCCCGTGTCAAGCACGGGGTGACGGGTTTGGGTGTCTGGTAAACTCACACCAATTCCCCCAACTTCACCAGCGCCAATTCGGTCAGCATCTCTTCATCAGCCGCGCCGTCAAACACACCCGCAACAAACGCTTGCAGCATCAGTTTTTTCGCATCCGCAGGCGCAATCCCGCGTGCTTGCAAATAAAACAGCCCCATCGGATCGAGCTCTCCAATCGCGCAGCCATGCGCGCATTTCACATCGTCGGCATAGATTTCGAGTTCGGGCTTGGCATTGGCGGTCGCGGTGCGGTCGAGCAACATGGCCTTTACCGATTGTACGCTATCGGTAAGCTGCGCATCACGGGCAACAGCAACTTTGCCGAGATAGGTTCCGGTCGCTGTGCCCGCCAACACCGAACGCACAATTTGCGAAGATGTCGCGCTGGGTTCTGCATGGGTGACGGTGGTGATAATTTCCAACGTCTGTTCCCCGCCGCCAATCTGCACCGCGCCAAGTTTGAAATCCGCGCCCTCATGCAGCGTGACATTCAACTCCACCCGCCCATAATCGCCACCGATATTCAGAACGTGGATCGCGGCGGTTGCGCTCTTACCGATGGCAATGTCGAGCCTGTGGATAGTCCCGCCTTCTTGGACAATTGTCCGTGCAAAGTTCCCGCCCGCAGGCACAACTACATGCTCGGCCGCAGGAAAAGGCCACGCCGCCGTAACAGCGGCGATATCGCTATAACGCCATGCTTCATCACGATTGGTGGGAAGAGCAGTCATCCTCCCTCCTCGGTTTTTCGACGTTTTATCGCCGCCTTGATGTCAGGAAACATTCGGCCCTGAATACACTTACCTGTCTTTCGCCAAATGTTGCGCAGCGGCTTTTTTAAGTGAGCGCGATCCAAATCTTCGCGCGTCTTGATCCGCCCTGCCGCCGTTTCGGCCTTGATCGCAGCCTCGATCTGCGGCAGAAATTCAGGCCAACAAACCAGCATGGCTTTGCAGCCGATCGCATCAAATTCATCAACGCCTGTGCTTTTCGTCGTTGTACAAATGGTTTGGCCGTTGACAGTTTCAGCGCGCCCACCCCAACGCTTGCTAAGCCTTCGCGCTGTTACAACGATCTCAGCCGTATCAGCAGCGATGGGCGGCTCAGCCACGGATTGCGCCAAAATTAGCGCGAGCAATAGTGTCACGCCGCAATCCCCACATACCCATCACGCTCCAGCTCCAGCGCGAGTTCCGCGCCGCCCGTGCGCGTAATCCGGCCATCGGCCAAGACATGCACGAAATCGGGCTGCACATAATCGAGCAGGCGTTGGTAATGCGTAATCAACAGCACCGCCTTGTCCGGCTTGCGCATGATCCGGTTGATGCCGTCGCCCACGATGCGCAGCGCGTCGATGTCCAGACCGCTGTCGGTTTCGTCCAGGATCGCGAGGCACGGGTCGATGATGCCCATCTGCACCATCTCGTTGCGCTTCTTCTCGCCGCCCGAAAAGCCGACATTCACCGGCCGCTTCAGCATCTCCATATCCATGCCAAGCGCCCCCGCCTGTTCGCGCGCAACCTTTAGGAATTCACCGCCGGATAGTGGAGCCTCCCCGCGATGCTTGCGCTGTGCGTTGAGCGCCTCGCGCAGGAACTGCACGTTCGACACGCCGGGAATTTCGACCGGATATTGGAAGCCAAGGAACAAGCCAGCGGCGGCCCGTTCGTGGGGTTCGAGGGCGAGCAAATCTAAACCCCCGTCGTCATTGCGAGGAGCCGAAGGCGACGCGGCAATCCAGGGTTGTGCTGCGCCGCCCTGGATTGCTTCGCTTTGCTCGCAATGACGAACGGGAGTAGTGAAAGTAGCCATACCCTCGGTCACCTCATAACCGGGCCTTCCAGCCAGCACATACCCAAGCGTCGATTTCCCAGCCCCATTCGGCCCCATAATCGCGTGAATTTCGCCTGCACCTAGCGAGAGAGTGAGGCCCTTGAGAATAGGCTTGTCGCCAACATTGGCGTGGAGGTTATTTATTTGGAGCATGTAGTTATCATCATTTCTGCTCCCCTACCGCTTGCGGGAGGGGCTGGGGGTGGGCCTGCGTCGGCAAGTGCCAACGATATGGTCTGGGCGATGCCATCAAGATTACTTGTCACGTCGCCATTCGCAAAACGCAGCACATGATAACCTTCAGCTTTTAGAAAGGCATCACGCCGGCGATCATGCTCTATGCGCGTGTCGTGCGAATAGCCGTCCAGTTCAACGATCAGTTTTGCCTCTCGGCACAGAAAATCAGCGAAATAAGGACCAACCGGCATTTGGCGGCTAAACTTGTAACCCGATAACTTTCGTCCGCTCAGGATAGTCCACAGACTGCGTTCAGCCGGACTTGCTTGATTGCGGAGCTCTTTGGCGCGTGTTGTATCGCGCGGTTTAAATTCACCTATCACTGCCCCACCCCCAACCCCTCCCGCAAGCGGGAGGGGAGCTCAAACACCGCCCTATCAATCCCCCTACCACGACGCTCACCAAACATCCCCCTCCCGCTTGCGGGAGGGGTTAGGGGTGGGTGTGCGCCAACATTGGCGTGGAGATTATTTATTTGGAGCATTGTCATTTCGCTGTAAAATCATTCTCTGAAACTGTGATCTTCACGCCATTATAGCAGTGAGCATACCAGTGAATTTCTTGTTTCGTCGTTTCCATGTCTGAGATGCCACCATCCTCAACGCCATCACACGAGGGAAACTGAGATATAGCGTCCATAGCAGAAGCCGTTTTTCGATTTGCTTCTTCGAACCTTGATGCACCGAGCCGAGCAAACATCTTCGGATAGCCTTCGGTTGTCATCAATGAATAAGCGTCGGCCGCAACCTTTGGTCGATCCGGAACGCTGGGAGCCCCAGTTTCGCTGTTTGAACAGCCAACTAAACCCAAGCAAATCAAACTAATAAATGCAGTTCGTTTAATCATCATCCCACACTCCCCTCAAGGCTAATCCCCAGCAACTTCTGCGCCTCGACCGCAAATTCCATCGGCAGTTGCTGCAGCACTTCCTTGGCAAAGCCGTTGACGATCAACGCCACGGCTTCCTCGGCGTTCAGGCCGCGTTGCATTGCGTAGAACATCTGGTCGTCGGAAATCTTGCTCGTCGTCGCCTCATGCTCGATCTGCGCGCTAGGGTTGCGGACTTCGATATAGGGGACGGTGTGCGCGCCGCTGAGCGAGCCGAGCAAAAGCGAATCACACTGGGTGAAGTTGCGCACGCCCTCGGCATTTGGCGCGACGCGGACCAACCCGCGATAGGTGTTGTTGCTGTGCCCCGCGCTGATGCCCTTCGACACGATGGTCGAGCGCGACCCCTTGCCATTGTGGATCATCTTGGTACCGGTGTCGGCCTGCTGGTAATTGTTGGTCACCGCGACTGAATAAAACTCGCCGACGCTATTCTCGCCGTTGAGCACGCAGCTTGGATATTTCCATGTCACCGCGCTGCCGGTTTCGACCTGCGTCCAGCTCACTTTGCTGTTGCGTCCCTGGCACAAGGCACGCTTGGTGACGAAATTATAGATGCCGCCTTTGCCCTCGGCGTCGCCGGGATACCAGTTCTGCACGGTCGAATATTTGATCTCGGCATCGTCCAATGCGACCAGTTCGACGCATGCGGCGTGAAGCTGGTTCTCATCGCGCATCGGCGCGGTGCAGCCTTCCAGATAGCTGACATAGCTGCCCTTGTCCGCGATGATCAGCGTGCGTTCGAACTGCCCGGTATTTTCGGCATTGATCCGGAAATAGGTCGAAAGCT
>JANORM010000052.1:0-9148 GCA_031415335.1 Sphingomonadales bacterium | reverse complement strand
TGCCGATACCCGAAGTCGTTCGGTTTGCAACCAAGCGCCGCGACCTTTTTCTGCCCAGAAACTCTCATCGGTGAGCGGTTGGTACACCAAAGCCGACGTTATTTCGCGCTCTCCGTTTGCCAGCTCTTCCTCAACCGCGATTGAAATGGCGAAATGGGGGATGCCGTGTAGAAAATTGCTGGTTCCGTCCAGCGGATCGACAATAAAGCGCGGCTTGCTAGGGTCGCCCTCAATCGAACCGGCTTCCTCCATCAGGAAACCCCAATCTGGCTTCGCTTTGCTCAATTCATCATAAATCGTGCGCTCGCTGCGCATATCCGCCTTGGAAACGAAATCGGCGGGGCCCTTGCGGCTCACCTGTAACTGCTGCACCTCGTAAAAATCACGGCGCAGCTTTGCGCCTGCTTTACGCGCGGCGCGGTCCATCATTGTCATAACACCGGAATGAGCAACCATCGGATCAATCCGCCTTCTTCACATATTCCCGCGCATAGACATCCACGACAATCCGGGTGCCCGCGCCAATAAACGGCGGCACCATGATGCGCACGCCATTGTCGAGGATTGCGGGTTTATAACTAGAAGAAGCGGTCTGCCCCTTTACCACCGCATCGGCCTCAACAATCAATGCGTCGATCTGGCTGGGCAACTGAACGCTGATCGGATTATTTTCGTATGTCTCCATCACGACGTCCATGCCATCGGTTAAGAATGCGGCGGCATCGCCAAGGATTTCCTTGTCCAAGGTTACCTGATCAAACGTTTCTTTATGCATGAAAGTCAGAGCATTGCCATCCGCGAATAGAAACTGAAAATCTTCTTGCTCAAGCCGAACCTTTTCGACCGATTCAGCCGAGCGGAAACGAATATTATTTTTGCGGCCATCGATAAGGTTTTTCAGTTCAACCTGCATATACGCGCCGCCCTTGCCTGGCTGGGTATGCGCCGTTTTGACGGTACGCCAAAGCCCACCTTCATATTCAAGGATAGTACCCGGTTTAATTTCGACCGCGTTGATTTTCATGGGCGTTACTCGCTATACAAAGGTGGAAAGAGCAAGGCGCAACAAAATGCGCCGTTGGACAGCGCCCTTAGCCGTGCGTGTCAGCGGAGGCAAGCACCGCGTTGAAATCAGCGATAGCTGCGGCAGGTCCGCGCGGGTCATGCCACACTGCGCCGCTGACCGCGATAAAATCCGCGCCCGCATCAATGATCGGCTTTGCATTGCCTGCCGTGATGCCGCCAATGGCCACGCAGGGAATTTCCATCACATTCGACCATTTTTGCAACGTTTCCAGTTCAGCCATACGGTCAACAGTTTTTGTCGTAGTTGGATAAAATGCGCCAAAGGCAACGTAATCCGCTCCAGCTTCGCCCGCTTCCATCGCCAAATGACGGCTATTATGGCACGTCACCCCGATTTGTGCGGTAGGGCCAAGTTCTAGGCGCGCCACCTTCACATCACCGTCCCCCTGCCCCAAATGCACGCCATCGGCCCGCAACCGCTTCGCAAGGCTGATGCTGTCATTGACGATGAATGCAACATCATGTGCAGCGCAAATTTCCTGCAACGGTTCCGCCAGTCGCGCGGCATCGTGCGCGGACATATCCTTCACTCGAAACTGAAACGCGGCAACCGGCCCAGCGGATAAAGCGGATTCCAGTGAAGCAGGAAATCCATCGCCGACGTCCAACGGCGAAATCAGGTATAGCTGACAAGGCGGGTTTTCAATCATGCCGCCTCATAGCGTCAATTGCCGCCATTACTCAAGCAATTGAAGCGTGATGAATCTCGGTAATTGCGGTGTCGAGTGATGCGTTGAATTCGGCGTCGCTCATCGGGCGCCGCAACTCCGCAAGCAATGCGCGCGAAAAACTAGCAATCACGCCGCGATTTTTGGCCAATTCAGCGCACGCATCGGTGCGGCTAAATCCGCCCGAAAGCGCAACCACGCGCACGACATTGGCATGGTCCACAAGCGGCCCGAAGGTATCGGCAATGACCGGCAATGTCAGTTTCAGCATGACCTTGTGCCCATCGGGCAGCGCATCCAGGGCCTTTAACAATTCCGCCAGCAATATTTGGTCCGCCGCGGCGCGTTGCGGGCTGCCGATTGAAATTTCCGGCTCAATCATCGGCATCATGCCGCAGGCAATAATCTGACCCGCGACTTCAAACTGTTGTTTCACAATCGCCGCAATGCCGGACGGCGACGCGAGGTTGATGACCGAGCGCATTTTGGTACCGAAAACGCCCAATGTGGCGGCGCGCGCTAATAATTCCTCTAATCCGCCGATTGGTTTCATCATTTGAACGCCGTCGGCTTCGTCTTCCAAACCTTTATCGACTTTCAAAAACGGAACCACGCCCTGCGACTGCAAATAAGCAGGAACGGGCTGTCCATCAGCGATGCCGTCCATGGTCTTTTCAAACAGGATCGCGCCGATTACGCGTTCACCGCAAAAAGCATCGGACATCATGATCCGCACCCGCATATCGTGGATTAAAGCAAACATTTCATCGTCATTCGAAAATGCGTCCGGCGCGACGCCATAACCTGCCAATGCCTTCGGCGTGGAACCGCCGCTCTGGTCCAGCGCAGCGATAAAGCCCTTGCCGTTTTGAATTTGTTCCAGCATTTCGGATTTTAGCATAATATTATTCCCAAAGTTACAGCCGGAATTTTGCGCCAGCTTGCAGAATTGTGTTGCCCTTAACGTCACCCACGCGACAAATCAACGCCGTACCCCGCAGAAAACGGGGATTTTTACTGTCTTACGTTGTCATATATTCAGCCATAAATCCGCGCCGACATTCACATGCCTCAAGACACAAAACATGCGCCATTGCGTTTAAGCGGGTTTTAAGGCCACTGGAGCGCCTAAAATTTATTTTGGCCGCATGGGTTGCCGGGGTGGCGGCAACACCCCTCAGAAAGCTTCCTAGGGCGTTTATAGCCTATTTGGTTAGCCTCCCTCCTCTCAATATAGGATATAGCGGGAAATAGGGTATGCACTTGCCGCGCTGGCGCGCTGGCCAAATTTTCAAATTACACCGATAGTGCGTCAACGCCGGGTAATGGCTTACCTTCCATCCATTCAAGGAATGCGCCGCCTGCCGTTGAAACAAAACTGAAATCTTTTTCAACACCTGCGTGCGCCAAGGCTGCAACGGTATCGCCGCCGCCGGCAACCGATACCAGCGATCCCTCTTTAGTCAGCGCCGCCGCCGTTTTCGCCAGCGCAACAGTGGCCTTATCGAAAGGCTCCATCTCAAACGCACCCAGCGGTCCATTCCAAACCAACGTGCGGCAGTTTTTCAGTACGTCGGCCAACGCTTCTACCGCCGCTGGGCCAATGTCCAATATCATTTCATCCACCGCAACTTCGTGCACGTTCACTATACGAACCGGCGGATTTGCGCGGAATTCGCGTGACGTCACGACGTCATATGGCAAATGCACCGTGCAATTGGCCGCATCTGCCGCATCCAAAATCTTGTTCGCCGTTTCGGTCAGGTCATGTTCGCACAGCGACTTGCCCACATCCACGCCACGCGCCGCCAGAAATGTGTTGGCCATGCCGCCGCCGATTATCAGATGATTGACCTTTGTGACCAAATTGGTCAACACGTCCAGCTTGGTGGAGACCTTTGCGCCGCCAACAACCGCCGCCACCGGATGCTCTGGATCGCCCAAAGCAGCCTGTAACGCCTTTAACTCGGCCTCCATCGAACGTCCTGCATAGGCTGGTAAGATATGCGCCAGCCCTTCGGTCGACATGTGCGCGCGGTGCGCTGCCGAAAATGCGTCGTTGACGTAAAAATCTCCGTTCAACGCCACCAGCTTCGCCAGCTCTGGATCGTTCAACTCTTCGCCGGGATAAAAGCGTGTGTTTTCAAGCACGGCAATATCGCCATCGCCCAAAATTCCGACAGACTGTTCAACAACTGGTCCCGATATTTCCGGCACAAACATTATTTCGCGGCCCAAAACGCGCTGCAAAGGCTCAATGATCATTGACAGCGACATTTCGCTGTGTTTCGCGCCTTTCGGTCGGCCGAAATGCGCCAATAAAAGCACTTTCGCGCCTTTATCGGCCAATTCGGTAACCGTCGGAATTATCGCCCGTAAACGCATATCGTCGGTTACGCGCCCATCGGCGTACGGGACGTTCAAATCCACGCGCACCAATGCCCGTTTACCAGCTACATCACCAAGATCATCTAATGTTTTGAATGTCATGTGATTTATACCTTAGAGCAAACCTGCCATAACTTTCGCGGTGTCAATCATGCGGTTGGAGAAACCCCATTCATTGTCATACCAGCTCACGACGCGCACCAGTTTCCCGTCCATCACGGTTGTTTCTAGGCTATCAACCGAAGAACTGGCGGGTTGATGATTGAAATCGCTCGAAACCAAAGGCTGCGTTTCGTAAACCAATACGCCCTTCATTGGCCCCTCTGCTGCGGCTTTCAGTGCACTGTTAATCTCTTCCTTGGTTGTGTCGCGGCTTGGCGTGAACACCAAATCGACCAAACTTACATTCGGCGTCGGGACGCGAATAGAACTGCCATCGAGCTTTCCGTTCAATTCCGGCAATACGAGGCCCACGGCGCGAGCCGCGCCTGTCGTTGTTGGGATCATGTTGACTGCACCTGCCCGGGCACGGCGCATGTCGCTATGCATTTGATCGAGCATCCGTTGATCGTTGGTATAGCTATGGATCGTGGTCATAAATCCGCGCTCAATACCCACCGCTTCATGCAACACCTTGGCAACCGGTGCCAAGCAGTTGGTGGTGCAGCTGGCGTTGGAAACAACTATGTCATCTGACGTCAAAACGTCATGGTTCACACCGTAAACCACTGTTTTATCTACACCTGATGCAGGAGCAGAGATAAGGACGCGTTTTGCACCAGCGGTCAGATGCGGCAACGATGCTTCCTTCGATTGAAAGAAACCCGTGCATTCCAAAACAATATCGATGCCCATCGCAGCATGCGGCAAATCGCCAGGGTTACGCTCGGATGTTACGATAATCTTTTTGCCATCGACCATGATATGGTCAGCGCCAGCAACCACTTCGCCAGCAAAACGGCCATGCGTGCTGTCATATTTGAACAGCAATGCGTTGGCTTCTACGTCCGCCAAATCATTGATAGCAACGAGTTCAAGATCATCATCACCGCGCTCCAAAATCGCGCGAGCAACCAAACGGCCAATACGGCCAAATCCATTTATAGCAACTTTTACAGACATTTGCTTCTCCTGTTAGCCCAAACGAGCAATGATTTGCGGGGTTATTTTGTCGGCGGTCAATCCGAAATGGTCATACAATGCGTCAATTGGAGCCGACGCGCCGAAACTATCAATGCCAAAACGCAGGCCGTCACGGCCCGTGTAGCGTTCCCAGCCATATGTCGTTCCGGCCTCAATCGATACCGTGAGCACATCATGCGGGTTTACTTCATCGCGGTACGATGCGGATTGCGCGTCGAATAGTTCCGCGCAAGGCATTGAAACGACATCTGTACCGATGCCTGCAGCCTCCAGTTTTTCGGCGACTTGCAGGGCAATTTCCACTTCTGATCCTGTACCAATCAAGATGACTTTTCGCGGCGCAGTGGCTGGTTTCAACCGATATGCGCCCTTGGCAGACATGTTGACACTAACGTCGCTGCGAACCGTCGGCAAGTTTTGGCGGCTAAGTGCGTGCAAGGATGGCCCCGTTTTGTGCGCGACCGACAAAGCCCAACATTCCGCAGTTTCGACCACGTCGGCTGGCCGGAATACCAGCAAATTGGGCATAGCGCGCAAACTTTGCAAATGCTCGATTGGTTGGTGCGTTGGCCCATCCTCACCCAGCCCAATACTGTCATGGGTCATTACGTAGATCGCTTGAACCTGCTGTATAGCCGACAATCGGATTGCCGCACGAGCATAATCCGCAAACACCAGAAACGTGCCGCCATAAGGGATTATACCGCCGTGCAGCGCCATACCATTCATCGCCGCCGCCATGCCAAATTCGCGGATACCGTAATTCACATAACGTCCGGAATAATTGCCACTATCCAAAACATCGGTCGATTTGGTTTTGGTATTATTTGATCCGGTTAAATCCGCCGATCCGCCAATCATTTCCGGCAAAGCCGCCGTCAAAATGTTCAGTGCCATTTCACTCGCCTTGCGCGTAGCTACTGACGGCTTATCGAGGACAAGTTGGTCTAAATAAGGCTGCATTTCAGGAATATTCATTACCTCACCCGATAACCGGCGCTGCAATTCTGGGCCATTTGTGTTTGATCCAAAACGGCTAAGCCAATCGGCATGCGCCGCCGATCCTTTTTCGCCCGCAACGCGCCATGCATCCATTAGTTCAGATGGAATTTCAAAAGGTAGGTACGGCCAGTTAATTTCAATTCTAGCTGCAGAAACCTCTGCATCGCCCAATGCGGCACCATGCGTAGCAGATGTTCCCTGCTTGTTTGGTGCGCCCTTGCCAATGATCGTTCGGCACGCAATCAGCGTTGGTTTATCCGAACCGATTGCAGCATCGATAGCACGGCGAATGCCTGCAAAATCATGGCCATCGCATGCTTGGACATTCCACCCGGTTGCCAAATAGCGCGCAGGTATGTCCTCGCAGGACGACAGGTCAACGGCGCCGTCAATCGTGATCCGATTATCATCCCACAAGACAATCAACTTGTTCAGCTTCAAATTGCCCGCAAGGCCCACCGCTTCGTGGTTAATACCCTCCATCAAGCAACCATCGCCAGCGATCACCCACGTCCGGTGATTAACCAGATCGTCGCCAAACACGCCATTTAAGTGCCGTTCAGCCATCGCCATGCCCACGGCCATTGCCAGCCCCTGCCCCAATGGCCCTGTCGTTGCCTCAACGCCAGCAATCTCAAAATTCTCGGGATGTCCGGCGCACGGGCTTTGGATTTGGCGAAAATTTTTGATGTCGTCCATTGTCGGACTGGCATAGCCAGCCAAATGCAATGTGGCATATGCAAGCATTGAGCCATGTCCTGCCGACAAGACGAAACGGTCGCGATCCGGCCACTCAGGCGCTTGCGGATCATATTTCAGATAATCCTTATACAGCACAGTTGCGACATCGGCCATGCCCATTGGCATCCCGGGATGTCCGCTATTGGCCGCTTGTACCGCATCCATTGCAAGCGCTCTGATTGCATTTGCCATTTGCTGTTCAGTGACGGCCATCAAAAATTTCCTTTGCATCAATGAGACGACATGCGTCCAATTTGCCATAATTTTACGGCGGATTTTGGCGCGAGTCGAGATAACGAAAGTGCTTTGCTTGTCGGCGGCGTCATCGTCAAGACATAGGCCCATTTATACCCAGTTTTCATTCGTATGATCAAAAGTGACGTCACAATTTGACGTCATGCCGCCAAATGCGCGTTTGCGCAAACGAGCGTTTCTGCTAAATGGCGCTACAAGAAAGGTTTAATCCATGCCGCACGACCAATTGATAACTGCCATTGGACGGATCGAGCGCGTTTTGTCGCGATTGGAACAACTTGAAGCAGGCACCCCACGAGCGGGGGATACTGTGCTTCGTTCCAGACATGAAACGCTAAAAACCGCCACGCGTGATGCCATTCGTGATATTGATATATTAATCAGGGAAGCGGAAAATTGATGGCCGACGTCAGATTAAATATCGCATCACGCGAATATATCGTAACGTGCCGTGATGGTGAAGAAGACCATTTACACACGCTTGCGGCGATGGTCGATGCAATGGTGCAAGAGGCGGGCGGCTCAGCGGGCGGGCTGAATGAAAGCCGTCAATTGCTGTTTGCCTCGCTACTTTTGGCAGACAAAGTGCACGAGGCCCGCTTGGCTGCGCCAGCAAGTGCGGCAAAAACGCCAGCTGGCGATGATGCGATGATCGCTCAGGCCGCTGCAACTATTGAAAAATTGGCTGATCGTTTCGAAACGCTCGCGGTTAAGCTTGAGAGTTAGCACCTTATTGCCTATATAGGTGATGGCGGGGCTACCCGGCACGAACTGATGAGAACATCCCTGAGGCGATTCACTATCTAAGGGAGCTGTCCCTGTCTGGATCTTGGTCCGGTGCATATGGCTCCCACCTGGCGTTACTGGCGTCAGAGGATATTCCGGGAAACGACCCATGGTGGTTCCGCCAACTTAATTTATCTGGCCTACTTCATTGGGGACGCATAATATTTATGGCCGACAAAATCGGAATGCGACGAGAATTTCGCATTCGCCGCAACGAATTTGTGATGAGATTGAACCCAAAAGAAAAATCTTTGGCGTTTTCGGTTGCCCCCTCGCCGCTCAAATCAATTCTTGTCGCAGGCACAACGGTCGCGGGTTATATCGCGGTCGGATCAGAAGCCAATCCAATGGCGTTCTTGCAATATGCACACGCAGCAGGCTGCGCCACAGCTTTACCGCACGTAACCAGCCAATCATCCCCCATGCAGTTCTTACGCTGGACGCCGGATGAAATGCTGGAAGAAGGTCCATTTGGCCTAAAGCAGCCTAAGGCATCGAATGCCAATATCGTACCTGACGTCATCTTGGCCCCGATGATCGCATTTGACCGATCACTGGCACGATTGGGGCAAGGCGCTGGCCATTATGACCGCGCGCTCAGCCTGCTAAACGATGTCATCGTCATTGGCATTGGCTGGTCAGTGCAAGAAGCAGTCAACTTAGATGTCGATCCTTGGGATGTTCCAATGGACGCCATTTTGACAGAAAAAGAATGGATTTGTGTGTGAGGGATAATAAAATATACAAGCCAACATGGCGTAAACCAGCGGGCGTCCTATCTATTTTGGCGATGATTGGGATATGGAGTTTTATTATTGCCAGCCAATGGGAATTGATTGGGCAATGGCCAATTTGGGTTCAAGGTCTATTTTATTTGGCCGCTGGCGTAGCTTGGTTGCTGCCGTTAAAACCACTTTTGATATGGATGGAAACGGGGAGTTTCAAAGCGCCTAAACTGTGATCTTGCATTTCTTGCAAGACACACAGCTCTTGCAAGAAATGCAGTGGCGCGAGTGACGGGACTTGAACCCGCGACCTCCGGCGTGACAGGCCGGCGCTCTAACCAACTGAGCTACACC
>JANORM010000051.1:0-7823 GCA_031415335.1 Sphingomonadales bacterium | reverse complement strand
TCGCATCGGCCGCCTGCACCAAAAAACGGGCCGGCCAGATTTGGCAATTGCGTCCTTTGTGCGCGCCGCCAAGATCGAAAAAAGCCCGACGCCGCAATTCCTGTCGTCAATGCTGCTGCAAATCGGCGTCATAGAATTGGAACGCGGCAAATGGGACGCGGCGTCAAAATACTTTGCCAAGGCTGACGCGAGGTTTCCGGGATTCTGGCTTATACAGGCACACCGCGCGCAAATGCTGGCTGCGAGAGGCGATCACGCGGCGGCGCAAAAGGCCTATCTGCAAATTTTGGCGGATCGTCCGGTGGCTGAGGTGATGGATGCACTGGCCGGTATTTATAGATTGGAAGGGAAAGCCTTGCCCAGCAAGGCATGGGCTGCGCGCGCCAAAGCAATTTGGCAGCAACGCCTAGCGGTATTGCCCGATGCGGCATATGGCCATGCCATCGACCATGAATTGATGCTAGGCGATCCCAAATTGGCGCTCGATCTGGCGCAGAAAAACAACGCGGCTCGGCCAAATGGCGATTCCACGATATTGCTGGCATGGGCAATGATCGCCAATAATCAGCCCGCCGCTGCGCGCGACATACTGACCGTCAATGACAACACAGGCTGGGTCAGTGCACAACAACACGCGGCATTATCGCAAGCTTACGCAATGCTCGGCGATAGCAAATTGAGCATCACCGAACGCGAAGCAGCGGCCAAATTAAATCCGATGATTTTCGATCCCGCCGCGCCGCTGATTTGGTTTGGTCATCATTGATGTTTTACCGCTTGTTCTCCATTATTTCGCTGACGGCTTCACTGTGTTGCGCCAATATTGCGCTTGCCCATTCGACCCCCAATTCTGAGGTTCGTATCGATTTTGGCACGGACCGGATCGTTGCCGACATCATCATTCCGCAGGGGGAATATGCGTTTGCCACTGGAAATCCGACGACAAATACGGCGGCTTCCCGTGAAATAGCGCGCGCCTTTCTTGCACGTAACGTCCGGATCGTGGACGGGAACGGCATGCTTTGGCAGATTGAATTTGCCGATATTGGTTTCGTGCAAATCGCGGGTCCGCCAGACCTGCATGCCGTTGCCACTGCGCGGCCACTTACTGGCCAATCAGCGCGCGCATTCACGATTATATGGACCGCCGTGATTGATAAAGTTCCCAATCACAGCGTGCTGCTTGTCGGTCAGCAAGATTTTTCCGCAGGCAAAACCGGCGAGAACCGCGAAGTACTTGGCGCGTTGCAGGGCGAGCGCCGGACGCTTTTCATAAATCGCGGCTCGCCCAAACCGTTCGCAGGGTTTTTTGCCGCAATGTGGCTTGGCATGGAACATATTGCGAAGGGCCATGACCATTTGCTGTTTTTAATCGCGCTGCTGTTGCCCGCGCCGCTGTTCGCGCGCGCCGCACGTTGGACAAATGAACGCCGGCGTATGCCCGCGACGTTGTGGCTGATCGCAAAAATTGTGACGGCCTTTACCATTGGGCACAGCCTGACATTGTTCGCAGCGGCCTTTTTTGAATGGAAATTGCCCGCGCGGCCCGTGGAAATTTTGATCGCTTTGTCGATCTTAATCTCCGCCATCCACGCCATCCGGCCAATCTTTCCAAACCGAGAGCCGTTGATCGCGGGCAGCTTTGGCTTTGTCCATGGTCTTGCCTTTGCCACGACTATCGGAAATTTTGGCCTTGATACGCGCGAAAAATTACTAACGATTTTTGGGTTTAATATTGGCATCGAGCTGATTCAACTGCTCGTCGTGGTCGCGGTTATGCCTTCTTTGCTGATTTACGCACGTTCGCCGCGTTATGGGCTTTTCCGCAATGGTCTTGCTGGATTTACCGCCATAGCAGCGGCTGGGTGGGCCGCCGAACGGGTGAGTGAAAACAGCAATCTGGTCACGCAGCTGCTGGAACGGTTTTTCGTGTTTAGCCCCTATATTATCATCTTAAGCAGTTTGATCGCCGCCATGTCACTTGCTCCGTGGCGCGGCGCCTTTAACCAAAAAATGCGGTAATATGAAACCGCGCTCACGCCTCCCACCGGAACACTTCTTCCAACGGTTTGCCGAAAATATGCGCGATGCGGAACGCGACTTCTAAACTTGGCGAATATTTGCCCTGTTCAATCGCGGCGATGGTTTGGCGGGTTACACCTACCTTGTCGCCCAAATCGCCTTGCGTCATTTCGCCTGTCAAAAACCGCAACGTTTTTATGTCATTGGTAAAGGGAGGATTGGCCATGGTTCAATACCCCCGGCGATAATAATAAAGCTGCGCGCCAACCCGGATCAATTCAGCCACCACCAACGTCGCCATCAGGATATTGACCGACCATCCGTAATTCAGCCCGTTGATGAGCGCAAAGACATTGGCCCATGTACCTAGAACGAGAGGGTAATAGGCGGCATGGGTTCCTTTTAGATGGATGTATTTTTCGCGCTCATCCTCCTTAAGGTTCGCTTCTTTCGGGCTGCGAATGGCAAACCATGCAATACCCGCAATCATCGGAACCAGGAAAATGATGGTCGTGGGAATCAACATCCAAACCGACGTTAACATGCCCATACGGGTGTTTGCGATGGCCCAGGGATAAGAAGCAAAATACCAGCCGAAACCGAGTATGAGCCCGGCAAAAGCGACCCAGTGAATTTTTTCGCGGAACGACATGCTTTTTCTCCAATGTAATTTAAACTGCGCATGATGTTACTAATATTTAACATTGAGTCAACTAAAAATAACATTGCGGGCTTTCGTGCTTTTGCGGGCCCATTTTAGCCGCTATGGCCGCAGCCATGTCTACGACCTCAAAAACGCTCACCTTTGACAAATCCACCAGCCGTGCGAACCCGACGCCGTCGCCGATGAAGCGGCTCACCGTGCCGCGCATACGGCAGCGTAAGGGCGCAGAACCGCTGGTAATGCTGACCGCGTATACCGTGCGCATGGCGCAATTGCTTGATCCGCATTGCGACATGCTGTTGGTTGGCGATTCGCTGGGCCAAGTGATCTATGGACTGCCGCATACCGTGGCAGTGACAATTGAAATGATGGCGGCTCACGGCGCGGCGGTTGTCCGGGGCAGTTATCATGCCGCCGTGATCGTCGACATGCCGTTCGGCAGTTATGAGGCATCGCCGGAGCAAGCGTTTACCAATGCATCACGCTTGCTGAAAGAAACCGGCGCAGCTGCGATCAAGGTGGAGGGCGGCAAAGTGCTCGCGCCGACCGTCGACTTTCTAACAGCACGGGGCATTCCGGTGATGGCGCATGTCGGTTTAACGCCCCAAGCTGTGAACATGCTCGGCGGTTATGGTGTGCGCGGCAAAAGCGATGAGGAAGCGCGCTCTATTGTCGAAGACGCCGTTGCCATGGATAAGGCTGGCGCGTTTGCGATGGTGATTGAGGGCGTGTTGGAACCGATCGCCATCGAAATTACCAATAAAGTTTCCTGCCCCACCATCGGCATTGGTGCATCGGCAAAGTGCGACGGCCAAGTCTTGGTCACCGAAGACATGCTGGGCCTGTTTGAACGCATCCCCAAATTCGTCAAACGATTTGGTGCGATGTCTGATTTGGTCGAGACCGCTGTAATCGAATATGCCAGCGAAGTGCGTTCGCGACAATTCCCCGGTTCCGAGCAAATTTATAACACCGGACAATAGGCCAAAAGACAATAGACTGGCATCGCACCGCTAGTGCGGCTAAGGACGGCGTTAAATTTGTATTTAGGAGGCCCTTTTGGCTTTGACACCGACAGTTCCGCCAGCGGGTGACCGCGCCGCAACCGACGAAGTATTCATGCGCGAAGTTGACGATGCGGTTCGTTCAAGCGACTTTTTATCGTTTTGGAAACGCTATGGCCGTTGGCTATTGGCGCTATTGGTTTTGGGCTTAGCCGCATTTGGCGGATGGATTATCTACGGTAATCAGCAACGCGCGATCAGCGAAAAGCAAAGCGAAGCATTCATCAGCGCGATGGACAAGCTGCAAGCAGGCAACGATACCGCAGCCCGCGCCGAGCTGGCCAAGCTGACGAATGCACAACAGCCCGGTTACCGGGCAATGGCGCAAATTGTCGATGCCAATCTAGAGGCTGAAAAGGGCGATCTGAAAAAGGCGATCGCGGCCTATACCAAAATCGCAAGCGACGCTGGCCTGCCGCAACCGTTCCGCGATTTGGCTCTGATCCGGCAAACCACCGCGCAATTTGACACGTTGCCGCCGCAACAGGTTATCGACCGTTTGAAGCCACTGGCTGTACCGGGAAATCCTTGGTTTGGCAGCGCCGGAGAGATGACAGCAATTGCATATATGAAGCTGGGTAAAGACAATCAGGCTGGCCCTATATTTGCGCAAATCGCCAAACAAAAGGATTTGCCGCAAAGCTTGCGCGGACGTGCCACACAGATGGCTGGCGCGCTTGGCATTGATACCGTTCAGCTTGACGACACAAAAACTACGGCATCTGAAGGTGCAAATGCATCTGCGAAAGGCGAAACCCAGTGAAGCAAACCACCAAAATTCTTATTGCGGTCTCTATTGCGGCATTGCTGTCGGGTTGTTCCACCATCAAGGGCATTACTGGTGGGAAAGAAGAAAAAGCCACGCCAACAATCGGCAAGCGCATCGACATTTTGGGTACCGAGGCCGACAGCAAGGCTGACGACAATCTCACCAATATCTCGGTAATTTTACCACCTGCGTTCGCCAATGTCGATTGGGCGCAGCCCGGGGGCAACGCGTCGAAAGCCATTGGTCATGTCGAATTGGGTCAGGGTTTGACGCGGCAATGGACCGCACAAATCGCTGGTGGGTCAAAGCGCGCGCGATTGGGAGCGTCTCCCGTGGTGAGTGGCGGCAAATTATTTGCCGTAGATACCGATGGTCAAGTTGTTGCATTTGATGCCAGCACAGGCGCGCGGCTGTGGCGCAGCAATTTGGACATTAAGAAAGATGGTCGCCCATCCGCATTTGGCGGCGGTGCGAGCGCGGACGGCGAATTTGTTTATGCCACCAACGGAGTAGGTGATGTATCGGCCATGAAGGCCGCGACCGGTGAAATTGTCTGGCAAAAACGCCCGGCAGGTCCGCTGCGCGGCGCACCAACCCTGTCGAACGGCAATGTCTATGTGATGACGCAGGACAATCAGATTTACGCATTGCGCGCTGCCGACGGCAATACCGAATGGAACGAGTCTGGCCCGGTCGGCGTATCGGGTATTTTCGGCGTTGGCGCTCCGGCGGCGGCGCAAGGCACAGTGATCGCGGGATATTCCACCGGAGAGCTGGCGGCATATCGTTATGAAAATGGACGCAGTCTGTGGAATGATTCGCTGTCTCGCACCGCGATGTCGACGTCGGTTTCGACACTAACCGATATTGACGCCAATCCCGTCGTTGATCGCGGCCGCGTATATGCGCTGGGGCAGGGCGGACGCATGGCCGCTTACGAGCTAGTTACAGGACAGCGGATTTGGGAGATCAACATTGCGGGCATAACCACACCTGTGGTGGCCGGCGAATGGGTGTTTGTCATGACCAGCGATGCAAAACTGCTTTGTGTCCAGCGCGCCAGCGGCAAGATTCGATGGATTTCGCAATTGCAACGTTACACCAAGGAAAAGAAAAAAGCCGGCGCGATTACGTGGCGCGGTCCGGTGTTGGCGGGTAACCGCTTGATCGTCGCCAGTTCCGAAGGTGAAGTTTGGTCCGTGGGCACCGATGAAGGCGCATTGGCACCTGTATTCACCGCCAAGGGGTCCATATCGGTCAGCCCGATTGTTGCCAGCAATATGTTGTATCTGCTGGATGATGACGGCAATATTTCGGCTTTCCGCTGAATTTCAATTCGGTCGATTTTGGCCATAAATTAAGGAAAACAGGCAATGTTGCCGACGGTAGCCATTATCGGTCGCCCCAATGTTGGCAAGTCGACTTTGTTCAACCGCTTGGTTGGCAAGAAACTCGCGCTTGTCGATGATCGTCCAGGAGTAACCCGCGACCGGCGCGAGGGCGAAGGACGCCTGTTCGACCTAGAGTTTAAGATCATCGACACGGCGGGGTATGAAGATGAAGACCCAGACACGCTGCCGGGCAGGATGCGACAGCAAACCGAGTTAGCGGTGGCGGATGCGCAAGTCGCACTGTTCCTGATTGATGGCCGTGAAGGCGTCAATCCGTTGGATGAAGAAATTGCACGCTGGTTGCGCGGCAGCGCGACGCCCGTGGTGCTGGTGGTAAACAAGGCGGAGGGCAAACAGGCCGATAACGGTATATTGGAGAGCTATGCCCTTGGCTTTGGCGATCCGATTGCGATTTCGGGCGAGCATGGCGAAGGCATGGCCGACCTGTTCCAATCGCTGTTGCCGCATATTGACGGCGGCAAGTTTGAAATTCCCGACATTGATGCTCCTGATGCGATATTGAAACTGGCGATTGTGGGCCGTCCTAACGCTGGAAAATCCACGCTGATTAACCGCCTGCTTGGACAAAACCGCCTGATTACCGGACCGGAGGCGGGGATAACGCGCGATAGTATAGCGATTGACTGGCTATGGACCGATCCCAATCCCAAAACGCCGGAGCCCGATGAGGACGGCAATGTCGCTGAACCATTTGTGGAGCGCCGCGTCCGCTTGATCGATACTGCGGGTATGCGTAAACGCGCCAAGGTTCAGGATAAGCTTGAGAAACTATCGGTGGCCGATGCGCGCCATGCCATCGATTTTGCCGAGGTGGTCGTGTTGCTGCTGGATGCCACAAAGGGCCTTGAACTGCAGGATTTGAAAATCGCCGACCATTGCATCAAAGAAGGCCGCGCGCTGATTATCGCGATCAACAAATGGGACGTGGCCGAAAATGGCAGCAGCCTGTTTCAGGGCATTCGCGCCGCATTAGAAGACGGCCTTTCGCAGTTGAAAGGCGTGCCGTTGATCCCGGTTTCGGGTCTGACTGGTAAAAGTTTGGATATTTTAATCAGCGCGGCATTTGATGCCCGCGATGCATGGACGCGCCGCGTATCCACGGGCGTTTTGAACCGTTGGTTCGAGGCTGCCGTTGCCGCTAACCCGCCGCCAGCGCCCGGCGGAAAGCGGATCAAGCTGCGTTATATGACGCAGGCCAACAACCGCCCTCCATCATTTGTGATTTTTGGTTCCCGCGTCGATCAACTGCCCGATAGCTATACGCGTTACCTGCTGAACGGCATAAGGCGCGATCTTGATTTTGGCGCGGTTCCGGTGCGGATCAACTTGCGTTCGCGCGCCAATCCGTTTGCTAAGGATTAAATCTCTGTTTACCTATTGGCGGTAAAATGACGGCTGGATGTGGGACCAATCCATATGTCAGGAGTGAAGCCCAATGCCCGTTACTACGGACGAAGAAATTATCAACTGGAAGGCTTGCGCGGAAACACGGGCTTTGATGGGCGCAGGATTTGTGCGCATTTTGGGATATTTCCGCGAAGATGGTATGAAATCGGTCGCGGCGATTGAGCAGGCGTTTCGAGATCTGGATTCGGCGAAACTGGTCATGCCCGCTCACACCCTAAAAGGGGAAGCATGGCAATTTGGCGCAGAGAAACTGGGCGAGCTGGCCGAAGAAATTGAAATTGCGGCGCGTCGTTACGTTGAAATACGTCAAAATCCGTCTGACCTTGTCCGCCAAGTCGCTAGCCTTCGGGCGCTGTTTGAACAGACTTTGGCTGCCTTGGATGCTGACGTCAGTCCATTGGTAAACCGCCGCGATGCGGTTCCAGCGAAACGTTTCGGGCTGGGCCTGACGGCTTAGCGCCGCATCGGTTGCATTTGTCCTTTTG
>JANORM010000050.1:0-3369 GCA_031415335.1 Sphingomonadales bacterium | reverse complement strand
CGGTGTCACAGCAAGCGAAGTCTCCGACGCACTGAAACGCGCCAATCAGGAAACAGGCGGTGCGGTCGTTGAAATGGCCGAGGCCGAATATGTCGTCCGCGCCACAGGCTATCTCAAAACACTGGATGATTTCCGCGCGGTGCCGGTGCGCAGCGCGTCAGGCGGCATCCCTGTCACAGTTGGAGACGTCGCAACTGTTCAAATCGGCCCCGACATGCGGCGCGGGATCGCCGAACTGAATGGTGAAGGCGAAGTCGCAGGGGGCGTGATCGTCATGCGGCAGGGCAAGAATGCCCGCGAAGTCATCGAAGGTGTGCGCGACAAGCTGGCAGAATTAAAGGCGGGCCTACCCAAGGGCGTCGAGATCGTCACCACCTATGATCGGTCGGGCCTCATCGACCGTGCAGTCGAGAATCTGGCGACCAAATTGTTCGAGGAGTTTGCCATTGTCGCGCTGGTCTGCATGCTGTTCCTGTGGCATGCGCGCTCGGCGTTGGTTGCCATCCTGACGCTGCCGCTTGGCATCCTGATCGCGTTCATCGTGATGCGCATACAAGGGCTCAACGCCAATATCTTGTCGCTTGGCGGGATTGCGATTGCGATTGGCGCGATGGTCGATGCCGCCGTCGTGATGATCGAGAATGCGCACAAACATCTCGAACGCTGGTCGAATGAGTACCCCGATTCCGAACTGACCGGCGAAGCACGCTGGCGCGTCATTACCGACGCTGCCGCCGAAGTGGGACCGGCCCTTTTCCTCAGCCTATTGATTATCACATTTTCGTTCATTCCCATCTTTTCGCTACAAGGCCAAGAGGGTCGATTGTTCGCGCCGCTGGCGTTCACCAAAACCTATGCAATGGCGGCAGCAGCAATCATGTCGATCACGCTCGTTCCAGTTCTGATGGGCTGGTTAATCCGGGGCAAAATTCCTGCCGAGGACAAGAATCCTATCAACCGTTGGCTGACGCAAATTTACCGCCCAGCGCTTGACTGGGTGCTTGCCAAACCCAAACAGGCCTTGCTGATTGCTGGGTTAGTCTTTGCATCAAGCCTGTGGCCAATCAGCCAAACTGGCGGCGAATTCATGCCGCAAATGAACGAGGGCGATTTGCTGTATATGCCATCAGCATTGCCTGGGATTTCCACGGCGAAAGCGTCGATGCTGCTCCAACAAACCGACCGCCTGATTAAAACCGTGCCGGAAGTGGAAAGCGTTTTCGGTAAGGCAGGCCGCGCCGATACTGCGACCGATCCTGCGCCGCTCGAAATGTTTGAAACGACGATCCGTTTCAAACCCAAAAGCGAATGGCGCGCTGGCATGACGCAGGAAAAACTCATCGACGAACTTGATGCAACTTTAAAAATTCCCGGCCTCGCCAATTTCTGGATACCGCCCATCCGCAACCGGATTGATATGCTGGCAACGGGCATCAAAAGCCCGATTGGCATCAAAGTGTCGGGCGCGAACCTTGAAGAGATTGACCGGACCGCGCGCCAAATCGAAACGGTGGCCAAGACGGTGCCGGGGATTAGCTCGGCGCTGGCTGAACGGCTTTCGGGTGGTCGCTATATCGACATTGTCATCAACCGTGCCAACGCAACGCGCTATGGCATGAATGTCGCCGATGTGCAGGCAGTGGTATCGGGGCTGATTGGCGGCGAGGTTATTGGGCAAACCGTCGAAGGGCTGGCGCGTTACCCGATCAATATGCGTTATCCCCGCGAAATCCGCGACAGTCTGGACGACATCATCAATCTGCCGGTGCTGACGCCTTCACGCCAACAAATCACACTAGGAACGGTGGCCGATGTCCGCATCACCAACGGCCCGCCCATGCTGCGTAGCGAGAATGGCCGCCCCGCAACTTGGGTTTATATCGACGGGCGCGGACGTGCGCTGACCGAGATTGTCGGCGACCTGCAACGTGCTGTTGCTCAAAAGGTCAAACTACCGCCCGGAATCAGCGTTGCTTATACTGGCCAATTCGAGTTTCTCGAACGCGCAACGCAGAGGTTGAAGATCGTCGTTCCTGCAACATTACTTATCACCTTTGCGTTGCTCTATGCGACATTCCGCCGCTGGGATGAGGCCGCGCTCATTATGGCGACCTTGCCGTTCGCGCTAACGGGCGGCGTGTGGTTGCTCTATCTGCTCGGCTATAACCAATCCGTTGCCACTGGTGTCGGGTTTATCGCGCTGGCCGGGGTTTCGGCAGAGTTCGGGGTGGTCATGTTAATCTACCTTAAACAGGCGCTGGCCGATCATGAACCAGAGGATGTCGAAGCGGCGGTGCGCAAGGGCGCGTTGCAGCGCGTCCGGCCAAAGGCGATGACGGTGGCGGTCATTCTCGCAGGTCTATTCCCCATCCTAATTGGCAACGGCACCGGCTCCGAGGTGATGACGCGCATTGCGGCGCCCATGATCGGCGGGATGATCACTGCGCCATTGCTGTCGATGCTCATCATCCCTGCCGCATATTTGTTGATGCGCAAACCACCCGTAAAAGTTCTACCTCAAGGAACCAATTGATGAAGAAACCAGTTTTGATTATCGCACTATTCACTACACCCATTGCGCTGTCGGCCTGCGACAAGCCCAATGAAACGCCCGAAACAGGCGCTCAAGCCAACGCGATCGGTGACGCGGATATATCATCGAAGCCAAAGCGGGCGAATGGCAGCGGCACTGTAATCGCAATTGATCAGGCCGCAGGGAAAATCACAATCGATCATGGCCCAATAGCCAAACATGGATGGCCCTCCATGAAAATGGGCTTCAATGCAGCGCCTGAACTGCTGAGCGGCGTGACTGTCGGCGACGCCGTGGATTTTACGATGTCGCTTGACGGCACTAACGCAACAGTGACGCTTCTTAAGCGAAAGTAGAGTTGCCGCGGACAGGCGTTCGCGCCCGCCGGCAACTATTTATCGCTGCCTTCGCCTGATTCATTTTCTAAATCGTCGGTAGCGGCCTCTTCGCTTGCTGCTTTGATTTCGGCATTGGCCTCGGATTCAACCAATGCGGCGGCTTCATCGGCGGCGTCATTGATTGATTTTGCCTCTTTTTCGATTGCTTCATCGGTGTCGATGTTGACGGGAGCCAAAGCTTTTTCTGACTCTGCCTCCGATGAACAGGCTGATAACAGCAACAATGATGCGGCGACGAAACTAACTGACAAACGGGTCATGGCTGTGCGCCTATTGCTGTTACACCAACGGGGTCTGGCTTTAATTCGCCTTCATATTGACCGAGCAGGGTTAGCACGCTGGTCCATGCCGCGACATTTTGGCGCAGTTCTGCGGGATCGATTTTGTCCAAAGTATCATCGGGGGTGTGGTGCAGGTCAAAATATTTTGTGCCGTCTT
>JANORM010000049.1:0-3506 GCA_031415335.1 Sphingomonadales bacterium | reverse complement strand
CAATTATCGAATTTCTGCGACCAATCGCGCACCGCATCATCGCCGCGTTTTTTGATGTCAGCGATAATCTCTTCAACGATTTGACGGACCTGCGCATCGGCTTCGGCGGCTGCGTCCTCGGTTATGCCGGTTTTAAGGTAGCGGGCCATTTTACTCTCCTTGGGCGCTTTGAATTGGGTCAATTGTGTTCTACGCTAACGCAAATGACTTCGAATGCAAAGAGGATAGAATGACGCAAGATGAAATCCCTGTATGGGCGCAAGGTCTTTTGGGTAAATATGCGGTGGTGACCGGTGGCAGCAAAGGGCTGGGCCGCGCCATTTGCATCGGATTGGCGCAAGCGGGAGCGACAGTAACAGCAGTTGCGCGCGATCCTGCAGGCTTGGCCGATCTTATCGCCGAGCATCCGGCAATACAAACATGGCAGGCCGATGTGAACGACGCGGCATTTGGTGTTGAACTCGCGCAACGCCGCGTTGATATCTTCGTCAATAACGCCGGAACCAACAACCCGATGCCGATGGTAGATGTACCGGTTGATGTGCTTGACCAGTTGCTGAACCTTAATGTGCGTGCTGCCTATCTGGCGGCACAAGGGGCCGTGAGGTCAATGGTGAAAGCCGGAACCGGCGGCGTTGTAATCAACATGACGAGCCAGATGGGGCATGTCGGCTCACCGGGGCGGACTGTCTATTGCATGACTAAGCACGCGTTAGAGGGGCTGACCAAGGCGATGGCGGTCGAGCTGGCTCCGCACAATATCCGCATTAATTCGGTTGCGCCGACCTTCATCGAAACGCCGCTGACCGCGCCAATGTTGGCAAAGCCGGAATTCCGGGCCTTTATCGATACGATGATTCCCCTAGGGCGCATCGGCCAGCCCGATGATGTAGCTGCAGCTGTGCTGTACTTAGCATCGCCTGCTGCCAACATGATCACGGGCACCAGCCTGTTAATCGATGGCGGCTGGACAGCACATTAGGTTGGGCAGACTGAACCTATAAGTGTGACGCTTTTGCAACGTGTAATAGCCCTTTGCATTCGAAGTCATATTTGGCTTGCATTCGCAGTCTTTTTGCGTTCCATCTATGCTGCAAAATTATTTAATGACCGTTCAGGGGAAGGTTAGAGCAATGAAAATCTCGAAAATGCGCTTATTGGCCACGACTGCGCCGCTCGCAGCAATGCTGTTGAGCACGCCATTATATGCGCAAGAAGAAGCTAGCGATGAAACTGGCATTGACGAAATTATCGTCACCGCACAGCGCCGCGAAGAAAATCTACAGGATGTACCAATCTCGGTTTCGGCCTTTGGTGCAGAACAAATCGCAGAAAAAGGTTTAACCGACGTATCGCGTCTTGAAGGTCTGGTACCAGGATTTACTTTCGGAAGATCCGGCGTTGATGCGCGGCCTGCAATTCGGGGGGTCCGTACAGAAAGCGTCGACGTCAACGCTGATACAACTATCGGCATGTTCATTGATGGCATTTATCAGTCGCGCGCATCGCAAGCGACTTTGGGTTTCATTGATCTGGAGCGTGTTGAAGTGCAACGTGGGCCGCAAGGCACGCTTTATGGACGCAACACCTTTGGCGGCAACATTTCGATCGTGACGGCTCGTCCCGATTTTTCGGAATATTATGGCGGTGCCGATTTGACAATTGGCGACAATAGCCAGGTTCGGCTGACGGGCTATTTGAATGCGCCGCTCAGCGAAACCGTCGCGCTTCGTGTTGCTGGCGGATATGAGAAATCCGATGGATTTGTAAAGAATGTCAATCCAACGGGTGGGAACCTGTTTGATGATGACAACAAATATATCCGGGCATCATTGCGGCTGCAGCCCACCGAAAATCTGACGGCTCTATTTAAGTTCGACTATGCACGGCGGGGTGGCAATGGCGGCTCTGCATTCGGGTATAAGCTTGTTGGCAGTTATTTTCACGTGCCCTCGAACCAGCAACTGTTCAACGCAACACCCGTCATCCTCAACACGCGTGGCGGCAATCGCGACGGAATTGTCGATGCGCCGCTACCAACCGATCAGGGCATCCCGCTCTTTGCCGCAGGCAATCCGTATTTGATCAATAATGATTATCGCGGTTCGCTTGATCTGCGCAACACTGGCTGGTCGTCCAATATCGCTTATGATTTTGGTAGCGTCACGCTGAAATCCATCACGGGTTACTCGGATTTCAAAACAACGCGGACGCAAGATACCGATTTTTCGAGCAGCCGGATTGGTGCGGATTACCAGTTCACCTCTGCAAAAACGTTGAGCCAGGAACTGCAGCTCGTCTCCAACGGCAGCGGGCCGCTTGAGTATGTGGTTGGCGCCTATTTCTTCAAGGACAAGCTCAACGGCACCTTCATCAACGAGCAATTCGTGCAGATAGTTCCCGGCGACACACGGCCCGCCGCGTTTCGGCAAGGCGGAGGTTTTTATCAGGAGTTTCGTGCGAAAACCGAGTCCCTCGCGGCCTATGCACAGGCCAGTTTTGCTATTACGGATAAGCTGAAAATTACCGGTGGCATCCGTTATACGCGTGACAAGAAGGACTTCCAATTCGCCAATGCCAATGAGGTGCTTCCGTTTGCTTCCGGTGCGCCTGTGACGACCGCTATCACGCTGCGCACAGGCAATATTCCAGCCTCTTCGTTTGGCGTCCAAGGGGCACCTACAAACTGTACTTATGTGACCACCCCGTTGCCCCAGCCGGGGTTCCGTTGCTTGCCCGCAGATACTACTCGTTTTGTCGGGGCGACATTCAACACTGCGACGTTCAAAAAGGCCACGTGGCGCGTCGGGCTCGATTATCAGGTCGCCGATGACAACTTGCTCTATGCTTCGGCATCCACCGGCTTCAGCTCGGGCGGGTTTAATGGCAGTCAGGCTGCTGCAGCCCTTGGGCGTTCAACTTTCGCGCCACAAACTGTAACGGCATTTGAAATTGGCTCGAAAAACAGGTTTGCGGGAAACAGCGTCCAGCTTAACCTCTCGGCTTTCTACAATCGCTATGCTAGTTTGCAGGAGCAGCGGCAAATTCCGGTTGGCAATACCACACTGTCGATTATTGAAAATAGCGGCAAGGCGCGGTCCTACGGGGCGGAGCTTGAAGCAATCTGGAAACCGGTTGATGCATTGACGCTTAACGCCAGCTTTGCATACCTTAATGCACAATATACCCGGTATGATCAGGTCGCGGCTCCATTCGGAACATCGATTTTGGTGCCAGATGCGCTCGCGCCAGCAACGATCGTTAATGGGGTTACCGTCGCTCCTGCAGGTCAACGGCGCTTGTTCGCGGTTGGTTATGATTGTGGGCTGATACCGGGTACGGGCGGTGCTGGACAACCAGGTGCAGCCTATGGTTGTAATTTGAGTGGAAACAAAATTGCCCATTCGCCGGAATATGCAGGATCAGTTTCAGCACAATATGATATTGACCTTGGCAGTGCCGGAACGCTTTCGCCTTATGTGCAGGTGAACTTCTCAGGCGCATTT
>JANORM010000048.1:0-38251 GCA_031415335.1 Sphingomonadales bacterium | reverse complement strand
TTTTCCGAATTGGCCACCGAATTTGTCCGGCCAAATGCGAGGCGTCCTTGAATGGAAGGCGCGCGATATCCGCGAGCCACACGGGCAAACACGTTTACGCTGTCCGATGCCTCATACACCGCGCTGATATCCCAAGTCAGGACATCGCTTTTGACATTGGTGAATTGCGGCGCAACGGGGCCGCCAAAGCCCAAAAAGCCGGGGCGGGTGTCAACAGGGCGCGATGCGACAAAATTGCGCTTGTCATTATTGTAACGCGCGCCCGCTTGCAGGGTCAGGCCATTTTCGGATTTGTAATTGACCGAACCGAACACCGCCCACGCCTTGCTGCGTTGATCTTGCAGGGCGATGGCATCGGCGCTGGTATCTTGCGGTGAACCATAATCGAGCGTGTTGATTTTCAGTTTTTCGTTGAAGTAGAAAAATCCAGCTTGGTAGCCAAGTCCGCCATCGTTGTTCGATGCGATGCGAAGCTCTTGTGTTGTCTGGTTCAGGAACGGCACTTGATCTTCGGTTTGCGCCGAAAATGCGATTACGCCGGGGCCTTGACTGGGGGCAAAACGGTTGCCGAAGCCGCCGTCAATATCGCCGCGGCTGGCATAATCGCCGCCCCAATATGATGTGACGGAAGTCAACGTAACGGGGCCCAAATCCCAATCGGCGGTGCTGGCGACATTATATGTTTTCAGCTTTTGGAAATTGATGCCGTCGGCGCGGGTTTGGTTACGATTAAAGTCCGTGGTTGGTCCGCCTAAACCGATCAGGTTATTGCTGCCGCGTGCGAACAAGTTGGCGCGAAATACGCGGGCTGTGCCATCAAAATCCCGGTATTGGCCGGTAACGCGCCATGTGAAGTCTTCGGTTGGCGCATATTGAATCTGTGCGCGAACTGCGATGTCATCATAGCCTTCCAAGTTATTTTCACCGGGTTGATCGAGATTGTCGATCCAGTTGCTGCGCCGTTGATACATGGCGGAAACCCGCGCCGAAATTGTATCGGTTAAATTGCCGCCAACAGCGCCCTCGACATTGATCGAATTGAACCGGCCATAGCTTGCCTTGACATATCCGCCCTTTGCATCGGGACGGACGCTGTCAAATTTGACGATACCAGCAGGGGTATTGCGGCCAAACAAAGTACCTTGCGGTCCGCGCAAAACCTCGACGCGGGCGACATCAAATACCGGAAAGCCTTTCAGGATCGGGTTTTCCAGCACGACGTCATCATAGACCAAGCTGACGGGCTGCGATGCGTTCAGATCGAAATCAGTATTGCCGAGACCGCGAATGTAAAAGCGTGGGAATGTACGGCCGAACGAGGATTCGATATTCAGGCTAGGTACGCGGCCGGCAAGGGCGCGAATATCGCCGCCGCCGGAATTGATCGCAGCCAGTTTATCGCCGCTGATCGCGGAAATCGACAACGGCACGTCTTGCAGGTTTTCACTGCGGCGCTGCGCTGTCACCACGATTTCGGTCAGGCCGCTATCGTCTTCAGCTGCGGTATCTTGCGCGATTGCGGCGGGTGCGGCGACAAAAGCGAGTGTCGCGGCGGCAATCGCCCCGAATGATGTGAATGTGGATTGGATTTTACGCATGGAAATTGCCCCGTTGGATTGGATCAAAATAGAGCTAAAAGCCTCTATGATCCCCACCATCAAGGTCAAGAAATTCCGGTGTTAGACGCAACCGAATTTAGCGATATGTTGCAAATATGTGACTCATATACCGGAGCAACGAGCTTCAAAAACTCATCTCATCATAAACGCGGCTGAGGTCGCCGGCCCATTCGCCGTGATAGCGTTCAAGCAACCTGTCGGCCATCGTCATTTTGCTGGATACAATCTCACGCAACGGATCAAGAAAGCCGCTTTCATTATCGCCGCTGCTGTTGAGTTGTCCCCGCGCGGTTAGCCCAGCGGCGGACAGGTCCAATATCCGGCCCGCAATATCCTGCAACGTCCGTCCGCCGGGGATCGGAGCCTTTAGGCCCATTTTGGGAACCGCATTTCGCAATGCCTCGCGCTCCTCCATCGACCAATGCTTGACCTCATCCCATGCCGCATCCAGCGCGGTCTGGTCATAGAGCAGGCCGACCCAAAACGCGGGTAAAGCGCAAATCCGGTTCCACGGGCCGCCGTCTGCGCCGCGCATTTCAAGGAAGCTTTTCAGCCGCACCTCTGGAAAAGCGGTCGACATATGGTCTTCCCAATCGGCCTCGGTTGGTTTTTCACCGGGCAGGACGGACAGGTTGCCGTCCAGAAAATCGCGGAAACTTAATCCGGCAGCATCGATATATTGGCCGTCGCGATAGACAAAATACATCGGCACATCGAGCATGTAATCGGCATAACGTTCGTAACCAAATCCATCCTCAAACACGAATGGTAACATGCCCGTGCGGTGCGGATCGGTGTCGGACCAGATATGGCTGCGGTAGGAAAGATAGCCGTTGGGCTTGCCTTCCAAAAACGGAGAATTGGCAAATAATGCGGTCGCCAGCGGTTGCAGCGCCAGCGACGTGCGGAATTTATGCGCCATGTCGGCCTCGCTGGAATAATCCAGATTGACCTGTATCGTGCAGGTGCGCAACATCATATCAAGCCCCATGCTGCCGACGCGTGGCATATGGTTAAGCATGATTTTATACCGGCCCTTGGGCATGATCGGCAATTCGGCGCGGGTTTTATCGGGCCATAATCCCAGTCCCAAAAACGCCTTACCCGTTTTTTCGCCAATCGCCTTCACCTGTTGCAAATGCCGTCCGGTTTCCGCACATGTTTGGTGTAGGTTTACCAGCGGCGCGCCAGACAATTCAAGCTGCCCTGCTGGCTCAAGGCTGATCGCGCCGTCTGCGCCCTTCATGGCGATAACTTTGGGGCCATCGGGGCCGTTTTCTGTAACCGGCTCCCAGCCGAATTCGGTCAGCGCCATCAACATATCGCGGATGCCGCCGGGCTCATCATATGACGGCGCGTGATGGTCGCCTGTACAATATACGAACTTTTCATGCTCGGTACCAATGCGCCAGCGGTCCTTCGGTTTTTCGCCCTTGGACATCGCGGAAATCAATTGCGCGCGCGATTCGATGATCGGATCGTTGCGATTCGAAACTGTTTTTGTGCTCATGAAGCAGCTTTAGAAAGCGGCGCGATTATTGGCCAGCAAAACTTATCTTATGCCAGATCCTGACCCTAATTAACCACGGCGTTAAACGATATTGCAAAACTGCCTGTTGATAGCAGGCTAGCGCGGGTCGCCGTTATCGTTGCGCCGGATATGGACGCCGTGACTGGATCGGTTTCTGCACCATCGGTTGCATCATCATCCTCAGCAGTTGTCGTGGTGGCGCAACTGGTCCCTGAAAACATGCTGCCTGCGACATAGGTCAAATTGGTGGGAATGACGTCGGAGGCCGCAACATTGGTGGCCGCCGAGGGCCCGGCATTGCTGATCGTAAAGCAATAGCGGACGGTTGAACCGGACACCGCCTTTGGATTTGCGCCGCTTATCCCGTCGCTCAATACACTGCTGATTTTGGCAACACTGATTACTGCTGGCCGGGGCGTGATGAACAGGTCGGCGCGGTTGAATGTACCCAAATCTGCGCCGACAGCATCACATATGGTCATCGTCCAAGTGCCGACCGCATCTTGCCCGTCAAATACCGATAAAAGTGACGATGGTCGAAAGCTGTGTGAATAGGGCGGCGGAGCCGGCGTTAGAGGGTCATTTGCAGCCGCAACATGCGTCGTAATGGCTGCAGCGGCTTCATCGTCAAACCTGTCGTTGAGATTATCACCGCCCTGCACGTTTCCGGTCCATGTCATCACAACGACATTTGTCCCGGTAGGCGAGATCAGGTTTATCCGCAAATCGCTGCGGTATGTGTGGGTCACAAAAACGCCAATATCGACGTCGGCAACAATATAACTGAAGGGGACAACAAAGGTTCTGGAGGCGGTGCCAGCGGCGGTACAGTTATTATCGGGCAGGGTCGCAGGCGTCGTGTTGCTGTAGGTTATGGCGGATTGCGCGTGGGCCGCTGGAGCAACAAAAAAGACCAAAAAAAATACCAGCAACACGCCCAGAAGCAGGGATTGTTGCATATATTTTACCTGTGGCACCCAACAATTATCATCGGGTGATTTGTCAACGATCCCCATCATTTGGAAGAGGTAGCACTATTATCCAGTAAAAACATAAACAAATGTGGTTAGTGCGGTATCGCGAAGGCAAAGAATTTACACGGCTATGTTGGTGGTAAAAAACCTAATTTACCGTCGTATTGAACACCAGGGACAAGTTTGTTCCCCCCGGCAGTGATGCGGACGTGCCGGTAATCGTCGATCCTGATACCGATGCCCCATTTGGGGTTTCGTCGGCGCCTGTTGAATTGTCGTCTTCAGCCTCCGTCGCTGTTCCGCAACTCGGTCCGGTAAACATCGACCCGGGCATAAACGTCACATCGGCTGGGATAGTATCACTAATCGCCAAATCACTGGCTGTAATTGTGCCTAGATTCGAAATCGTAATACAATATTGCACGGTCGCGCCGGGAATGGCCTTTGGATTGGTGGTGTTTACGCCGTCGCTTAAAACCAAACTGATTTTGCTAACGGACAGGTTGGCGGGCTGGCATGTGTATAACGTGACATTGTCGACCTCAAAATCATCAGACGTGCCTCCGCCAGGAACAAAGTTAAACGATATTGCGCCTGTCGCAGCGACCGAAGTCGGAAGATTAATGCGCCAACCCGTGGTGGCAAATTCGGTAAGTGTCGACAGGTTGCCCGATGCCCCGTTAAGATAAACGACATTGGCTGTGGTACCCGCGCTGGGATCGGTTGTAATCCTAGCATATGGCGTTCCTGCAACAGTAATCGTGAGCTGCGCAGATGTTGATCCCGCCGCTGGGCCGCCATTGCGCCACCATTGACTCAGTTGGATCACTGCGCCGCCCGATGCGCCGGGGCCGAATTTCAGGCCGGTCAGTCCGGCTTGGGATAGCGAACCAGATGTCGTATCGTTGCTTATGGCCGCAACACCGCTGCCAAACCAAATTGGCGATGCCGTCCAGCTTGTCCAACTTGGCCCAGTTCCGGCGGCGAATGTGCCGTTGGCAATGATTTGTTGTGTGGTGCCTACGTTGCAAGATGGCGCTGCCAAGGTTGGGGACACGGCAAACGCAACAGAGGCATAATCATCCTCGGACGTAACACCATTATTTGGCGTTGAGTCAGGATCAGGCAATGAACTGGCCGTAACCTGCGCGATGTTGGTGATTGTGCCCGTGGTCGCGGTGACGACTGCGTTAATTGTTAATGCAGCCGACGCGCCGGGCGCCAAACTACCAACGGTCCAAACGCCCGAAACGTTATTATAGCTGCCCGTGCCTGTCGCGCTGCTAAAACTTACGCCTGCGGGCAAAACATCGCTTACCGTTATGCCCGTTGCTGTTAATGTCGACGCTGGGCTGGCGGCGCTGGTCACGGTTAAGGTATAACTGATCGCGGTTCCACTAGAGGGCGATGCGTTGCTTACTGTTTTTGTAAGTGACAGGTCGGCGCGTTGCGGCAGGACGGTAACTTCATAATCCTCAACCTCGCCATCAGACGCCAACCCTCGCGGTCCAAGGCCGCTCGTGGAAGAAATTCGAAACCTTGCAATAGTGGGCGTTAAAGCCGCGCCGACAGGCGGTGTAACCGCGATCCGGATGATACCGTTCACGATGCCATCGGTATCGCCCGCGCCGCCATCGGCAACGTTGGTCGCAATTTGGTCACCCGCAGTGGCATGGTTGCCATCATCGGCCCAATCGATCCAGCCTTGTAACAACCCGCCGCTGCCCGTTACGGCTACGTCGATGGTTCCACCCGGCACACCCCGGATCAAGGTCGGAAATGTGACGCCATTATCGCCGCCATCGCTGGATGCGGTCGCATTTGCAATGGGACTAGGGGTCAGCGTACCGGTGTTTGTTGTGGCAACATTGTCTGCGGTGACGGATGATCCGAGGAACAACCCGCCAACGATATGGCTGGCTGCAGCAGTTGTATCGTAACTGCCCGGCGCATCGCCAAAGTCTTCGTCGACTGATGTAGTCAGCGTCCATCCGTCCGCGCCCGTTGGCGCGCCAGTGCCGCCCATTAACAAATCGAGCTGGAATGTAACGGTCGAAAATGTGCCATTGATTCGCACACTGCCGCAAGCAGCAGGCGTGGCGGCGGTGCATGAGATCGCGCCGTTGATTGTCGACGACCGGATTTCATTCCCCGCCACTGTCAACGTGCTGTTACCTGCCAAGCGCGTGAGAGTTGGCGTGGCCGCTGCATCGGATGACGTGAGCAAAAACGATGTGTGATAAAATGCACTGCCGCTAATCCCGCCGATGCCCGAAATATGAATAACCGGATTGGTAACGGTCCGGTTGAATGTAAGGGTTAAACTGCCCCTGTTGGCGCACCGGACCGGAGTTGTCGGGCAACCCACCGCGCTAACGTCAAAATCAAAGGCATTCGTTGTGACCGAAATGGCGGGCGATAATTGCGCTGCCGTGATACCGCCAGTTGCATTCAACGCCGCTGATGGCGCGAAAAAAGACGTATTCGCGCCATTTTCTGAAACTTGGTAATTCAGACCAGAGACATATGTTTTGGTGACCGGACCTGTGCCCGCACTGGTGGTCGGAACCTGGTTTGCGTGCGCTGCAACCAATGCGAGTGCCGCCAAAAACAAAGTTGCAAATAGCGCACGCCAATAACCAAACGCATCAGCAAACTGAGCGCGCATCGTTCCCGTCATGTATTCCGTTCGATGGTTCACGCACATTCATATGCCGACCATTCGTTTATTTTTGATAAATTCGAGCGTCCCAAAAACGCTGCGGAGTTGTAAAAACTACGTTGTAATTTGTGACATCAGCCCCAGTCGCCTTATCCCCAGTCGCCTTGCGCTGCCATCCACACCGAAATCGCCGCAACTGCCGCCGTTTCAGCGCGCAAAATTCGCGGGCCAAGCGATACCGCGACGGTGCTGGGATGGGCGCGGATCATGGCGTTTTCTTGCTCAGTAAAACCGCCTTCTGGGCCGATTAATATGGCCGCTGGCCCTGACTTAATCGCTCCGCCAAAAGGCGCGCCGCCGCGTTCATCGCAGAAATACAATGTGCGTTCTGTTGGCCATGATTTTAACAATGCGTCCAATTTCACCAGCGGCGCGATTTGCGGCAATGCGGTGCGTTCGCATTGTTCGGCGGCCTCGATCATCTGGCTGCGCAGCCGGTCTTCCTTGAGCTTATCGGCAACGCACCGGTTGGTAAGGATCGGCACGAAACGGCCGATGCCAAGTTCGCATGATTTTTCCGCGATCCAGTCAAAACGGTCTTTTTTGATGAGCGCCTGACACAACCACAGATCGGGCACAGCCTGGCGCATGCGCAATTGCCGTTCAATCGTCAAATTGAGGTCGCGTTTACCTATGCTGCTAACCACCGCCAGATATTCACCGTTGCGATCATCGAACAACTTGACTGCCACGCCAGCCTTTATGCGCATGACATTGAGTAAGTAATGCGCTGGCGCTCCGGTGATTTGCATATCGCGGCCCACCTGCAATTCTTCGTCAACAAACAATCGCGGCGTTGACTTGGGCAAAGGTGACGGGGTTGCGGACATGTGTTTTATCTCACTACTGTCCATCTGAACTGATGGCGGTAGTTCTGTAATATGTTGATATTGTTTGATGAAATTCGATATATTTTGCCCGTTTAGGAACTGTGTAGAATAAATTGGGATTTTACACAGAAAATTGCAGAGGTTCTGAAGCTTTTGATGTGCCAGCGGGGATGGCTTTTGTCCATTGCTTCGTTGCTCGTGGAGAAGGGTGCTGTCATCTCTGCGTGATGTAAAAATGGTCGGCGAAACCGATTTACGCCTCAAACGCCTTTGCGATGCAATCGAAAGCGGCGTTGCAAACCTTGATGACTCAGAGTGTTAAGACCGCATTAGCGGACATGAAGCCACCTGCGATCAGTCCTGCGTCGATGCTGACCTCTACCGCCGCGATCATTTCCGCGCGCTCGCCCGGCGGGTTGAAGTTGATACCGGCCCACGTTAGCTTTGGCGAGGTTCGCATCATGGGATCAAAGAGCAATCTGCTGCAAACACTTGCCGCTGTGGCAGGTACAGGAACAAATTCGGGCGCAGTGCCCAGCTTTGTTCCGACGTGGCGCGCCCTACAGGAGTCGAACCTGTGGCCTCAAGATTAGAAGTCTCGCGCTCTATCCAGCTGAGCTAAGGGCGCGCACCGCAGGTTCATTAACCACTTTACGCCGCGCTGCAAAGCCGCTTATGTTCGGCGTATATGATTATGCCAAATATTACTCCGCAATCGGCGGCGCAGGCGGCGGACCGCCAGTTTCGTTATTATGATTTTGTCATGGCCGCGTTCGTCGCAATCTTGCTGTTGTCCAATGTGATCGGCGCGGCCAAACCGTCGGCGATTATGATTGACGGCAAAGTGGCGACGCTGTTTGGGCATGACCTGATTTTTGGCGCAGGCATTTTATTTTTTCCCTTGGGCTATGTCATTGGTGACGTGCTGACCGAAGTATATGGCTTTGCCCGCGCGCGCCGTGTGATTTGGGCGGGATTTGCCGCTTTGATCTTCATGGCATTTATGAGCTGGGTTGTTGTCTCGCTGCCCGCTGCGCCGGGATGGCCGGGGCAGGCCGCCTATGAACAGGTATTTGGCCAAGTTTGGCGGATCGTATTTGCGTCCATTGCTGCATTCTGGGTGGGGGAGTTTGTGAACAGCTATGTCATGGCGCGGATGAAGCTGTGGACCAAGGGCAAGCATTTATGGACGCGGACCATCGGATCGACATTTGTGGGGCAGGGCGTCGACAGCCTACTTTTCTATCCATTGGCCTTTTACGGGACCTGGACCAACACTCAGCTGGTCAGCGTGATGATAACCAATTGGGCGTTAAAGGTGATATGGGAGGCCGCGCTGACACCGGTAACTTATTACGTGGTAGGTTTCCTGAAACGGCGCGAGGGCGTTGATATTTTTGACGCTGGCACAGATTTCACGCCGTTCCGGGCGAAGCTATGATGGAATATCTGGCGGCTGCGCCGCATGATTTGCAGATTTTCAAAATCCAAGTCCTGGAATTCACCGGACTGGGCAAGGATGCCTTGCACGTATATTTCGGGTTGGGCATGTTCCTGCTTGTGCGGTTGCTCTGGCGCAGGCGCGGGGGCTGGATACTAGCGTGGTTGGCGGTGTTGGCGTTGGCGCTAGGTGTGGAATGGCTGGATATGCGCGCAGAACAAGCTGGTGACTATCTGCAGCCCGACAAAGCACATATCCACGATGTCTGGAACACCATGTTCTGGCCAACGATGTTGATGTTAGTGGGGCGCTGGCTCCAGCCTAAGCCTAAGCCTAAGCCCAAGGCACAGACGGCGGTTCCCGATTTAAGCGATCTCGCGGATCAACCCCTCGACCAAACCAGCGAACAACCGCCGCCCGTCTGAACCGCCGTGCACGGCCTCGATCATGCGTTCGGGGTGCGGCATCATGCCAAGGACGTTGCCTGCATCGTTCAACAATCCAGCGATGTTACGCGCCGATCCGTTGACATTCTCATTATAGCGAAACGCAACGCGGCCCTCGCCCTCCAACCGGTCTAATGTGGCTTCATCGGCGAAATAATTGCCGTCATGATGCGCCACCGGAATGCGAATTTCCTCGCCTTGATCGTATCCGCTGGTGAACAATGACTGGTTGTTTTCGACGGTTAAGCCAACATTGCGGCACACAAAACGGATGCCGCTGTTGCGCATTAATGCGCCGGGCAATAATCCGGTTTCGGTCAATATCTGAAATCCGTTGCATACGCCGAGCACAGGCACGCCGCGTCCTGCCGCCGCAACAACGGCCTGCATCACGGGGGACCGCGCCGCCATGGCTCCAGACCGCAAATAGTCGCCGTAAGAAAATCCGCCGGGTACAGCGATCAAGTCAATGCCGCTGGGCAATTCGGTTTCGCGGTGCCAGATCAACGATGTATCCGCTCCGGTAATTTGGCGGATTGCGGTCGCCATATCGCGGTCGCAATTGGAACCCGGAAATTGAATGACGGCTGCTTTCATATTCTTGCCCTCGCCTTAATTCTGTTCAATCTCGAAATTTTCGATAACCATATTGGCGAGCAGTTTGTTGCACATGCTTTCCAAATCAGCATTGGAAACGCCGTCTTCATGGTCGATTTCGATCATCCGGCCTGCGCGTACGTCGTTCACGCCTGTAAACCCAAGCCCTTCCAACGCATGATGGATGGCCTTTCCCTGCGGGTCCAATACGCCATTTTTCAGAGTGACGAATATCCGGGTTTTCATGGCTGATCTACCTCGATTGCGCTGCGGTTTAGTTGATTGACCCTCCTATAGAATGCGCGGCGGATGACGCAAGAGCGGCGAGCCGCGTGAAAGGAAATATTAACTGTTCCGGCTTAACAAATATACATTCAGGTACGTGGAGCATCCCGATGGTAGGACTGGCAGCAGCAATGTTTGTGGCGCTTTATGCGTTTGGGCATGAATTGGTGGGTTGGAGCGACAGCACCAACGGACAGGTGCAATTGGCATTGTTCATATCCTTCATTCTGGGCATTGTGTGCGGCTACAAAACCAAAGGGTAAGTGCCGATCCGAAACAGGCGCATATTTGCGATTGATTGCAAGCGATAATGCATTAGTGAATTTCACCGATGCAGACTTTTCAAATTCACGATTTTGCGGTTTCGGGCGCGCAGCAATTGCGCGGCGAGATACGCGCGTTTTTGGCCGCGCACCAGCCAGCGGGGCTGATTGAGGACCGCGCAAATTGCTGGGCGATCAGCGATCTGGATTTTAGCCGCGCATTGGGCCGCGCCGGATATATCGGCATGATCTGGCCCAAAAAATATGGCGGCCATGAACGGCTGCCGCTGGAACGCTATATTATTTTGGAGGAGTTGTTGGCGGCGGGCGCTCCGGTTGGCGCGCATTGGATTGCCGACCGGCAAACCGGGCCGCTCTTGCTGCGATATGGGCACAAGGCGCAGCGGGAGAAATATCTGCCGGGCATGGCACGCGGAGAAGTCTATGCCTGCATCGGATTGTCGGAACCGGGGGCGGGATCGGATCTTGCCGCGATACGTTCGTCGGCGCGGCTGACCCATGAGGGTTGGCGGATCAATGGCCAGAAATTATGGACCAGCGGCGCGCATCATGCCCATGCGATGCTGGCATTGTTACGCAGCGAAGACGGCAGCGAACGTAACGCGGGGCTCAGCCAGTTCCTGATCGATATGGATACGCCCGGCATCACCGTTCGGCCGATTATCAACATGAGCGGCACGCATGATTTTAACGAGGTGTTTTTCGACGATGTGCTGATCCCTGAAGGCGCATTGGTGGGGCAACGCGGCGGCGGGTGGGCGCAAGTGACGGCGGAATTGGCGCTCGAACGATCGGGCCCTGAACGGTATCTGTCGAGCCATGCGTTGATGGCGGCGTTGATTGATGCCGCAGGGCCGTCGCCGGAACCATTATTATGCAACTTGATCGGAGAATTGACGGCGGAGCTATGGACGTTGCGCAATATGTCGATGTCGGTCGCGGCCAAATTGGCCAGCGGCGAAGATCCAGCGGTGGAGGCGGCGATGGTAAAGGATTTGGGCAATAGTTTTGAACAAATCCTGCCCATTCGTGCGCAAGCGGTTGTCGCGTGCGATCCTGAACGCGATGATGATCTTGCGCGATTGCTGCGATCCCTATTGCTATCCTCACACAGCTTTTCCCTGCGCGGCGGCACGCGGGAAATTATGCGCGGCATGATTGCACGGGGGCTAGGCCTAAGATGAGCGAAGCGCGCGATATGCTGACCGACACGGCGCGCACGGTGTTTGCCGAGGCGAGGACGCGCGGGTTCGCTCCGATCCGTGAGGCCGGATTTGAAAGCTTGCTGGTGACTGAGGCAGACGGCGGTTTTGGCGGCGATTACGGCGATCTGTTCGCGATCATGCGCGTGGCCGGAGAATTGGCCATGCATCAGCACGCCGAAAACTTACAAGTGGGCGAGGCGATATTGTCGGCGCATTTGGGCGTAGATTTTGACGCGTCACAGCACCGCCATCTGGGTGCATTCCTGCGCGTGGGCCAAACCGCAGGCGCGCTTGATGCGGCATTGGCAATGAGCATCGCGCACACCAATGCCCGCGAACAATTCGGCAAGCCATTGTCCAAACAACAAGCCGTACAGCAAAATCTGGCGATATTCGCGTGCGAGGCGGCGGCGGTGAATGTCGCGGGCCAGGCGGCGGCAAGGGCGCTGGATTTGGCGGGTGAAAGCAGCGTCTGCGGCACCGATGCGCTATTCGAAATCGCCGCAGCCAAATTGCGCACCAACAAAGCTATCTCCGTCGCCGTATCCATCGCCCATCAGGTCCACGGCGCAATCGGCTTTACAATGGACTACCCGCTCCACCCCCTGACCACCGCCATGATGCGCTGGCGCAGCGACTACGGCAATGACGCGTATTGGGCCGAGATATTGGGCAGATTAGCCAGCGCGCACGGCGGTGCAGGGCTATGGGCAGAGGTGACAAGGCGCGGAGATTTGGGGTAGTTGCTGTTCAATCGTCAAAGGCTAATTAGTATAGTGGCCTCGGAACTCGCGCGACGGCGATAGGCATCCCCATAAGCGCGGCCATCATCAATCAATATCATCTCTGCGACCTCTGCGGCCTCTGCGTGAAATAATTCTGTTCGCGCTGAGGCGCAGAGACGCAGAGATTTTTTGATCCGGCTGTCAGGCGTCTTCGTTTTCGCTGGTATCGGTATCGGCATCGGCCTCGGCATTGGCATCAGCACCGGCATCCGCGTCACCATCTTCTGGTTCACCATTAGCGTCCAAATTCTCCGCTTCGTCCTCGGCTTTCTCTTCTGCTTCGGCTTGTATTTTGGCCTTTGCAGCGGCCCGTTCAATCTTGGATTTCCGGTTTGACTCGGCAATCACGTCCGACACGTTGTTCAAAGTCGAAACTTGATAGATTCCTCCTAAAGCCAGTAACCCCAGTAGGATATAGCCTGCGATTTTTCCCATATTCCGCTCCCCAATTTACACCGACGTGGTTTTAACCTTGGTTGTTTAAGATAAATTTAAGGCGAAAAGTGAAACGCCATCTCTGCGCCTCCGCGCCTCTGCGCGAACAAAATTATTTCGCGCAGAGGCGCGGAGGCGCAGAGATTCTTGGTAGGAATTGCTGCAGTTTATGAAATCGTCATTGCGTCGCTTCGCACCTCACGGGTAACGGGCTGCGACGGAACCCTTACCCCCGCGCACGCGCCTGTCGGTATGTGCCCAGCAGCCGCACGCTGTTGCAATGGAAACGCAGCTCGTCCAGCGCGCGGTCGACGGCGGCGTCGCCGGGTGCGCCTTCGATGTCGGCGTAGAATTCGGTGGCGGCGAAGCTGTTGCCGTTTTGATAGCTTTCCAGCTTGGTCATATTCACGCCGTTGGTGGCGAAGCCCCCCATGGCCTTGTAAAGCGCGGCGGGTATGTTTTTGACCTCAAAAACCAGCGTCGTCATTAAAATATCGTCGCCGTTTTTAGCGGGCAAATCGGCGGGTTCCTTCGCCAGCACCACGAACCGCGTCATATTGTGATCGGCATCCTGAATGCCCTCGCTAACAATTTCGAGACCATAAAGCTGCGCCGCAATTTTTGGCGCGATGGCGGCGGCGGCGGGATCGTCATTGCCCGCAACCAGCGCGGCGGCGGCGGCGGTGTCGGCGTAGGCGACGGGTATGATATTATGTTCGCGCAAATAATGGCGGCACTGACCCAGCGCCTGCGGATGGCTCATCGCTGTGGCCAGTTTTGCGTCTGCGCTTTTCGCCATTAAGCAGTGGCGGATGGACATAAAATGTTCGGCAATGATCGACAGGCCGGATTCGGGCAGCAGGAAATGAATGTCGGCAACGCGGCCATGCAGGCTGTTTTCTATCGGAATAATCGCGCGGTCTGTGCGGCCTTCTTTGACGGCATCAATCGCGTCTTCGAACGAGAAACAGGGCAGGGGCAAGCAGGCTGTATCAAATTCAATCGCGGCCAGATGGGAATTTGCGCCGGGCGCGCCTTGGAAACTGATGGCGTTCTTGGGGGCCAATGCGGCGGCACTTGCCAATTCGCCGACCAACGTAAGCGCAAGTTTGGGGTAGCTTTCCATAATGATTGCAGGCGATAGGCGAGGGCAATCGGGTGGGCAAGACCGATTATGCGCGCCGCCGCATTTGCACCTTTTGCAATCGCCACGATGGATTCGGCTCTTGCACCCGATTTCAAGGCGCATTAGAGGAGCATCATAAATCTTTAAGAGCGGCATGTTTTTGCCGCGCATACGCTGATGGGGCTGAATTTCGATGGATGACCGTAGCAATACAATCGCAGGCTGGGTTTTGGGCGCAGGCATTGCTGCTTTGGGTTTGACGATCCTGTCTGGAACGATATTTCATGCAGAAACTCCACATGAAGGCAAGCAAGGCTGGGCCATTGAGGGCGAAGTCGAGGGCGGTGCAGAGGTTGCTGCGGTTCCGATCGCCAATGTCATGGCCGATGCGATGGCCGCCGACGGCATTGCAAAAGGCGAGGCTGTTTTCAAGAAATGCACGGCGTGTCACACGATTGCCGCTGGCGGAGCAGCGGGCATTGGCCCGAATTTGCACGGCGTTGTAGGCAAGCCAATTGGCGGGGGTGCATTCGCCTATTCTGAGGCTCTGAGAGGGGTTGGCGGGTCATGGTCGTTTGAGGCGCTGAACAGCTGGCTGACCAATCCGAAAAAATTTGCAGCAGGGAACAAGATGACCTTTGCCGGATTGGGCAAAGCCGAAGACCGTGCGGCGGTTATGTTATATCTGAACAGTCAAGGATCAAACCTGCCAATGCCTAGCGTGCAAGCAGTGGTCGCAGAGGGCGCTGCTCCAGCGGCGGATGCAGCCGCAGCGCCAGCGGCAACAACCCCAGCGGCAGCGCCAGCGGCGGCAGCGAAGTGATCGCGCGCGGCATATTGTTGAGCGCCGCCATTTTGGCCCTCGGTGCTTGCGGTAAATCAGATGATGACGCCAATGTCGATTCGCAGGCATCAAGCAGCGCAGCGCCAGCAGCAGTCGCGGTCGCCGCAATATCGGGCGAAAAAATTTACGCAAAATGCGCGGCATGCCATGACATTGCCAAGGGCGGCGCGAACGGCATCGGTCCCGCATTGCACGGCGTTGTTGGCCGCGCAATTGGTTCAACCGCTGGTTATACTTATTCCACTGCGCTGAAAACAAAGGGCGGCAATTGGGATGCAGCGGCGCTCGACGCCTATCTGACCGCGCCCGCCAAATATGCGCCTGGTACGAAAATGGCTTATGCCGGATTGAGCAAAGCTGAAGAGCGCGCAGCGTTGATCGAATATCTAGCGGCGCAAAAATAGGTTCGTTCGGAACGGGGGTGGCCAAAACGCCGCGAACGCGCTCCAGCGGCAAATAAACCCGCTTGCAGCGAACCAAGCCTGATTTGTGTTACGCGCTCGGTAAATTGTAAAAATTGCAAATCGCGGACCATGCTTCCTCGGCGGTGTCGACGAACTGGAACAATTTAATGTCCGCTGGGCTGATCGTGCCTTCCAACATCAGCTCCTCAAAATTGATCACGCGGTTCCAGAAATCGCGGCCAAATAACATGATCGGCATCGCCTCTACTTTGCCCGTTTGCACCAAAGTCAGCAGTTCAAAAAATTCGTCAAAGGTTCCGAATCCGCCGGGAAAAACCGCAACGGCGCGGGCGCGTAATAAGAAATGCATCTTGCGCAACGCAAAATAGTGAAACTGAAAACTCAGATCCGGGGTCACGTAAATATTTGGCGCTTGTTCATGCGGCAAGACGATGTTGAGGCCGATGGAATCTCTGCCCACGTCGTGCGCGCCGCGATTGGCCGCCTCCATAATTGACGGACCGCCGCCGGAACATACAACGAAATGCCGGCCAGTTTCATCGGCTATGTTGCACTCACTGGCCAGCCGCGCCAGATTGCGAGCCTCATCATAAAAGCGCGATTTTTCCTTTAGCCGCTGCGCGATAATTCGGCTGCGATCATCGGTGGCTGCCGCAATTAAAGCGTCGGCGTTGCCAGGCTCAGGGATGCGCGCGGAGCCATAGATGACCAAAGTCGACGCGATCCCCGCTTCATCCAGCAGCATTTCGGGCTTTAACAGTTCCAGTTGAAACCGAACCGGACGCAATTCCTCCCGCAACAGGAATTCCTTGTCTTGAAACGCCAGCTTATACGCCTCGCTTTGGGTTTGCGGGGTGACTGGTGTTTGTTTTTCAACAAAGCGCGCCTCTTGTTTGGCTTTGTAAAATCGGCGGTCGGTAATGTCGTTATTTGTCATGCAGCGGTGATAGCGAAGCTACCGCCAAATTCCACCTGTATTCGGCGCGTTATCGGCAAAAATGCGCGGCGTTAATCCGCGACGGCGCCATGTCGAGATGAAAATGATTGGCATGTTCGCGGTTATATTCGGGACCGAGCACGGTGCCGAACCGGCCACACGCTTCTTTATGCAAATGGCGCAGGAATTTTTGCTCCTTCTCGCTTCCTTGCCAACCGGACAGCACGCTGACCTTGCGGCCGTCGGCGGTGACGAACGCAAAGATATCGACGGCGTTGCCATAGGCGTGCTGTGACAGGCTGCCGCTGCCGCCAACGCGGCGGCAGCTATAGGTGCCCGTGGTCTCGATTCGCACCAGCGGACTGCCCAAAAATTTCTTTGCGGCGGGGCGCACAATGTCGCGGGTCCAATCGGTGAACGTCGCGGCCAGATTACATGTCATCGGTCCCAAATTGGTAACGCTTGTCCCGATATCGATCAATTTGACCGAATTGGCAGTGGCGCATCCGCCGCCATAATTTTTGTCTGGTAATGCCGCAAAACTGACATTGTCAGATTTCAGGTTCGACAAGCATTGACGCGCATCTTTGGCGGAAAATGCTCCATTCTGCCCGCTCGCCACCTTGTCACCGCGCGGGATGCATCCGCTTGCGGCGAACAGCAAGAATGCAAGGCTGATGAAGAACCGGCTTTGTGATTGTCCACGCATACCATGATAAATACCGATTCATGGTTAACGAATGATAACCAAGGAACGCGCACGCCGCATCTCGGCGCGGATATCAGGCCGGCGCGGATATTAGGCGATTTGTCGCAACGCAGCATTTTTCTGCTTTCATGCGCTCTTTCCCGCTTGCCCAAATCATTGCTCGCCCGTAATGCAGCGACGGGCCACGCGGCCCCAACGCCGCGCTGCTCTCTGAAAGGAGACGCTTTATGACTATGAGTAAACCTCAACATGAGGATGCACTTGAGCATCCGACCAAACCACAACAAGAGGATGCACTTGAGCATCCGACCAAACCAAATACCAAACCGGCGCGTCCGTATTTTTCCTCTGGCCCCTGCGCAAAGCCGCCGGGCTGGGAAGCGTCAAAATTAGCCACCGAATCGCTGGGCCGCTCGCACCGTGCCAAGATTGGTAAGTCGCGTCTGCAGCTTGCCATCGATTTGATGCGCGAAGTGCTGCAAGTACCCGACACACACCGGATCGGCATTGTTCCGGGCAGCGATACTGGCGCGATCGAAATGGCGATGTGGACCATGCTGGGTGCGCGCCCCGTCACGATGATGGCGTGGGAAAGCTTTGGCGAGGGTTGGGTTACCGATGTCAACAAGCAACTGAAATTAAACGCCAACGTGATGAACGCGGCCTATGGCGAAATTCCTGATTTGACCGCCGTGGATTGGTCGCATGACGTGGTGTTTACATGGAACGGCACGACCTCTGGCGCACGCGTGCCAAATGGTGACTGGATCAGCGATACGCGGCAAGGTCTGTCTTTCAACGACGCCACCAGCGCGGTTTTTGCCTATGACATGCCGTGGGACAAATTGGACGTTACGACATTCAGTTGGCAAAAGGTGCTGGGCGGCGAAGGCGCGCATGGCGTTATTATCCTCGGCCCGCGCGCGGTTGAACGGCTGGAAAATTATACGCCGTCATGGCCATTGCCAAAGATTTTCCGTCTGATGTCAAAAGGCGCGTTGGCTGAAGGTATCTTCAAAGGTGAGACAATCAACACGCCGTCGATGCTGGCAGTGGAAGATGTTATCTTTGCGCTGGAATGGGGCAAATCAGTAGGCGGACTTTCCGGCCTGATGGCGCGGAGCAACGCGAACGCAGCGGCACTTAACAAGATAGTCGATGAACGGGATTGGCTCCATCATCTCGCCGCTGATCCGGCCACGCGTTCGATGACTTCGGTATGTTTGACGGTGGACGGCGCGGATGCCGACTTCATCAAGAAAATGGCCGGATTGTTGGAGGCGGAACATGCCGCTTATGACATTGCGGGATACCGCGATGCTCCCGCCGGTCTGCGCATCTGGTGCGGCGCAACGGTGGCTACCGCCGATGTCGAAGCGCTCGGGCCGTGGCTCGATTGGGCTTATCACCAGCTCCAGTCTTAACATCCAACGTCACCCTGAACTTGTTTCAGGGTCCATCTATCCGTTCAAGGTCCGCTCTTGCTGCACGATGGATGCTGAAACAAGTTCAGCATGACGGAATTATAAAATTGATTTCCACAAAATTAGGTAAATAAAATGACTAAACCACGCGTATTAATGTCCGACAGCATGGACCCACAAGCCGCGATTATCTTCGCGGAACGCGGCTGCGATGTTGATGTTATCACGGGCAAAACCCCTGACGAACTCGCCGCGATGATCGGCGATTATGACGGCCTTGCGATCCGTAGCTCGACCAAAGTGACGCAGGCCATTTTGGATGGGGCCACCAATTTAAAAGTCATTGGTCGCGCCGGTATAGGCGTCGATAACGTCGATATTCCTGCGGCGTCGGCCAAGGGGGTTGTGGTGATGAACACGCCGTTTGGCAATTCGATCACGACGGCGGAACATGCCATTGCCCTGATGTTCGCGCTCGCCCGGCAATTGCCAGAGGCCGATTTGTCGACGCAAGCGGGCAAGTGGGAAAAGAACCGTTTCATGGGCGTTGAGGTTACGGGTAAGACATTGGGATTGATCGGCGCGGGAAATATCGGCGCGATTGTCGCCAGCCGCGCGCTCGGTTTGCGGATGAAAGTTGTCGCGTATGATCCGTTCCTGTCGCCCGAACGCGCCATCGAAATGGGCGTGGAAAAGGCGGATTTGGATGTTATGCTAGCCAAGGCTGATTTCATCACCTTGCACACGCCGCTGACACCGGAAACACGCGGTATCTTGTCGCGTGAGGCGCTGGCCAAAACCAAAAAAGGCGTGCGGATCATTAACTGTGCGCGCGGCGGTTTGATCGACGAGGCGGCATTGAAAGATGCGCTCGACAGCGGCCAAGTTGGCGGCGCGGCGCTGGATGTGTTTGAAACCGAACCTGCCAAAGAATCGCCGCTGTTCGGCACGCCCAATTTCATCTGCACGCCGCATCTGGGCGCATCGACCAACGAAGCGCAGGTCAATGTTGCGTTGCAAGTGGCCGAACAGATGGCGGATTATTTGGTCAATGGCGGCGTTACCAATGCGTTAAACATGCCAAGCCTGTCCGCCGAAGAAGCACCGAAATTGCGGCCTTACATGGCGCTGGCGCAGCAACTGGGTTCGCTGGTTGGGCAATTGGCGCATGACAATCTGACGCAGATTTCAATCGAGGTTGAAGGCGCAGCGGCGCAGTTGAATATCAAGCCGATTACGGGCGCGGTATTGGCCGGATTGATGCGGCGCTATTCCGATACAGTCAACATGGTCAACGCACCATTTTTGGCTAAGGAGCGCGGGTTGGATGTGCGCGAAATCCGCCATGACCGTGAAGGTGTTTATCACACGCTTGTCCGCGTTACAGTTATGACCGCCAATGGCGAGCGGTCGGTTGCAGGCACATTGTTCGGCAACGCCACGCCGCGGCTGGTCGAGCTGTTCGGCGTGAATGTTGAGGCGGAATTGAACGGCGATATGCTGTATATCGTCAACGAAGATGCGCCCGGCTTCATCGGCAGCCTGGGTTCGGCGCTGGGCGAGGCAAAGATTAACATCGGAACGTTCCATCTCGGCCGTCAAGAGGCCGGCGGCGTTGCGGTGCTGCTATTGTCGGTGGATACGCCGGTTGGCAAAGATACACTCGATACTATTCAGGGGTTGCCGGGCGTTAAACGGGTTATGGCGCTCAAATTTTAGTTCATTAGAGCGGACATTTGATTGAATCAAATGTCCGCTCTAAATTCTTGTTGTCGCGTGATTGTGGGACAAAAACCGGTTCCCACTTTTTGTCATCACGCTCTAGGGAGAGTCCCGAAGTTTTGGCTTTGGGGCTTTCCCGCTTTGCGTTTTGCGCTAAGGACGCGGGTATGACGAAGATTCCCCCCGACTTATTACCCGAAGGATTTCGGGACCGCTTGCCGCCGCAGGCCGAATCCGCTGCGCGCATGTCTCGCGCAATGTTGGATGTGCTCGCCAGCCACGGCTATAACCGCGTAACGCCCTCCATTGCCGAATTTGAAGAAACCATGACAGCGCGTAGCGGCAATGGCAAATCGGCGGCGATGGGACGCGACCGTTTGTTGCGTTTTAGTGATCCTGTGTCTGGGCATACGCTGGCGCTGCGCGGGGATATGACCGTGCAAGTGGGCCGAATTGCTACGACGCGTATGGCCGATGTCGTGCGGCCTTTGCGGCTTTCCTATTACGGTTCGGTATTAAGGTTGCGGGCGGCGGCGTTGCGGCCCGAGCGCGAGGTTACACAGCTTGGTGCGGAATTAATCGGCGATGACAGCATAGCAGCGGCTGCCGAAGTTGTCGCGATTGCCATCGAGGCGCTGGAGGCAGCGGGTGTTACTGGGATAGTTGTGGATTTCACTTTGCCCGATTTGGTCGAGACATTAGCGGCCAAGACATTCAAAATGCCCAAAGCGCAAATCGACGCGGTGCGCGCCGCGCTGGATATGAAAGATGCAGGACGCCTGAAATCACTGGGCGCGGAAAAATATCTGCCATTATTATATGCCGCAGGTCCGTTTGAGGATGCGGTCTCCAAATTAAAAGACATTGATGCCAAGGGTGATTTGGCATCGCGTATCGCTGGGTTGGAGGGCATTGCCGAGCGCCTTGCCGGAAAAGCAACGGTGACGCTGGACCCGTCGGAACGTCATGGTTTTGAATATCAAAGCTGGTTTGGCTTCACGCTGTTTGCTGGCGGCTATGTTGCTGCGCTTGGTCGCGGCGGTACATATGCGATTGCCCGCGAAGATGGCAGCAGCGAAGTGGCCACAGGATTTTCGCTTTTCCCTGATCCGCTGGTTGATTTTTCCGCGCTGGAAATCGAAAATAAGCGGCTGTTTTTGCCGCTCGGGACTGATCCAGTAAAGGCCGCCCGATTGCGCGCAGAGGGTTGGATTACAATCGCCGCACTTAGCGAGAATTGCGATGCAGGCAAATTGGACTGCGCCTATATTTTATCCAACGGCCGCGCCGAAAAATTAAACTGACCGCGATTGCCCGGCATTGACCGTTATGCTGGACGAATCCTCTTGGTCTGATTAGGGACAGGCGGAACAGATCAGACAGGGAATTTGACTTGGCAAACGTAACGGTAATCGGCGCACAATGGGGTGATGAGGGCAAGGGCAAAATCGTCGATTGGCTGGCCAGCCGCGCCGATCTTGTCGTCCGGTTTCAGGGCGGGCATAATGCCGGCCATACTTTGGTCGTCGGCGAAAACGTTTATAAACTATCCTTGCTGCCATCGGGAATTGTGCGCGGCACATTGTCGGCCATTGGCAACGGCGTGGTGTTCGATCCGTGGCATTTCCGTGACGAGGTTGCCAAGTTGAAGGGACAGGGGGTTGATATCAATCCCCAGAACCTGATGATTGCCGAAACCTGTCCATTGATCCTGCCGTTCCACCGCGATTTGGACGGCCTGCGTGAGGACGCATCGGGTAGCGGCAAAATTGGCACAACGCGGCGCGGCATTGGTCCGGCCTATGAGGACAAAGTGGGACGCCGCGCGATACGGGTTTGCGATCTGGCGCATCTCGATGATCTTGAGGCGCAGCTTGACCGGATTTGCGCGCATCATGATGCGCTGCGCGCTGGGTTCGGCCAACCGCCAATTGACCGCAAACGCGTGATCGATGATTTAACCGATATTGCCGCTTATGTATTGCCCTTTGCCAAACCAGTGTGGCGCACGTTGAACCAAGCGAAGAGTGAGGGGAAGCGCATATTGTTTGAAGGCGCGCAGGGCGTGCTGCTCGATATTGACCATGGCACCTATCCGTTCGTTACGTCATCAAACGTGATTGCAGGCACGGCGTCGGGCGGGTCAGGCGTTGGCCCCGATGCCGTCGGTTTTGTCCTTGGCATTGTGAAAGCATATACCACCCGCGTGGGCTCTGGTCCGTTTCCTACCGAATTGGAGGATGCCGATGGACAACGGATGGGTGAGCGCGGTCACGAATTTGGCACGGTGACGGGACGGCAGCGCCGCTGCGGCTGGTTTGACGCGGTGCTGGTGCGGCAAAGCTGCGCTGTTTCGGGCGTATCCGGCATTGCCCTGACGAAAATTGATGTGCTCGACGGGTTTGACACGCTGAAAATCTGTACGGGGTATAAAATTGGCGATACGCATTATGATTATCTGCCGCCACATGCCGCCGACCAAGCCAAGGTCGAACCGATATATGAAGAGATGGACGGCTGGCAAGAAACCACCGCTGGCGCGCGCAGCTGGGCGGACTTGCCTGCGCAAGCGATCAAATATATTCGCCGCGTCGAAGAACTGATCCAATGCCCCGTGGCGTTGGTATCCACATCACCGCAGCGCGAAGACACGATATTGGTGCGCGATCCGTTCGCGGACTAGGCCGTTTGAGGGCTGGGCCATTCGCGGATTGGGCCCGTCGCGGATTAAGGAGTAAATCCGCCCTAGCGCCCTAAGCTCGGCCTAAGTTTTTCGCCGGTCGCCATCCCGGCGGTCCACTGGATCATTTATCAACCCAATGCGTTCCTGTTCGCGGCGCTGGTCTTCTCGGCGTTCACGGCTGCGCTGATCGTCCACCATGTCACTTGCGAGATCCAATCCCCGCGCTCCGGCATGGATCGTATGTGCTGGCGCATGGGGATGTTCCACAAATTCGGGCTCAATATCCTCTAACTTGCCCTCCCATTTGGTGATGACCGAAGTGGCGACGGCGTTGCCGACGACATTGGTGGCGGTGCGGCCCATGTCGAGGAAAACGTCGATACCCAGAATCAAGCCTACGCCCTCGGCGGGCAAACCAAATTGCGTCAATGTTGCGGTGATAACGACCAAGCTGGCGCGCGGCACCGCGGCGATACCCTTTGAACTGACCATCAATGTCAGCAACATCAATATCTGCGTCGAAATACTCAAATCAACGCCATAGGCTTGCGCAATGAACAATGTCGCAAAGCTCATATACATCATCGACCCATCAAGGTTGAAGCTGTAGCCCAAGGGCAGCATGAATCCGGAAATGCGGCGCGGCACACCAAAACGGTCGAGCTGTTCGAACATTTTGGGCAGCGCTGCCTCGGATGATGCTGTTGAAAATGCGATCAGCAATGGCTCACGGATATACCGGATCAGCGACCAGATACGCTGTTTCAGGAATATCGCACCAACGCCCAGCAGGATGGCCCACAGGATCAACAGGCCAAGGTAAAACTCGCCAATCAGGATCGCGAAATCCGCCAATATGCCAAGCCCATTGACCGCGATGACCGCCGCCATTGCGCCGAATACGGCAAATGGTGCAAACCGCATGACATAGCCCGTCATCTGCAACATCATCTCGGCCAGCGCATCGCAGGCCCGCACCAATGGCGCGCCTTTTTCGCCAATCGCCGACAATGCAACGCCCGCGAAAACTGAGAAAACGAGGATTTGAAGGATATTATTTGATGCCATCGCTTCAATCGCGCTTTTGGGAAAAATACCCGTGATGAATTTGGCGAGCGTGAAATCTTCGGTTTTCAATTCGCCAATATCGGCGAGCGTTTTTTGGGTTACACCGACGCCAGGTTCGAAGAAATTAACCAGCAATAGGCCCAATGTTATCGAAACGAAGCTAGCGGTGATGAACCATAATAAGGCCCGCACCCCGATGCGGCCGATCGCCGCTGTATCGCCCATATGCGCAATTCCCACGACGATAGTTGATAGCACCAGCGGTGCGATGAGCATTTTGATGAGGTTAAGAAAAACGGTGGGCAGTATTTTAAGATAACCCTCCCATTGTTTCAGCAGCGCGGCGTCGCCCGCCATCTGCTGGTTCATGATATAGCCTGCGACAATGCCCAAAACCATCGCTGCCAAAATATACCATGTAAGGCGCTTATCCATCTTGCTCTCTCCGACCCTTTATTATGCAGCGATGCTACACAGGCACCGCATAGTTCGCAAGACGATACACTGAACTTGAACTCATCCGCGAACGAATGCATAAGCCACGTAATAAAATTACAATCGATTTTGCCGTAAGACAGATACTGTTCATCGGCCTTCGCGGGATCAGGAGAAGTTTTCATGGCGGTTGCCAAAATATCAAAATCAACATCGAAATCATCGGTACAGATTGAATCCAGCCTTTTAACGGCAATGGCCGAGGCATTTACGGTTAGCGCGCTGCCGGGCGAAAATGATGGTTTTGATCACAATGCCTGCGAAGATGCAGCGCGGTTTACATTAGAGCTTTCGCATGTTCGCAAATCTGGAAAACCGGCCGCAGTGCTGGATAGTTTTACCGATGCACAGGGGCGATTGGCATTGCGGATCGCCATGAATAATGACGATATGCCGTTTCTGGTCGATTCAATCTCTGCGGCCATCGCGGCCAAAGGGATAAGCGTAAAACGGCTGATCCATCCCGTGTTGCACGCGGTACGCAGCGACGATGGAATGTTACAGTCAGTCAGCCGCAAGCAAGCAGCCGCTGGCAAGCGCGAATCCTTTATCTATCTGGAAACCGACCGTATTGATGCCAACGATCGCCGCGCCCTAACCGATGATTTACTCGCTGTGCTCGGCGATGTGCGCGGGGCGGTGACCGATTGGCGCAAGATGTTGGGTGCGATGTCGGATGATGCGGACAGCCTGCCCGATGGTGAGGGCAGCGCCCTGATCCGCTGGTTCCTGGATGGGTATATGACCGTGCTGGCGCATGAACATTTGCAGCGCGATGGCACACGTTCGGGCCGCCTTGGCCTGTCGCGCGTTAGCGACGCCAGCATCATGTCGCAGGTCAGCGCCGAACTGGCGATTAAATGGTTTGAAGAAGGTGGACGCGCGCCGCTGGTGCTGAAAGCCAACCGCTTGTCCACGGTGCACCGCCACGTTCAGCTGGATTTGGTGGTCGTGCCCGTTCGCGATGGTGGCAACATCACCGGACTGTCGGTGTCGGCGGGGCTTTGGACCAGCGCCGCTTTGGCTACCGCGCCCGAACGTATTCCCGTGTTGCGCACCCATTTGGCGACGTTGATGACGCGCTTTGGTTTTGATCCTTCGGGGCATGCGGGCAAGGCAATGACCCATGCGCTGACATCGCTGCCGCATGACTTGCTGGTTTCGTTAAAGCTGGCGGAGTTGGAGCGCGTGACGTTGACGGCGATGTCGTTGACCGACCGTCCGCGTCCCAAATTGCTCGCCGTCCGTTCGCCTTTGGGGCGGCATTTGTATATTTTTGTGTGGTTGCCCCGTGATGATGTGTCGACCGGAATGCGCAAGCAAATTGAGAATATGTTGGCGAATGCGACCGGCGGCAGCATGCTAGGCTGGACAATCAGTTTGGAGGATGGCGGCGTCGCTTTGCTGCGCTACACACTTGATTTGCCCGACCGTGCGCAAAAAGTGGATGAGGCCCTGCTGGACAATCAGCTGGAGCTGATGGTGCGCGGATGGGAGCCAGCAGCGGAAGCAGAACTTGCCAAACTAACCGATGAAAAACGCGCAGCGGCTATGCTGGTGCGATACGGCCCGGTGTTCCCCAACAATTACCGGACCAGCTATTCCGCCAGCGAAGCGGCGCTGGATATGATCGGCCTGCTTGAAATGGAGCGCAACCATAGCCGTGTTACGCGGCTGGTTATTTCGGCTGAGCAAGTCCGGTTGAAAGTCTATAGTCAGGGCGGCGCAATGCCGCTGAGTGATATTGTCCCTGCGCTGGAAAATTTCGGCTTTGATGTGTTGGAAGAATCACCGGCCGCGCTGGGCGATGGCAATTACATCCACGATTTCAAGCTTCGGCTGCGCGGCGGCGCGATGGCCGATGTCGCAGCCCGCAAGGCGGTGCTGGAAGACGCGCTCAGCCAGGTTCTTGATGCTAATGCCGAAAATGATGTGTTTAATCAGCTGATAACATTGGCGGCGCTTGACCCATCGGCGGTGATTTGGCTGCGCGCTTGGTACCGGTATTTGCGTCAGACGGGATTGACCTATGGTATGCCAAATGTCGTCGCGGCGCTGGCCAAGAACGCCAGTATTACGCAAGCGATTATCGCGCTGTTCAGAGCGTTGAACGATCCAGCGGCGAAAAATGATCGTAGCAAAGAAGCGGCCAAGTTGGGCAAAGTCATTGATGGCGGGCTTGCTGCCGTCTCGGCGATTGATGAAGACCGGATATTACGCCTGTTCCGCGCCGTCGTGCTCGCCACGCTGCGGACGAACGCGTTTGTCCCGGCATCGGCAGAGGCGCTGGCGTTCAAACTGGACAGCGCGAAAGTGCCCGGCCTGCCTGCACCTTTACCGTGGCGCGAAATCTTTGTGTACAGCCCCCGCGTTGAGGGTATCCATTTGCGCGCGGGGCCAGTGGCGCGCGGCGGCCTTCGCTGGTCCGATCGGCGCGATGATTTCCGTACCGAAGTGCTCGGCCTGATGAAGGCGCAGCGCGTCAAAAATGCGGTGATTGTGCCGACGGGCGCAAAGGGCGGATTTTACCCCAAGCGCCTGCCCGATATGCGCACTGACCGTGACGCGTGGTTTGCCGAGGGCACCGAAAGTTACCGTATATTTATCCGCACATTATTGTCGATCACCGACAATATCGTGAAGGACAAGATTGTGCATCCCGCAGGCATCGTCATCCATGATGGCGAAGACCCGTATTTCGTGGTTGCCGCAGACAAGGGCACGGCGACATTTTCCGACACCGCCAACGCCATTGCCAACGAACGCGGATTTTGGCTGGGCGATGCTTTTGCCAGCGGCGGTTCGGTTGGGTATGACCATAAAGCGATGGGCATTACCGCGAAAGGCGGCTGGATTTCGGTGCAGCGGCACTTTTTGGAAATGGGCGTCAATGTGCAAAAGGACGCCGTCACGGTTGCTGGCGTCGGCGATATGTCGGGTGACGTGTTCGGCAATGGCATGCTGCTGTCCAAATCGATCAAGCTGGTGGCGGCGTTTGACCACCGCCATATCTTTATCGATCCCGATCCCGATCCGGCGCCAAGTTGGAAAGAGCGCAAACGGATGTTCACTCTGCCGCGTTCCAGCTGGGCCGATTACAATCCAAAACTGATTTCCAAAGGTGGCGGATTATTTGCGCGGACCGAAAAAAGCGTGAAGCTGACCAAGGAGATGCAAAAGCTGCTGGGAGCAGACACTGCGGAGATGGAGCCTGCGCAATTGATGAAAGCGATATTGCGCTGCGACGCGCAATTATTATGGTTCGGCGGTATCGGCACGTACATAAAGGATGACAGCGAAAACAATGCCGAGGTGGGTGATCCCGGAAATGACGCGATTCGGGTCAACGCATCGGAACTGCGCGCGCAGGTCATCGGTGAAGGCGCAAATCTTGGCACAACGCAGGCGGGGCGCATTGGATTTGCCTTAAACGGGGGCCGGATCAATACGGACTTTATCGACAATAGCGCGGGCGTGGATTGTTCCGATAACGAGGTGAATATCAAAATCGCGCTGAATGCGAAAATGGCGGCGGGCAAGCTGACTTACGAGGATCGCAACATCTTGCTGGCCAGCATGACCGACGCGGTATCTGATTTGGTTCTGGATGATAACAGGTTGCAGACGTTGGCATTGTCTGTGGCGGAGGCGGGCGGCGCGGGCGATGTCCCCGCCTATGTGCGGCTGATCGAGACATTCGAGGCGTCGGGCAAATTGAACCGCGCGGTGGAGGGCATTAACAGCAACGATGACATGTTGAGCCGCGTACAAACGCAGCGCGGCATGACACGGCCCGAATTGGCGGTGCTGTTATCCACCGCGAAACTGGCGGCGCAAGAAGCGATTGAACATGCGCCATTTGCTAGCGATGATGCGATGGTGGGCGAGCTGCTGGCGGCATTTCCCGATGCGATGCAGGCATCCCATCAGGACGCGATTTTGGCGCACCGATTGCGTAAAGAGATCATCGCCACAAAACTGGCCAACCGGATGATTAATCGGATGGGCATGTTGCATCCGTTTGAGTTGATGGAAGAGGAAGGCTGTAGCCTGTCCGAAGTGGCATCGGCATTCTTCATCGCCGAACAGGTTTTTGAGGTTCGCGGCCTGTGGGACATGATTGATAAGGCCGACATTGCGGAGACGACGCGGCTGATGTTGCTGGCGCAAGCCGCCGTAGAAATGCGGGCGCAAATGGCCGATATTGTGCGCGGCAGCGTTCAGGAACGCGGGCTTGCGGCGACGGTGCAGTTGTATTCGGGCGGCGTGCAACAATTGTCGAAGGCGCGCGATACGCTGTTACCGGCGGATGTTCTGCAACAAACGATGGCATATGGCGAACGGCTAACCGGGCAGGGCGCCCCGCGCGCTATTGCCGACCGCCTTGTCAGGATTGCGCAACTTGACGGGGCTATTGGTTTGTCGGCGCTGGCAAGCGCACAGAAATACGAGGTCGAGGCATTGACGCGCGCATTCACCGCAGTTGGAGAGGCGCTGGGTATCGGCTGGGCGCAGAATGCTGCGATGCAAATGGACCCTGCCGATCCATGGGAGCGATTGCTCGTCGCGGGATTGGCGCGTGATTTTCAAGCGATGCGGCTCGACTTTCTGAAACGTCGTTCAGCCAAAAATCCTGCTGAAGATACCGCAATTTGGCTAAAAACCAATATTGCTCGCGTGGCTATGTTTAAGGCTGTGGTGGATCGTGCACGTTTAGGTTCGCCGCCAACACCCGCGATGCTTGCACAAATTGCAGGGCAGGCTAGGGTTTTGTTGAACCGCTAAACCGCGCTCTAAATCTGCAAACTGTCATATCTAGGTTCCAAAAACGTGCAAGTATCAGGATGAATTAAGGGGATCATATGTCATTGATAATTGACCGCCGCGCTTTGCTGACAATTGGCGGTTTTGGCGTTGCAGGCTTGATTTTGCCGGGCGGCGCACTGGCCGCGCAGGCGTTGCTGGCGGCGACGGGGTTCACTCATAATGTTGCCAGCGGAGAGCCTGGACCGCAATCGATGCTGCTGTGGACGCGCTATGTCCCGGCCCAATCAGGCTCCACCAAAGTGCGCGTGGAGATTTCTGACAGTGCCGAATTTACGCGGATCATATCGGGCGGACAAATGGTAACAGGGCCGTGGCGTGACTATACGGTAAAGATTACCGTTGACGGATTACGGCCAAATACCCGCTATCATTACCGCTTCATTGGCCCCGATGGGTCAATTTCGCCGATTGGCAAAACCAAAACCCTGCCCGCCGGTAAAACGAAAAAATTCAACCTCGCCGTCTTTTCCTGCTCCAATTTGGGCTATGGTTATTTCAACGCCTATGGCCACGCAGCGCAGCGCGATGATATTGATGCGGTGCTGCATATGGGCGATTATATCTATGAATATGGCGCGGGCGGATATGATGCAGGCGCGGAATTTGCCAGCCGGATGATGCCGCAAACCGAAATTTTCACGCTGGCTGATTACCGCATGCGTTATGGCAGTTACCGGATGGATACAGACCTGCAAGCCTTGCATGCAAACTTTCCGATGATCGTCATTGCCGACGACCATGAAAGCGCAAATGACGCGTGGGAGGGCGGCGCGCAAAATCATCAAGGCGGTGAAGGCGATTGGTCGGCACGGCGTAATGCCGCGCAGCAAGTATGGCGCGAATGGTTGCCCGTGGGCGAGCTGCCCTGGCAGGCATATGAGATTGGCGATCTGGCGACATATTACCGCACCGATACCCGCACGCTGGCAAGGACGCGTCCGCCCGGTGCAAATACGCAGCAGACCTTTGGCGAATTTATGGCTGGCGAATGGATTGATGACGCGGCCACTATGTTGGGCAGTGAACAAGAGCAATGGCTGTACCGCCAATTTGCGCGCAACACAGCGCGCTGGACAATCGCGGGTGTTGGCACGAATGTGGGATATAATTACACGCCGAAAAACGCGATGGAATGGCTCGCGCCCGATGCAGACAAACGCGCCATATCTTATGTCCAGCGCGGAATTACCTCCGCCACCGTCGGCTTGCCAAGCAATATGGACAATTGGGGCGGCTACCCCAAAGCGCGCTCGCGGCTGCTATCTGCGGCGCAGCGAACCGGCGCCAACCTGATTATGATAACAGGGGATAGCCATAATGGCTGGGCGTTCAATTTGCCCGAAGGCGGCAAACCCGCAGGCGTCGAATTTGGCGGACATAGTGTGACGTCTCCGGGGATTGAATCGGTAACGGGAACGAACGACCCAAAAATCATTGCCCGCGACATGGTCAGTGCCAGCCCTGAATTGGCGTGGATGGACACGTCAAATCGCGGCTATATGATGCTATCACTGACGCAGAAATCGGTGACCAATGAATGGGTGTTTATGGACACGGTCAAGGCGAAGTCACTCACCACAAAGCCCAGCCATATCATGCGTGTTCAGGCGGGGCGTAATGTGTTGGATGGGGTTTAGGGGATGACATAACATTGTCTCATTTCGTCATTGCGAGCGAAGCGTGGCAATCTAGCGTTGCATAAACGGCAATGGGCAGCGTTGCATAAACGGCAATGGGCAGCGCTGCGGTTTGCCGCGTCGCTACCGCCGCCCGATCATTCGCTGCGCAGCGCCTCAATCGGGGAAAGCCGCGATGCGCGGATTGCGGGATAACCGCCGAATAACAGGCCGATTACCCCCGAAAACAGGATTGCTCCCAACGCTACACTAATGCCAATGGGGGCGGGGAAATCGGCATAGGTTTCGAATGCGGCTGCGGCTGCGCGGGCCAGCGCCAAACCGATGCCGCCACCAATAATACATAGCACTGCGGCCTCGACCAAAAACTGATTGCGAATGTCGGTACGTTTCGCGCCCAGCGCCATGCGTAGGCCAATCTCCCGCGTGCGTTCGGTCACGCTGACCAGCATGATGTTCATGATACCGATCCCGCCGACGAGCAGCGATATGGAGGCGATAGCCACCAGCAACGCTTGGAATATCTGTGTAGTTTGGCCCGCCGTTTCGGCAATCTCGCTGGTGGTGCGCACGGTGAACGGGTTTATTTTGCCTTTGCTCACCCGGTACCGATCCCGCAATAGCTTTTTGATTTCTTTTTGGCCTGCAATCAATGCAGGTTCATCATCAAATCCGACAAAGGCCAAATGAATGTCATCGGGCCCTGTTGCAGGTCCGTCGAGCAAGCGTTGCCGCAATGTGTTCAGCGGAACAAGAGCCAGATCGTCATTGTCGTTACCCAAATTGCTGCCCTTGGATTCCAATATACCGATGACATTAAACGGAACTTTGTTGATACGAACGATTTGCCCAATTGGATCAAATGACCCGAATAATTTATTGGCGACTGTTACGCCCAAAACGACTACGCGCGATCCCGAATTGACATCGCCCTCGTCGACCATGCGGCCAACCTCGGCATTAACATTGGAGACAATGGCATATTCCGGCGTCACACCGATTACCTGTGTGGTGGCGTTACTGCCCGATACCACCAATTGCGCCGTAGAGCGCAGCTGCGGTGCGGCCGCTAATACGCCTGGAATCTGCTTTTTTATGGCCCGAATATCCCGCTCGGTAAGGCGGCCGCGAACGGTTGGCGGACCTCTGCCTTGATTATCCGGCTGCGGAATGACGATCGCCATGTTGGAACCCAGCGCGCCAATCGCGGCGGTTACCGAAACCTGCGCGCCTGCGCCTATGGCAACCGCAAGGATCACCGAAAATACGCCGATCATCACGCCCAAAGTTGTTAGTATCGACCGCATCAAATTGGTGCGCAGCGCCGTCAGCGCGATGGCGACATTGATACCCCAGCTGGCGATAGAGAGCCATAATTTTTTCATAATATAGCTGCCCTGCGGCGGGCTTTGACACCTTTATCGTCAATAACTTTGCCGTCACGAAACAGGATATTGCGCGCTGCATATTCGGCAATATCCGGTTCATGCGTGACCAGTATAACGGTTATGCCTTGATCGTTCAGTGATTGAAACACCGCCATAATGTCCATCGATGTTTGCGTATCGAGCGCGCCGGTTGGCTCATCAGCCAGCAGCATTAATGGGTTGGTGACGAGCGCGCGGGCAATCGCCACGCGTTGCTGCTGTCCGCCCGATAGCTTGGCGGGGCTGTTTTGTAAGCGGTCGCCAAGGCCCATCTCGATCAGTTTCGCTTTGGCCAACGCTTGGCGCTCGGCGCGGCCAATGCCTGCATAAATTAACGGGACGGCGACATTATCGAGCGCGCTGGTTCGGGCCAGCAGATTGAATTGCTGAAACACAAAGCCGATTTTCTGATTGCGGATTTTGGCCAGTTCGTCATTCGTCAGCGTCTTGGTATCGACCCCGTCCAGCATCAATGTGCCAGCGGTGGGTATGTCGAGGCAGCCGATCATATTCATGAATGTCGACTTGCCCGATCCGCTGGTCCCCATGATCGCGACGAACTCGCCGCGTTGTATCGACAGTGACACGCCGTTGACCGCGTGCAGCACCTCACCGCCGATGATGAAGTCCTTTACCAGCTCATGTGTCTCAAGCAGCGGTGTCGTCATTTTCGTCCGCATTTTCATCCGCACTGGCGTCTGTTTCAGGTTTCGGTTTAAGCGATTTGTTGCGGATCAGAATTTTTTCGCCGGGTTTTAAGCCGTCCAATATTTCGGTATACTCATCGCCCTGAACGCCAAGTCGAACGTTGCGGGACGCGGGTTTATAGGGATCGGCGGTGGCAATGAAAACGGCGGGTTGAGGCTTGCTATCCCGGTCTTTTTTCTGGTCCTTCTTCTGTGCTTCATCTGCTTTTTTTACAGCATCTGGCAGATCAGCCGTGCGCGGACGGAACCGCAATGCTGGCGATGGGATGCGGGTTACGTTTTGGCGCAGGCTGGTGATAATCTCGATATTCGCGGTCATACCGGGCAGCAGCTTGCCGTCCAAATTATCAACATCGATAATGACCAAGTAGCTTACGACATTTTGCGCCTCAACCGGCGCCTTGCGAACTTGGCGAACTTTGGCTTTGAACACTATATCGGGATAGCTATCAACGGTGAAGGTGACGTTTTGGCCCTCTTGCACTTGGCCTATATCAGCCTCATCCACCGATGCCTCGACTTGCATTTTGGTGGTATCGGCGGCGATTTCAAACAGGTTGGGGGTCTGAAAACTGGCGGCGACGGTTGTGCCGGGTTCAACCAATTTGTTGATGATGACGCCGCTGGTTGGCGCGATGATTTTGGTGCGGCTGCGGTCCAATTGCGCCGATGACAATTGCGCGCTGGCTTGGCGGATTTGCGCGCTGCTGCTGTTGATTTGGGTTTGACTGACCCGCAATGCATTTCGCGCCGCGTTCACTTGGCCAGCGGCAACGTCGAGCGCAGCCTTTGATACAAAGCCTTTTTCGGCGAGCGCGTTACGGCGATTATATTCCCGCTCTTGCAGGACTAGGTCCGTCTGGGCCCGCGCGACATTTGCCTGCGCCTGTTGCAGCGACGCCTGCGCCAACGACACCTGCGCCTCGACCTGACCCACCTGCGCATTGACGCGGGTGGGATCGATGACCGCCAAAACCTGACCCTTGGTGACGGGTGAGTTGAAATCGACAAATACTTGCGTGATTTGGCCAGACACTTCAGCGCCAACTTTGATCGTGTTTAGCGCGCGCAGTTTACCGCTGGCCGATACGCTGCGCACGACATCGCCGCGCTCCACCGCTTCGGTGACATATTCATATTCAGCCGGTTTTGGCGCTAATACCGACCATAAAATCATTGCGCCGACGATTGCGATAATTGCCGACCAAACGGGATGACGTTTGATCCATGAACCGATTTTGCGCATTATGTGCCCCACCTGCTGCCGCGTTATGCCCTGTGGTATATGGATGATACGCCATGTTGCATAGTCAGATGACAGCGGTTGATCGATTGTTTACGCCGTTTGTCGAAACAAAAATCCCGCCGAAAGCGACTTCGGCGGGATTTTTAATCTAATATGGTGCGTTATGTTATTCCGCAGCCGTGTCATCCGGCGTTATCAAATAATCACCAGCGTCGGCGTCTGTGCCGTGGGTTTCGCCCGCTACCGATGCCAGGATATCGTCACCAATGGCCGCTTCTGGACCCTGCGCCAGTTCAGCGGCATGTTCTTGCGCTGCGGTATCTGGTGCGATCAGGCTTTCTTGCAACTTGCGGTAGCTGGCACGAAGCGCTGCGTCGCGGCTGTTGGCCGTTACGCGTACGCGGTTCATGGCAGCACCGGTACCTGCAGGGATCAAGCGACCAACAATCACGTTTTCCTTCAATCCGGTCAATATGTCCTTTTTCCCTTCAACCGCCGCTTGCGTCAACACGCGGGTGGTTTCTTGGAAGGACGCTGCCGAAATGAAGCTGCGTGTTTGCAGGCTTGCTTTGGTGATGCCCAGCAAAACCGGGTTACCTGTGGCATGCGCTTGGTTTTTGGTCAGCTTGGCATTGATCGCTTCCATCTCTTCGCGGTCAACTTGCTCACCGGGAAGTAATGTTGTGTCACCGCCAAAGGTGATTTCCACCTTTTGCAGCATTTGACGCACGATGGTTTCGATGTGCTTATCATTGATCTTCACGCCTTGCAGACGATAGACTTCTTGAATTTCGGCAACCAGATATTCCGCCAACGCTTCGACGCCCATAACCTCCAGGATGTCATGCAGATCGGGTGAGCCAGCAATCAGATTATCGCCCTTACGAACAAAATCACCCTCTTGCACGTCAAGTACCTTGGCTTTGGGGATCAGATATTCAATCCGATCGCCTTCTTCCGGTACAATCGCAATCTTGCGTTTTGCCTTGTAATCCCGAACAAATTCAACGCGGCCAGCGATCTTGGCGATAACCGCGCAATCCTTTGGCTTACGGGCTTCGAACAATTCGGCAACACGCGGCAGACCGCCAGTAATATCGCGGGTTTTAGCAGACTCACGGGTCACACGGGCGATAACATCGCCAGCAAGCACCTCTTGTCCATCCTCAACCGACAACATTGTGCCAGGACCAAGCAGGTAACGCGCAGCTTCGCCGCTGTCGCCATCTAGCAAGGTTAGGCGCGGGCGAAGGTCTTCTTTCTTCGCCTTGGTCACCGAACGATCTTCGCTGACGACGCGCTGGGCGATGCCCGTTGCTTCATCGGTTTGTTCGATCAGCGTGCGGCCATCGATCAGATCTTGATATTTTACGATACCCGGCTTTTCGGTAATCAATGGCAAGGTGAAGGGATCCCACTCGGCCAGACGCTCACCCGCTTTAACTTCATCACCTTCGGCAAAGTGCAGCAATGCACCATAAGGCAGACGGTTGATTTCCAGCTCGCGTCCTTCACGGTCCAGAATGATCAAATCACCGCTGCGTGCCATGGACAAACGGCGTCCGCGTTTATCAACGATCGATGGCAGGTCACGGTAAGTGACCTTACCCGCCGACGAAGCATCCAGATTGGATTGTTCGTTCAACGTCGCCGCGCCGCCAATGTGGAAGGTACGCATGGTCAACTGTGTACCCGGCTCACCAATGGATTGCGCCGCAATAACGCCAACAGCCTCACCGATGTTCACCGGAGTACCGCGTGCAAGATCACGTCCGTAGCATGTGCCGCAAACGCCAACCTTGGATTCGCAAACCAGCGGACTGCGGATCTTCAATGCTTGCAGGCCTGTGGCTTCCATTTCGGCAACCATGGGTTCGTCCAGCAATGTACCCGACGGGATGATGACTTTGCCATCAGCGTCTTTGATGTCTTCAGCCGTTGTCCGGCCCAATACGCGTTCGGCCAGCGACGCGATTGTCGAACCACCTTGAACGATTGAACGCATTTCCAAGGCGCGCTCGGTTCCGCAATTCATTTCAACGATGGTGCAATCTTGGCTGACGTCAACCAAACGGCGCGTTAGGTAACCGGAGTTAGCCGTCTTCAACGCGGTATCGGCAAGGCCTTTACGCGCACCGTGAGTCGAGTTGAAATACTCAAGAACGGTCAAGCCTTCTTTAAAGTTTGAGATGATCGGTGTTTCGATGATCTCGCCCGATGGTTTGGCCATCAAACCGCGCATACCCGCAAGCTGCTTCATCTGCGCTGGCGAACCACGCGCGCCCGAATGGCTCATCATATAGATCGAGTTTGGCTGCGCTTGGCGGCCATGCTCATCCAAAGGTGCGGCCTTAATCTTGTCCATCATGGCCGCAGCAACGCGGTCTCCGCAGCCCGACCAGGCGTCGATGACTTTGTTATATTTTTCCTGCTGCGTGATTAAACCATCCTGATATTGTTGTTCGAAATCCGCAACAACGGCCTTTGTCGCGGCAACCATTCCTTCTTTTTCTTCAGGAATGATCATGTCGTCCTTACCGAACGAGATGCCCGCCTTAAACGCATGTTTGAAACCAAGGCTCATGATCGCATCGGCAAACAGGACGGTGTCCTTTTGACCGGTGTGACGATAAACTTGGTCGATCACGTCGCCAATGTCTTTTTTGGTCAGCAATTGGTTCACTGTCGCAAATGGAACTTTGTGGCTTTGCGGCAAACATTCCGCCAGCAACATACGGCCCGGCGTTGTTTCAAAACGCGCCATATATTGCTTACCATCAGCGTCGGTTTGCGGAACGCGGCTGATGATTTTGGAATGCAATGTTACCGCACCAATTTCCAGCGCCTGATGCACTTCAGCCATATCGGACAGCATCATGCCTTCGCCCGGCTCGCCTTGGCGGTCCATCGACAAATAATACAAGCCCAATACCATATCCTGCGACGGTACGATGATTGGCTTACCATTGGCAGGCGACAAGATGTTGTTGGTCGACATCATCAATACGCGTGCTTCTAGCTGAGCTTCCAGCGAAAGCGGCACGTGGACGGCCATTTGGTCACCATCGAAATCGGCATTAAACGCAGAACATACCAGCGGGTGAAGCTGAATGGCTTTACCTTCGATCAGGACAGGTTCAAACGCTTGAATGCCAAGCCTGTGCAGCGTTGGCGCGCGGTTGAGCATGACGGGATGTTCGCGGATAACTTCATCCAAAATATCCCAAACTTCCTTACGTTCTTTCTCAACCCATTTCTTCGCTTGCTTCAGGGTCATCGAAAGACCCTTGGCATCAAGACGCGAGTAGATGAACGGCTTGAACAGTTCGAGCGCCATCTTCTTCGGCAGGCCGCATTGATGCAATTTGAGTTCTGGACCAGTCACAATAACCGAACGACCCGAATAATCGACGCGCTTGCCGAGCAAGTTTTGACGGAAGCGGCCTTGCTTGCCCTTCAGCATGTCGGACAGCGATTTCAATGGACGCTTGTTGGCACCAGTGATCGTGCGGCCACGGCGGCCGTTATCGAACAACGCGTCAACCGCTTCTTGCAACATACGTTTTTCGTTACGCACGATGATGTCTGGCGCGCGCAATTCAATCAAACGCTTCAAACGGTTGTTGCGGTTAATCACGCGGCGATACAAATCGTTCAGATCGGACGTGGCGAAACGGCCGCCATCCAGCGGCACCAATGGGCGCAATTCTGGCGGGATCACTGGGATCACGTCTAGGATCATCCATTCGGGCTTGTTACCGGAATCGATGAAGCTTTCGACGACTTTCAAACGCTTGATGATTTTCTTGGGCTTTAACAG
>JANORM010000047.1:0-21393 GCA_031415335.1 Sphingomonadales bacterium | reverse complement strand
TATGCGGCCATGCCGACAAATTGTGCACGCCGATCGCGCACATCAACACTGTCTTCGGTCAACATCCGACGAATCGCATAAGGTTGGATATGCTGTCCAAGCCCTGAGTTTGCCCAGACATGCTCTTGCCGCGCGTGATCGCTGCTGACGGTGAACGCCATAAGCTGATCGAGTGTCATGCCGTCTTCCCCGTAAATGTCTAGCAAGGTGTCCGACACCGAAGCGAGGCGCAGCCGCTGCTTGATGATGCTGATGGGAGCAAAAAAGCGTGCGGCAATTTCTTCCTCGGATGTGCCAGCGTCACGTAGCGCCTTGAAAGCCCGGAACTGGTCGAGCGGGTGGAGGGGCATCCGCATGGTGTTTTCAACGAGCGAATCCTCCTCCGCACTGCCGCCTTCACGCAGTATGCAGGGGACGGGCTGGTTCTTCGCCATGCGCTTGGTCGTGACCAGCAGTTCAAGCGCGCGGAAGCGGCGGCCTCCGGCTGGCACTTCGAACTTGCCGGTATCTTTGCCATCCGCGTCCAACACTGCGCGGACGTTGAGGCTTTGCAGCAGCGTTCGCCGCATGATGTCGTCGGCCAACTCGCCGATTGACACGCCGCATTTCAGGCGGCGGACATTGGCCTGGCTGAGCACCAGCCGGTCAAATGGGATGTCGCGCGAACGGCTGAGCGCGAGCTTGGGAACTGAATTTGCCATGATATATCTCCATGACGGGCAGCCGCGAGACTCTCTCTTGGCCTTCACCCGTCACGAAAACTGATCATTCCCTCTCACTCTCGATTCGGCGTTGCCCGAGCCGCTGCCTGTCGCGGTACTCGGGAAAAGGCGGCTTGGCCATATGCCGCAGGCGCGAATGCGCCTCACCTGGCAAAGGATTCGCACTCTGATCGCACGAGCGACCAGCGGTGTGACGCAAGCAAAAGCTGCACCCTGAAAAGAGGCGGAATTGCACACCCGCTGGAGCAGGCGGAAAGACGGGGCCTGTCGGCTTTCAGCGCCTGCATGTGAAACCATGAAAGACGATTCAGTGTGCGCGCGTGGCCCTTCTGTCCGAACGCCGCGCCCTTAGGAGCTGGCCGAACGGCCTGCGGGGCAGAGCGCGTCATCAGCCACGCGCATATATAGGGGCGTTGCGGGCACTCCCGCAGAGGTGGGCAACACTAAGACTCTCAGGCTTCGTGCAGGGAGGAGGCTTCCTCCCTCAAAAAATCAGGGACAGCAGAGCGGCTTGGCGTTGAAGGGGATAGCTGAGGGGAGCTTTTGAAAATCACCGGCCTAAAAACCGGCCTAAAACACATTTTAGGTCGGTGCTGTCATTTCCCTTTCGGGTAAATGTTATTATTTACAAGGAGTTGTATGGTGCCGGCTACAAGATTCGAACTCGTGACCCCCTGATTACAAATCAGGTGCTCTACCAACTGAGCTAAGCCGGCTCGTTGGAAGCCGCCCATTGCCTCAAATTACACCAAAGGTCCAGCCCTCTGTTTCAGTTATTTTCGATTTTTGCGGCGGCGCTTCCCATAATGCTGGATCATGCGTCGCATTATGCAGCCAAGCGGATGTAATTATGGCGTCGGTTGCGTGGTCGTCATAGCGGTGTAGGCCGCTGGGAACCGAGGCGTTTAACGCATTTAGCGCAGTGACCAAGCCCGTGCGATCGCGAATTTTGCTGCGTCCTTTGGGCAACCCCGCGGCTCTGGCGGCCATGCTGGTGTAAATCTCCACGATCAAGGGGCCGCGTGCTGGCACGGGGTCGAACGGCCAAATTGGGATGATACCATTTAGCCGGTTTAACACGCGCATTCCGGTTAGCGAACTTTTTCCCACTTGGCCTGCACCGACCAAGTTAAAACAGCTCCAGCTGTTCGCCTGACCTGTGACGCGTTGATGATGTTCGGCGGCGCGCAAACGGCCAATGCCGCCGGTAAAAAGATCGCCGACATCTTCTTTGCTATGCCGGAAATGCCGCCGCACTTGCGGATGATTTAGAAACGATGCCGCGCCCAAATGCGGATCAGATTCGCACATTTCATCGATAAGCTGCCACAGCTTGCGCGCACTGGGCGGGCTTTGCGTCCATCCCGGAAAATAGGAATTTTGATCGATGAACGGAAATCCGAATGATAAATCGAGACCGATTATAATATCGGTTTGCGCGTCTGCGAGTGTATATAACCATGCCAATACGTCTTGCCTTGACCAGCGGTGTTCAGCGCGCTCTAATTTTGGGGCGCAACCTTTTTGCATGCTCGCAACCGCCAATCCCGGCGGGCGTTCGCCCTGCGCCCCGGACCAATCGACACAGGCGGTATATTCAAACGTCCGCATCCTTGGCTCCGCTGAAGTGGATTGAACAAAAAAAGGGCGAAGCTGCCGCTCCGCCCGTTTTCTATGCCATAAACGGTGTTGTTGTAAGCGTTACTTTGTGGTGGTCCGTTTTGCCACTGGTGCCTTTTTTACCGGTGGCGCTGGGTTGGGTTTCTGCACGTCGGCGAGCAGCTTTGCCGCCGCATCGCGGCCGCCGAGGCCAAAGGCCAAAGCAAACGCAACCGCCGCGCCAATGGCAAGCGCGCCAAAGGCATAATCCACAATCGGTCCGCCGATGTTCATCTGCTTAATGCCGATGAACACAAACAACCCGATGGTCAGATAATATGCCGCCGTTGGCGCAACGCCGTCACCGGTAGCCGATCCGATTAAGTTGCTGAGCAAGCGCGCGATTATGACACCGAACGCGATGAGTACCGCGCCAAAAACAACGCTTCCCGCTTGGTTGAGCACGGTTGCCAGCATCGCAGTTAATTGCGGAAAGCCGAGCATGTTGGTCGCTGCGATAGCAAAGAAGATCATGATCGCAACCGAAACTATTGTGGCAATGATGCCCGAAGCAGAACGGCCGGCTGGTAAAATGCCCAATTCAGCAATTGCGCGGTCTGCGCCGAGATCGGGCAACAGAGTCGTCAGCAATCCAGACACCCAGCGTGCGATCACGTAACCAAAGCCCAGCAACAGGGATGCGCCAATAATCAATGGAATGGATTTCGAAACCATTTGCAGCATTGCCTTTGCAGGCTCGGTAATGGCCGGAACGTCCAATATATCGAGCGCGATGATCGCCACGGGAATGATGATTAAAATGAACACGATGGTGCTCAACGTGTCGCTGATTTTGCTATTGCCAGTGACAAGGTCAACGCCGCCTTTGTTCGCCCATTTGTCGAAATTGACGGTTGCTAAAGTGGTCGCTACCAAATCTCTGACAATCTTTGCTACTGTAAAGCCAACAAACATTGCAATCGCAGCGCCAATGAAGTTGGGCACATAACCGATTACGCTCTCCAGCAAGCCCTGAATGGGTTTTATTACGCTATCGAGGCCGAGCCTTTGCAACACGGCGATTAAGCCAAACAGCCAAATCAGCAGCGATACGATTTTCCCCAGCGACATGCCGACGCTTTCGCCGTCGCCGCCTGCGCGTTGCAACAAGGGAACACGGTCAACCAGTTTTGCAAACGACCATTTGGCCGCTTTTGCAAGTACCCATGTTACCAATAAAATTATCGCAATTGTGCCAATTGTCTGGCCATATTGCATCGCCAACTCGCTATCGAATGCGTAGCCGCCAATCTGGAAATTTTCCATGTGTGCCTCCCCATTTACGTATGGTCAGGCTGACCTCACGTCTCCGGCTACTTGGGTATCACGAGCGGAATGTTTTGGCTAGACTTGCACGTTGCAAAATCATGTATCAAATATCAATCACAGCGCGCCCGATCACGGAACGATCGGCGAGCGCGTTTAGGCCCATTGCGGCTTGATCGAGCCTAAACCGCCGGGAAATATGAGGCCGCATGATGCCATCATTTGCGAGTTTGGCCATCGCAGCGTTGCTTTTTTTCGCAAGCAGGGGATCGCGGCGGCTGCTTTCGCCCGCACGCAGCCCGATAAGGCTATAGCCCTTTATAATTGCATGGTTTGCGGGAAATTGCGGGATGATACCGCTAGCAAATCCGACGATCAAGTAACGCCCGCCCCATGATATTGCCCTCGTTGCGGTAATCGCCAGCGAACCGCCGACCGGATCACACACAACATTTGCGCCCGCGCCGCCCGTCAGCGACTTCACTTGCGCCGCCAAATCTTCGTCTGCTGGATCTAGCGCATGATCGGCACCTGCGGCCAAAATTGCCGCGCGCTTTGCGGCGCTGGAACCCGTGCCAATGACCAATGCACCTAAATGTTTGGCGAGTTTTACCGCCGCCATACCAACGCCGCCGCTTGCGCCCAGCACAAGCACGCTTTCCCCGCGTTGTAATTGGGCCTTGTCGTGCAACGCATGCCATGCGGTTATCGCCGCCGCGCGCCAACATGCGCCTTCTTCAAATGAAAGGTTCATTGGCAAGGGTGTAATTGCCGCCAGTGGCAGGATGATCTGTTCGGCAAAGCCGCCGGTTTTCGCGCCGCCCATGACGCGGTCGCCAATGGTGAAACCATTTACGCCGCTGCCCGTTTCAATGCTGGCCATTTCAATGATTTCGCCCGCGATTTCCATGCCCGGCACAAACGGCGGATCAGGCCGAAATTGATATTCACCGCGCGTCATCAACAGGTCAGGGAAATTCAATCCAGCTGCTTTAACCCGGATGCGAACATGGCCAGCGGGCAGGGCGGCGACGGGCATGTCCGAAAGCCGCACTGCGTCTGGCCCAGTTAAGGCGGTGCAAACCGCGGCCTTATACGTTTCCATCATTTACTCTTCGCGCTCACGGCGAAGGCGGTTCCAATATTTCATCCGCTCGGCCACTTGCCTTTCAAAACCGCGTTCGACAGGCTGGTAAAATATGGCCGCGCTCATGTCGTCTGGCCAGTAATTGTCGCCTGAAAACCCGTCGTCTCTGTCATGGTCATAGGCATATCCTTTGCCGTATCCAATGTCCTTCATCAACTTGGTTGGCGCGTTCAGGATGTTGGCGGGAGGCATCAAACTGCCTGTTTCTCTCGCCGATTTCCATGCCGCTTTCTGCGCTTTATACACTGCGTTAGATTTGGGCGCAGTGGCGCAATATAGGCATGCCTGCGCAATCGCCAGCTCACCCTCTGGGCTGCCTAAAAATGCATATGCGTCCTTTGCCAATAGGCATTGGGCAAGCGCCTGCGGATCGGCAAGACCGATATCTTCGCTGGCAAAACGGGTGATGCGGCGCAACACATACATCGGGTCTTCCCCCGCCACCAACATCCGTGCCAGCCAATATAACGCCGCCTGCGGATCGCTGCCGCGCATCGATTTATGCAACGCAGAAATCAGATTATAGTGCCCGTCCGCGCCCTTGTCATAAATCGGCATACGCCGGTGCAGCAATGCGGCCATCGCAGCGGGATCGAGCATGTCATCACTAGCGATTGAAAACAACGTCTCGGCTTGGTTCAACAGAAAGCGGCCGTCGCCATCCGCGCTTTGAATCAACGCATATCGCGCCTCGACCGTGACAGGAAGCAGGGCGCCTATCGCCGTTTCGGCGCGCGCCAGTAACGCGCCGAGCGCGTCTTCATCCAATCGGTTCAATACCAGAACCTGCGCGCGGCTAAGCAATGCTGCGTTTAATTCAAAGCTGGGATTTTCGGTCGTTGCGCCGACCAATGTTACGACGCCGCGTTCGACAAATGGCAGAAACCCGTCCTGCTGCGCCTTGTTAAAGCGGTGAATTTCATCAACGAACAGCAATGTTTTTTTGCCAGCCAGCGCCATTTGCTCCGCCTGCGCGAACGCTTTTTTCAGGTCAGCGACGCCGGAGAAAACGGCGCTGATTGCCATATAATGCATGCCCACGGCATCGGCGAGCAACCGCGCTATACTGGTTTTGCCTGTTCCCGGCGGTCCCCATAGAATCAGCGAACTTAGTTTGCCTGCGGCGACCATCCGGCCAATCGCGCCGCCGGAACCCGTGATATGATCCTGTCCGATTATCTCGCTTAAATTGGCTGGCCGTATCCGGTCGGCAAGCGGCGCATCTGCATTGCGCTCATTTCCTCTCGGCGCGTCCACATGTCCGGGTGAAAGTTTATCTTGGCCAAACAAGTCAGCCATCTCAGGCTTTGCGTCTGTTGGCGCGCTGCTTGGTCAAGCGGACATAGGTATCGACGACGACTTGATTGATCGCGTCCCAATCATATTTCTGGCTTTCGGTTAACGCTGCGTGGCTGTGGGCGGCGCGCAATTTGGGTTGTTCGCAATAGCTTTGCAGGCGATTTGCAAAATTGACTATGTTGCCCGGCTCAACCAGAAATCCGGTAGTTTCATGTTTAACAATGCTGGCGCTGCCCGTGGCGCGCGCGGCAACAACGGGCATTTGGCATGCCATGGCCTCCAGCGTCACGTTCCCGAATGTTTCGGTGACCGATGGATTGAAAAATATATCGCAAGAGGCAACCGCTTTCGCCAAATCAGCTCCTCCTTGAAAACCTACAAATTTAGCATCGGGCATGCGGGATTTGAACCAGTCGCCTGCCGGCCCTTCGCCGATCACCACCACATCATGCCGCACGCCGCGCCGCGCCAGTTCGTTAATGCTGTCGGCGAACACATCCAGCCCCTTTTCCATCACCAGCCGGCCCAAGAACGCGATGACCGGCATGTCATCGGCAATACCAAGATTGCGCCGCCATGCCATATCGCGGCGGCTGGGATGAAAAATGTCGCGATCAATACCGCGCGTCCAAATGCCAATATCCCGGTTCATCCGTTGATCGCGTAATATGTCCGCAAAGCTATCCGATGGTGCGATTAGCCCGTCGCAAAGGCAATATAATTTGCGCAGCCAAGCCACCATCAATGGTTCGGCAAACGACAAATGATAATATTGCAAATAGGTTTCAAAGCGGGTGTGGACCGAACAAATCACTGGCAGATTGCGCCGCCGTGCCCAAGCGGCGGCTTGCCGCGACACGCGATCAGGGCTGGAAATATGCAAGATGTTGGGATTGAACGCCTCAATGTCGCGGCGGACCCGCGCCGAAAAATGCAGCGGAAATCGGTATTCGGGGCGATTGGGAAACGCGACCGATGGCACGCTAATTAAATCACCCTGTGGTTCAAAGTCAGGATTGGCGACCGTTGGCGAATAAACCCGCACCTGCGCGCCCTGTTTCAACAAATAGCCAACCAAGCGGTTAAGCGCCTTGTTTGCGCCATCAACGGTCATGTTATAATTGCCGCTAAACAAGGCAATACGTAGGTCGCTGGTCTGCATGATTTGCGTTTTATCGTTTTCACACAGGAAAAGCCATTGGCAATGCGCGATTGCGGAGAGGTATATCGTTTTTAACGTCATTCGAGGGCCGCAACGCAAAGCAGCCATATTGCCCGCAGTGCCCCTAGGATGGCCCGTGAGGCACCATGAGAGATTTAAGCCACTTGGGGTGCCGAGCATCGAGGATGACCTATTGTGGATCATCCTAGGACAATTTAGAACCTATTTGGTTATCTATGATGACTCGGAAGCGTTTTTTTGGTGCGATGACGTTTTGTGACGCTTTGCGAGAGTGTGTGAATTCATAAATACCGCCCGTTATTTTTACATCGTCATTCCCGCGCGTCGCTCGCAAGGACGCAATCTAGGGTCAGGACTCTAATAGGACATGTCTTTCCCCAATCAATCCGCGTCATCGCCCTCATGCGGCGCATGCAGACGCAGGCGTGTTACCCGTTTTTCATCGGCTTCCAATATCTCAAGCCGCCATCCGCTTGCTGCATGCAGCATCAATTCGCCAACTTCGGGAATATGTCCCGCGATGACAAAGGCCAACCCGCCCAACGTATCAATATCCTCGTCCACTTCGGCCAGCTTGGGATCAATCGCTTCGGCAACATCGTCCAATTCGGCTCGGGCATCGGCTTCCCAAATGCCGCCGCCCATATCGGTGAATAACGCGAGTGGCGCGTCATCATGTTCATCCTCAATATCGCCGACAATTTCTTCGACCAAATCTTCGATGGTCACTAGACCTTCGGTCCCCGAATATTCATCAACGATAATCGCCAGATGGGTGCGGGTGCGGCGCATTTCATCCAGCAGCTCTAGCACGCCCATGCTTTCGGGAACAAAGCGCGGCTGGCGGATAAATGCCTCTAAGCTATCGGGCTTTTCCTTGCCCTCGGCCAGTACCGCAAACACATCCTTTATGTGGATCATGCCGATGATATTATCCAGCGTGTCGTGATACACAGGCAGGCGGCTATGACCATGTTCGGCAAAGCTGGCAACGCATCCCGCAAAGCTTTCGGTGTCGGCGATGGCAATAATTTGCCCGCGCGGTACCATGACATCATCAACGCGGTGCTCCGAAAAATGCAGCAAATTTCGTAACATCGTCCGTTCTACCGACGATAAATCGCCGCCATTTTCAGCCTCACTTTCGCCTTCGCTTTCTTCTTCATGGTCGGCGATGGCTTCGGCAAGTTGTTCGCGCAATGTGGGTTCATGGTCGCGACCAAAGAATAATTTCTTTAACCGCAGCCATATTCGTCCGTCTTTGTCTTCGTCCGTGGGTAAGCGCGGTCCGCTTAAACTGTCACCTTCGGGCATAATGGAAGCAAGCTGCCTCTTCGTTGTTTATATTAATCGCTATATGGATTGGGCAGGCCCATGGATGCAAGTGCTTTCACCTCCAAAGCCTCCATGGCCTCGGCTTCGCTATCGTTCATATGGTCAAACCCCAAAAGGTGCAGCGTGCCATGAACGATCAAATGCGCGACATGCTGGGGCAGAGATATGGCCTTTTCCTGCGCTTCACGGGCACATGTTTCTTGCGCCAGGATCATATCGCCCAGCAAGATTTCACCATCATCGGTGTTTGCCACCATTTCCAACATATCGCGCTGTACCATCGGAAACGAAAGGATGTTTGTAGGCTGATCCTTACCGCGATAATCGCGGTTGAGCGTGTGGACCTCTTCATTTTCAGCGAATCTTATGCTGATACATACCGATGCTGCGGTTTCGGTGAGGCGCGGAAAAGGGGCAACATTTAACCCAGCCATAACCGACTTGTCACAGATGACTTGCCAGTCTCCATCCCCCCAAATCGGTTCTGCTGAAATGTCTACTTCGATCATTATTTATTGGCCTCGGCATGGGCCGCAGCGTCTTGGATCAAAATCTGGCAGTGGCTTGGTGCGCGTTGCCCAAATGATGCACTGCTGAAATTATAGATGTTCCCATTTTCAGTATCATCCCACTCCCGCCTCCGCATGCGCAGCGCTTCTGCGCTCGTCCCCAACGTTGTATCTTTGGGCAAAGAAGTACCAAATTTTTCGGTCGCAGTTATTTCAAACTCGTTGCAATCACTGGTTCGATCTAAGGGTTGAATACGAACAAAAACCAGTTTTTGGATTTTAGGCTCGAAATAATAATCAATGCTAACGGGGATGTAATTGAATTTCCCAAAAGTTGTTACCAATCGCCGTTTGCCAAAAATACGTTGCCCTTTGCTGTCGGCGGCTTCAGCGGCGGGCTTGTCCGGAGTGGCTTGTGCAGCAGCTGCGATGACTTCGGCTGGTGACATTCCCCATTTGGCATAACCCCAGCCCTTTTCGGCAGGAGGTGTTTTCACCGCACCGGGTTCGGTGAGCACCAGTGCAGAGTCATCCGCCGCGAGCGCAGGCGCGCCTATAAAGATCAATAAGGCTATGATATTCTCATCCGTCAAGCGGCCCTTCATAGGCATCGACAATGCGCCCAACCAAGGGATGCCGCACAACGTCGCTGCTGCTAAAACGGATTGTGGAGATGCCCTCGACCCCCTCCAGCCTGCCAACCGCATCATTTAGGCCGGACATGCGCTCGCCGCCGGGAATATCGACCTGATGCGGGTCGCCGCAGATGACCATGCGGCTGTTCATCCCGAAGCGGGTGAGGAACATTTTCATTTGCGCCGCCGTAGTATTTTGCGCCTCATCAAGGATGATGAAACTATCGGCCAGCGTTCGTCCGCGCATAAACGCAATTGGTGCGATTTCTATTTCGCCCGATGCGATGCGACGCTCGACTTGTTCGGCGGGGAGGCAATCATATAAAGCATCATAAATCGGCCGCAAATACGGATCGACTTTTTCCTTCATATCGCCGGGCAGGAAACCCAATCGCTCACCAGCCTCAACCGCAGGGCGCGACAGGATCAGGCGCTGCACAGTGCCCGTGATCAACATCGCCACGGCCTGTGCCACCGCCAAATAAGTTTTACCAGTCCCCGCTGGCCCCAGTGCAAAGATAATCTCGTCGCGCGCCAATGCCTCCATATACGGAACCTGCGTGGCGGATCGGGGTACCAGTGTTTTTTTGCGTGTGCGGATCATGATAGTCGGCGCTTCGCTCCCCTTGCGGACGATGCCCTCTAAAGTCGGTTCGCTGCTCATAGCGATAATGGCTTGTACGGCTTCAAGGTCAATTTGCTCCCCGCGCAATATCCGCGAATAAATATCATTCAGCACATCACGGGCACGCGCGATGGATCCGGCCTCGCCCTCAATCTGCACTTTGTTGCCGCGCGCCGAAATATACACGCTCAGGCGGTTTTCTATGGCGACCAGATTACGGTCAAACTCACCGAATAATGTCGTAATCAGGTTCGGTTTGTCAAAGCTGAGTTCAAGCCGGGCGAGGTCGCCCGCCTGCGCGGCTGTCTTTTTCGACATTCAGACTGCGGCCTGCATAACTATTTCTCCTGTGATGCTGCTATAGCCAGCTTCGTTGATTTTGACGTTTATCATATCACCCAGTTTCAGGCCGGGAATTTCGACATGGGTAGATTGCAGCCACGGCGATTTGCCGATCAGCTGTCCCGCCAACTTACCACTACGTTCCAGCAATATGTCGCAGCTTTTGCCGATGGTGGCGCGGTTGAACGCAAATTGCTGTTCCCCCAATAATGCCTGTAATTCTTGCAATCGTTCATCCATGATTTCGGCCGCTATTTGATTGTCCATGGTCGCCGCGGGCGTTCCGGCACGCGGGCTGTATTTGAAACTATAGGCCTGCGCATATTTCACTTCCGCGACCAAGCTCATGGTATCTGCAAAATCGGCATCGGTTTCGCCGGGAAAGCCGACAATGAAATCTCCCGATAATGCAATATCGGGGCGCACGGCACGCATGCGGTCCAAAAGGCGCAAATAACTGTCGCTGCTATGGCTGCGGTTCATCGCTTTCAATATCCGGTTCGATCCGGCCTGAACGGGTAGGTGCAGAAAAGGCATCAGTTTTTCGACATCGCCGTGCGCGGCGATCAATCCATCGGTCATATCATTGGGATGGCTGGTCATATACCGTATCCGGCGCAGGCCTCCGATCCGGTCCAGCGCGCGGATTAAGCCATCGAGCCCCTGCATGTTGCCGCGATCATCCTCCCCTGTCCATGCGTTAACATTCTGGCCCAGCAACGTGATCTCTTTTGCGCCGCCGTCGACCAATGCCTTGGCCTCATCAATCAGCGCGTTCCAGCTGCGCGATATTTCCGCGCCGCGTGTATAAGGCACGACGCAATAGGTGCAGAATTTGTCGCAGCCCTCTTGCACCGTCAGAAACGCGGTTGGCCCAGACTTGCGCACTTTTGGCAGGACATCAAACTTATCGAGGCCCGGCAAATCAAGGTCGAGCGCGCGATTGCCTGCCGCTGCATTCGCCACCATTTGCGGCAGGTTATGATAGGCTTGCGGTCCGACGACAATATCGACGCTGGGTGCGCGGCGGCTAATTTCCGCGCCCTCCGCCTGTGCGACGCAACCGGCCACTGCGATCATCTGCGGCTTTGTGCCTGCTTTGCGGCTGACTTTGCCCAACCGGCCAATTTCGGAATAGACTTTTTCAGCGGCCTTTTCGCGGATGTGGCACGTGTTCAATACGACCAGATCAGCGCTGGCTTTATCCGCCGCCGCTGCCATGCCTTGCGCCGCGAACAATTCTTCCATCCGCTCACCATCATAGACATTCATCTGGCAACCGTAGTTTTTGACATAATATGTTTTGGGCGAATCTGTGCTCATGCGTTCGGCTATACAGTGGGTCAGCCCCGCTCGCCAGCCTCCATCGCCGTTCCAATACGTAAGCGGACTTCGGCTGATATGGCTTTACGGTCGGCATATTGGGCAGGATCGAACGGTTCGAGGAAATGCATCGTCGCGGTTACCGGCCGGACATAGGATAATAGCCGCCAAAAATTGTGGATGACACTTTCATCTCCCACCCATGCGATACGCCGCGTGTGGCGGCCATAGGTCAGAAATACGGGCTGGACCAGCATGCCGGGCGGTGGCGGCACCAACGCGGCGAACAAGGAGGGTTTGAACGGCAAAAGACCGGTGCCATCGTGCGTTGTCCCTTCCGGAAAAATAGTGACCGGCTGATCCCCGGTCATCGCCGCGCGCAGATCATCAATTTGATTGCCTACGCTCAACTTGTTTTCGCGGCTGACGAAAATAGTATTGTTGATCCGGCACAGCCATCCAACCACGGGCCAGTTCGCAATGCCATCATTGGCAACAAACGTGCATCCTGTGACTCCGGAGATAACCGGAATGTCGATCCAGCTATGATGATTGGCCGCGTAAAATACGTTTTTACGCACCCGCTTTCCGGTGGTTGCGGTGGCAAGGCCGAACGACCAACTTACCGATAACAAAAACAATCGCGGCCACGGTGAAGGGCGCCGAAATAACCGCCAAAAATTGTGTAATATCAATCCTACGGTCAGCGACATTGCCAACAGCAACAGCCGCGCGGCAAACATTATTTGCCCAAAAATCAAACCTGACAGGGGCCGGTCTTCAATCCTTGCGGTCGAGGGCGACGCCATATAACTCCATTCGGTGATCCACCAATCGGTAACCCAATTTTTCTGCGATAATCTTTTGCAATGCCTCCAACTCAGGATCGACGAACTCCAACACTTTGCCCGTTTCTACATCAATCAAGTGGTCGTGATGCGCCTCTGGCGATGCTTCGTAACGTGCGCGGCCATCGCCAAAATCATGGCGGTCCAAGATACCGGCTTCTTCGAACAAACGGACTGTGCGGTAAACCGTAGCAATCGAGATTTTGGAGTCGACCGCCGACGCACGGCGATACATTTCCTCAACATCAGGATGGTCGTCCGCATCCGATATGACGCGCGCAATCACACGGCGTTGATCGGTTATGCGAAGGCCGCGCTCAGCGCAAAGGGCTTCAATGTCGATGCGTGTTTCCATGGTCTCTGCTTTGCATATTGTTGTACCACCAATTTAGGGCGGTTAGCGGATACGTCAATGGACATAGCCGCAAAACGGCCAGCTCATAAATACGCTTGGCGGCGCGATTCTTCTATTTGACGACTTTCTTTTTGCGGCCTGAGCCCGGCGCACGGCCAAGCCCGATCTTTTTTGCCAATATGCGGCGTGTTTCTGCATAATCCGGCGCGACCATCGGATAATCAGCGGGAAGTCCCCATTTTGATCGATAGTCATCTGGTGTCATGCCGTAATGCGTCATCAAATGCCGTTTCAGCATTTTGAGTTTCTTGCCATCTTCCAGGCAAACTATGTGATCTTTCTTGACCGAATTGCGAATAGGAACGGCAGGTTCCAAAATTGCGACGGGTACGCTTGCCGAAGAAAGCCCCGCCAAGGCCATGTGAACATTGCCGATTAACAACGGCAAGTCGGATACTGCAACACTATTATTGCTAACGTGCGCGGCGACAATGTCTGCGGTTAACGTAATCAACATTTCGGAATTTTCATCAATTTCTTGCGACACGAGTTTTTTCCTTACGGGATATATTTATATGATGCGTTGTTTAAGTAGCTTTCGATACTTAGTCAAATTCGGCAATTTGAAATGTAATGGTCCTGACCCTAAATTATTGCGAGCGTCATTGTAATAGCGTCGTAATTCTGTCCGATATTGCCGCGATAATATCCTTTTCGGCGGCCTACTTCTTCAAACCCGTGGCGCAAGTAAAAATGATGCGCCGGATTGCTATCGCGTACCTCCAAAAATAGCTTGGTGCGCCCACCATCGGCCGCTTCATTGCACACCGCCCGCAATAACCGCTCGCCGATATTCTGGCGTTGCTGGTCGCGTGTCACCGCAATCATCAGCAGCTCTTCTTCGTCAAGCACCCACCGCGTCATCGCAAACCCGACAACTGCATTATTGTGCCGCGCCAGCAGCAACCGGTTTTGCGGAAGGCTCAACAGGGCGATGCACTGTGCCGCCGTCCATGCCTCGCCAAATTGCGGATCAAAAGCATCGTTCATTACCAACATGACGCCAGCAACATCGCGGGCATCGCCGTCCATAATCTCTATCATATTGGCGCGGTCACGGTCGGTTTCGCATCGGGCGCGCGGCCATAAAATGGGCGTGGCGGTAAATATGCGGCGCTTTTTATCAGTGGCCATTTTTGAGCGTTGGGTAGCATATCAAAAACGTGAACGGCGCGCGTCATCGCCGCAAACGCATCGGCGGCATCTCCGGCAATCACGGGAGAGGACGAACGCTGCGCAGCAATGTCTGGCGATACTGCGGCGGGCAAGTCTACGCCGACGCCCGACGCATCGAACGTTTGGAAAAAATACTCCCCGTGCCCGCCATTCATCACGACATCGACCGGAAAACTAGACCGTGCCGCCGCCATGGCCGCAACCAGATGCAAGCAATTATAGCCATGTGCCTGCGCGCTCCACACAAAAGCCAGCGCCTTCGCCGCCGATACGCCAACGCGAATGCCGGTAAAACTGCCGGGTCCGACATTCACCATGATCTGATCCGCACGGCCTTTTTGTGGCAGTGCATCAATCAATGGCAGCAGCCTTTCTGCATGCCCTCGGCCAATAATTTCATGTGCCGATGCCAAACACAGGTCACCGTCGAAAAGCGCAACGGAACAGGCACGGGTGGCGGTATCAATGACAAGCGTTCGCATCCCCGCACGCCTAAACGATTATGCTATGGTGTTAAAGCGATCAAATTCGGGGCGCGGGCTGCGCTCAAAAATGGTCGATGGATCGCCATAGCCTAAGGTTGAAATAAAGTTTGATTTCACCTTCGTTCCGGCAAAAAATGCGGCATCGACGGCGTCATTGGAAAATCCAGACATCGCGCCGCTGTCAATCCCCAATGCGCGCGCGGCCAGCATGAAATAAGCGCCCTGCAAGCTGCTGTTGCGAAATGCAGTGGCTTGAATCATTGCATCATTGCCAACAAACCAGCTTTTTGCATCGGCATGAGGGAACAATTCGGGCAAGTGGTTGTAAAACTCCATGTCCATGCCGATGATTGCGGTAACGGGGGCTTTGCGAATTTTATCGGCGTTGCTCTCCATCGCCAATGCCGCCAACTTTTCCTTGGCTTCATCGCTGACGCACCAGATTATGCGGGCGGGCAGGCAATTGGCGGACGTCGGCCCGAATTTCATTAAATCCCAAATGGCCGAAAGCTGCGCATTGCTGACCGGCTTGTCCAAATATCCGTTATATGTGCGCGCAGTGCGGAACAGCTGATCGAGGGTAGCGTCGTTTAACGGCGTGCCGGATGACATAAAAATTCCTTGTTTATTTGCAGAGAACAGCCGGCGCGATTATGCTGCGCGGACCTCGGTTACTTCTGGGACGTAATGTTTTAGCAATTGTTCGATGCCGTTTTTCAATGTCGCTGACGACGATGGGCACCCCGCGCACGCACCCTGCATTTGCAGATAGACGATCCCGCGTTGAAAACCGCGATAGACAATATCGCCGCCATCATTGGCAACGGCGGGCCGCACGCGTGTTTCGATCAATTCTTTGATCTGATCTACAATCTCGGCGTCGGCGGGGTCATCCAGTGGTAATTCTTCATTCGCCGCCGGAACTGAAATACCGCCCGCGCTGGCGGGATAAAATAAGGGCATGTTGGCGCTAAAATGATCGAGCAGTATCGCCAAAACATCGGGTTTCAAATCTGCCCAGCTGGCCCCCGGCGCGGCGGTTACGGAAATAAATTCGCGGCCAAAAAAGACGCCCGTGACATCGCCTAGGTTAAACAGTGCCTCGGCCAAAGGCGAAGCGACCGCTTCTTCGGGACTAGCAAAATCGCGCGTTCCGCTGGACATGATTTCACGGCCCGGCAGGAATTTCAGCGTCGCAGGGTTTGGCGTAGTTTCGGTTTCTATTAACATGCGTCCAATGTGATGCGTTAAGGCATGAAGTGCAAGGGCGTTTTGCTTGACTATTTGAGCGCGCCTGCAAATGATATGTTGCAAAGAGAGAAAATAATTATGACCGACGTTACAGGAAAGACAGCATGGATCACAGGTGCATCGTCTGGAATTGGCGAGGCGCTGGCCAAATCATTCGTTGCAAATGGCGGCGCATGCGTCCTTTCGGGCCGCAACGTCGCTGAGCTGGAGCGTGTCTCGCACGACAGCGGCGCGCCTGGCCGCTGCATGATATTGCCATTCGACACCACGGATCTGGAATGCCTGCCAGCGATGGTGGGCGCGGCAATTGGATTTTGCGGACATATTGATATTTTGGTCAACAATGCCGGAATTTCGCAACGCTCATTGGCGGTCGAGACGGACTTTTCGGTATATGAAAAAATTGTCGCAGTGGATTTAATGGCCCCGATCGCGTTGACACAAGCACTGCTGCCGCATTTTGTTACGCGTGGCAGCGGGCAGCTGGTTATGATTTCAAGCGTGGCGGGAAAAGTCGGCGTGCCGATGCGCACCGCATATTGTGCGGCCAAGCATGGACTTATTGGTTATGCAGATGCGTTGCGCGCCGAAGTCGCGGGGCAGGGGACGAGGGTTCTGGTCGTGACCCCCGGATCAATCCGCACCAACGTATCGCGCAATGCACTGAACGCCGATGCCAGCGTTCGCGGCGTTAGCGATAAAGCCATTGAAAACGGCATAGATCCCAATGATGCGGCCCGATTGATTTGGGACGCGGTGGCCAGTGGAACCCGCGAGTTGATGATTGCGCAGGGCATGGAGGCAGAAATGCCTCAGCTGCGCGCGCACGATCCTGAAAAATTATTCGACATGGTTGAGGCGCTGGTCGCGTCTGGATATGCGGCAAAAATGTCAGTTCCTGATTCTTAGAGCGGACATTTGATTGAATCAAATGTCTGCTCTAAATTTTTGTTATCGCGTGATTTAGGGACAAAAACCGGTCCCCACTTTTTGTCATCACGCTCTAACCCGCAGGATTATTCCCGCGCCGCACGCAATGCTGCGCCAGCGGCAAATGGCGATACGGACAGCATTGCCAGCGATGTAGCAGCGAGTAATTGCATGGAGTTTCCCGGCGTTGCGTCCAATGTCCCTGCACCAAAAATCAAAATCGGTACGGCCAACGGAACGAGAAGCAATCCGCCCAAGGCACTTGCCCCATTAAGGCCAGCGGTTAACGCAGCGATTGTCACGCCCAGTCCTGCCAATGCCGGCACCGCAAGCGCGAGGCCCAACAATAGTGTCGGCAGTTTACCCTCTGGCAATCCGATCAATGCCGATGCAATTATGGTGGCAAGCATTAACGGTAAACCAAACGCGATTAATTGCCCTGCAATTTTTGCCGCTGCGATGGTTTCATCTGACCAACCGCGAATGGTCAATTGATCCAAAATGCCAGCTTCTCGGTCAGGTAATATCAGCCGCTCAATGGGTAACAAGCTGGCGAGCAATGCCGCAACCCACAATATGCCGCCACCTGTTCGGGCCAGCAATGCCTTGTCGGGGCCGGTAACAAATGGAAACAAGGTGGCGACAGCGAGATAGAAAATCACGGGAAGCCAGATGCCGCCGCCAATAAGCGATTGCCGGACTTCACGGCCAACAAGGCTGTGAAAATGGTTCATGCTGCAACCGCCACATTACGCTCGTCTAGCGCGATGCTGTTCGCGACATTTATCGATGGCGGCTGATGCGCCGCAACCAAAGCGATGCCTCCGCCTGCGGCATGTTTGAGCAGCGCTGTATCAAGCCGCGCGCAATTGGCGCTGTCCAAACCGTTATAGGGTTCATCAAGCAGCCAGATATTGGCTCCGCTGGCGATTACCCGCGCAATGTTGGCGCGGCGTCTTTGTCCTGACGACAAATATCCGACAGGAACATCGGCCAGCCCGCGTAAATCCATCGCCAACATTGCCCCGTCAAGTTGGTTAGCGCCAGAGCCATCCAATTTTGCCCAAAAGTTTAAGGCTGTCTCTAAAGTTGCATTGCTATCGAGCCCTAAATTTTCATCTGACAGCGCCATATTGCCGCTGGTTTGTAATGTTCCAGAAATGCTGGGCAACAATCCGGCGATCATCCGCAGCAATGTGGATTTACCACATCCATTGGCGCCACGAATCCAGATTATGTCGCCTGCCAACGCATGCAAATTTAGCCGTTGGATAACCAACCGATTGCCGCGAATGACCGCGATATCTTCCAATTTGATGTTTGGTGTTGTTGCTTGACCTTGCCCCATGCAGCGTCATAGGCACAGTCAGGCCAAAATGCCAAGCAAGGAGAACGCGGTGACTGTGCGATTATTGGACGATGAAGCACGCGGTGCGGCGCTAACTGCGTTGCCGCAATGGCAATATGACGCGGCGGCAAAGGGCATCAAGCGGTCGTTAAAATTCACCGATTTCGCACAGGCGCTGGGCTTCATGGTGCGCGTTGGTGTTATCGCAGAAAAGGCCGATCATCATCCCGAATGGTTCAACGTCTATAACCGCGTGGATATTTTGCTAACCACGCATGATGCAGGTGGATTGTCCCAGCGCGATATTGATTTGGCCAGCGCGATAGACGGCTGCGTCTGAAGCAATATTCACCCAGACAGCGCGCCGCCGATATTTGCAGTCAGGCTGCCGGCTTGTTTGCGCAATCGGCCAGGCATCCACCGTGCGGCAAAGGCCAGCTGTTTGGCCATTTTATTGACCGGTGTATGCACTTTGTCGCCATGCACCGCGTCCCAAGCCGCAGGACCAATGATCGCCACTGGGCTGACCAATAGTCCGGCGGCCTCCAGCATTTCTTTGCCGCTGTTGTTGGTGCCCGCGGCAACGCCTGCAATGATGTTGGTGTCGATAAATCCGGGCATCAAGCACCGCGATTTGATACCATATTTCTGAAACTCAATATCGTGTGATTCTGCCAATCCGCGCACTGCGAATTTTGTCGCGCTGTATATGCTTAAATCTGCGACGCCATAAATTCCGGCTGCGGACGCGGTATATAAAACGCATGATCCCGGTGTGGCTTTTAACAGTTCAAAACACGCGCGTGTGCCGCTGACCACACCTGTGAAATTGATCGCAATCATCACATCAATGGCTTCATCGGTCATTTCCTGAATCGGGCCGCCTGAACCGATCCCGGCATTGTTGAAAAAGACATCCATTTTGCCGCCGGTGATTTTCGCAAAATCGGCGACAACCGATTTCCATTGTGCCCTGTCCGTCACGTCGAGCCGGTGCATCGAGCTTTGCCCAGCAGGCAGCATCGCCGCCGTTTCGGCCATGCCCGCTTCGTTGATATCCGCAAGGCCAACAAACCAGCCTTTTTCAGCAAAATAGCGGGCAACTTCGCGGCCCAGCCCGGATGCGCCGCCGGTGATGAAAATTGATTTCTGCCCTGTGTCCATATTCCGTCTCCCGCCTATTAACTAAAGTGTAAGCAGGCGCATGGTTTTCGCAAGTGGTATCTGTTAAATCGCTTCAAAACCTGCATTGTAAATGTGCCACGTAAATATTGCCGCCGCGCCCCGGTGTGGTCGCCAGTTTTCGGCGATAACGCGAATTTCTTTTTCCGATGGCCGCACTGGCAATCCCATCAGCCTGCCAACCGATTCCTGGATGGCCAAATCTCCGGCTGGCCAAATATCGGGGCGGCCTTCCGCAAACAGCAAATATATTTCGGCGGACCAGCGACCAATGCCCTTTACTTGCGTCAGATACGCAATTGCCGCTTCGTCATCATTCGGCAAAGCGTCCAATGCCAGCGCGCCGGTTAGGATCAGTTCGGCCAATGACCGGGCATAACCCTGTTTCTGGCGGCTCATTCCGCACGCGCGCAAGGCGTCATAATCCTGCGCGATTAATATGTCTGGCGGGCACTCCGGTCCAAGCAATGCCTCCAGCTTGTTCCATACCGATGCCGCCGCCGCAACGCTCACCTGCTGGCCTACAATGGTGCGTAGCAACGTGGCATAACCCGGCTCGCGAACACGCGCCTCTGGATAGCCCGCCAGCGCAATCGCTTTGTCAAATTGCGGCTCAACTTGGGCCAGCCAGTCCATCGATGCTTTTAAATCTGTGCTCGAGATTCCCATTTTTGCACCTTTTAATGTGTCACCCTTCAGTAAACGGTTTGCCCGTGCTTACCTGACGCGCGTCGCCGCCGCATATAATGCGATTGCTGCGGCGTTGGATACGTTTAGGCTCTCCATCTCTTCGCTGATCGGCAGCTTGGCAATCTGATCGCAATGTTCCATAACATTGTGCCGGATGCCGTCACCCTCTGCGCCCAGCACCAATGCATTGCGGCCCCTGACCAACGCTGCATCCAAATTTACTTCGGCCGATCCGTCCAATGCGATGCGCCAATATCCAAATTCGGCAATCTCCTCCAGCGCGCGAGCCAGATTGACGACGCGAATCCAAGGCACCATTTCCAGCGCGCCCGATGCCGCCTTTGCTAGCGATCCCGTTTCCGCTGGAGCATGGCGGTCTTGCGTAATGACCGCGACGGCATCAAACGCGGCGGCGGAACGAAATATGGCTCCAACATTATGCGGATCGGTAACCTGATCTAAAATCAGCAAGGGCCGGGTATCATCGGCATCGTTGCTCAATACATCGCCCAGCCATAGATCCTCCAGCGGCGCCACTTCGCATACAATTCCTTGATGCGGAACGTCCTTGGGTACAAATCGCGCTAGATCGGCAACTTCTGCAAATTGTATCGGCAGGCCTTCCATCAGATCCAGCTCTTTTAACGCTTCGCGTGTGCCCCAAATATTGTGGATGACACGATCGGGGTTCTCGATGGCCGCGAGAACCGCGTGACGGCCCCAAAACTTTGGATTTCCGCTGACTTGCGCTTTACCGCGCCGGCGTTCGCTTTTATGTGATGGCATATTAGAATCTTTACTCGATATAAAAAAATGGGTGATTGCCATCCCTTTCTCACCTCAAGCATTGACAGGCAAGCGCCGTTTCGCCATTGAGCCGCTTCTTCGCTATAGAAGCGCATAACCAGCGCATCAAATTCTTGGCAAAGAATGTGGACAGGTGGCCGAGTGGTTAAAGGCAGCAGACTGTAAATCTGCCCGGGTTACCGTACGCTGGTTCGAATCCAGCCCTGTCCACCAATT
>JANORM010000046.1:0-35630 GCA_031415335.1 Sphingomonadales bacterium | reverse complement strand
CACATGCTGTGCATTATATTGCGCTGCAATGCCCAGCGCGCTGAGCCAAAATTGATGGATTATGGGCGATTTGCTGTGGGCAATGGGATCGCCGATCACTTGCGCATATGGCGTCATGAGCGCAAATTACCGCGTACGCGCAAATAATCGAGCACGGCAAGCAGTGGCATTCCCATCACCGTGAACTGGCTGCCGTCGACTTTGGCAAATAATTGCGCGCCCTCGGCCTCTATTCGGTAACAACCGACGCACGGGCGGATTTCCTCCCAATATTCGCCGACATATTCCTCAATAAAATCGGCGCTTAACGGGCGCATTTTCATTACCGCTTTATCGACGTACCGCCATACTGGTTTGCCGCCCTCTGCGATTACAGCGGCGCTGTATAATCGGTGAGATTTGCCCGATAATGCCGCCAAGATTGCTCTGGCCTGCGCGGGCGTTTCTGCCTTGGCGATGACCGATCCGTCCTCATTCTCCAAAATCTGATCAGAGCCCAAAACCAAAGTGCCGGGATATTTGCGCGATATTTTAACCGCTTTTGCCTCGGCGAGTGCGTCACATAGATCGCGGCCACTGCGCCCTTCTGCTAACATCGCTTGCCGGAGTGCGTCTTCATCAACCATTGGCGCAATCGCGTCCAATTGAATGCCCGCTGCCTGTAACATCGCCAGTCGCGCGGGGCTTTTCGATGCCAATATGATTGATTTGGAAATGACGTTATTCATAATATTATGCTGACGCTCGCTCGTTATACATATTGATTATCGCTGCTGCACTTTCTTCGATCGAGCGGCGCGTGACATCGATGATCGGCCAGCCGTTATCGGCAAACATCCGCCGTGCAAACGCAACCTCCGCCTTTACCTGTTCGAGATCGACATAGTCGGTATCAGGCGATTGGTTGAGCGACAACAGACGGTTGCGCCGCACTTGAATCAACCTCTCTGGATTCGTAATCAGACCGACAACCAAGGGGTGTTTCAACGTATATAGGCTATCTGGCGGCGGCGATTCGGGAACGATAGGGATATTTGCGGTTTTATAGCCGCGGTTGGCCAAATAGATGCTGGTCGGCGTTTTTGATGTACGTGACACGCCCGCCAGAACAATGTCGGCTTCTTCCCAATGTTCCCAATTAATGCCATCATCATGCGCAATGGTAAATTGAATCGCATCGACGCGCGCGAAATAGGCCGCGTCCATTAAATGTTGCCGCCCTGGCCGTGCCTTTGCCTCCTGGCCCAGCATATTTGACAAGGCATCGGTCACGGTATCCAGCGCTGGAATCGCCGCCAGTTCCAATATGCGGCATCTTTGTTCTAATTTCCGGCGAATGTCGCGGTTCACCAATGTGAATAGCACTAGGCCGGGATTGGCGGCCACATCGGCCAATATCCGTTCCAAATGACTTTCAGACCTAACCATCGGCCAGAAATGCTTGACGACGTGATCAGCATTGTCAAATTGCGCCAACGCGGCTTTGGCAATGTTTTCCAGCGTCTCGCCAGTTGAGTCCGATAACAGGTGTAAATGAAAGCGCGTCGCCATGTGCGCAGCATTGTGGGTTGGCTGGGGATAAATCAAGGGACAAAAATCTATGTGTTTTATGATGCCCGCTGCGCCGATTTAACCTCTCGATTCCTGCGCAGGCTTTCCACAGGCAGAATCGGTTTTACACAGCATGTGGATAGTGTGGACAGAATCTGCGAATCCCAATGGACTGGTCAAAACCGCTGCGTCAAGATGTTGGCAAAAACAACATAAGCCCTTAAGGCGGCCACTTACCCACATCACATCATCTATCATCATTCTTTATATTTATATATTTTGATTGGAATGTTTCCTGCCATGAACCCGTTGCCTGATAAAAAATTGCTATCCGTATTGCGCGGTCATCGGGCAACAGTTCCGCCGATCTGGCTTATGCGTCAAGCGGGCCGTTATCTACCGGAATATCGGGCGTTGCGCACCGAAAAAGGCGGGTTTTTGGAACTGGTTTATGATTCAGATGCGGCGTGTGAGGTTACCATCCAACCAATCCGCCGTTTTGGTTTTGACGGATCGATCCTGTTTTCTGATATTTTGATAATCCCATATGCGATGGGACAAAAATTGTGGTTTGAAACTGGCGAAGGTCCGCGCCTTGCTCCGCGTCTTGCCGAAGACCGTCTTGATACTTTAAACCCCGATTTAAGCCGTCTGGAGCCTATTTACGACACTGTGCGCAAGGTTCGGGCGGCCTTACCCCCTCAGACCACCTTATTGGGCTTTGCTGGCTCTCCCTGGACGATTGCCACATATATGGTGAATGGACAGGGATCGAAGGATCAGAGCGAAACGCGGCGCATGGCGTATCTGGAGCCCGAACGGTTTGCGCAACTGATCGATGCTATTACGCAAATAACGATTGAATATCTATCCGGCCAGATTGATGCAGGTGCCGACGCCGTGCAATTGTTCGATAGCTGGGCCGGATCGCTTAGCCCGGCGCAATTTAGCCGCTGGGTCATCGCCCCCAACGCAGCCATCGTTGCGGGGTTAAAGGCCCGTCATCCCGACGTGCCGATCATTGGCTTTCCAAAGGGCGCAGGCGGCAAGCTGGCGGATTACGCGCGGCAAACGGGCGTGGACGCCATTGGTATCGATGAAACCGTGAATCCGGTTTGGGCAAACAGCGTTTTACCCGAAGCGATGCCGGTTCAAGGCAATCTTGACCCCTTGGTATTGATCGCTGGCGGCGCGGCATTGGAAAATGCCGTTAAAGCGATTATGTCGGCGTTTGCCGGCCGTCCGCATATTTTCAACCTAGGCCACGGGATTCAGCAAGATACCCCCATTGAACATGTCGAAAAGCTGCTTACACTCGTACGGGGTAACCCGGTAAGCGGAAACACTGACTGAGAAATAATCTGAAATGGATATACTGAACGTGCTTTATCTCTGGCTGAAATCCGCCCATTTGATCTTTGTAATCTTTTGGATGGCCGGACTGTTCATGCTGCCGCGTTTCTTCGTCTATCATCAGGAAACCGAAGTCGGCAGCGCCGAGGATGCCAAATGGATCGAACGCGAACGGCGGTTGCTACGGATCATTTTGAATCCCGCAATGATTATCGTCTGGGTGTTTGGATTGATCCTGATGTATCAGATTAGCGCGTATAAAGAAGGCTGGTTCCACGCCAAATTGTTGATGGTGATCGCGCTATCGGGATACCACGGCTGGATGAGCAGCTACGCCAAAAAACTGGCGCGAGGCCAGCGGACGATGAGCGACAAAAAACTGCGCCTGGCCAATGAAGTGCCAGGAATCGCCGCAGCGATTATTGTGATATTGGTGATTGTGAAGCCGTTTTGATTGTACCGTATTTTGTGAAACTGCTTTCGGCAGCTTTGTTGGGCAAAACAGTCGCTTCGCTAAAGGGATAGCTTGCCTTCCTTCGTTGCTCAAATCGTGTTAGCGCGCAATCAGGTCACAAAAAAGTCGGAGCGTCCGGTTATGCAGCCACTTTACATCCAGCGTTTGATCGCGCTTCCCTATCTAATTCTTGGCGGCTGGTGTTTACTCGCACCGAGAATGGTTGAACGCTTTACTGTCACTCCAGATTATCAGCATCTCAGTGCAACAAGTGCTCTTTTCATTGGTTGCTTTGGTGCTCAGGCCATTCTCGGCGGCCTGTTCGTTTGGTTCAGCCAATGGCAGCGTAAGACATTTATGGCTTACGCCATCGCGCTATTACCGTTTTTCTGGTTCAACTATTGGTTTGTTTTTGAAGTGCCTATTTTCAATCGTTGGCTGGCTCTGGATTTTGGAGCAAACGCCGCCATGTTGGCGCTTAGCCTATGGGGATGGAAGCTCATGGGAAGAGTTGAGCCATAGCTTTAGTAATGTTGTCGCAAGCCGATATCGCCTCATTGTCGCCCCAAATCTGATTCAAAGTTTTACCCGCCAATCACGGCACAATGTTCTGAGTTCTGCAACAGCATTTTGCGGGCTTCGTTCCTTCGCGCCCTTCGCGTGAAAATGACAATGCGAGGTTCACGCGAAGGTCGCGAAGGGGCGAAGATTTATCGAAATTCGCCACTCCCATCCACGTCGCCCCGTGCTTGACTTAGTTTATCCTGAGCTTCGCCGAAGGGGGGCTTGGCTTTTCTTTTGCGCCACAGTTTTTGAATAAATCGGCATGTAAAAAGGGGGCTGGGTTTATATCGTGGTGAACCGCTACCGAGCTACTAGCTAAAAGCCATGCCCCGCATCAAGTGCGGGGCGACGACCGCTTTTGTTGAATAGAAATGTTTGCCGGAACGACCTAAAACTTGTCGCAATCCGCCACTACCGTCTCAGAATTCGGGGTCATCCTTAATTGCAAATCGGCATAAGCCATGCTTGCAATGTAGGATACTATTTGGGACAAAGCGGTTGGCTCTTTGACATCGGGAAATACTCTCACAATCTAGTGTGAACTTATGCGATTTTTGTAGGACAATTTCCCTACAGAAATCCAACATTCAAAACCCATGTTTTGCGTTGTTTCAAAAATCCCAAGCGATGTCTACTTTGTCTACTTATCGGCGGATATTTTAAGTCATTTTACACGAAAAAAGTAACGTTATTTTGGCATATTGCGGCGGGCGCATATACTGCGCTGCATTGACAATAAGACATAAGGGGCGTAAGCGCAGCACAAAGCCCGTCCGGGCATAAGGCGCGAATGTCATTTCAGCGCTACCGAAACTCACATTTTTATCCAGCCGCTTTTTGCGTTGGAATGCCAATTAACCTCTTCCCATCATTGGAACTTTGCGCTCATGCATTTAAAAGACCTTAAGCAGAAAAAACCCGCTGAACTCGTCTCCATGGCCGAAGAGCTGGGGATTGAGAGCGCATCGACGTTGCGCAAACAGGATTTGATGTTCGCGATCCTGAAAGAACTTGCCGACGATGGTGAACAGATCATGGGTCTGGGCACGATTGAGGTTATGCCCGACTCGTTTGGATTCTTGCGGTCACCAGAGGCCAATTATCTTGCGGGTCCCGATGATATTTACGTGTCCCCCAATATGGTGCGCCAATATGGTCTGCGTACCGGCGATACGGTAGAGGGTGAAATCCGCGCGCCAAAAGACGGCGAGCGGTATTTTGCGCTAACCAAATTGCTCAAGATCAATTTTGATGATCCCGATGCTGTCCGTCACCGCGTGAATTTTGATAACTTAACCCCGCTCTATCCGGATCAGAAATTGACGCTCGATTGCCTTGACCCAACGGTCAAAGACAAGTCCGCCCGCGTCATTGATATTATCTCGCCGCAGGGCAAAGGCCAACGCGCGTTGATCGTTGCGCCGCCGCGCACGGGTAAAACCGTTTTGCTGCAAAATATCGCCAAAGCCATTACCGACAATCATCCCGAGGTGTTCTTAATCGTGTTGTTGATCGATGAACGCCCCGAAGAAGTCACCGATATGCAGCGCAGCGTGAAGGGCGAAGTTGTCTCCTCAACCTTTGACGAGCCCGCAACGCGCCACGTTCAAGTCGCTGAAATGGTGATTGAAAAAGCGAAGCGTCTGGTCGAACATAAACATGACGTTGTGATTTTACTCGATTCAATTACCCGTTTGGGCCGCGCCTATAACACCGTTGTGCCAAGCTCCGGCAAAGTCCTTACCGGCGGCGTAGATGCCAATGCGCTGCAACGTCCGAAACGCTTTTTCGGTGCGGCGCGGAACATCGAAGAGGGCGGTTCACTCTCGATAATCGCCACGGCCTTGATCGACACGGGCAGCCGGATGGACGAGGTGATCTTTGAAGAGTTTAAGGGTACGGGTAACTCCGAAATTGTGCTGGACCGCAAGGTCGCTGACAAACGCATTTTCCCTGCGTTGGATGTTGGCAAATCCGGCACGCGTAAGGAAGAACTGCTCGTCGAGTCGGATAAGCTCAAGAAAATGTGGGTATTGCGCCGGATCCTGATGCAAATGGGCACTGTCGACGCGATGGAGTTCCTGCTCGATAAGATGAAGGATTCTAAGACTAACGAAGATTTCTTCGACTCGATGAATCAATAGGGACTCGTAAGCATGATAATCGAACATGCGCTGCTGCGTGTCCGTGAGGGTCAAACGAAGGATTTTGAGGCTGCGATGGCGCAGGCGCGTCCTTTAATTGCGGCATCTGCGGGTTTTATTGATATAGAGGTTCGTCCGGCCTGTGAGGAACCCAATTTGTATCTGTTGATTGTGAAGTGGACAGATATTGCCAGTCACCGTGATGGTTTCCGTAAATCGGACCGCTATCAGGAGTGGGGGGCGTCGCTACACCATTTTTACGACGCCATGCCAGAAGTGCATTATTTCGGAGAAGTCTTGTGATTGATTTGGTATTTTTGGCGACAAGCGCCGCAACGTCTTTGGGCGGCCCCGCCGAAATCTGGGCCAATATCGTTAAGGATTTCTCCAATATCACCGAACCTGCGGCATTTGCGGTGTTCATGCAGGTATTGTTGCTCGATTTGGTGCTTGCAGGCGATAATGCCATTGTCGTCGGCGCGTTGGCAGCGGGACTGCCTGCGGATCAGCGTAAAAAGGTTATTTTGATAGGCGTCGTGGCGGCGCTTGTGCTGCGCGTTATTTTTGCTTTGATGGTCACATGGTTGCTGGGAATCACTGGCCTCGTTTTGGCGGGCGGATTACTGTTGTTATGGGTAGCGTGGAAAATGTACCGCGATGTAACCCGTTCGGAAGCAACCGAATCGCCGGGCTCTCCCGAAATCGTGGGCGACGAAAACAGCGGCATTCCAGCGGCAAAAAGCTTTGCTGGCGCAGCTTGGTCGGTCGCCGTCGCCGACATTTCGATGAGTTTGGACAACGTTTTGGGCGTGGCGGGCGCGGCAAAGGACCATCCCGGAATAATGGTGGTTGGCTTAATCTTTGCGGTTGCGTTGATGGGATTGGCCGCCAACATCATCGCACAATATATCGAACGCTACCGCTGGATTGCTTGGGTTGGGCTTGCCGTGATTGTGTATGTAGCGGGCAAAATGATCTGGGAGGGCTGGGACGAGGTGCAGCCGCATGTTTTGGCGTTCCTTGGGTGACAGCATGTAGCTATGATTGCTTGATTGATATTCTTGCCTATACTGCACCATCCGGAGAGAAGGAAATTCACCCATGAAAATGAACATTGAAATCGACTGCAGCCCCGAGGAAGCCCGCACATTGCTTGGATTGCCCGACGTGACAGAGGCCAATGCTGCCTATGTCGCCAACATTTCTAAGCTGATGAATGGCGCTCCAAATCTTGATAGTCTGCAAGAGCTGGGCAAATCGATTGCGCCTATGGGCCAAATGGGACTGCAATTGTTTCAGCAGCTGATTGAAACCGGCGCGAAAGCCGCATTTTCCGGTGGATCGTCAAAAGACAAGAAATAGGCCTTAGTCTATGCCGAGCGACGACACGATTTTTGCGCTGTCGAGCGGCGCGCCGCCTTGCGCCATCGCTGTTATCAGAATAAGCGGCACGTTTGCCTTTAAGGCGGTGCAGCAGCTGACGGGACGCGTGCCTACGGCGCGGCGGTCAACTTTAGCGGCGTTGCGCAATGCGGATGGCGATATGCTAGACCAAGCTTTGGTGACGATATTTCCCGGTCCCAATAGCGCAACGGGTGAGGATCTGGCCGAGCTGCATGTCCACGGCGGCCGGGCCGTGATACGCAGTTTAGAAGCGGCGTTGTCGGCTATACCGGGACTAAGAGCGGCGCAGGCGGGAGAGTTCACCAAACGGGCGTTTTTGCACGGACGGTTGGATTTAAACGAGGCAGAGGGCCTTTCAGATTTATTGGCGGCAGAGACGGAACACCAACGCCGCGCAGCTGTGTCGATGTATGGCGGTGCGTTCGGCCGTACGATTGAAGGCTGGCGGCTGGAATTGTTGCGGATATCTGCATTGACCGAAGCTGAGCTCGATTTTTCTGATGAAGACGATGTCGATGCGCAGGCCGGGTCCAATATCGGGGAGGCATGCACGGCGCTTTGTGCAAATATGCAACGTTTGCTCGCATTGCCATCTGCCGAAAAACTGCGTGATGGATTGCGCATTGTGCTTGGCGGTCCGCCCAATAGCGGGAAGTCAACATTGCTCAATGCGTTGGTCAAACGTGACGCTGCAATCGTGTCGGACATTTCGGGTACAACGCGCGATGTGATCGAAGTGCCAATTGCATTGGGCGGTGTCGCCATGCTGTTAACCGATACCGCAGGCGTGCGCGCCGACAGTGATGATATTATCGAGCGTATCGGAATCGAACGTGCCGAGGCGGCGTTTGCCGCAGCGGATATGATCCTATGGCTGGGAGAGGAGGGCTCCGGTCCCAGTCATCCCATGCTGATGGAGATTGATGCGAAGGCCGACAAACCGTCGCGGAACGTCAAATCGGTGAGGGGATTGGCGGTGTCGGCGGCGACGGGACTTGGAATGCCGACGCTGATCGAGCAAATTGTGGCGCGAGCAAAAACGTTGCTACCCCCGTCCGATAGCTATGCAATCAACGCGCGTCAGCGCGCTTTGGTGGCGAACGCCGCTGCGGCAATCGGCGATGCGTCCTGTGCCACTGACTGGTTAATCGTCGGTGAGAATTTACGCGTGGCGCGGCTGTCACTCGATGCGTTGACGGGCAGGGCCCATACCGAGGACTTGCTTGACAATATCTTTCGGGCATTTTGTATTGGCAAATGAAACGAACTGTTTCACGTGAAACATCCCAGCGGCTTTGACCAAGCGCAGCGCATACGCTATTGGCCTGCAGAATGAACAGTCTGTCACTATCGAAATTCGACATCATCGTGATTGGCGGCGGACATGCCGGTTGCGAGGCGGCGGCAGTTGCAGCGCGGATGGGCGCGCGGGTAGCTTTGGTGAGTTTCGATAAAAATACTATCGGCGCAATGTCATGCAACCCAGCCATAGGTGGTCTGGGCAAAGGGCATTTGGTGCGTGAGGTCGATGCCTTTGACGGAATCATCGCACGTGCCGCAGATGACGCCGCCCTCCATTACCGGATGCTCAACGCGTCCAAAGGCGCGGCGGTGCAGGGACCGCGGGTGCAAGCCGACCGCATGTTGTTCCGTGCTTCAATTCAACGTCAATTGGCGGCAACAGAAAATCTTACGATCATCGAGGGTGAAGTGGCGGCATTATTGTTCGCCCATGGCAGCGACCGGCTGATCGCGGGATTACGATTGGCCGACGGATCAGAAATTTCTGCAACAGCGGTTATTCTCGCCACCGGCACGTTTTTAGGCGGCAAGCTGTTTCGCGGGGAAGAGCGTCTGACCGGGGGGCGCATCGACGAATCATCCGCTTTGGAACTGGCGGCGCAAATACGCGGGGCCGGTCTGCCGATGGCCCGGCTAAAAACGGGAACGCCGCCGCGCCTTGATGGCCGGACGATTGATTGGGCCCAGTTGGAAACCCAGCCATCGGATGGTGAAAATTGGACGATGTCGGCGATGACACCGCAGCGGCACGTGCCGCAGCTATTTTGCGCGATGGCCCGGACCAACACCCACAGCCATGACATTATCCGGTCCGGCTTGGATCGTTCGCCGCTATTCAGCGGCGATATTCAAGGACAAGGACCACGGTATTGCCCCTCGATTGAGGACAAGATTTTCCGGTTCGGTGACCGTGAAGGGCATCAAGTATTTCTAGAGCCAGAGGGACTGAGCAGTCATCTCGTCTATCCCAATGGTATTTCAACATCCCTACCCACCGACATTCAACACGCCATGGTGCGTTCGATGGCGGGTCTGGAACATTGTGAAATTGTCGTTCCCGGCTATGCAGTCGAATATGACCATATCGATCCGCGCGCGCTGGACCGCAGCTTGGCAGTCCGCGGGTTTGAAGGTCTATATTGCGCGGGTCAAATAAACGGTACAACCGGATATGAGGAAGCCTCGGCGCAAGGATTGGTCGCAGGGATGGGCGCGGCCTGTGCTATACTGGACAGGGAAATGCCCGCATTGGAGCGTTCAAACAGTTATATTGCTGTGATGGTTGATGATTTGGTGCTGCAGGGCGTTACGGAGCCTTATCGGATGCTAACGGCGCGGGCCGAATACAGATTGCGACTGCGCGCTGACAATGCGCCAACGCGGTTGACGGCGATGGCCATTGCGACTGGCACTGTCGGTGCGGAGCGGCAAAAAACATTTGAGCAAAATGCCCAGGTCAAGGAACAGCTTAAGACGATACTCGATAGCCCGGTCAGCGCCGATTGTTTGATTAAGGGCGGGCTTGATGTGAAGCGCGATGCAGGCCGGATGAGCTATTTTGAGTGGCTGAAATTTCCGCATCTGTCGCTCTCCGCGCTGCTGTCTGTTTCACGTGAAACATTTGAATGCCCGCCTACATTGATTGCTGAGCTTGAACAGGATGGTCGTTACGCGCCATATCTCGAACGGCAAGAGGCGGAGATACGAGATCTTTCCGCCAATGAACGCGTTAAAATTTCCGCGGAAATTGACTATGATTCCATTGCGGGCCTATCCAATGAAATGGTTGAGCGCCTGAAATCTGCGCGGCCCAGCACTCTTGCGGCGGCCGCGCGCGTGCGCGGCATTACGCCTGCTGCGCTTGCCGCGATCTTGGTGCACGCCAAACGCACCGCGTCTCTGGCGGACAACGCTGCATGACAGAGGTGGAGGCGCAAACATGGCTGCGTGAACAATTGCATGTTTCCGGCGAGGCGATGGAGCAGTTGGACGCGTTTGTGCGTTATCTGATGCGGGAGGCCGCAAGTCAAAACCTTGTGGCGGCATCAACATTAGATCATATTTGGGCGCGTCATATCGCCGATAGCGCCCAATTGCTTACGTTTTTAACGGACGAAAGCTGGGAAGACTGGTTGGATTTGGGGTCGGGTGCGGGGTTGCCCGGTATCGTGATCGGTATCCTCACTGGCAAATCTGTCACGCTCGTCGAGTCCCGCGCACGGCGGATTGAATATCTGCAACGAGCTACCGAGATGCTTGGTCTAGAAAAAAAAATCTCTGTCGCTGGCTTGCCGCTTGAGAAGTTAAAAACAAAGCAGTTTGATATAATTAGCGCACGAGCATTTGCGCCGTTGCCACGTTTGTTGGAGGGGGCAGCGCGATTTTCCACAGAAAAGACATTGTGGTTGTTACCAAAAGGCAAAAATGCAGCTACGGAATTAGCCGGAGTGCAAGAAAATTGGGATCTTATGTTTCACGTGAAACACAGCGTTACCGATCCCGAAGCAGGTATATTGGTGGGTAAAGTGCGCGGTCCGCGCAAAAAGCGAGCTTAAACCGACTTCAATCTAATAAGGCGGAACACTATGATCCGGATTGCCATTGCGAATCAAAAAGGCGGAGTCGGTAAAACGACTACAGCGATCAACATGGCAACGGCGATGGCTGCGAGTGGTTGGCGCTGTTTGTTGATTGATCTTGATCCGCAAGGGAATGCGTCAACGGGACTCGGTATTAAACAGGCGCAGCGCGCCCGCAGCAGTTATGACTTATTGTTCGGCGAAGCCAGCTTGCAAGAGGCTGCCATCCCTACGATTATCCCAGGGCTCGACATTATTCCTGCCACTGTTGATTTGTCCGGCGCAGAGGTTGAACTGGTTGAATTTGACGACCGAACACACCGATTAAAAAAGGCGTTTGACGCGGCGTCCGGTGATTGGGATATTTGTCTGATTGATTGCCCGCCCTCATTAGGATTGTTGACGATCAATGCGTTGGTCGCTGTCGGATCGATCATTGTTCCGTTGCAATGCGAATTTTTTGCACTTGAGGGGTTGAGCCAGTTGTTACAAACCGTTGATCGCATAAAACAGCGGTTTAACCCTGAACTTGTCATTATGGGTGTCGCCCTGACAATGTATGATCGGCGGAACAAATTAACCGATCAAGTGGCCGACGATGTGCGTAGTTGTTTGGCTGGGCTGGTTTTCGACACAGTTATCCCGCGAAATGTGCGGTTATCCGAAGCGCCGAGCCATGGTCTACCGGCGCTGGTTTATGACCACAGGTGCAGCGGTTCAGAGGCGTATATGGCGCTTGCCCGCGAGTTAATATTGCGATTACCAACCAAAGAGGAACTAGCGGCATGAGCGGTCCGAGTAATGATCCAATTCCTGAAAAAACCCAAATACGCAAGAAAATGGGACTGGGGCGAGGCTTGGATGCGTTGTTAGGTGAAGTGATCCGAGAACAGCAACCGGCGGAGTTGGGCTGGGAATCATTGCAAACCAACGACATCGCTCGGGCTGTGGCGGCGGGCCTTGCGACAATCGCGGTTGCCGATATTAAACCCAATCCAGATCAACCGCGTCGTTATTTTGCCGAAGACGCGCTGGAAGAACTGGCGCAAAGTTTGAAACGGCACGGTATCATTCAACCTATCGTTGTGCGCCCTTATGCTGGCGGCTATCAAATTGTTGCCGGTGAACGGCGTTGGCGGGCAGCGCAACGCGCCCAAATTCACAGCATACCGGCGATAGTGCGCGCATTTAGCGATTCTGAAACGCTTGAAATTGCGCTGATCGAGAATATTCAACGCCTTGATCTGAACCCAATCGAAGAGGCAGAGGCTTATAAACGGTTAAGTGATGAGTTTGGCCACAGCCAAGCCGCGCTTGCCGCTATTGTTGAGAAATCGCGTAGCCACGTGGCCAATATGATGCGGTTGCTTGATTTGCCAGCGCCGCTTCGTGATATGGTGATCGAAGGAAAATTGCAGATGGGCCACGCCCGTGCATTGTTAAGCAGCCCTGATGCGGTTGTGCTGGCAGCGGTGGTTGTCAAAAAGGGTCTGTCGGTGCGCGCCACCGAGGCACTCGTGCGGCGCAATAAACCCGTCGTAAAAAAGCAGCCTCATTTGGGCGTTGCCGCGTACACCGATTCGGTTGATGCCGACATTCGCGCAGTCGAATCGCATTTGGGCGATCTGTTGGGCTTGAAAGTGCGGATACATCAAGATGCTGGTGACCAAAAAGGTTCAGTAACGTTTGAATATGCTAATCTGGATCAGCTCGACATGTTGTGTCAGCGCCTGACGGGCGAGAAATTTTAACGCCGCCCTTTCTGCGCCATCTGCGTTCAAAATGTTAGGCCTGCGTAAAATGCGTAGTTCTTTGTCGGCCTGGAAAAGTTAACATCTTCGATATTGTGCGGTTTCTCCGCATGTCTGTTAATATGAGTTAACCATTCCAGTTGGGATAACTTTATGATTCGTCCGTCATAAGGGTGACCGAATGCAGTGGGGCATTCCTAATTTCGATCAGTTATTAAGGACCAAATTATGTTGAACAAAATGAAAATCGCATTGGCAGGCACAATCGCAGCCGCCGCCATGTTCTCAGGCGCAGCGCAAGCAGAAACAGCAACTGCAACTGCTGAAATCGTAACCGCCGCTACTTTGACAAACACCAACGACCTTAATTTTGGTGCCGTTGCTGTTTCTGCATCAAACGGTTCAGTCTCGGTCGCCGCGACCTCAACCGGCACGCGCACTTGCACAACCGTCATCTGCATTGGTACCACTTCTAGTGCTGCTGATTTCGTCATTGGCGGAGCTGCTGGTGCGACTGTTGGTTTGACGATCACTGACAACACAATTTCACTGACCGATACCGTATCAGGCGGCAGTTTGAACGCAACATTGGCGTTGTCGACAGCGACCAGCGCCGTCGGAAACACCGAATATGTTGGCGGATCGCTCGCTGTTCCAAGCACAGCTGTTGCCGGCACGTATACCGGAACTTTTGAAGTGACTGCTGCTTACCAATAAGCATTAGGTAGCGCTGCTTCATAAGAGCATCGCGTTTGATTTCAAAAACCCCCTCCGCACCAACGTGCTGAGGGGGTTTTTTGTCGCTTACTGATGTTAGCGGCTTGGTAATCATATTCTGCCAAACACAATATGTGGATTAACGCGCCTGGGACAGCTTGGGCGGCGTGTTGATATGTGTGGATGGAGAAACTAATGCGATTTTATAATCACCCCATATTGGGCCGTGCATCGATGCTTGGCGCGTTATTGGTATCAGCGTCCTTCATTTGGGCTACGCCAACAAACGCCGGTGTCGGAGACCTTTTGGTAGCACCGACCCGCGTTGTTTTTGATGGATCGCGCGGTACCGAAGTGATTCTGAATAATATCGGATCGGAGGAGGCAACCTACCGGATTTCGCTTGAGCTGCGCCGCATGAACAAAGACGGCGAATTGATTGAAATCGCCGAAGCCGATGCGAGCGCTCAAGAAAAGTTGGCGCTTAGTTTGATCCGGTTTGCGCCAAAGCGTGTGACTTTGACCCCAGATCAGCCGCAATCGATTCGTGTTGGCTTGCAACCCGAGCCGATGAGCACGTTGGCCGACGGCGAATACCGGGTCCATTTATTGTTCCGCGCTATCCCAAAAGTTGCGGCGGCGAGTGCGCCCGCTGAACAATCCGAAGGAGTGCAGATCAAGATTGTACCCATTTACGGCGTTACAATCCCGCTGATCATTCGCAAAGGCAGTCTGAATGCCAAGGCAGCGATCGCAAACCCGCGCGTGATTCGTGACAACGGTCGCTCAATGTTGGCGTTCGACATGACGCGCCAGGGTGACAGGTCGGTTTATGGCAATGTGTTCATTTCAAAGCCGGGATTGGCGCAGCCCTTATGGTCGTCAAAGGGCATTGCGATATATCCAGAAACCAGTGAACGGCTCGTCACCTTACCGATCAGTGAAGAAGCCGCAGCGCAGCTGCATGGCCCGATTACGGTTGCATATCACCAAACCGCTGAGGCCGGCGGCGGATTGATTGCAGACGTAAAAGCCGAACTGCCTTAATCGGACCTGCGACTTCGCACCGACCGAGCCGCCGTGGCCAATTTCCCAAACATCTTGCGTAAGATAATCGCCGTTGCGGCATTATCGGTTGGCGCTCATTTAATTCCTTCCGCGCCTGCCCTTGCCGCATCGGCGTGGACGGCAAATGACGACGATTCGTTATTACTTGACGTGCGCTCCGGCAAATGGCGCGTCGGCGACGGCGTGCGCGGGTATCAAACGCCGGGCGGTGTCTGCGTCGATTTGGCCGATACTATTATTGCGCTCGACATACCCATGCGTCTTGACAAAAAGTCGCGCCGCGCAACCGGCTGGTTGTTTGCAGAAAGCCGCACGATCACCATCGACCGCGACCAAAGCATAGTACAAATCATGAACAAATCAACAAATCTGGCGGCTACAGATATTTATGATACGCCAGAAGGATGGTGCGTAAGTACGAAAGCACTTTCCAATTGGCTTGCGGTCGATGTGATCCCTGATTTGACCAATTCGGTTTTAGTGCTGAAATCTGATGCGAAATTGCCGTTTGAACTGGCTGAAGAACGTAAAGAGCGCGCGGGCAAATTAAAACCAAAAGTCAAATTTGATTTAGCAAAATTGCCGCAAGGCGGGGAAGCATATCAATTGTGGCGCACGCCGTCCGTTGACGTTTTGGCGTCAACCGGCGTGCAGAAAAATAAATTGCGCGGCGCAACTTTTGATGCGCGGTATGAAATTTTTGCGAGTGGGGAAGTCGCAGGCGCGTCGTTCGATGCGCGGTTATCCTCAAACCGTGCGGCCGTACCAGAGACGTTACGGATCAAGGCCTATCGTACTGATCCAGGTGCTAAATTATTAGGGCCGTTGCGGGCGACGCATTTTGCATTGGGTGATGTAGCGACTGAATCAACGTCGCTGGGTGCAAATAGTGGTATTGGCCGCGGCGCATATTTGACCAATCGGCCCGTTGAACGCCCCGAAAATTTTGATCGCACTAGTTTTCGCGGCGAATTGCCTGATGGCTGGGACGCAGAGCTTTACCGCAACGATCAGTTGCTGGGTTTTGCGCAAAGCCGAGGTGACGGACGGTATGAGTTTTTGGATATACCATTGCTTTTCGGACAAAACCGAATGGAGGTTGTGTTATATGGGCCGCAGGGGCAAATTCGGCGCGATGTGAAATTGATACCGGTTGGCCTGGACTCGATACCTCCGAAAGAAACCTATTATTGGGCGGGGATATTGGAAAGTGGCCGCGATCTGATTGAGTTTGTTCGGCGCAATATTGGCAGCAGTCAGGGATGGCGCGGTGGTTTTGGCGTAGAGCGAGGAATTAATGCACGCACATCGTTAGCAGCATCGTTCAGCAGTGTCGTATTCGGCGGCGAGCGGCTTCACTTTCTGGAGGGCGCAATCCGGCGTTCGCTCGGGCCGGCGTTGATAGAGCTTACTGGCGCGAGTGATTTGCGGGGGGGCTATGCAGGGCGGCTACAAGCATTAGGGCAAATTGGCGAAACACGGTTTAGTGCAGAGGCGGCGATGCTGCGTAATGGTTATCAATCCGAACGCTATGCGCGCGATTTGCGGCAATCCTTCGCTTTTTCGGTGGATCAGAATATTCGCATAGGCAAAGCAAACTTGCCCATCCGCGCAGAGGCCGAGTATCAGATATTTACAAACGGGCGTTCTGCCATAGAGGCGTCGGCACATACATCGTTTAATATCAATAGGTTAAATGTTGCAACGGGAATAGTTTGGCAGGAGCAGAACCAATCCAATAACCACACATCACCCGCCAATGTTGAGGCATCAGTACGGTTAAGCGGGCGGTTAGGCCAAGTCCGGTTGCGCGGTGAAACGCGGTTTGCATTAAGCGGTGCCAAGGGGTTTCGCGATACAACATTAACTGCTGAGCTGCGGACATCAGAAAAGGCCGAGTGGCGCGCCGACTTTGGTTATAGCCCGCAAGAATCGCGAGGCCGATTTGGCCTTGGTTACACTCGCAAGTTCAAAAAATTCGCATTAACTGGACAGGTTGAGGGCGCAACCGATGGAGCCATGGCGGCGGGGCTTAATCTTGCCTTTAGCATCGGTCCTGATCCACGCGGGGGTTTCCGCATCGCATCGGACAAGCTTGCATCATCGGGGCAGGTCTTGGCAGTCGTATATCACGACCGCAATGGTGATGGCATCAAGCAAGATGATGAACCAACCGAAAAGGCGGTGGAGATTACCGCAGGCTTGAGCGGTCAAGGCCCTCCGACCGATGCCAGGGGAGCGAGCTTCATTGATAATTTACAGCCATTCAAACCTATTTTGATAGGTATCGACGCAAGTTCTTTGCCCGATCCATTCATTCAACCAGCGCATCCTGGTATTGTCGTTGTTCCGCGTCCTGGAATACCACAAATCGTTGAACTTCCGCTTGTTTCGGCGGGCGAAATTAGCGGTACGTTGCAACGCGATGACGGCAAACCGGTTACGGGAGTTGACATCGAATTGTTGGATAAAAACGGTAATATCATCAAATCGGTACGCAGCGAATATGACGGCTATTTCTTGTTTGAAAGCATACCTTATGGCAAATATTCAATCCATATCGGCGCTTTGGCCGCCAACATTGTGGGCGTTGATCCTCGGCTAGCCCAAATCGCCGAACTGTCCAGCGGTAAGCCTGTGGCCGAATTGGGTATTGTGATCGCAAAATCCATCGCCCGCATTGCTGCCGCAGGGGTGCCAGGCCCTTAGAGCGCGATGACGAAAAGTGGGAACCGGTTTTTGTCCCTAAATCAAGCGACAACAAAAATTTAGAGCGGACATTTGATTCAATTAAATGTCCGCTCTGGTGTAATCTGCGCGGCCAAGTTTCTATTTCATTATGTAACATATTTGCCGTAAGCTCTGAAACAGACGCGAGATTAACAATAGGCAGAGTTATATGGTCGCCGACGAATCAGTGCAGGATATGCAAATTGCTGAGGCGCAACCCGGCGAGGTGGTTATCCGCCATCGGCGCTCTACCCGCATTTGGCATTGGGTTAACGCGCTGGCGCTGCTGATTTTGTTGATGAGCGGCCTGATGATATTCAACGCGCATCCTCGGCTATATTGGGGGCAAAAGGGCGCGGACGCGGACAAGGCCTGGCTCGTAATTGGGGCAGAACGCGGCGCGGGCTATGTGCAGCTTGGCGATGCTAAAATAAACACTGCAGGCATATTGGGCAATTATGTGGATGGCGATGGTCAGGCGAAGGAGCGCGCTTTTCCATATTGGGCGACGATACCGTCAAACTACAATCTCTCTACAGCGCGGCTTTGGCATTTCGCCTTTGCTTGGATCTTGTCATTGGCATTATTGTTCTACATGCTGCGTTCGTTATGGAACGGACATATATTCAAAGACTTGCACATTAAACTGACACAGTGGTCGCCGCGTAATATTTGGCACGATATAAAGGAACATGCGCAGCTGCGATTTCCACAAGGCGCCGAGGCGCTGCATTACGGGATATTGCAGAAATTAAGCTATGTCGGTGTCATCTTTATCCTGATCCCGCTGATGATATTTACCGGCCTGACAATGTCGCCGGGGATGGGTGCCGCGTGGCCGTGGTTGTTTGACCTGTTCGGTGGCCGCCAATCGGCGCGGTCGATCCATTTCATCGTGGCGTTTGCCTTAGTCGCCTTCTTCTTCGTGCATATGGCGATGGTCATTCTTGCTGGCCCAATTAACGAGGTCCGCTCGATCATCACTGGGCGGTTCCGCTTGCCTGGCAAGCGCGTTTCGGGAGATTTGGCCGAGGAGCAACCGCAATGACGGACACAGATTTAATATATCTGCCGCGGCGCAAGCTGTTGCAGGGCTTTGCGGCCGGAGCAGGCGGTTTGATGCTGTCGGGATGTGATGTGTTGAGTGAAAATAATATATTTCGTGGATTGCTGAAAAGCGCAGAACCACTGAACATGGCTGCGCAGCGGCTCATCACTGATCGCGCAGGGTTGGTGCGTGAGTTTTCCGGAGCCGACATATCTCCCATATTTAAACCCAATGGATCGCAAACAGGCGATACCGCCGAATATATTCAGCATAAGGCTCAGGGCTTTGCCAATTGGGCGTTGCGGATTGATGGTTTAGTGGCCAATCCAATCTCGGTTTCGTTGGCACAGTTAAAGGCTATGCCGTCACGCGAACAAATCACGCGGCACGATTGTGTTGAGGGGTGGAGCGCAATTGGCAAATGGCGCGGAACGCCGCTGCGGTTGTTGCTGCAACAGGCCCGCCTTTCCGAAAAGGCTCGCTATCTGGTGTTTCATTGCGCTGACAATTTTGGTGCTGATCCATATTATGAATCGATTGATTTGATCGATGGATTTCATCCGCAAACAATTTTGGCTTGGGGCATGAATGGTGGCCCGCTACCCGAACGCCATGGCGCGCCCATACGTTTGCGTGTTGAGCGGCAGCTGGGATATAAACACGCGAAGTTCGTCATGCGGATTGAGGCAGTCAGCAGCTTGGCCGCCTTTGGCAAGGGCAAGGGCGGTTATTGGGAGGATGTGGCGGACTATCAATGGTATGCCGGAATTTAGCGCAATTGCGCGCCATTTTTGCGTGCGCTAAACCGATGCACTTCACCTAATCCATAAAGTCGTTATAGCAGCGTGAGATGATTTGCGCCGATACCCCGTTTGTCCTACTAGACGATGCCCGCCCGCATGAAGCCGCTCCGGCGCGGCTGTACCAAACGCCCAGCCGCCAATTGGTTGCACATAATCTGATAGAAATTCCCGCCCTAATGGCTGGGCTGCGCAAGGCGCAGTTTGAGGGCCAGCATGCTGCGGGATATTTTGCCTATGAGGCGGGTTTTGCATTTGAAACGGGTGTGAACTTGGACACCGCCACAATCGACGCACCCTTAGCTTGGTTTGGCATTTTTGACGAATATACAGAGATTGACGGTGAGGTGATGCCTTCATTATTGCCCGATCCCGCTGGCGCTTGGCTGTCGCCGTTAACGCCGGAAATCAGCCAAAGTGAATACGCAAAGGCGTTCGCTGCGGTGCAGGAATATATTCTTGCAGGTGATATTTACCAGGCCAATCTGACATTTCGAGCGCTAGCGAAATATGTGGGAAATCCGTTGGCATTATATGCGGCGATCCGGCCGCGCGCGGCGGCGGGTTATGGTGGGATTGTTTGGACCGGACAACAATGGCACCTGTCATTTTCGCCGGAACTTTTCTTCGCGCTAAAGGAAGGCCGCGTAACGGCCCGGCCAATGAAGGGCACGGCGGCCAGGATGCTTGATCCATCGCAGGACGCGGCGGCAGCGGAAAATTTGCGCAATGATCCGAAACAACGCGCCGAGAACCTGATGATCGTCGATCTGTTGCGCAATGATTTGTCGCGGGTGTCCATACCGGGGAGCGTGCAAGTACCTGATCTTTTTCGCGTCGAAACGTATCCTACCGTGCATCAGATGACCTCGACCGTAACTGCGCTGCTTGCAAAACATCTTAGCGCTACTGACGTAATCGAGGCGATTTTTCCGTGTGGTTCGATCACGGGCGCACCGAAAATTAGGGCGATGCAGATTATTGGCGCATTGGAGCAATCACCACGGCAGTTATATTGTGGATCAATCGGCCGGATCGATGTCGACGGCAGCGCGGCGTTTAACGTTGCTATCCGCACATTTCGCTTGAATGAAACAACGAAGCAGGTTTCATTGGGGTTGGGATCAGGTGTTGTCGCGGACTCGCAAATGGACGACGAATGGGCCGAATGCTTGGCCAAGGGGGAATTTGCACGGATGACTGGCAGCAACAGCTATGGATTCGACTTGATTGAAACAATGCGGTTTGAACCGATGGCAGGGTTGTTGCGGCTTGAACTACATTTGGAGCGCATGAAGGAAAGCGCGCAGCTATTTGGATTTGAATTTGACCGTCACGCTGTCCGCAATCAACTCCATGCCGTCACGTTTCATCTAGAGGCCGCCTGCAAAGTCCGGCTGTTATGCGCAAAAAGCGGTGCTATAGCGATTGAAGTAAGAAGCGTTCCAGAACCACCGTCTGCAATTTGGAAGGTGGCAGCCGTTCCCATGCCTGTGGCCTTCGATGATTTTCGTTTGTCGCACAAAACCAGCAACAGGGCGTTTTACGACGATGCGCGCAAATTGGCAGGGAATGCCGACGAAGTGGTGTTCATCGGCTCCGATGGGTTTTTAACCGAAGGCAGTTTCACCGCCATATTTGCCGAGCGCGACGGAATATTGCTAACACCCCGATTGACGCACGGATTGTTGCCGTCCGTATTGCGCCGCGAATTGATCGAGGAAGGACGCGCGACCGAGGCATCGCTGCGCCTTGAAGATTTAGCGGGCGGATTTCTGCTGGGCAACAGCCTTCGCGGATTAATCCCCGCAAAACTCACACCTAAAGCGGTTGCGAAATAAACCGACATTCATTAGGAGCGGCGGCGTAATTTCAACAAACCTTCTTGCCCGAAAGCCCGTCATTTTCATGCCCACAATCAGCCACCTGTCTGCCGCCCTTGGCCGCATCGCTCCATCCGCTACCTTGGCCATGTCGGGGCGCGTGCTTGACCTAAAGGCGCAGGGCATTGATGTAATCGGTCTTTCAGCGGGCGAGCCTGATTTTGACACGCCTGATTTTGTAAAGGACGCCGCGATAAAAGCGATCCGTGACGGTCAGACCAAATATACGGCGGTTGACGGCATAGCACCGTTGAAAGCCGCGATCGCCGCTAAATTCAAACGGGACAATGGCCTCGAATATAGCCCCAAGCAAATTACCGTGAATGCGGGCGGAAAACACACATTATTCAACGCGCTGGTGGCGACGGTGGATACGGGGGATGAAGTGATTATCCCAGCGCCATATTGGGTAAGTTATCCCGATATTGTGCAATTCGCAGGCGGTACCCCGGTAATTGTACATGCCAGTGCCGAGCAAAACTATAAAATGACGCCCAAGCAATTGGCGGCGGCGATTACACCCAAAACCCGCTGGCTCATCATCAATTCGCCGTCGAACCCAACCGGAGCCGCATATAGCGCTGCGGAGTTGAGCGCGTTGGCGGCGGTGCTGCTGAAACATCCGCATGTATTGATTCTAACCGACGATATGTACGAGCATATCTGGTATGCCGAGACACCTTTTGCGACGATTGCCCAGGTTTGCCCTGAATTATATGATCGCACGCTGACCATGAACGGCGCATCAAAAGCCTATGCAATGACCGGTTGGCGCATTGGCTATGCAGCGGGGCCGGAATGGTTGATTAAGGCGATTTCCAGCCTGCAATCGCAATCGACAAGCAACCCATGCTCGATCAGTCAATATGCAACCTTGGCGGCATTAACTGGGCCGCAAGAATTTTTGCGGGAGCGCAACGCCGCATTTAAGGATCGCCGCGATCTGGTGGTGGCAATGTTAAACGATGCCCCTGGCCTAGTTTGCCCAACACCCGAAGGCGCGTTTTATGTCTATCCCGATGCCAGCGGCGTGATGGGTAAAACCACCCCCAAAGGTAAAAAGATCGAGACCGACGAAGACCTGATTAATTATTTTCTCGATGATTGGCAGGTGGCAGCCGTCCATGGCGGTGCGTTTGGCCTATCGCCGGGTTTCCGTATCAGTTATGCAACGTCGAATGAAATTCTAAAAGAAGCCTGCACCCGCATCCAGTCGGCGTGTGCAGCACTCACTTGACCGCAAAATGACGGGTTTATCCGTCTGTTAAGCCCGGCTTAACCGTTGCTAGGACAAGAAAGGTTATCAAGACCGTGTGTAACCAACGCTCGGCCCCTTGCGAACTGGCGATTAGAACCGGAATTAAACATGGACCGTTATTTTAGATTTGCGAAATCAGATTTGTTTTGGAGCCTTGCGGGTGGATTCGCGCTTGGTATGGCAGGCATGGCGGTCATTAAACCGGCCGCGGCAGGCGACAGAAATGAAATGGCAAAATCGGTAACGGTGGAGACGCCAGATTATGACCAAAAAGTTGCTATCAACGCCAGATAATGTCTCGCCAAATGAAAGACGCATCCAGCCGAATTTAGCAGCGCAGCCATTTGGGAAATCAAAACCTTCCTTGCCATTGCTTGCTGCGGCCATGACAATAGCGCCTACGTTACTTGTGTTGGGCGCTTATAGCTCAGGATTTTCTTTGTCATTTCCGGCGGCGCAAGCGCGCGAAGGAATCGCAATTCCTGCGCCAAAGCTGGCAATACAAGAACCTGCTGGCCGTCAGATCGCAATTTTCGCTGGTGGATGTTTTTGGGGCGTTGAAGGTGTTTTTGAACGCGTCAAAGGCGTGACCCGTGTCGAATCTGGCTATGCCGGCGGCACGAAAGCAACCGCAGATTATGATTTGGTGAGTTCGGGCCAGACAGGACATAGCGAAGCGGTGCGGATATATTATGATCCAAAAATCATCAGCTATAATGCGCTGATGCAGATATTCTTCTCCGTCGCGCTGGATCCAACACAGCTCAACCGCCAAGGTCCAGATACAGGTCCGCAATATCGCAACGCGATTTATCCAATAACCCCGTTGCAAAATAAAGCTGCCAAGGCCTATTTGGCTCAGTTATCGGTAAATAGCCCGTGGGGCAAAAAACCCGTAACGAAGTTAGAAACCGGTACTTTCTATCCTGCAGAGGCCTATCATCAGGACTTTATGGCAAAAAACCCCAACCATGGATATATTCAGGCGTGGGATGCACCAAAGGTTGCCAATCTGAAAAGATTGTTTCCCGGACGCTATCGTTAAGCAGCGGCCAACTCCATCACCATCGGATAGAGTGATGCTACCAACAATAGTGCAGCGATGATGTTAAATACACGCAACCGAACCGGATCGGCCAGAAACCTGCTCAGCTTTGCGCCCATTAGCGCCCAAGTGCCCGTGCTGGGCAGGTTGATAATGCCAAATATACCCGCTACCAGCATCACTCCCATCCAGCCATGGGATTTGGGCGCGTAAGCCGAGATAGCCGTCAACGCCATTGTCCAAGCCTTGGGGTTTACCCATTGAAACAACGCAGCCTGGAGAAATGTAAAAGGCTTTGATGTGGCGGCAGATGAGCCACTGTCAGCGGGGGAGGTATTTGTCGTCGCAATCTTCCATGCCATGTAGAGCAAGTAAAGTCCGCTGATGACTGTAATAATCATGGTAGAGCCGGGGATAGCCTCAATGATCTGCATGACGCCAAGTCCAATGAGCGCAATCATCAACGTAAAGCCAACTGATACGCCCAGCATATGGGGTATGGTTTGTTTTAGACCGAAATTAATGCCCGACGTCATCAACATCAGATTGTTGGGCCCCGGTGTTATCGAGGAAACGAAAGCAAAGATCACAAGGGCGGTAAGAACTTCAGCGGAAATCATTTGCATATTTTAGCCGAATTTGTGCCGAATGTGCTTGCGTTATTGCATATATCCACATCATATTGGCAACTAATGACCGATTTTGACGCCATAAGTGCTAATATATTGCGTGAACTAAGTCACGACGGCCGAATCAGTAACATCGATTTGGCTGATAAGGTTGGCTTGTCGCCCTCGGCCTGCTTACGGCGCGTTCAGGATCTGGAACGCAAAGGTGTCATTTTAGGCTATCGCGCGGTGATCAATCCGGTGGCGCTGGGCAATAATTTTGTCGCTTATGTGCTGGTTGGCTTATCAAAGCACACCAAGGCCGATCAAACGGGATTTGAAGCGGCGATGGCCGAAGCCCGCGAGGTACGCGAATGTCATAATGTCACGGGAACGGTTGAATATCTGCTACGTGTAGAAGCACGAGACCTTTCGGCGTATAAGCATTTTCATACCGAGGTTCTGGGCACAGTACCGCAAGTGGCCAGTATTATCTCTTATATCGTAATGGGATCGCCAAAGGATGATCGCGGTTGATGATTGCCGACCATTAACGCCTGCGTGATTTTGATTTTTGCCGCAGGATCATCATCCAGAACGCCATGAGTAAAGCCATTAATGCGGCCGCTGCGAATCCGATGAGGGTTACGTGGCTGGTATTTTCACGGGTTTGCAAATCCATGATGTGCAACCCCCACATAAAATCATAAACCCGCCAATACCGCGTGCGAATGGCCAGTTTTGCTCCGCTGTCGGCATCAATGTACAGATGCGTGCCATCTGCATAAGCCACTTGCCAGGATGGCCGCGCCTTCCGAAGATCTAAGGGTGCGTTATCAGCCGAAAACCGCTTAAATGATGCGGGCTTGGCATCACCCTGATAATAGGCATTTGCGAGTGTTGCGGCCTCGAGTGCAGATATTGCCGGCATTAATGTGCCATCGGACGCTCGCGCTCGGCGGGCACCGCCGTCTATAAACTGGATAATCCAGACAGCGCCGCCAGCGCGTTGCTCAAGCGTTAGTTTTTCAACGGGCCGCCCGCCTAAAAAGGGCGCAACGGGCGTATTGATTGTCAATGGTTGCGGCACACGGATCAAATTCGTTCCGCGCACGTCATCAATGGGCCGCACTGCCATGAACAGGCCCGATGCCGTCCACAATATTAACGGTACCCCAATAAGCCAACCCAACCAAATGTGCCAACGCAGGAGTTTTCGGTATTGATGCCGCATAATCACCGAGTCCTCTCAATATTGCCGTGCAAACCGACGTTGCGGTTAGCGCATTAGACGGATGTCTGCGCGCTGCCAATGGCACAATCGACAACATCACTTAACCCAATGCTGTTCAAAAATATGACGCCTTCGATCATGATTAGCAATTTCGCTGCATCGCGTTCGTGCGTTGCTGTATCTTCTGAGATAAGCTGCGCCGCTCCCCAAACCAAAAATCCCCGCCCAATGACTTCGCCAACTTGCTCGTAAAATGGATCACAGCGGGCGGCCATACTCGCGATTTCGAGCCATAGCCGGTTATAGGGGCGAAATTCGGCATTCGATAGAACGGCGGATAAATGACAGACCAGCGCATCGAGCGCCAAGGGCTGCTGCGACGCCATGTCGTTCATCCGCAAAACCATCCGCGCCGCAACCACCTCGATGGTGGCCGCAATAATTTCCGGTTTGTCCTTAAAGTAATAGAGGAGCATTCGGTCGCTGGTATCGGCGGCTTTGGCAAGTGCCCTTAAGCTCGACGCGATCAAGCCATGTTCCAAAACATGATCGGCCAATTGGTCAAGGATTGCGGTGCGGCGATCATTTAATTTATTCATTTGTCCTTGTAGCGCCTGCTACAATAATGTAGCAAGTGCTACACAATAAAGATAGGGAGGCGGTAAGATGACTGGTTTTTGGAAAAAATGGCTGAATATTTGGAGTTTAGCTGTAGCTCTGTTTGGTGCAATACTTGCGCTGGCGGCATTTGCACCGACCGATGGCTTGGCGCGTATGGTGTTTGAATTGTTTCAAAATCCTCTGCCTGACACTATGGATTTGCTTCACCGTTTCAGCATCGGATTGATGGGCGCGGTAACCATGGGTTGGGGCATGACGTTATATGTTGCTTTTCAGGCGGCTCATTTATTAGAACGTGCCGATGCGCCGCGAATATGGCGGAGCATTACCGTGGTCGCATTGATTTGGTATGCCGTGGACTCTTATATCTCGGTTGCAACCGGTTATTGGATGAACGCAGTTTCAAATACACTGTTTATCATCCTGTATCTAATCCCTGTGCACCGCAGCGGCGCGATGCGCGGTTAGCCGCGATAGGATGGGATTGCCCAACCCTTCGTTATTGCCATTGCGCGTAAGGCGAACCCTGCCGCTGCGCTGATGATGGCTGCCGCGATTATGGGCATCGCAAGCCAGAGCAGCAATCCAAATAGGCCCGAAGCAAGCGCCGCTGCAGTCACGTAAATTTCAGGTTTGAGCAGGATAGAGGGCTCACCTGCCAACATGTCACGGATGATTCCGCCGACACAGGCGGTAATGACCCCCATCATCATTGCGGGGACGAGCGGCACGCCCAAAGTGAGCGATTTCCATGTGCCGAATACCGCATAGATTGCGATGCCGATGGCATCGAACCAATCCAATGCCCGGGCGCTCCAAAAACTCCTTGGCGTGACCCAAACCAATCCGGCGGTGACGAGGCAGGTAGCCGCAAATCGCCAATCCTGTATCCAAAATACCGGGGCGCCGATCAACAAATCCCGCACCGTCCCGCCGCCGACGCCCGTGACCAGCGCAAAAAAGGAGAAGGTAACGAGAGTCTGTTTTCGCTGCGCAGCGGCGAGCGCGCCCGACGCGGCGAATACGGCGATGCCAAACAAGTCAAGATATGCGATCAAAGCAGGGGCAAGTTGCGCGGTCATAGAATTTAGGTACTTTCTTACTAATCACGACCTTATGATAAGGAAGACCTCAAATTGCCAACATCTTCTGCCTGAATCAACAATATGCAAGCGCACCCAAATCCAAGTATCGAAGATACGCCGTAACCCAATAACGGCGTAGGATAATCTCCAATGAGCGAAGCAAGAAAATAGCCAATAAGGCAAGCGGACCACCCCAATGACCTTGCTGCCGATGCCGCCGTCCTGCTGGAAAGTGAGAGTGTCGGGGCAGCAGCTGCCATAGCAACCGATAATATCATACCAATAGAGATAAGTGGATGCCGCAGGAAAGCATCTTGAACCACTGTTTCCACGAATGAAACGGGTGCAAGATCGTCCGTCTTCAAAAGGGTCAGGGCAAGAGCAACGCATGTGCCTAGCAATGCTACGAACGCCCAGCGGTTTCGCGTTAGGATGAAGCAGACCAAAGTGGAGGCGAAAAGCGCAAACACGCTCGCGAAGTCGGGTTGCAGGGCAAATAATGAAGCCGCAACCAAAATAACCCCGCAAGCCAAGCGTGCGTTAAGCCCCGGCAAAATGACCAACAATGTTGGCAAAAGCAATATACCCGCATGAAGGTTTAGCGGTCCAAGCCCGATCCAACGACTTATACCGTCCACACTGGGCCCTGCAAATGTGGCCGCAAATAACGCCAGAATAACTGCTGAAACAACAATTGGAGTGATGGCCGGCAATTGCAGGTATCGCGCCTTTGGCACGAACAATATGCCAACCAATATCGCAATCCCCGCACCGGCATTGCTGACTGTATAAGTTTGGGGCGCGCCGTATGCCGCCATGAATATAATACCCAAAGCAACCGGGCTGAATAGCAACGTTGCAAACGTTAATCTCTGTATCGCTGATATGGCCACATTCACATATGGATCGGCTTACCCGTTACCGCCATCGCTGCTTCTTTTAGGGCCTCAGCATGTGTGGGGTGGGCGTGGCAGGTATAGGCGATGTCTTCGGATGTTGCGCCGAATTCCATCGCGAGCGCGGCCTCGGCGATCATGGCCCCTGCGATGCTGGCGATAATATGCACGCCCAACACGCGGTCGGTTTTGGCGTCGGCGATCACTTTGACAAATCCGTCTGTCGTGCGGTTGGTTTTGGCGCGGCTGTTGGCCATCATCGGGAATTTGCCGACCTTTATGTCTCCGCCGTTCTCTGCCGTTTTGACTCTAGCCTCTTCCTCGGTCAGGCCAACGCTGGCGATTTCAGGATAGGTATAAACGACGCCGGGGATGACGTCATGGTTGACGATTCCAGTTAACCCCGCGGCAAATTCCGCCGCAGCAATGCCTTCATCCTCTGCCTTGTGCGCCAGCATTGGCCCAGGGCAGACATCGCCAATGGCATAGATCCCGGGCACGCTTGTCTGGAAATCATGGCCGATGTCGATCTGCCCGCGTTTGTTCAAGGTCAGACCTGCTTTATCAAGCGCCAGTCCGCCGGTGTTTGGACGGCGGCCAATGGCGACCAAGACGCAATCCGCCTCAATCGTTTCAGCTGCGCCTCCAGCGGCGGGTTCGACGGTCAATATCGCCGTACCACCCTTAACGCTTGCGCCTGTCACCTTGGTGCTGGTGCGGATATTGAAGCCCTGCTTCTTGAAAATCTTCGCGGATTCCTTGCGCACCTCGCCGTCCATTCCGGGCAACAATTGATCAAGATACTCTACAACGGTGACTTGCGCACCCAGCCTTAGCCATACGCTGCCCAATTCCAGCCCGATCACACCGCCGCCAATGACGACCATATGTTTAGGCACTTTGGGCAATGCCAGCGCACCAGTCGAATCGACGATCACCTTTTGGTCAATCTCAACGCCGGGTAACGGCGTAACCGATGATCCGGTGGCGATCATGATATTCTTTGCGGTATAGCTTTGGCCAGCCACTTCGATAGTAGTGGGCGATGTGAACGCCGCGTGGCCTTTGATCCAATCAACCTTGTTCTTCTTAAACAGAAACTCGATCCCGCCGGTTAGCTCGGTCACGGCCTTGGCCTTTTCCGCATGCATTTGATCGAGGTTCAGCGACACACCGCTAAAATCAATCCCGAATTTCGCCAGCGCTCCCGATTGCGCTTCATGATATAGTTCCGAAGCATTCAGCATGGCCTTGGACGGTATACACCCGACATTCAAACACGTACCGCCCAGTGTTTCCCGCGCCTCAACGCAAGCGGTTTTCAGGCCCAATTGCGCGGCACGGATCGCGGCAACATATCCGCCGGGTCCAGCGCCAATAACGATAAGGTCGTATGGAATGTCAGTCATAAGTCTGGAGTCCTTATAGGTCGATCAGCAACCGGGTTGGGTCTTCAATCGCTTCCTTAATGATCTTAAGGAATGTCACTGCCTCACGGCCGTCGATTAGGCGGTGGTCGTAGCTTAGCGCCAGATACATCATCGGGCGGATCACAACTTGGCCGTTTACCGCGACAGGGCGGTCCTCAATGCGGTGCAGGCCCAATACGGCGGACTGTGGTGGGTTTATGATCGGGGTGGACATGAGCGATCCGAACACGCCGCCGTTGCTGATCGTGAATGTTCCGCCCTCCATGTCCGCCATGGTCATCGTGCCAGCCTTGGCCTTGGCACCAAAATCACCAATGGCTTTTTCTATTTCTGCGAAGGACATTGCGTCCGCATTACGCACGACAGGAACAACCAAGCCATTGGGCGCGCTGACCGCGACCGATACGTCGAGATAGTTGAAATAGACGATTTCCTGATTACCTTCTGGGCCCTGTATCTGCGCATTTACCGCTGGCACATCGCGCGCGGCCAACGCCACAGCCTTGGTGAAAAAGCCCATGAAGCCCAAACGGACGCCATGCTTTTTTTCAAACAGGTCCTTATATTTTGCCCGTGCCTCAATAACCGCTGACATATCGACATCGTTAAATGTGGTCAGCAATGCAGCGGTTTCTTGCGCCAATTTCAAACGCTTGGCGACGGTTTGGCGCAGGCGGGTCATACGAACACGTTCTTCGCCGCGATTATTGGCGGCGGGTGCATCAGCAACGACAATCGCTGCGCCAGAAATCGTGGCGTCAGCTTCCGGCGCGCCCTTTGCGGCGGCGATTACGTCTTCCTTGGTTAGGCGCCCGTCCTTGCCTGTGCCCCTTATTTTCGATGGGTCAATGGCAAGCTCCAACACCAACCGGCGCACAGTGGGCGACAATGGGAGATCAACATTATCGGGCATCGTCGGCGCAGGTATAGCAGCCACCACCTCCGCTGTCTTAATTGGTGCAGGTGCAGCGGCGGCCGCCGCTGGCGCGATGGCTCCCGCGCTCGCTTCGATGGACGCAATCACCGCGCCCACATTTACAGTATCGCCCTCTTGCACGGTATACGCGCCCATGATGCCAGCGGCAGGCGCGCCGACTTCAACCGCCACCTTGTCGGTTTCCAGACTGGCAATCGGTTCGTCGAGCGCAACCGCGTCGCCGGGTTTTTTCAGCCATTGGCCCAATGTGGCCTCTGAGATGGACTCTCCCAAAACTGGGACTTTAACTTCGGTGCTCATCGGGACTTACCCTTTTCTTTGACGGCGGATTTCGGCGCGAACATTATGGCCCAATGCGACGGCGACCAATGCGGCTTGTTCGGCTTGGTGACGTTTGGCCAGGCCCGTGGCGGTTGATGCGCTGGCGTTGCGGCCCGCATAACGCGCGCGCAGTGGTCCAATTTTTGCTGCGGCAAGGCATTCTTCCAAATATGGTTCGGCAAACGGCCACGCGCCAGCATTTTTCGGCTCTTCCTGGGCCCAGATGACTTCTTTCAAATTCGTCATCCGTTTCAACCGGACAACAAGCGGTTCGCCGGGGAATGGATAGAGCTGTTCGATGCGCACGATGGCAGTATTCTTGTCGCCTGCATTGTCGCGCGCGTCCATCAGGTCATAGCTGACCTTGCCGGAACATAACACCAACCGTTCGACATTGGCGTCGGTGGGGGCGTTTGGATCGGACAGGATGCGCATGAAATGGCTATCATCCATGAAATCCGCCATGCTCGACACCGCGCTCTTGTGCCGCAACAGAGACTTTGGCGTCATGACCACCAGAGGCTTGCGGAATGACCGCTGCATTTGACGGCGCAACAGATGGAAATAGTTCGCGGGCGTTGTACAGTTGGCTACTTGGATATTATCCTCCGCGCACAGTTGCAAAAATCGTTCGAGCCGCGCGGAACTATGTTCTGGTCCCTGGCCTTCGTAGCCGTGGGGAAGCAACATGACGAGGCCGTTGGCGCGCAGCCACTTGCTTTCGCCCGATGCAATAAACTGATCGATAATGGTCTGCGCGCCGTTGACGAAATCGCCAAATTGCCCTTCCCACATCACCAATGATTTGGGTTCGGCACCTGCAAATCCATATTCAAAACCCAGCACACCAAATTCGGATAAGGGACTGTCATAAACTTCAAACCGGCCGTGCGGCATGGTTGATAGCGGGATGTATTTATTCTCATTGGTTTGATCGACCCAGACCGCGTGGCGGTGGCTGAATGTGCCACGTCCCGAATCCTGACCCGATAATCGGACCCCGAATCCTTCGGATAATAATGATCCAAATGCCAACGCTTCGCCCGTTGCCCAATCAAAGTTCACACCCGAATCGAACATTGCCTTTTTGGCGTCGAGCACGCGTTTCAGGGTCGGATGGATATTATGACCCTGGGGTACGGTTGTTAACGTCCGGCCCAATCCTTCAAGCATCTTTTTGGGGATGCCCGTTTCGACGTTGCGCCGCGCAGTTTCGGAATCGGCGGGTTTGGACAGGCCCGCCCAGCGGCCTCCGAACCAGTCGGCTTCATTCGCTTTATAATTTTGTCCGGCGGTAAACTCTTCTTCCAGCAACGCGACAAACTGCGCAGCATGGCCAGCCGCCCATTCGCCGTCAATCACGCCCTCGGCTTGCAACCGCGCGGCATATCCCTCGCTCACGCCGGGTTTGCCTTTGATGATTTTGTACATCAATGGCTGCGTGAAACTGGGTTCGTCGCCTTCGTTGTGGCCAAATCGGCGGTAGCACCACATGTCGATCACGATGTCGCGGTGGAATTTCTGGCGAAATTCGATCGCCATTTTGCATGCAAAGGTTACGGCCTCTGGGTCATCACCGTTGACATGGAATATCGGCGCTTGCACGCCTTTGGCCACGTCCGATGGATAGGGTGAGCTGCGCGCGAATTGCGGGCTGGTGGTAAAACCAACCTGATTGTTGACGATGAAATGGATGCAACCGCCGGTATTATATCCGCGTATCCCCGAAAAGCCGAGGCATTCCCAGACGATGCCTTGTCCCGCAAACGCCGCGTCGCCGTGCAGCAATACTGGCAGGACGAGTTCATGCTTGCCCAGATCGCCGCGCGCGGTTTGGTTGGCGCGAACTTTGCCTAAGACAACCGGATTCACCGCTTCCAAATGCGACGGGTTGGGAACTAGGCTCATGTGCACTTTGATGCCGTCAAATTCGCGGTCGGTGCTGGTGCCCAGATGATATTTGACATCGCCTGATCCGCCGACATCATCGGGATTGGAGCTGCCGCCTGAAAACTCGTGGAATATGGTGCGATAGGGCTTGCCCATCACATTGGCCAATACGTTCAGGCGGCCGCGATGCGGCATGCCATAAACGATTTCGCGCACGCCCAATTGGCCGCCATATTTGATGATGCTTTCCAGCGCGGGAATCATCGATTCGCCGCCATCTAGACCAAAGCGTTTTGTGCCGACATATTTGCGGCCCAAGAATTTTTCGTATTGCTCGGCTTCGATCACTTTGCTCAGAATGGCCTTTTTGCCCTCGGGCGAAAATTCAATCGCGGCGTCCTTGCCCTCCATCCGTTCTTGCAGGAAACGGCGTTCTTCAAGGTCGGATATGTGCATATATTCAAGGCCAACGGTACCGCAATAATTGGCGCGTAGCGTTTCGATCAGCTCGCGTACCGTGGTCCATTCCAGACCCAGATTGCCGCCCACAAATACGCGGCGGTCCTGCGCATCGCCCGCAAAACCGTGATATTCAGGGGTCAAGTCAGCGGGAATTTCTTGCTTGGTCATGCCCAGCGGATCGAGATTGGCCGCCAGATGTCCGCGCACACGGTATGTGCGGATCAGCAGCATGGCACGGATTGAATCGCCGCACGCCGCCGCAACGTCGGTATCGGCAATTGGTTTGCCCGCCGCCTTTGCCGCCGCCTTGATCTCCACCGCCATTTGCGTTGGATCCATGGCGCCGGTTAGGTCGTCAGTATTGCCCAAGGGCCAATTGGGCCGAGCCCAGCTGGGGCCAGCTTCGGTTTCGGTTTCAAAATCTTGGTTCTCGATACCCATAATATACCTCGTGTGCCCCGGCGAAGGCCGGGGTCCAGCCCTTCAAATCAATGATGTGTAAAGATCATTCCAATCTGGGTTCATTTCTTCAATTCGTTTCAACTTCCAAGGGCGCTGCCATTCCTTCATTTGAACTTCGCGCCGCCTTGCATCGTGGATATTCTCAAATCGCTGATACCAAACCAATGTCTTGCAACCACATTTTTTAGTAAAGGCGTCCGCTGTCCCTTGCTTATGTTGCCATACACGCTGTGAAAGATTGCTGGTGCAGCCAATATAAACCGTTCCGTTTCTCCGGCTGGCCATGATATAAACATAGCCGTGCCGGTCCATCTTACCAACCGCGTGCCCCGGCGCGGGCCGGGGTCCAAAGATGCGGAACAACGCGTGCAAACTGGACCCCGGCCTTCGCCGGGGCACGCGTATCACCAAGAGTCAAGCTGCCCCTCATCTCAACCCTTCAGTTCAGCCACCAGGGTCTTCCCCAGCTCGCTTGGTGATGCCGACATCCTGATGCCCGCAGCCTGCATGGCCGCAATCTTGCTTTCCGCGTCGCCTTTACCGCCCGATACGATCGCGCCCGCATGGCCCATGCGGCGACCCGGAGGCGCAGAGATTCCCGCGATAAATCCAGCCATCGGTTTCTTGCGGCCTTTTTTGGCTTCGTCGATCAAGAATTGCGCGGCCATTTCTTCGGCGTCGCCGCCAATTTCGCCGATCAAGATGATCGATTTGGTCGCCTCATCGGCCAGGAACAATTCCAGCATGTCGATGAAGTTGGTGCCGTTGACGGGATCGCCGCCAATGCCGACTGCTGTCGTTTGGCCAAGCCCTTCGGCGGTGGTTTGGAAAACCGCTTCGTAAGTCAGCGTGCCCGAACGCGACACAACGCCAACGCTGCCTGCCGAAAAAATGCTGCCGGGCATGATGCCGATCTTGCACTCATTTGGCGTCAAGACGCCCGGGCAATTTGGCCCGATCAGCCGTGATTTGCTGCCCGAAAGTGCGCGTTTCACCCGCACCATGTCGAGTACCGGAATGCCTTCTGTGATACACACGATCAGCGGGATCTCCGCGTCAATCGCCTCAAGTATCGAGTCCGCAGCAAACGGAGGCGGTACGTAAACCACGCTGGCATCCGCGCCTGTGGTCTGCTTGGCCTCCAACACCGTGTTGAACATTGGCAGGCCGATATGCGTCGTCCCGCCCTTGCCCGGCGTTACCCCGCCCACCATCTGCGTGCCATAAGCCAGCGCCTGTTCGGTATGGAATGTACCCGTCGCGCCAGTCATCCCTTGCGTGATGACCTTGGTATTTTTGCTGATCAATATACTCATTTAATAACTCCAAACTTGGCCGTCTGCTGGTCGCACAGTCGTTTTCTGGGATACAAAACTTAAAATCTTGCGTTGCTCCAAATTTCCTCTGCATACAAAAGCATCTGGAAACTTTGCGTATCGGGCATCATTCGGAAATTTGAACACGAAGTCACCGTTACTCGATTGGCTTAGCGAAGCGTGACCTAGGTCGCCCATTTACACGAACAGCCTGTCAGTCCCAGACTCGAGCCATGGCAAATTCGGAAACGCAGCGTCGACCCAATTTAAGCACGCCTGTACAGCAGCCTCTTGACCTTTATTCAAGCTGCGAAATTTAAGTCGGTCACTGCAAGCCGATAGCGTGCATACCAACATAATACATGCTATCACTATTCTCACGCCAAACTCGGCTCAATCGCTTTACACGCCGTCAGCAATTCCTTTACCGCATCGACGGATACGTCAAAGTTTACCTTGGCATCGGCTTTCAATTCGATCTCGACAATGCGTTCTACGCCGCCTGCGCCGATTACCACAGGCACGCCGACATACAGGTCGTTGACGCCATATTGTCCGGTCAGGTTTGCGGCGCATGGCAGCAAGCGTTTTTTGTCTTTCAGGAAGCTTTCGGCCATCGCAATCGCCGATGTGGCGGGCGCGTAATAAGCGCTGCCATTGCCCAGCAGTCCAACGATCTCGCCGCCGCCGCTGCGGGTACGTGCGACAATTGCGTCG